>NZ_JAPYKK010000043.1 GCF_029623395.1 Sphingomonas echinoides
GGGAGGGGCTTTGCTTGGCTCAGGGCGTTTCGATGCTTTCAACCGTCAAACGGTCGTTAGTGTAGACGCAGACCTCCGCCGCGATCGCCATTGCCTTGCGGCAGATCGTCTCGGCATCGGCTTCGTAATCGACCAGCGCCCGCGCCGCCGCGAGCGCGTAATTGCCGCCCGATCCGATCGCCGCGACACCCGCCTCGGGCTCGAGCACGTCGCCGTTGCCGGTCAGGATCAGCGTCACCTCTTTATCGGCGACGATCATCATCGCTTCCAGATTGCGCAGATATTTGTCGGTCCGCCAGTCCTTGGCGAGTTCGACCGCCGAACGCAGCAACTGCCCGTGATGCTGCTCGAGCTTGCGCTCCAGCCGCTCGAACAGCGTGAAGGCATCCGCCGTCGCGCCCGCGAACCCGGCGATCACCGAGCCGTCACCGAGCCGCCGCACCTTCTTGGCATTGGGTTTCATCACCGTCTGGCCCTGTGTCACCTGACCGTCTCCGGCGATGACGACTCGACCATTGCGACGCACGGACAGGATCGTGGTGCCGTGCCACACCGTTTCGTTTCCACTCATGGAGCGCGATATGGGGCGGCGGTGCGCGCGGTGCAATCGGTCTGCCGCAGCGGCGGAGCATCTCGCGGAACTGTGCCGCTCCAGCTGCGCGGGTTTGGGTCAACCGCCGCCGCGCGGTGGGGCGCCGAATTCGGCGACCAGAGCGTCGAAGACTGCGCGGCATCGCGGGCTGTTGCCGAGGTCTTCGTGCATCACGATCCAGACACCGAGGTCGATCGCGAAGCCATCCGGCAGCACGCGGACGAGCTGCGGATCGCGCGCGGCAACCGGGAGCTGGCAGATGCCGATCCCGAAGCCCGCTCGAATCGCGGCAAGCTGCGCAACGTCGCTGTCGACTCGCAGCGCGAACGCCGCGCGGTTCAGCTCGGGGAAAAGCTCGGCAATGGCGCGGATCGCCGGGGTCTCCGTGTCGAACCCGATGAGATCATGGTCGGCCAGATCGGCGAGGGTCGCGGGCACGCCGCGACGCGCGAGATAGTCCGCATGGGCATGCAAACCGAGCGGGATCGGCGAAACCTTGCGCGCGATCAGCGATTGCTGGGTCGGTTGCACCATGCGCACCGCGATATCGGCCTGGCGCTGCAGCAGGTCATCGACGCTGTTCGACGCCGACAGCTCGAACGCGAGCGCGGGATGCCGCTTCCGCAGCCGCGCCAGCATGGCCGGGAGATGCTCGGCGCTGACCACTTCGCTCGCGCTGATCCGCACGGTTCCGGCGACCGTGTCGGCACCGCCATCCGCCGTGCGCAGCAGGGCCGCCGTGGTCGAGGCAAGCAACGCGGCGTAGGGCCTAAGCTCGATCGCGGCGGCGGTCGGCGTCAGGCCGCGCTGCGAACGCACGAACAGATCGCGCCCGATCGCCTGTTCCAGCGCGTCGATATGGCGCGCGACGCTGGGCTGGGTCAGCCCGAGGCTGCGCGCAGCGCCTGACAAGGAACCGGTCCGCAACACCGCGTCGAACGTACGATACAGATCCCAGCTCGGTGCGCTCATCTGTTCTCGTATAATCGATCCACGAATTTCGGCAATTTCGTTCAACCGGGATCGGCTGCATCTCTTCGCCACACACAGCGGAGACGAACCATGGAACGCAAGATCGCATTGGTACTGGGCGCAACCGGCGGAATCGGCAGCGCCGTCGCGCGACGACTGCGGGAAAGCGGCTGGCACGTTCGTGCGCTGCATCGCGCGCCCGACCGCGTGGCGGCACGGCATGACTTCGAATGGCATGCCGGGGACGCGATGGTCACGCGCGACGTTGCCGCCGCCGCCACGGGCGCAGCGCTGATCGTCCATGCGGTTAACCCGCCGGGCTATCGCAACTGGGACAGGCTGGTGCTGCCGATGCTCGACAACACCATCGCCGCGGCGCGCGCGAATGATGCTCGGATCCTGTTTCCAGGCACCGTCTACAATTACGGTCGCGACGCCTTTCCGGACATTGCCGAGGACGTGCCGCAGCATCCCGACACCCGCAAGGGTGCGATCCGCGTCGAGATGGAGCGACGGCTGCGCGCCTTCGCCGAGACCGAGGCGGGGCGTGTGCTGATCGTGCGCGCGGGTGACTTCTTTGGCCCCGGAGCGGCGAACAATTGGTTCGCGCAACTGGTCCCGGCGGGCAAGCGGCCCGCTGCCATCACCTATCCCGGTCGACGGGGCGTCGGGCATCAATGGGCGTATCTGCCCGACGTCGCCGAGACCATGGTACAGTTGCTGGAGACGGACGGTCTCGACGCTCTCGCCAGCTTTCACATGGAGGGGGTGTGGGACGCCGACGGTACGACAATGATCGACGCGATCTGCCGCGCCTTGGGCGATCCTGCGGTGGCCGTCCGCAAGACACCGTGGTGGTTGATGCGGCTGATATCCCCGTTCGTGCTGACGCTTCGCGAAGTGTTCGAGATGAAATATCTTTGGGACCGGCCGGTCAGGCTCGTCAACGGCCGTCTACAGGCTATGCTGGGACACGAACCGCGAACGCCGTTGGACGAGGCCGTTCGCACGACGCTCCGGGGAATGGGATGTCTTTAGACGGCTTCCCCCCGGCCTTGGCCGGGGGGTTGGACCGGACGTCAGCGCTTCGTCAGTTGGCGGCGCCCGTTTGCGCGTTCATCGTGCCGCGATCGGAGACCAACGACGGCGCGGGGCCAGTTGCCGGACGCAGCGCCTCGCGCTCCGCTGGTGTCATCGGTGCGGACATGTCGGGGCGGAAATCGGCGACCGCACGGTCATCCGCATTGCGCTTTGGATCGAGCAGATCGGTCGGCACATGGCCCTCGATTGCCGATCCCGACAATAATGCCGCAATCCGTCCGCGGGACAGGAACGCCGCGATACCGGCGCCCGCGGCCAGGGCCAAAGCGCCGATCGACCACGCCTTCCCGGTGCTCATCGGCTTCGCGGCCTTGGGCGCAGGCTTTGCGTGCGGCTGGGCGTGCGGCTTGGGCGGGGCTTTGGGATGATGCTTGTGCGTCTTGCTCATGATGAACCTCTGTAAACCTGGAGGTCCGTCAACGGTTCATGGCCGGGAGCGTTCCGGTCTGGCCGGAACGCGGCCCCCCTTGAGGGGACCGCGTCCGTCCTGTCGTCAGCGGCAGCGCGTGTCGCCGCGATCCTTGTCGATCGCCTTGCCCGCGAGCGCACCACCGACGCCACCGATCAGCGCGCCGAGCAGGCCCGAACCGCCCGGGGCGATCGCCGCGCCCAGCGCGCCACCCGCGACGCCACCGACGACCAGCCCGGTCGTGCCGTCGTTGCGGCGGCAATAATAGCGCCCGTCGCTGCCGCGATAGACGCGATCGTTGTTGGCGAGGCGGCGCTCCTGATAGCGACGGCGATCATCGCGATAATAGCGCGACGCGTCATAGCCGTTATACGCCGGATCGGGCCGGTCATAATCATATTGGGCATAGCGATTATCGCCATAATAGCCCGGGCGACCACCACCATATTCGTCGCAGCCGGCGATCAGCGTGGAAGCAGCCAATAGGCCGAGGGTGAGTGCGCGCATCAGAGAGCCTCCTGTTCGTTACGCTACAGGAATGCACGGCCGCACGAATGGTTGCCGCGCCATCCTTTCGTGCGATAAAACGCGGGCGGTGGCGGTGGCGGACTCGCGCCCCCACATGGGTGGGATGGCAAAGCTCGGCGACTGGATCGATCCGCAACCCCATGGCATTCTGGTCAAACCCGCCGACGTGTGGGTCGACCCGTCACGCCCCACCCCGCGCGCGCTGGTGACGCATGGCCATGCCGATCATGCCCGCGGCGGACACGGCGCGGTGTGGGCGACCCCGGAGACGCTCGCGATCATGGATGCGCGCTATGGCGAACAGGCCGGGCACCCGGTCGCCTACGGCGAAAGCCACCAGTTCGGCGATGTCCGCGCGACCTTCGTCCCCGCTGGGCACGTGCTTGGGTCGGCGCAGATCCTGCTCGAATATCGCGGCGAGCGGATCGTCGTCTCGGGCGATTACAAGCGCCGCCCCGATCCGACCTGCACGCCGTTCGAGCCGGTAAAGTGCGACGTGTTCATCACCGAAGCCACCTTCGGGCTCCCGGTATTTCGCCACCCCGACACCGGCGACGAGATCGACAAGCTGATCGCAGCGCTCCACGCCAATCCGGACCGGTGCGTGCTGGTCGGTGCCTATGCGCTGGGCAAGGCGCAGCGCGTGATCGCCGAACTGCGGCTGCGCGGGCATGCGGCGCCGATCTACATTCACGGTGCGCTGGAGCGGTTGTGCGCCTTGTACCAGACGCACGGCGTCGATCTGGGCGAGCTGCGCCCGGCGACGACCGCCGCCAAGGCGGAGATGATGGGGCACGTCGTAATTGCGCCGCCGGGCGCGATGGCGGATCGCTGGTCACGCCGCCTGCCCGACCCGATCACCGCGATGGCCTCAGGCTGGATGCGCGTCCGCCAGCGTGCGGTCCAGCGCGGGGTCGAGCTCCCGCTGATCCTGAGCGATCACGCCGACTGGGACGAACTGACCGACACGCTGACCGAGATCGCGCCGAAGGAAGTATGGGTCACGCATGGCCGCGAGGACGCGCTGGTCCATTGGTGCGCCACCCGCCAGATGAAGGCGCGCGCGCTGGCGCTGGTGGGGTATGAGGACGAGGACGACTGATCGCGCTCAGCATCCACCCGTCATCGCGCCACGGTTGCACGAACCCCAGCCGGGCATAGAATCTTGCGGTCGCGTCGAACTGCCGCGACGGCAGGTTGGGGTGGCGAGATCCGCCGCCTGCAAGGCGCCCTTCATCCGGGAATGTGCGGGACGGGGCTGGGCGAACACCAGAGCGCATGCGCGATCAAGCGCGGCTGCGTGCACCCGCCGGCTGGCAGCGGAAGCGGCGATCCGGGATGCCACAGTGCGAGCCGCCGCTGGATCTCGGGCATTTCCGAATCGATCACGGCCAGGGCATTGCCGTCGCCATAGCGTGTCGCGCTGCGATAGCGCAGCACCTGCCGATAGGCATTGGTCGGATCGGGTCGGTCGACCGTCATCCAGAAGCCGAAGGGCGCATCGTCGGTCGGCTCGGCGGCGATGATCGCGCCCCGCAGCGGTCCGGCTGCAACGTACCGGATTTCCTGGTTGTTGTTGCGCCGCGTCTGCCTAGCATAGGCGGGCACGAAGCGATCCCGCGCCCGATCATAGCGCAGCGCGATCGTGGCGACGCGCTGATCCCCATTCCCGCCGTGCAGGCTGGCGACCTGGATCAGCAGCAGCGCGCGCCCCGGTGTGGGCTGAACGATGCGTGCATCGTTCAGAAAATGCGGTTGCGTAAACAGGTCACCGGGGACGCTGCTGGTGAGCATCCGGTCGAGCCCCGGACGACACGTCCGTCCATTGTCGGAACTGAGACAGAGCCGGATCGCGCCGGGGACGGTGTCGCTCGGTTCGCCGAACGGATCGGCCACGGTGCCGTCTTGCGTCACCTTCAGCTGCCACCCGGGATGCGCACCGAACGGCGCGGACAGCGCGATCGACGTCAGCAGATGCCCCGTCGACGGAAAGCTTGGCGTAGCAAAGGCGGACGTACCCGCCAGCGCCGACGACACCATCCCGAAAAGCCCGATCGCGACCCGCATCGTCATCGTCCCTTCTGCCCGACTCTCCAACCGGAAGCGCCGCTCTACCCCGCCCCCAGCGCCCGCGCCCGCCGACGCTGGACCGAGCTGCCGATCCCCAGCGCCTCACGATATTTGGCGACGGTGCGCCGCGCGATGTCGAAGCCCTTCGCTTTCAGCTGCTCGACCAGCGTGTCGTCCGAGAGGATCGCATCCCCCTCGCCTGCGATCAGCGCCTTGATCGCAGATTTCACCGCCTGCGCCGAGACCGCGTCGCCACCATCGGAGGACTGGATCGCCGAGGTAAAGAAGTATTTCAGCTCGTACAGCCCGCGCGCGCACGACAGATATTTGTTGCTCGTCACGCGGCTGACGGTCGATTCGTGCATCTCGATCGCTTCGGCGACCTGGCGCAGCGTCATCGGTTTCAGATGCGCGACGCCGTGGAGGAAGAACGCCTCCTGCTGCTTCACGATCTCACCCGCGACCTTTATGATCGTGCGCTGCCGCTGGTCGAGCGCCTTGACCAGCCAGTTCGCGCTGGCAAGCATGTCGCCGAGCCACGCCTTGGACGCCTTGTCGTTCTTCCCCGAAGACAGCTCGACGTAATAGGTCCGGTTGACCAGCACGCGCGGCAAGGTCGCGGCGTTGATTTCGATTCCCCAGCCGTCCTTGCGCTTGGCGACATACAGGTCGGGCACCACCGGCTGCGATGGCTCGCCGCCGAAACGCAGGCCGGGCTTGGGATCATAGCCGCGCAGTTCGCGGATCATGTCGGCCAGGTCTTCCTCGTCGACCTGACAGATCCGCCGCAGCCGCGACAGATCGCCGCGCGCCAGCAGATCGAGGTGATCGAGCAGCTTCTCCATGCACGGATCGTAGCGATCCGCCTCGCGCGCCTGGAGCGCGAGGCATTCCGCTAGGTCGCGCGCACCGACGCCGGTCGGATCGAAGGTCTGGATCGTCGCGAGCACCGCCTCGACCTGCTCGAGCGTAACGCCCAGTCGGCCCGCGATGTCGGGCAGCGGGGCGGCGAGATAGCCGCACTCGTCGATCTGGTCGATCAGATGCGCGGCGATGAACAGGTCGGCCCCGTCCACCGCGGTTCCCGCCTGTGCCAGCAGATGATCGGTCAGGCTGAGCGTGGCGCTGGTAAAGGCATCGAGGTCGGGTCCGTCCTCGCCGCCCGCGCCCCCGCTGGTCGCGCCGTTGAGGCCGAGCGCGCCATCCATCCCCGCCCCGCCGGGCTGATCCGACACGCTGTCGTGGTGAAAGCTCTCGGCGGTGAAATCGACATCGAGCGAGGCTTCGCCGGTGTCACCGCCCTGCATCAACAATTCGTCGGCGGGCGCGGGTTCGTCGCGCGGGGCGACGTCGGCTTCGCGCTCCTGCGTGGGGCCGTCGTCGCTCGAATCGCCGGTTTCGAGCAGCGGGTTGCGCTCGATTTCCTCGGCGAGAAACCCCTCGATCTCGAGATTCGACAGCGCGAGCAAGCGAATCGCCTGCTGCAACTGTGGCGTCATCACCAGCGATTGCGACTGGCGCAGGTCGAGGCGTGGCGCGAGCGACATCGCTAGCCGGCAGCGCTCGTGCGGATCACAGCGAGAAGCCCTCGCCGAGATACAGACGACGGACGTTGGCATCCGCCACCAGTTCCTCGGGCGAACCCGTGAACAGCACGCGGCCGTCGTAGATGATGTACGCGCGATCGACGATTTCGAGCGTCTCGCGGACGTTGTGGTCGGTGATCAGCACGCCGATCCCGCGCTGCTTGAGCTGGATGATCAGGTCGCGAATGTCCGCGATCGACAGCGGATCAATCCCGGCGAACGGTTCGTCGAGCAGCATGATCGACGGATTGGCGGCGAGTGCGCGCGCGATTTCCGCGCGGCGGCGTTCGCCGCCCGACAGCGCCATCGCGGGCGATTCGCGCAGCCGGGTCAGCCCGAATTCCTCGAGCAGCGTATCGAGCCGGACCTTGCGCTCAACCGGATCGGGCACCGCGAGTTCGAGCACGCTCAGAATGTTCTGCTCGATCGTCATCCCGCGGAAGATCGAAGTTTCCTGCGGGAGATAGCCAAGGCCGAGGATCGCGCGGCGGTACATCGGCAGGCCGGTGATGTCCTGCGAATCGAGCATGATGCGCCCCGAGTCGGGCTTCACCAGCCCCATCACCGAGTAGAAGCAGGTGGTCTTGCCCGCGCCGTTCGGACCGAGCAGGCCGACCACTTCGCCCTTGCCGACCGAGACGGACACATCGGTCAACACCGGGCGCTTGTCGTAGGACTTGGCGATCGAGACGACCGACAGGCCGTTCATCACCGGCGCTTCCGCGATCGGCGGCGCGGAGTCCAGCGTAAGGCCCGGCGTGGAAGTCAGCGTATCGCTCATTGCCCGTCCCTGCTCGCATTTCGGTCTTACCGAAGCCTTACCGTGCGGCATCTGGCAAGCTTCGTGCATAAAATTGTATGTGTGATCGCCCTACGCCACTCGCCCGTGTCGGGAAAGCGCTACACGCGCGGGGGACGGAGGGATCCGTCCGGAAACCGGATCAGTTGCGCTTGGGAACCGAGAAGGTGCCGGAGACGCGACCGTTGCTCGACGTGGTCGTGCCGGGGGCGCTGGTCGATCCGCCACCGCCGACCGACGATCCGTCGATGATCGCGCGACCGGTGTCGAGGTTGATCGTCAACCGACCGCCGTTGACGGTATTCCCCGCCTGGATCAGCGTCACTGACCCGAGCATCGTGATGACGCCCTTCTTGAGATCGTACACCGCGAAATTGCTCCGCGCGGTCTGCGTCGGCCGCGTGACGGTCACCCCGCCCGATGCATCGATCCGTTGCGCCTCGGGGGACGCGCCGGTGCTGATCTGGCCGGCGTAGCTGACCGTCATGCGCTGCGCGTTGAGCGTCATCTCGGCCTGCTTGACCACGACGTTGCCCGAAAACAAAGCGCGGTTGGCCTTGTCCTGCAGTTCGATGTGATCGGCGTTGAGATTGATCGGCGCCTGCGAATTGCGCCCCTGCGCGAAAGCCGGGCCGGCACAGGCGAGCGAAAGGGTCAGCAAGGTCAGGGTGCGGCGCATGGAGCTTACTTCGTCCTTCGCGGCACGATCCGCAAGCGGGCATTACCGTCGAGCTTGACGATATGGGTTTCGAGGTCCGCTTTCATGTGATTGGCGCTGAACGTCCCCTGCGGCACCGTCCCGGTCACCGCGCCGCCGCTCTGGATCGTCTTGCTCTTGAGATCGAGCGTCGCGTCGCGCGTGGTCATATGATAGCCGCCGCTGCTGTCGACCTTCAGCGGGCCATCGATCATCACCTGCTGCGTATCCATGTCGTAATGGCCACGGTCGGCGACGATGTTGGCGGGGCCGTCGGTCAAACCGATTTCGGCGGACAGCGTGTTGAGCCGGAGGATCGGCTCGGCCGAGCTCTTCTGCACCGCCGAGCCCGCGTTGACCGCGAAGGGTTGCCCCTTGTCGTCCTGCCCGCGGTAGGTGGCCGACTGGATCCGGATCCGTTCCTGCGCGACTTCGACCTTCTTCTTGTCGAGCAGGAAACTCACGTCGCCGCCCGCATAGAGCGGCAGGACGACGACGAACGCCGCCATGATCCCGATCGCGACCGGCAGCAGGACGCGCAGCGTCGCGACCGTCCGGTCGTGGCTGCTCCCGGGCGCGGCCCAGCGCTGGCGTGCGCTCCGGATCGCGATGGCGTCAGGCATGCGCGAAGATGTCTGCCTCTGGCCAGCCGGCAAGATCGAGTTCGGCACGTGCGGGCAGGAAGTCGAAACAGGCCTGCGCCAGCTCCATCCGGCCTTCGCGGATCAGACGGCGATCGAGTTCCTCGCGCATCGCGTGGAGATAGCGCACGTCGGACGCGGCATATTCCTTCTGCGCTTCGCTCAGCACCGGGCCACCCCAGTCGGAGGATTGCTGCGCCTTGGAAATATCCTGCCCGAGGAGTTCGCGGACGAGTTCCTTCAGGCCGTGCCGGTCGGTGTAGGTGCGGATGAGCCGCGAAGCGATCTTGGTGCAATAGACCGGCGCTGCGGTCACTTCGAGATAATGGCTGATCGCCGCGAGGTCGAACCGCGCGAAATGGTACAGCTTGGTCCGCGCGGCGTCCGCGAGCAGCGCGCGCAGATTGGGTGCCGCATAGTCGCTGTCCGGGCCGAAGCGGACGAGATGCTCGTCGGGACCGCCATCGGACAGCTGGACCAGGCAGAGCCGGTCGCGCAGCGTGATGAGACCCATCGTCTCGGTATCCACCGCAATGTCCACGCCGGGCGCGAACAGGTCTGCGGGAATGTCTTCTTCGTGGAGAGTTACGCTCATCGCCCGGCCCTAGCGGCGAATCGCCCGCCGCTCAATGCCCGGCCTTGTGCCCGCGCCCTCGGCGTGCCGCGATGTTGAGCCCCTCGACCACGCCCGAAAACGCCATCGCCGCATAGATATACCCCTTGGGCACATGCACGCCGAAGCCGTCCGCGAT
Organism: Sphingomonas echinoides; assembly: GCF_029623395.1. Taxonomy (GTDB): domain Bacteria; phylum Pseudomonadota; class Alphaproteobacteria; order Sphingomonadales; family Sphingomonadaceae; genus Sphingomonas; species Sphingomonas echinoides_A. Next base: position 10,148 of record NZ_JAPYKK010000043.1, read on the forward strand.
CAGCACCGCGCCGATCATCAGCAGGAAACCGAGCGCGAGCATCACCACGGTCGGGTTGCGCTCGATGAAATTGGCGAGCGGGGTGGACGCGAGCATCATCGCGCCGACGGCGACGACCACTGCGACGATCATGATCGGCAACTGATCGGTCATGCCGATCGCGGTCAGGATCGAGTCGAACGAGAAGACGATGTCGAGCAGAATGATCTGGACGATCGCATAGCCGAACGAGAGCGTCGCTGGCCCCTTCTGGTCGATCGCGTCCGTTTCCGACTCGTCGGAGTCATTCGGGTCGATCGTCTGGTGAATCTCGGTCGTCGCCTTCCACAACAGGAAGATCCCGCCCGCGATCAGAATAAGATCGCGCACCGAAAATGCGGTTTCAAACGAAGGCTGGCCATGATCGTTAACCGCACCGGCCAAGCCGAGGTTAAACAGCGGCTCGGTCAGGCCGGCAATCCACGCAATCGTCGACAGCAGAACAAGTCGCATGACAAGCGCGAGACTTATCCCGACACGCCGCACGCGGACTCGCTGGTCCTCCGGCAACTTGTTCGAAAGCAGGGAAATAAAGACGAGATTGTCGATCCCGAGCACCACCTCCATCACGATCAGCGTGGCGAGCGCGGCCCAGGCGGCGGGGTCTGACAGGAGCGAGAGGATGGACATATGCGCGCAGCCTGTGCCGCGCTTGCAACGGTTACGCAAGATCGGTGCGAGCCGTGCCCCAATTTGGACGAATTTGTTCGCAGCGATTATATTTTTAGGCTAACACGAGTCTGTGTCACGAGCGGTTTGGTGCACAAAGCCTTGCGTCTTTCGTCCGGTGCAATGGTTGTTATAATGATGTCGGACGAAGCGGGAAGACGAACAGGGCATGAGTTTCGATAAAGGACGCCGCGGCGATCGTGGCGGGCGCGGGCGCGACAAGCGCGACGGTTTCGGCGACAGCGGCGGCTTTGACAGCGGCTTCGGTGGCGGTGGCGGCGATCGCTTCGGCGGCGGCGGCGACCGTTTCGGCGGCGGCGGTGATCGCTTCGGCGGCGGCGGCGGTGGCGGCGGTGATCGCTTCGGCGGTGGCGGCGGCGGCGGCGGTGGTTTCCGCAGCGGCGGCGGCGGCTTCGGCGGTGGTGCCGGCGGCGGCGGTGGCCGCGGGATGCCCCCGCAGGTTGTCGGCGAAGGCACGGGCGTCGTTAAGTTCTTTAACGGCCAGAAGGGTTTCGGCTTCGTCGTGCGCGATGACGGCGGTGAAGACGTGTTCGTTCACATCTCGGCCGTCGAACAGGCTGGCCTGACCGGTCTGGCCGAAGGGCAGCCGCTCGGCTTCACCCTGGTCGATCGTGGTGGTCGTATCTCGGCAACCGATCTCAAGATCGACGGCGAGCCGATGGCCGTCACCGACCGCGGTCCGCCGCGTGAGCGTGATGCCGCTGCTCCCGGTGGTCGTCCGGCTCCCGGTGGCGCGCCGCAGCGCTCGCTGACCGGCGAGAAGGCGACGGGCACCGTCAAGTTCTTCAACGCGATGAAGGGCTTCGGCTTCATTCAGCGCGACGATGGCCAGCCGGATGCGTTCGTGCACATCTCGGCAGTCGAGCGTGGCGGCATGACCTCGCTCAACGAGGGCGACCGGCTCGAGTTCGAACTCGAAGTCGATCGTCGCGGCAAGATGGCTGCAGTCAACCTGACGTCGATCGCGTAAACCCTACGCGTCCGACGTTGGTTCAGAAAACCCGGCAGGCTTTACGCCTGCCGGGTTTTTCTTTGCCCTGGCTGTAGCGGAGGTCAGGCGCGCCTGACGGCACGACGCGGTCAGCCTTTGGCAAACCGGTCGGTCGCGCGAATCAACTGATCGAGGATACCGGGCTCGCTATAGGCATGCCCCGCCCCCTCGATCAGATGGAAGTCCGCGTCGGGCCAGGCCTTGTGGAGCGCATAGGCGTAGCGCGCCGGGCACGGCATGTCGTAGCGCCCGTGGACGATCGTCCCCGGAATCCCGGCGAGGCGCCCAGCGTCCCGCAGCAATTGCCCATCCTCGAGCCACGCATCGTGGACGAAGAAATGGTTCTCGATCCGCGCGAAGGCGAGCGCGAAATGGCCATCGCTGAACGCCGCGGACATCGCCGGATCGGGCAGCAGCGTGATCGTTTCGCCTTCCCAGATCGTCCACGCCTTGGCCGCCTGCAACTGGCGCGCAGTGTCGTCGCCCGTGAGCAATCGGCGATAGGCGTGCAGCATGTCGCCGCGCTCCTCCGGCGGGATCGGGGCAACGAAGCTTTCCCATTTGTCGGGGAACATCTCGGACACGCCGAACTGATAATACCAGGCGAGCTCCGCCGGGGTCGCGGTATAGATGCCGCGCAGGATCAGCGCGCTGACGCGATCGGGATGCGTCTCGGCATAGGCCAGGGCGAGCGTCGAGCCCCACGACCCGCCGAACACGAGCCAGCGCTCGACCCCGACCAAATTGCGCAACCGCTCGATATCCTCGACGAGATGCCACGTCGTATTCGCCTCGAGCGCCGCATGCGGGGTCGATCGGCCGCAGCCGCGCTGGTCGAACAGCAATACGTCGTAACGCGCCGGATCGAACAACCGCCGGTGGCTGGGGGAGATGCCGCCACCGGGGCCGCCATGGAGGAACACCGCCGGAGTCCCGCCGGGCGTCCCGCAGCGTTCGTAATAGACGTGATGCCCGTCACCGACGTCGAGCATCCCCGTCGCATAGGGTTCGATCTCGGGGTAAAGCTGGCGCAAATCGTTCATGGGCCGAACGGTAGGCGCGGCCATCGGCGCTGTCACCTCACCGCATCGGGACGACCCGGCCCTCCACCATCACATAGCTGACATGCGTCACTGCCGCCGGGTCGGTCAGCGGGTCGCCGGTCACCCCGATCAGGTCGGCGGACTTGCCCGGTTCGAGCGTCCCGGTCTCGCGCGACAGGCCGAGCAGATCCGCCCCGCCCTTGGTCGCCGCGATCAGCGCGTCGCGCGGGGTCATCCCCCCCTTGCTGACCATCAGCCCGACTTCCTCGCCGTTGCGGCCATGCGGGAAGACCGCCGCGTCGGTGCCGAGCGCGATCGGCACGCCCGCCTTGTACGCGCGGTTGAGCGCCTTGCCCCAGACCAGCAGCGTCTGGCGCGCCTTCGCTTCGGTATTGGCGGTATAGATCCCCTTGCCGAGGTACAGCTGGAGCCCGCTGAACGCCATCAGCGTGCCGACGTAATAAGTGCCCCGCGCCTTCATCAGCGCGACGTCGGCGTCGTCGGCATAGGTCCCGTGTTCGATCGAATCGACCCCGGCCCGCACCGCTGCGCCGATCCCCTTGGCGCCATGCGCATGCGCCGCCGCCTTCAACCCAAGCTGATGCGCGGTGTCGCAGATCGCCTTCATTTCCTCGTCGGTGAAATGCTGCTCGAGGCCGATCTTGCCATCGTCGAGCACGCCGCCGGTCGCGTGGAACTTGATCGCGTCGACGCCGTAGGACGCGATCTTGCGGACCGCCTTCTCGCATTCGAGCGGGCCGGTGCAGACCCAGAACTGTTCCCCGGTCGCATCGACCGCGGCGCGCAGGTTGGGCGAGAGGCCGACCGTCGAATCGCCATGCCCGCCGATGATCGACAGCGCGGGGCCGGCGACCTGAATCCGCGGCCCCGGGAAGCCGCCTTCGCTGATCGCATCCCGCATCGCGATGCTGGCGAGCGCCGGACCGCCGAGATCACGGACCGTGGTGAACCCCGCGCGCGCGGTGATCAGCGCGTTGCGCAGGCCAATCGTGGCGGCATAGGGCTCGGAATATTTCGGGGTCAGCCCCTGGTACCACGGCTCGCCCGAATTGCTGGTGAGGTGGACGTGGACGTCGATCATCCCCGGCATCACGGTCTTGTCGTGGAGGTCGACCACGGTCGCGCCGGCGGGTGCGGTCGCGCCATCCTCGATCCGGACGATCTTGCCGTCGGTGACGATCACGGTGGCGGCGCCGCGCGCGGGCCGCGCCGCGTCGGTGATGACATGCCCCGCCTGGATCGCGAACGTCTCGGCATTGGCGGCGGTGCCCGCCAACAGCGCGGCCAAGGCCACGATGAGCTTCTTGTGCATGATAGTCCCCCTTTTTCAGGGCAGACTATCAGCGCGGCGACCGGTGTCGAGAGGTCACACGATCAGGCGCTTGAGGCCTTCCAGCGTATCGGCCTCGGCGGCGGGCTTGTCGGTACGAATCCGCGAAATCCGGGGGAAGCGCATCGCCACCCCCGATTTGTGCCGCTTCGATTCGTGGATCGAATCGAAGGCGATTTCGAGCACCAGCGTCTTGTCCACTTCGCGCACCGGGCCGAACCGCCCCGTCGTATGATTGCGCACGAAGCTGTCGAGTTGCTTCAATTCCGCATCGGTGATGCCAGAATAGGCCTTGCCAACCGGGAGCAGCGTCCCGTCCGCGGTCCAGCAGCCGAAGGTATAGTCGCTGTAGAAGGACGACCGCCGCCCGCTGCCGCGCTGCGCGTACATCATCACGCAATCCGCGGTCAGCGGGTCGCGCTTCCATTTGTACCACAGCCCGGTCTTGCGCCCGCCGACATAAGGGGAATCGCGGCGCTTGAGCATCACGCCTTCGATCGCGCCATCGCGCGCGCCTGCGCGAATGCCTTCCAGCGCGGTAAAATCCTTGGCCGCGATCACGGTGCTCAGATCGAACCGCTCGGGGTCGAGCCGTGCGGTGAACGCTTCCAGCCGCGCACGCCGATCGGTCCAGGGCAGCGGGCGAAGATCCTCGTCGCCGTCGAACAGGATATCGTACAGCCGGACGAACGCGGGCGACTCCGCCAGCATCTTGGCCGAAACCAGCTTGCGCCCGAGCCGCTGCTGCAACGCATTGAAGCTGGCGGCACCTCCCTCTTCGGTCGCTGCGCCCTGTGCATCGCCCTTCACCATCAACTCGCCGTCGACCGCGCCCACGGTCGTGAAATCGCGCGCGACCTCCGGGAAACTGGCGGTGATGTCGTCCCCGGTGCGGCTGTAGAGCCGGGTCTCGCCCGCGACATGGACGATCTGCACGCGGATCCCGTCCCATTTCCATTCCGCCGCATAGTCCGCCAGATCGACTCGCCCGTCCTCGAGCGGGTGCGCCAGCATGAACGGGCGGAACACCGGCACGTCGGCGGCGGTCGGCTGTGCGCCGCGCCCTTCGGCCCAGTCGAACAGCGCGGTGTAGGGCGGGTCGATCCCGTGCCACACTTCTTCCACCGCCTCGACATCGAGGTCGAACGCCTGCGCCAGCGCGGTCTTGGCGAGGCGGGACGACACGCCGATCCGCAAAGCGCCCGTCGCCATCTTGAGCAGCGCGAACCGCTCGTCCGAATCGAGCTGATCGAGCATCTTGCCGAGCACCGCCGGCGTATCCGATCGCGACAACCGCGCCAGCGTATCGACCGCCTGCGCCATCCCCAGCGGCGCCTCGACCACCGTCCCCGGCGGAGTCGGCCAGAGCAGCGCGACGGTTTCGGCGGTGTCGCCGACATAGTCGCGGCTCATCCGGAACAGCACCGGATCGACGCGCGTCTCGATCAGCGCGCGGATCATCGCCGGCTTGACGCCCGGCAAGTCGAGCTCGCCGGTCAGCGCGGCCATCGCCCAGCCGCGATCCGGATCGGGCGTGACGCGCAGATAATCGACGATCAGTCGCAGCTTGGCGTTGCGCGACCGCGTGTAGATCAATCGATCGAGGAGGTCCGCAAAGGCGCGCATCGCATCACAACATGGGCGCGCGACAGTTGTTCCACCAGCGGGATGATCGCTGGCGAGGGCGGCGACCCCGCGCTAGGCCGACGCCATGGCCTTTCTTCGCGCCTGCGCCCTGCTCGGAATGATCGTGATGGTCACGCTGTTTGCCTGGGCGCATCATAATGCGCGGATTGATCCGATCGTCCGGACCGCGCGGATCGGGTTCCGCGATTGGCCCGCAGGTGCACACCCGGTGAGCGTTGCGCTGTTGAGCGACATTCACATGGGCAACGAAGCGATGGACGCCGTGCGGCTGGGGCGGATCGTCGGCCAAGTAAATCGGCTGAAGCCCGACCTCGTCCTCCTCGCGGGGGATTATATCGCGGGCCACCGCGCCAGCGTCGCGCGCGCGTTCGCACCGCAACTGGTCGAGCCGTTGCGCGGGGTACACGTCCCGCTCGGGGTGGTCGCGGTGATGGGGAACCACGATTACGATACCGATCCCGCTGCCATTCGCCGCGCTCTGCGGGCCGCCAACGTCCGCGTGCTCGACAACGAGGCAGTCTCACGCGGCGCGCTGACGATCGCCGGGCTCGACGATCTTTTCCATCACCGGGACGACGTTCCCAAGACGATGGCAGCGGTCCACCGGTTGCCGGGACTTCCGATTGCGATCAGCCACGGCGCCGCTCGCCCATTCCTGCTCCACGAGATCACGCTCGAGCTGGTCGGCCATACGCATTGCGGGCAAGTGGAATTGAAGCCGCTCGGGATTCGCAACCCGTTCACGGGCGCGAATTACCCGTGCGGGATCACGCGGTCCGGCAAAGGGATTACGCTGGTGACCGCCGGGGTGGGAACAAGCCTCGTCCCCTTCCGCGTCAACGCGCCGCCGGACCTCTGGCTACTGACCATCGGTCCGGCACAACACTGACGGAACACGCGGGCGATCAGCCCTCGCGGCCAGCCTCGAACAGGAACCATGCGCGGCGTTCGGCCTGATCGGTCCAGTCATCGATCATCGCGCTGGTCGCATTGTCCTTGGCCCCGTCGGCCAGGTCCTTTGCGGCCCGCAGGGCCTCGACCAGCTTGAGGTTGTCGTCGCGCAGTTCGCTCAGCATCGCCTTGGGGCCGACGAACTCGACGTCATTGTCGACGATCGTCTGGTGCCGGGCGATGTCGCCGATCGAGCGCAGCGTCGTGTTGCCGGTCTTGCGCACGCGCTCAGCGATATCGTCGGTACCCGCGAAGATTTCGGCGGCCTGCTCGTCGAGCATCAAGTGATAGTCGCGGAAATGCGGGCCGGACACGTGCCAGTGGAAATTCTTGGTCTTCATATAGAGCGCGAACGAGTCCGCGAGAATTCCGTTGAGCGACTCGGCGACGGTGCGAGTCGCGTTGGTCTTCAGGTCGGTCGGCGTGTTCAGGGCATCGTTTGCCATAAGCTCGGTCCTTTTTGGGTTCGTTGCGGGAACGGTCCAATACCGCTTTGGCTCCCCAGCGCGCGACGCTAATTTTCGCTTTCTACGATCGAAGAGCTAGATCAGACCGATCGCAGCGAGCGCCTGAACCGTCCCCACGAGCGTCAGCAGCAGCGCTGCGACAATTTGAACGGGCCGCAGCGGGAGGCGCCGCAGCCACCGCTCCCCCAGCACCACCGCGGGCAGATTGATTGCAACCGCGCCGAGGATCGCACCAACAGCCGGCAGCACCGGTGTTGCGCTGCGCGCGGCGAGTGCCGCCGTGATGAACTGCGTGCGATCGCCGATCGCAAGCAACCCGATCGTCACGAACGTCGCGGGGAATGCGCCGAGCCTGGCGGGACTGGTCCGCCCGGTGACGGGCCACAGACCACTGATCCCGGCGGACAGCAGGGCCAGCGCCACCAGCAGATCGCTCGCCGGCGGAGAAAGATACGGCGCGAGCAGGGAACCACCGAACGCGCCGACCCCGTTGCCGATCGCGAGCGCCAGCACCATGCCCCCGACACAGTGCGCCTTCTGGGCGAAACGCGTTCCCAGCATCGCGCTCGTCAGCAAGGTGCGGTCACTCGCCTGAACCAGCAGCGCCGCGACCAGCGCGACCATCAACGCGTCCATGCGACCCGCAGTCAGCCGATGCGTTGAAACGCGCTGCTCGAGATATGCGAGTCGTGCGACCGCAAATCGAACCGGCCGGGTAGCACCGCACTTCGCAGAACGTCGAGCCAGGCACCGATCAGCACGCTCCGCTCGCCGCGCTCGAGGGCAGCGGAAATCGCCTGCAGAATCGCCGCGCCCTGAAAATGACCGCACGCGATCGCAGCGTGGCGCGCGCCGTCGACTTCTGTCGCCAGCATCGCGAGCGGCATGGAATCCGCCTGGAACGCCAGCATGCTGACGCGTTCGACCAAGCTGACCGGATCGGGCGAGTCGGTAACGGATGCTGGCGTCATGACACGATACTCCTTGGACGGCATAGTGCCGCCGGGGAGGTAAAGGTGGGGTTAAATCCGCCCACAACAGCGTCCCATGGTCACGTTCCGGTTGACATTCCCGGGCGTGTCCGCCATCGGACGACGCTTGAGAGCGGCGACCGGTTCGCCGCTTTTGCATTTTCAGATCACAGGAATTCAGGTCATGGCAAAGCCGACCACGGTCAAGATCAAGCTCGTCAGCACCGCTGACACCGGATTCTTCTATACCACGAAGAAGAACCCGCGCACCAAGACCGAGAAGCTCAGCTTCAGCAAGTACGATCCCGTCGTGCGCAAGCATGTCGAGTTCAAGGAAGCCAAGATCAAGTAAACCGCGTCAGCGGTTTGCCGTCTCCGGGGCTTGCCTTGGGCCAGAGGTCGCGGGCGCGAGCCCTGCGGCCTTTCTGCGTTTGCGGTTTCGGCGTGTCGTTGCGGGCTGCTACAGCAACGCGGCGACCGCATCGACGAAGCGGACGAGCGAGATCGGCTTGGACACATAAGCGTCCGCCCCGGCGGCGCGAATCCGCTCCTCGTCCTCGCGACCGGCATAAGCGGTGACCGCCATGACCGGGATGTCCCGCAGCGCCGGATCCGCCTTCAACTGCAGGATCAGATCGTAGCCGCTGACGTGCGGCAGCTGGATATCCATCACGATCAGGTCGGGCAGGAAGGCACGCGCGCGCACGACCGCTTCGCGCCCGTCCCGCACGCCTTCAGTTACATATTCATGCGCCTCCAGGAGGTCACAGAAAAGTTTTAGGTTGAGTTCGTTGTCCTCGACAACGAGCACCCTTTTTGCCACGCCAGCGTTTCCCCATTTACGGACCTTACGAATACGCAATGCGTGCCTCGCTGACAAACAACGATCCAGCGCAGCTTGCGCTCCGTGCGCTGGTATGGACGCTGGGCGAGCCAGATCGCGCCACGCGGCTGCTGGACGTGACGGGGATGACGCCGATGGACCTTCGCACGCGCGCGGACGATCCCGTCGTGCTTGCGGCAATGCTCGCCTTTCTGGAGGCGCACCAGCCGGACCTTATTGCGTGCGCCGAAGCGCTCGAGGTGCGTCCGGAGGACCTCGCCGCTGCGCGTCGGGCGTTGGAAGGCCCGGACGATTTTGGAGATTATGCTTGAAGGGCTTGTTGATTTGCGATTGCGACGAAGTGCTGCTGCATATGGTGCGGCACTTTGGCGTGTGGCTGCGCGAGGCGCACGACATCACGTTTGCGATCGAAAATGGTGATTTCGCCAATAGCATGACGCGCGCCAACGGCGCCCCGCCCCCGACGCGGGACGAGATGTGGGCGTTGCTCGATGGGTTCTTCCCCAACGAGATGAGCCGCCAGACGCTCGTTCCGCATGCGCGCGAGGCGCTGTCCGCCTTGTCTGACGTGGCGGACGTCGTGATCCTGACCAATTTGGGCGATCACAACCGCCAGCCGCGCATCGCGCAGTTGCTCGGGCACGACATGGATTACCGGGTCGAAACCAACCAGGGCGGCAAGGGCAATCCCGTGGCACGGCTAATGTCAGAATTCGGCAATCCGGTAACCGTATTCGTCGACGATCTCGCGGTGCATCACACTTCGGTCGCCACGCATGCCCCGGCTGTGCATCGCCTACATATGATTTCCGAACCCGATCTCGCGCGCCATATGCCGCCCGCCCCCGATGCGCACGTTCGCATCGACGATTGGCAGGTTGCGCAGACGTGGATCGCGAATCGCTTCGCTGCCGGGTTGCCGGCCTGAAACCCCTTACTCCCAGGAGCCTGTTCATGACCGACCGTATCGACCACAAGCTTGCCGAGCTCGGCCTAACGCTGCCCGCCGCCGCTGCCCCCGTCGCCGCTTATGTACCGACCGTCGAGGTCAACGGCCTGCTGCACATTTCGGGACAGTTGCCGTTCAAGGATGGCGCGGTCATCACGGGTCGGTTGGGCGAAGACGTCAGCCTGGAAGACGGCGCGGCGGCGGCTCAGGCCTGCGCGCTGATGCTGGTCGCGCAGGTCAAGGCTGCGCTCGGCGGATTGCACCGGGTCGAGCGGATCGTGAAGCTGGGCGTGTTCGTCAATTCTACCGCCGATTTCACCGACCAGCCCAAGGTCGCGAACGGCGCGTCCAACCTGATGGTCGAACTGTTCGGCGACGCGGGGAAGCATGCCCGCAGCGCGGTTGGCGTGAGCGCCCTGCCGCTTGGTGCAGCGGTCGAAGTCGACGCGATCGTTCAGATCTCGATGCCGTAATGGCGGAACGCGCGGACCGTTCCGGACGGGAACGGTCCGCGCGCCACCGTCATCCGACGGTCGGTTTGCGCGTAAAGACGCCGTAGCTGGCGATCACCAGATAGCATAACGCCGGGACCAGCAGCGCGAACTGCAACGACGACTGGTCCGCCAGAACCCCCGTCAGCGGTGGCACGATCGCCCCGCCAACGATCGCGGTCGCGATGATACCCGATCCTTCCGCGGCCCGCGCGCCGAGCCCTTCGCTGGCCAGGCTGAAGATCGTTGGGAACATGATCGAGTTCATCAACCCGATCGCCAGCAACGACCAACCGGCGACCGCACCTGTGCTGTGCGTCGATACCGCGATCAGCGTGACCGCACCGATCGCGACCCCCGCGAGCACCTTGCCCGGCGACACGACTCGCAGCACGAACGCGCCGATGAACCGGCCGACCATCGCGCCACCCCAATAATAAGCGACGTGCTTCCCCGCGGTGACCGCGTCGAAGCCCATCGTGGTGGACTGTTCGAGATAGCTGACGATCAGCGACCCGATCGCGACTTCCGCCCCGACATACAGAAAGATGCACGCCGTCCCGAACGCGAAGCGCGGGCGCTTGAGCAAGTCGAACGCCTGGAAGATGCTGCCATGCTGTTCGACCGTATGCGGCAGGCGCTTGCGCCGCGACCACACCACCACCGCGACGAGCACCAGCGCGAGCGCAAGGCCGAGATAGGTGTGGACGACGACCTGCGTCTCCGCGGTGCGATGCGCGTCGAGCGCGGCGCCGGTCAGCGTCTTCGAATCGACCTTGGCCAGACTGCCGAGGATCAGGATCGAGCCGACGATCGGGAAGATCGTCGTGCCGAGCGAGTTGAAGAATTGCGCGAAGGTCAGCCGGCTGGACGCGGTCCGCGGCGCCCCGAGTAGGCTGATCAGCGGGTTGGCGACGACCTGCACCGTCGTGATGCCGATCGCGAGCACGAACAACGCCATGAGGAACACGACGAAGGTGCCCGACGACGAAGCGGGGATGAACAGCACGCAGCCGATCGTCATCAGCAACAGGCCGATCGCGGCGGTCTGCATATAGCCCATCCGCCGGACGATTGCCGCCGCGGGGAGCGAGAAGACGAAATAGGCGGCGAAGAAGGCGGACTGTACCAGCAACGCCTGCCCATAATTGAGCGTGAACAAGTCCTTCAGTTTCGGGATGATCACGTCGTTGAGACTGGTGATCCCGCCGAAGATGAAAAACAGCGCGAAGACGAAGACCTGCAGATCGGGCGCGTTGACGCCGTGATCGGCATCCCCCGCCGCGGTTGTCCCGGCGGGCTTTGTGCCCGGGTTCAGTGCCATGAAATGCTCCACTTTCGGACCGGCGCGATGCGCCGCGCCGCCATATGGCGCACCGTCTGCCACCGGTTCGGAGCCGGGTACAGCGCGTTAACGATCCCGTGTAGCGACCCTGTAGACCCGGACCGGCCGGGCGTCGCGCTAGCCGCCGTCGCGGACGCGCTCGTGGTGACGAATCACTTCGTCGATGATGAACCGCAGGAACTTCTCGCTGAAATCGGCATCGAGCTGCGCATCGTTGGCCAGACCGCGCAACCGTGCGATCTGCGATTCCTCGCGACCGGGGTCCGCCGGGGGCAGTCCAGCCGACGCCTTGTAGCGACCGACCGCCTTGGTCACCTTGAACCGTTCGGCCAGCATGAAGACCAGCGCAGCATCAATATTGTCGATACTCTGACGGTATCCGTTGAGCGTTTCGTCGGACACCAGCGTACTCCTATCCCGTGATGGGCCTATTTGAGCGACACACGTGCGCCGTGCAACCCGCAAAGGGTTGCGTTTGCGGCGCCGCGCGGCCACATCGCAGTCCACATGACCGCCACGATCCACCGCCTGGGCGATACCCGGCCCGCACCGTCGCTCGAACCCATGGTTCAGCTCGTCACGGGCGACATGAACATGGTAAACGCGGTCATCCTGTCGCGAATGCAATCGCAGATCCCGCTGATCCCCGAACTTGCCGGACATCTGATCGCGGGCGGCGGCAAACGCATGCGCCCGATGCTCACGCTCGCGAGCGCGCGGCTGCTCGGCTATTCTGGCACGCGCCATCATCGGCTCGCCGCCGCGGTCGAGTTCATCCACACCGCGACGCTACTCCACGACGACGTCGTCGACGGCTCCGACCTGCGGCGCGGCAAGCGCACCGCCAATCTCATCTGGGGCAACCCGGCGAGCGTCCTCGTCGGCGATTTCCTGTTCAGCCGATCGTTCGAGCTGATGGTCGAGGATGGCTCGCTCAAGGTGCTCGGCATTCTGGCGGGCGCGAGCGCGATCATCGCGGAGGGCGAGGTCAACCAGCTGACCGCCGCCCGCCGGGTCGACACGCCCGAGGAACGCTATCTCGACATCATTGGCGCGAAGACCGCCGCGTTGTTCGCCGCCGCGTGCCGCGTATCGGCGGTCGTCGCGGAACGGCCCGAGAGCGAGGAACTCGCGCTCGATGCTTATGGCCGCAACCTGGGGATCGCATTCCAGTTGGTCGACGATGCGATCGACTATGTGTCCGACGCGGGCACGATGGGCAAGGATGCCGGCGACGACTTCCGCGAAGGGAAGGCGACGCTTCCGGTCATTCTCGCTTATGCGCGCGGCAATCCGGAAGACCGCGTGTTCTGGAAGGCCGCGATCGAAGGCCATCGCAACCGCGACGAGGATTTCGCGCGCGCGATCGCTTTGGTCCGCTCGACGCGGGCGGTCGAGGATACGCTCGCGCGCGCGCGCCATTATGGTCAGCGCGCGATCGATTCGCTTGGTGTCTTCGCCAACGGTCAGGCGAAGGACGCCATGATCGAAGCGGTCGAGTTCGCCGTAGCGCGAGCGTACTAGGCCGCGATACCGTAGTCCCACGGATGGCGTGACTCACGCGGACACAAGGTTCCGCGTCCAGAACCTCCCTGCACGATCAGCAGGGAGTCACCGTCCGTGAACATCTGGAAGAACCGTCGCGGGGCGACCGCAATCGAATATGGCTTGATTGCCGCACTGATCGCGGTGGCGGCGATCGCCGGAATGCAGTCGCTCGGGACCAAGGTTTCCACCGCCTACGAGAACATCGGTGCGGTGATGTAGCTTACGCGCCGGTGCAATCGGCCACCTCGGACGCGCAATCGGCTTCGAGCTCGACTTGCAGCGTCGCATGGCCGATTCCGAAATGGTCCTTCAACATCGTCTGCGCGCCGTGGAGGAACGCATCCCCCGGATGCCCCTGCGGCATGACGAGATGCGCGGTGAGGACCGTTTCGGTGGTGCTCATCGGCCAGATATGGACGTGATGCACCTGCGCGACCCCCGGAAGCGCCTGGAGGTCAGTGCGGACCGCATCCGAATCGATCCCGCGTGGAACGGCTGCCAGCGACATCTCGACCGATTCGCGCAGCAACCCCCAGGTCTGCAGGAAGATCAACACCGCGATGACGATGCTGACCACCGGATCGAGCCAGATCGCCCCGGTCCACCAGATCAGCAGCCCGGAAACGACCACCCCCGCCGACACCATCGCGTCGCTCGCCATGTGGAGATAGGCGCCGCGGATGTTGAGATCGTCCGCGCTCCCGCGCAGGAACATCAGCGCGGTCGCGCCATTCACCAGAATGCCGACCCCCGCGACCCACGCCACCATCGGGCCATCGACCGGGGCGGGAACCGCGAGCCGCTGGATCGCCTCGAGCAGGATCGCCCCCAGCGCGACGAGCAACAACAGCGCGTTGAGCAGCGCGGCGAGGATCGTCGAGCCCTTCAACCCATAGGTGAACCGCTTGGACGGCGACCGCCGCCCGAGCGCGATTGCCGCCCATGCCGCGCCAAGCCCCAGAACATCCGACAGATTATGCCCGGCGTCGGCAAGCAACGACACCGAATGCGCCATCAGCCCGAACACGACCTCGCCGACGATGAAGCTGAGGTTGAGCGCAATTCCAACCGCAAAGGCGCGATCGTGCCCGCTGGCCGGTGCGTGGCTGTGCCCATGCCCACCGTGGCCATGGCCCCCATGATTATGCCCGCCATGGTCATGCCCATGGTGCGCGTGGCTCTGCCCGGCCATCAGAAGTCTCCGCGTTCGATTTCAGCCGCCTAGCATCGCGTGATCGTGAGATACTAGGACGCGCACGATGACAAAGCCGTCATCCTGCGCGATCCCTCCCACGGGATGACACGCTTCCATCCGCGACAACCTGCGGTAGGGAAGCGGTGTGACACACGCCCTGCCCATCCATGCCGTTCTCCCCAAATTGCTGGACGCGTTGCGGCAGTCCGCGAACGCAGTGCTGGTGGCGCCTCCGGGGGCCGGCAAGACCACCGCCGTCGCGCCCGCGCTGCTCGCAGAACCGTGGTGCACCGGCGAGATCCTGTTGCTCTCACCCCGCCGTCTGGCGGCGCGGGCGGCGGCCGAGCGGATGGCGGCGCAAGCGGGCGAACCCGTCGGCAAGACCTATGGTTATGCCACGCGGATGGATTCGAAGCGCTCCGCCGCAACCCGGATCACCGTAGTGACCGAAGGAATCTTTGTCGCGCGGATCCAGGACGATCCCGAACTCGCAGGCATCTCCGCGGTGCTGTTCGACGAAGTCCACGAACGCAGCCTCGACAGCGATTTCGGGCTCGCGCTTGCTCTCGACGCGCAAGCGGGATTGCGGCCTGACCTGCGCTTGCTGGCGATGTCGGCGACGCTGAACGGGGTGCGCTTTTCGGGGCTGATGGGGAATGCGCCCGTCGTCGAGAGCGAAGGCCGGATGCATCCGCTGACGCTGCGCCATCTCGGTCGCGCGAGCGAAGTGCGGATCGAGGATTCGGTCGCCGCCGCGATCAAGCTTGCGCTGCGCGAGGAGACCGGCGGCGTGCTCGCGTTCCTGCCGGGTGTCGCGGAGATCGAGCGCACCGCCGAACGGCTCGACGGGCTTGGCGCGGGAATCGTGCTGCACAAGCTCCACGGCAGCCTCGATCCGGCGTTGCAGCGCGCGGCGATCGCGCCCGATCCTGCGGCCGCGCGCAAGATCGTGCTGGCGACGTCGATCGCGGAGACCAGTCTCACGCTCGACGGCATTCGCGTGGTGGTCGATTCGGGGCTCGCGCGCCGGCCACGCTATGACCGCGCCGCCGGGATGACCCGGCTCGTGACCGAACGTGCGAGCCAAGCCGCGGTTACGCAACGCGCGGGGCGTGCCGCGCGGCAGGGGCCGGGGGTCGCCTATCGCTTGTGGGAGGAAGCCGCGACCGCGGGGTTGCCGCGGTTCGACCCGCCCGAAATCCTCGAAGCCGATCTGTCCGCGCTGACGCTCGACTGCGCGCTGTGGGGGGTCGCCGACCCGCGCGCGCTCGGCTGGCTCGATCCGCCGACCGAAGCGGCGGTGCAGGAAGCGCGCGCGCGGCTGGTCGCGCTCGACGCGATCGACT
Organism: Sphingomonas echinoides; assembly: GCF_029623395.1. Taxonomy (GTDB): domain Bacteria; phylum Pseudomonadota; class Alphaproteobacteria; order Sphingomonadales; family Sphingomonadaceae; genus Sphingomonas; species Sphingomonas echinoides_A. Next base: position 26,016 of record NZ_JAPYKK010000043.1, read on the forward strand.
CCGATGGCCGCCCGACCGCGCACGGCAAGGCGATCGCACGGTTGCCGATCGCGCCACGGCTCGGACACATGCTGGTGCGCGCGGGTGAGCTCGGCATGAGCGGGGCGGCGGCGGAAGTGGCGGTGCTGCTCGGCGAACGCGGGCTCGGCGGAAACGACGTCGATCTCGACGCGCGCCGACGCCGCTGGCGCGGGGAGCGCGGACAACGCGCCGACGCCGGGCGCAAGCTCGCGCGGCGCTGGGCCACGCTCGTCGCGTCCCCTGCTAACGCCGAACAGACGATGCTAGACGGCGAAACCGCGACCGCGATCGCGCTGGCCTTCCCCGATCGCATCGCGCGGCGGCGCGACGGATCGGGCGAGACCTGGGCGTCGGTCGGCGGGCGCGGGTTCAAGCTCGACCCGACCAGCAGCCTCGCCCGCACCGAATGGCTCGCGGTCGCCGAGACGCAGGGGCTCGCGTCGGGCGCGCGAATCCTGTCCGCCGCCGCGATCGACCTCGCGACGATCGAGCGCTTGTTCGGCGACCGTATCGTGACGCACCGCGACGCGACGTTCGACTCGGCCACCGGCGGCGTGGTCGCACGCCGCGAACGGCGGCTGGGGGCGCTCCGCCTGTCGAGCGGGCCGGACGCGAAGGCCGACGCGGGCGCGATCGCCGCGGCGTTGCTGGAGGGGGTCCGGACGCATGGGCTTGCGCGGCTGCCGTGGAGCGACGCGGCGCAAGCGCTGCGTCACCGTGCCGCCTTTGCCGCAGCGCACGGCGGCGCGGACCTCGCGCTCGACGACGACGCGTTGCTCGCGCGGGCGGAGGAATGGCTGGTGCCGTTACTCGACGGCAAGCGGCGGCTCGATGCGATCGACCCGGGCGCGTTAACCGATGCGCTGCGCGGGGTGATCGGCTGGGATGCGCTGACCGCGATCGACCGGCTTGCGCCAACGCACTTCCACAGCCCGGCGGGGAGCGGCCATGCGATCGACTATGCGGCCGAGGGCGGCCCGCGCGTCGAGTTGCGGCCGCAGGCGCTGTTCGGGCTTGCCGTCCATCCAATGGTGGGAGGTGGCTGCGTTCCGCTGGTGCTGAGCCTCACCTCACCCGCGGGTCGACCGATCCAGACCACGCGCGACCTGGCCGGCTTCTGGGCAGGAAGCTGGGCCGATGTCGCGCGCGAAATGCGCGGGCGCTATCCGCGCCATCCGTGGCCGGACGACCCCGCCTCCGCCGCCGCGACGCTCCGAACAAAAAACGCAGATGCGCGCGCGCGCGAAGCACGATAAGGAGCCCTCATGTCGACCGCCCGAATCTATCAGCGCCCCAAGAACGCCATGTCCTCTGGACGGGCTCGCACCTCGACCTGGGTGCTGGATTTTGCTCCCGCAGAAGCCAAGCAGCCGGACCCGCTCACCGGCTGGGCCGGATCGGGCGATACGCGCGATCAGGTTCGCCTGACCTTCCCGACGCAGGAAGCCGCGGTCGCTTATGCCGAGCGCGAAGGCCTTGCCTTCACGATCGTCGCGGCACCGCAGCGCACGCTCAAGCTGCAAAGCTACGCGGACAACTTCCGCTAACGATCAGCGTGCCGGGCTAGTCCCGGCGCTATCGGTTTCGCGGTCCGGGTGACGCCTAGCCGTCGGCCAGCATCCCTGCGCCCAGCAGCAGTAACAGTTTCACATCCATCCCCAGTCCCGCGGCGCGCTTCTCGGCGACGAACGCCGCGAGATGCGCAACCGGGACGCGGTGGACGGTGATCCCCTCGCCCTCGACCCCGCCGCCGACACCGATTCGCTCCAATCCGCGCGCGCGGACGAGCGTGAAGCCTTCCGACACCATGCCGGGGGAGGAGTGGAAGAAACCGAGCGATTCGACCGAGTCCGCACGGTAGCCGGTTTCCTCTTCCAGCTCGCGCGCCGCGGAGGCGAGCACGCTCTCGCCGGCGTCTTCATCCCCGACCAGACCGGCGGGAAGCTCGAGGCAGCGTTTGCCGAGCGGCACGCGAAACTGCTCGACCAGCAGGACGTGCCCATCGTCGATCGCCAGGATCACCGCCGCCTGGATGCCGCGCGCGCGCCCGACATATTCCCAGGTGCCGTCCTTGATGACCTTGATGTACTTGCCGCTCCACACCGTCTCTGCGGTCATAATTCGATCAGCCTGTCGGGAAGTTCGTTGCGGTCGGTTTCGGTCTTGGGGAAGGTTTCAGCCAGGATCAGTCCGATCTGCTCGACCGCCGCCGCCATGCCCGCCCCCGGTTTTCCGCCGCGGATTTCATGGACCAGCGCCGCCATCGCATCGCCCCAGCGTTCCGCCGGGACCGCGCGGTGGATCGCCTCGTCTGCGACGATCTCCGCCATCCGTTCGTCGCGCGACAGATACAGCAAGATCCCGACTCGTGACGCCGTCCGCCGTTCCGCACCGACCTTGAAATAGCGGATCGCGCGGGCGCGGACGCGCCGCCGCCGGATCGCCTTGGGCACCAGCGCGAGCCGCAAGGGCATGTGCGACAGAAACAAACGCACGATCAGGAACATCAGCGTCTGCGCGACGAGGATCAGGCCGACCAGCAACCGAGGATCGGGCTCGGCATCCCAACCTTGCGTGAAACCGCTCAACCACCGCTCGACCCCCGCCGGATCGACCGTCGCCAGCGCGGTCACCAGCAGCATTGCCAATATGGCGACCAGCAGCGCGGTATCGTCATAGCTGTCCGAGCGATCGGTGACGATCGTCACGATCTCGCCGTCGGTGTCGTCCTCGGCCCGCTGGACCGCCGCGAGCACGAGCGCATGGTCGTCGGCGCCGAGCCGTGGTGTTCGTGTCATCACCAATCCCCCGATGCGCCGCCGCCGCCGAACGACCCGCCGCCGCCGCCGGTAAAGCCACCGCCGCCCCAGCTGCCATCCGATCCGCCGCCGGAACCGCTACCACCGCCGCCGCCCCAGCCGCCGCCGGA
>NZ_JAPYKK010000044.1 GCF_029623395.1 Sphingomonas echinoides
CCTATCGGCAACGGCAGTGCCTCATGAGGTACCCCTTGCGACCCAAATTGCTATGCCATGACGCAAAGGTGACGTGCCCGTAGCCATCGTTCGACGTCGACCGTGACAATTTGCAGACAGTTCTGACGTGATCGACACGGCGTCACCTCTGTACGCTGTTCAAACCTTTGATTTTCGACCATCGCGTTAACCTTAGGGTTAACCGGTTGATCGTCAGGAGATACGCAGATGGCAAAAAAGTGGGCGTTCGCAGTTGGTATCCTGGGTATCCTCGCAGCCACCCCCGCCTCTGCCGGTCGAACTACGGAACATTATACGTCGCTGACGGTGTTCGGTGACAGCCTGGTAGACGCAGGAAACCTGTTTATTGCGAACGGCGGCACCCGGCCTGATCCGGCTCTCGGGTACTTCGAGCACCGCTTTACCAACGGCTATGACTACCCCGACCTGCTGTCGATCGATCTGTTTGGAAAGCCGACTACCCCGTCTCTAAGGGGTGGCAGCAATTATGCATTTGGTGGCGCTCGTATCGTTGATACGGGCGACAGCATCCCTGACCTGCAGGCGCAGATCAATGCCTTCAAGCTGTCCCCGCGCGGCCTCGACGCGAACGGTCTGTATATCCTGAACTTTGGCGGCAACGATGTCTTTGGCGCAAAAGGGGTGTTTGGCCCAGTGGGTGCGATCGGATCATACCCTGATATTAGCAGCTACTTGCAGGCAGCTGCCCAGCAATATGTAAGCGGGATCCAGGAGCTCAACGACCTCGGCGCTCGAAACATCCTGTTTACCGATTTCCCTCTGGCGGGCGACCCGCTTACAATCGAAGCTAATGGCTATCTCAATACGGCGCTTAAGAGCCTGACGCTGAGCACTGGCACGGATCTGTTCCAGTACAGTCTCAGCGATCTCAACCAACGAGCCCTCACCAATCCCGCCTCGCTCGATCTTCCTCCGCTGCGTTTTGACACCAACTGCGTTGCAGCCGGCGCGCAATCGAATGGGTGTGCGGGCTTCTTCTCGTTTGACGGAGTACACGTAACAGCAGCAGTGCAAGCTGCTGGTTACAAAGACATGGACCGCAAGTTTGGACTGACGATGGCGCAAGCGGTGCCAGAGCCGCAAAGCTGGCTGATTATGCTTACGGGCTTTGGGGTCATCGGCGCGGCGCTGCGTTATCGACCGAAAAAGGCGCTACATCCAATTACTAACTAGAAGCATGGTCACGCCGATCGGCCAATCCACCTCGTCCGATCGGCACCCCCGTTTAGTGCATAAGTTTAAATGATCATAAGTCGGCAGAGCTATTTAACCGCTTGGCGTGCCGTGAAGTGACCGTCGCCACGATAATATGGAAAAGCTCATTGTGAGCCTCGTCTTCAACGTTCACCCGCCAGTGGCCGTCATCTGCAAAACCGGGATGGTCAACAAGATATGCGCCTAAGTACTTAACTGCTTCATTTCGTGCATGTGACAGAGATTCACACTTGAATGTCTTGTACGCTTTCTCGCGTCCAGCAAAACTGAATATGTAAGAGGGCATTTATAAACTCATCGTAGATCTGACTAACATAGCGTGGCTCCTCAAGAGCAACCGAGAGTCTGATGAACCTCTACGGCAACGGCGTCAAGGCAAGGAGTTTTTCACGGTTACCAACGGAGGACAGTAATCGAGTGCCTTACGATTAAGGCTGGTGCCGCAACACCCTACGACCCATCCGAATATGCGTTTCGAATGTACTGTAGGCTTTATAGCTTAAGCGCGGGCGCGGAACGTGGGTTACGCTATAAATCGGCCAATTAATCGCTGATCAATCTTAGATGGGGTCACCTGCCGAAGACGATGCAGCACGTGTGGCACGGGCGATCGCGGTTACGCGCTTGACCTGGGCAATGCTGCAACCCGCCAACTCTGCAGTCTTGGCAATACTCATGCCTGCATCTCGCAGGCCGATGATGCGCCGGTGATGCGCCAGATCCGGCTTTCGCCCTGTGTAGCGCCCTGCCCGCTTCGCGAGTTCAATCCCTTCGCGTTGCCGCTCACGACGAGTTTCATAATCATCGCGAGCAGTTTGCAGCGCAACACGCAGCAGCATATCCTGCACCGCTTCCAACACAATCCGGGCTACGCCTGAACTGTCCTCGACCAGATCCGACAAATCGACGATGCCTGGCACAGCAAGGCGAGCCCCCTTCCCCCTGATCGTCGAGACCAGAAGCTCTGCCTCGGCCAGCGGTAAGCGGCTAATACGATCTATCTTCTCGGCGATTACCACTTCACCGGCTTGGAGGTCAGCAACCATGCGCAGCAGTTCGGGGCGATCCGGTCGCGCGCCCGAGGCTTTTTCGCGATAGACCGCGGCGACGTAAAAACCAGCCGCCCGCGCGCTCCCCACGATTGCCTCTTGTCGCGTCAGGTCTTGCTCATCGGTACTTACCCGCAAATAGACCCTCGCTGCGCAGATCGTATCTCGTTTCGATTGTTCGCTCATCGCTCTCGGCTCCCATGAGTATACCCACAGTAGCCAAACAGATCGGTCATAGCTACAAACCGATAGTAGCGACCTCTGATAGCCTAGCCAAGCTGACCAGCCCATTCTAGCCATTGGGAGTGCCGTTCCTCAACTCGTGCCTCAAAGGTTCACCACATAAGGGGCACTGCCACTCCGATCCCGATAGCCCTCGTCAGGTTGTGGCATATCCCTAACTCTGGCATATGGCGATTAAGTCACAGGCGAGAGGATTGCAGCAATGGCCACGCAAACCATAGATATCAACGTTGCCAGTAATGGGCGGATGGTTCTTCCGGCATCAGTGCGCAAAGCGATGGGCCTGCACGGCGATGCGAAGATCATTCTAACAGTTGAGGATGATCAGGTTCGTTTGTCGCCGATCGGGCATGGTGTATCGCGTGCGCAGGCACTCTATCGGGCACATGCCAAGCATGCGCGCACGACTGACGATTTCCTCGAGGAGCGAAAGGCGGAAGCTGCGGCTGATCTCGGGGAGGTCGCGCCCGACGCCGTGAATCGAGACGCATAATGACATCCGTCGTTCTCGACGCATCCGCGGTGCTGGCTCTAGTCCGAGATGAGCCCGGTGCCGACAAGGTTGCTCCCCACATTGGGCGTGCTGCAGTTTCAGCAGTCAACCTTCAGGAGGTAATCAAGGAGTTGCTGCTCAGCGGCCTCGACGAAGTGACTACCCGCGAACTGCTTGACGAGCTTCGTCTAGACGTTCGCGCCCACGATTCCGAAGCGGCCTATGCCGCTGCTGCTCTGCATGCCCAGACACGTCAATACGGCCGCGGGCTAGGTGACCGATCCTGTCTCGCTCTCGCTGTGCAGCTGGGAGTCCCTGCCCTCACCGCCGATCGCGAATGGAAGAAGGTGAAGGTCAAGAACTTGAAGCTTGAGCATATCCGATAGCCCAAGCCACGGCGGTCCTGCTGTGCGCCGACGACTTCGTGCTTTCGACGACGGTCCGCTCTCTGGGCTGATGCCAAGGGGTGGTGATCTGTCTGTCCGCGCCTTGGCAAAGGCCCCTGCCCTTGACGCCGTAGCGATCCGGCCTTTCAGCGCCGTTTAGATCCTTTGCTGGATGAGGCTGTAGGGGCCTGGCCAGTTCGGATTCGACGCTGTGCCCGTAGGCCTCGATCCCCTCGTCGTCCGAGGCTACTGCGATTCCGCGAGCCTTTCGTGCGCCGATGGTGATCTTCCGCGCAAGGTAGAGCTGAAGGACGCCGGCAGTGTGAAACTTACCCAGGCGGCAAATCGACAATCACTGTTCCGCATCCGCTAAAGCCGGATTCTCAGCAGCGTTCCGTAGTAGCAGGAATTAAGCTTATCGCTACCACGCAGGTGCAGCGTCGGTCGGCGCCAAGTCCGGGATAGCCAGCCCCTGCCTAGCGAGCCAAGGTCACTGGATCAGCCTTGGCTCGCTAGCTCTCAACCCTTTTCGTAACGATCGAGCAGGATCTCGAGGAAGGCACCGTAGGTGTACCGTTCCTTCTTGGCAGCCGCCTTGAAGCGCGTGAGCATGTCGTTCGGTGCCCGAATGTTCAGCTGCCCTTCTGCGTCAGCTTCACGGCTGGGGAATGCAGACGCCCGATCTACAACCCGACGCTGCTCGTCAACCGACGCCTCTGGCCGTGCGATCGGTCGACTCGGCTGAAAGTCGTCTAGGCTCCCAAAGTCCAGGGCCTTCCGTGCGGAGTCCGTCATGCTACCCTCTTCTGACCTGCGCTATGAGAGCGCAGCATGGTTACGACCTCGGCCGCGAAGTCGGCCGCGTTTCTGACTGCAGCCTCGACATTGTTAACATCTTTTGCGGACAACCCGCGCGGGCCACCGCCGACTGAAAACAGCGCTGAATAGGCATCGCGGTCGTGAATCTCAGTGGCAAATACGGGTGTTTTCTCATTTGCCTTGAACTGCCCAGATACGAACCGAGCTGTACGCGACTTTGCGACGACGCGAGTTTGAGTGAAAAGCACCGCAAACGGGATATCGCGCCGCACCGCCTTCATGTCTCGCTTGAGCTCTTGAATGACGTCGATAGCGGCAAGCGCGTCCTGCTGCTGCTCTTTCATTGGGATCACAACTAAGTCCGACTGGCTGATGGCGTAGCTTGTCAGGCGTGATGCCGTTCCTTCCAGGTCCACAATGACAAACTGGTTGTCAGCGCTCGCCGCATCGATCTCGTCCAAGATCGTCTTTTCGGAAGCGTTCGTTACTACCGTCAAACGCTTGGGCTTTCCCGGGAGCGTCGACCAAGTTGTCAGCGGTCGTCTCGGGTCTGCGTCTATCAGGCAGACGCTGGCATGCTCCGCTAGCTCACATGCCAAGATCAAGGCGGAGGTAGTTTTTCCCGATCCGCCTTTCGAGTTTGCAAACGTCACAACGGCCATCGGCCCCTCCTGATAGCATTTCCTAGCACGTGCTACGCCCCAATATCCTACGGTTTCGTATCGTAGGCTACGCTAGCGCACAATACCCTACGCTATGATATCATTTCCTACGCTATCCTAGCTTGTCGTAGCTTGGGCTATGTCCTCGATATCTGATGCTAGCACCGGATAGCATATGCTAACCTGTTTCCCGCTAAGCTGGTTTAGGCAAGCTAGCTCAAGGTAGCACATGCTAGCATCCTCCCAACCTTCAAAGTCGTACGCCGATCACCACCAACCAAAGGCCAAAGACCGTAGAAGCAATCTTACAAAGGCCCATCAGCGTAGCGACGGACCCTCGACGCGTCACATTCCACGTCCGGTCTATCCCTGTGCGGTAGCTCAGCGTCCCGTCGACTGCGAGCAGTGAGCCTACCACGAAAAGCAGAATCGTTACCGCTTTCGCGAAGGTCTTCGCATCCATGTCGAAGATGATGAAGGTCATTATCAGGAGGGACGTCGAGATGCCGTAGATTGCCCCTATGACGTCGATCACGTTGCAAAGTCGGTACAGTCCTTGGCGACCTACCATCCGTAGAAGCGTCAATGGTCGCTTAACCGCACGGCGGTGTAGGACGCCTAGCCGCTGGGCAAAGTCGACAATGACGTAGGAGAATTGGTCCGCAACGTCCTGTTCGGCGTCACACGTCGGAGCGATCGAAGCGGCTGCCAGTACCAGGTGCGCAGCCGCGATCGGATGCTCATGCATTAGGTGAAATGACTGGGTTCGAAGACTGTCCGCCAAATCACTTTCGGATATTACATCTGGGGTTGTCGGCTCGGCCGAAGCCGATTCCCGGTTAGCGTGCTCCATGGTTGTTCCCCACGATGGTTGGTTTGTCTTGCACGTCGATGGGCCTGAATGTCGTGCCTTGGCCCTGCCATTGTGCGCCGACCATCGCGCAGGCGATCGCCCATAGGACCGTGAAGGCTGCCGTCCCGCCAGTTAACCACAGCACCAGCATGGTTATCCGTCGGCGCCGAGGCCGAGGGTTGGATGCTCTCGGTCTACCCATATTTGCTTCGAGGATGATGCCGTCGGTCGGCGCGGCGTTCAGGCGAGTGGCTCGACCCCATTGCGTGTTCGTATTACGCATATAGTCGCGATCAGTGACGGTGGGGTAATGCTCCCACTCAAGACGGATGCGCGCAGCGGGAAAGCCGTCAGGAAACTTCACGAACCCATGCAGGCTGGGCAGGTTCATGATGTCGTCAGGGATGACCAGTGGCTCGATCTGCTTGCGTGGTGTCAGAGTTGAGGCATCGCGGGTGTTGTTGTAGCCGTAGCTGTAGCCCTCATTCATCTGCCGGATCTCGCGGTTGCCGATGTAGCGAGAGCCCTGTTCCGCGGTGTCGAGGTCGGCCGCGGCGAGGATCAGTTTTGTCCGCGCCAGCGACGATAGGTTGCGCGCGTTTTCCTCACCATAGACCTGCACAAGCTTGTCGAATGAGTGCAGTCCAAGCACCATCGCGCCACCAAAGTTTCGGGCGGTCTGAAGGCCGTTCTCGATCGCAGGCAGACGATGCAGTGCACCGAGTTCGTCGAACACGAACCAGGTGCGCAGATCGCGCGTTTTCCGCATGGTCATCAGCGAGTGGATGGCGAGGTTCGACCACAGCGTGAGCAGCGCCCGGTTCATCTCCAGGTCCGTATAATTCGACGTGATAAAGAGGATCGAACCGGGCTTTTTCTCCGACGTCATCCAGTCCCTGATTGAGTATTGAGGACCGTCATCGGGCAGGAAGCGGAGGACCTGCGCATTCGTGTTGAAAACGGCGCGGATCGACTCCGCCACCTTGGCCGCCTCCGGGGCGGTAATGGGGTCGGCGATGGTGTTGGCGAGGTGCTTGTGGACCAGCTTCAGATCAGCGGTCATCAGGTTGTCTGCCGAAGCCTTGTTGGACGTCAGCTTCTTCTCGATGAGCTTCATGCACATTTCGATGAACAGGGTCCGTGCAGCGAGCGCCCAGAAGGGGTCAGCCGCCCCGCCATCGGACGGGATCAGCGCACCGGCTGCCGCGGTGAAATCGCTATAGGAATGGCAGTCGTTGAAGATCGTCCAAGCCGGGCAACGGGCATCTGCCGGATTTAGAATTGTGTCGCGTTCGGGGTCGTAGAACGCTTCTACATATGCCCCGGTCAGGTCGAAAACGACGGCGGTATCTTCACGCTCTCGCATCTGGGCGAGGAGCTTGCGGAACACGGTTGTTTTACCTAAGCCGGTGGTGCCGAGCGTCATGAAGTGCGATTGAGCGACAGGATCGCCGTGTACGCGATGACGAACACGCCGAGCCACATGTAGACCGGCATCTTGATGCCCTGCAGCCACATGAGCACCTGCGTATTAAGCAGCTGGCTCCCGCGGGTGAAGTTGCCGGAATTGCGCGGTGCAGCGCCGCGGGCTGAATGGTGTTCCTGGGGGATCGGCCGCTTGTCGTTGCGGATGTCCTGGCGGGGCGCTTTGGGGTCATCACGCGCCATGATGAAGCTTCATACGACGGTCGGTTTCGAGGACGAGCGTTTCGCGCAGTTCCGGGTGGTTTTCCCGGATGATCGCGTCGAGGGCGACCTGCATATATTCGGTCACTCGCAGATGGCGCCGTTCGCTTGCAGAAAGCTTCGGCTGGCCGTCGAGGAAACTGACGATTGCGGTACGCACGAGCTCGGCCATCGACTTACCCTGGTCAAGGGCAAGCTTCTCTAGGCGGGCATAATGCTCAGGCTCGAACCGAACGGTCCGAGCATATTTGGAAAGTTTCAAACCAACCTCCTAGCAGGGAGGATGGTGAGCGCTTCGACGGTTGATTTGATAGGCTACTGGAAGCCTCTTGGCAATTATGCGTGGTGGGCGAGTGCAAAAATAAGCACCGCTTCGCACCGTAAAAATTGGCGGAAAACCGCGCTTTTTCAAAGCGGTGCGAAGCGGTTGCTAAACGAGTGCGCACCGGTGCGCGCCCTTCTTTAACCTAAGCCACTGAAAAGCCACGGGAAAAGCAAGCGCAGCTTGCAAGGGTGTGCTCTACTGTAGTCCCGATCCATCATTGTTGCTCTGATCTCCTCGTGCGTCCGGTTCGATGTGAAGGTCCTCCGGTGATCCACGGGAAAAGGCCCCGCCATGCCGGCGGAAAGCTTGTCCGATCCTGCGCTCCGCGCGGGTGTCTTGGGTCCGTTCTTCGATGATCGTCATCGGGGTCTCCGTGGGTGATGCTGGGAGCCTTAGTCTCGGCCTTTTCTATCGGTCGAGTGGCGGTTATACCGGGTTTGTTCAGAGCCCGATCAGCCTGACCAAAAGGCAAGAATATGGCGAAGTCACTGGACGCTGAAATGGCCGCGATCGAGGCCGAGGAACGCAAGCTGGCAGATCGTCGAAAGGCGCATCTGAAGAAGCTGCGGGAAACGGCGATCGACAAGGTCGAGAAGGTAGGGTTGCTCAAGCTCCCACTGGATCGACTGGAGCGGATTATGGAGGCGGTGAAGACGCTGGGCGTGGATGAGGTCGAGAAGCGGCTGACGGCGTAAGCCGGCGACGTTTCGAGGCCGAGGCCCGCCTCAATGGCCGCACGGGTTTGCTACCCTGTGCGGCCATTCTCTTTCAGCCGGAAAGCGGCGAAGCCGGCTTGGCGGTATCAAGCAAAAAAAGGGACGCGCCAGCCGTTAGGCTGGGCGTCCCTTGCGTCCTGTTTCGTTGTGGCAGGCGATCAGATCCAAGCCAGCAGATACTCGCCGTCCACGGGCTTCAGTGCCGCCATTTTGGAGAGTGTCTCAACGCAATCGGCTATCCCCGGATCGGCATCGAGGCGTCGCCGGATCCGCGGGTCCATCAGGCGTTGCCGCAGTTCTGTCATTGGGACCATTCCGGCGATCGTTCGATCGATGCCAAGGCCCTCCAACAGTGTGAGCGCGGCCGGGTTCGCCAGAGCGATTTCCGGGGCCGCATCTGGGTTCAGGGACAACCGCATCTCGATGTCGCGCGCCCGGTCGGTTTGAGCGATCCGGACCCGTCGACCAAGGAACTGCGCCTCGTCTAGAATCGCGATCACGGAGGGATCGTGATCGAAGCATCGCGCGACCGTTGCCAGCGACAGATGACAGACGCGCGCATCGAACTCGAACCACGGATCACCCGTCACGCCGTAGACGGGTAGGAGCAACGCAAAGCCCAACCGAAGCGCCTGTTCGGCAAGCATATCACGAAACGCTGCCAACTGGTCAGGGGTGATGACGGCAGCGCTTGGCGGTAGGATCGAACGGCCGTCTTCGACGCGGAATGTGATGGTCATGCTGACATCCTTCATTGAAACCGCGAACTCTTCCCTCCCTCCTCTCCGGTAAGGATGCGGGACGCTGACAATCACGCACGCCAGCCCGATCGGCGAGGCGTAGCCAGCGCGCGGCCCAAGGGCCGCTGCGCGTAGGCGAGCGAGACGTATCGGGCAGTGGAAATGGCCTGATCGGCGGGGTGCGGCAGCAGCGCCGGGGCGGGCTCGATGCCCGCACTGGCGCTCCCCCGGCCGATGCGTAGCAAGGGAGGCCCGTAGGGGCCGAACCGACGCGAGCGCGCCGGTCGGGCGGGGCCGTGTAATAGGGCACGGAAAAGGGCCACCCGATTGCCCGGATGGCCCTATAGTCGTGAGATGGTGAGGGGAGGGGCCGTAGCCCCTCCCTAGGTCATTTGATGAACTGAGCGTATGCCGTAAGCGCTGCCCCAACTGCGATCGCGCCAGTCATCAGCGAGCCCAGCCCGATGATGTACCATTTGAGCCCATCGATCGACGTCTGCATGCCTTTGAGGCCGCTATCCAGCTTGACCTCCAGTCCGGCAATCCGCTGATCGAGTTTGAGCTCAAGCCCGGCGATTTGCTGCTTCAACGGCTCAATTGCGCGACCCACGGCCATGTCGATCTGCTCCTCGACGACGACGACTGCCTTTGCAGCTGCGTCGTCGTCGATATTAGCCGATTTCAGTGCTCTGAACAACGCGACCTGCATTTCGTCCTCCTATGGTCATCATGACGAAGTCCGACCGTCGGCCGGATTGGTGAGGGTCAGGGACCGCGAAGCGGCCGCGTTAGCGGCGGTAGGGGACTGTGGAGGTTGTCATTTAGACAGAACACGACAGCCGGCAAAACGGGCCAGTTATTATTGCTGATGCCCTTTTCCTCTCATAGCTCGACTTCCTACCTCGATGGCCTCCGCAAGGCGAGCTGCAGCGAGCGTCGCCCCAACTTCTTGGTCAAGCACCACCAGTGCCATCTTCATCAGGTTCAGCGGTACATCCACCGGCTGCCGATCGGTAAAAGGGGAGTCCGGAAGCGCGTCAGTCATCCAACATCCAATACCTTGATCGAGATTAGATGGCATTTGATGAACGCTTCCAAAAGCGTGCGCCGGATCCGCGTCGCAACCCTTGGGTCTGCGTATCTCGGAGTGGAGTTGTTCAGTCGGCGAAGGTCCAGGGGTCGAGGAGCGTCACGCCGGTTCCCGTGAAGTCCGCGATGTTTCGGGTGACGACTGTCAGATCATGCGCAAGCCCCGTCGCCGCGATCCACGCGTCGCGCTCGCTTTTGGTTTCCGGGACGTGCAGCCGCGCGCAGCGCCGGGCGATCGTCGTGTCTACAGGCAGGACGCGACCGGAGAACGCTGGCATAACCTTCTCGTGAAGCCAGAGCCGTAACACGCCGGCCTGCCTGGCATCGCGTCGTTCAAGAAGCGCGATGCCGAGCTCGACCTCCATGATCGTAATGACCGAGAGGTACATGTCGGCCTGATCGACGCTGCCGGCCCATGCTTCCACAGCCGGATTGATCTTTCCGCTGCGACGCTTGCGCAGCTCGGAGAGGACGTTGGTGTCGAGCAGGTACATCAGTCAAATACTGCCGGCCGCGGGAAGGACTGCGGTCGCGTGAAGTCGACGTCGATGTCGCCGACCTCGTCCATGTCCAGCGCGTCGAGGATGTTGCCGGGGGGTGTTTTCAGCCGCTCATATTCGGCGAACGGCATCACCGCGATGATCGGCCGACCGCGCTCGGTGATGATGACGGGACCGTCCACGGCCGCGCGCTTGATGCGCCCCGGTTCGCGATTGAAGTCGCGACTGGAAAAAGTTTGCATTTCGGGCTGACCTTATTTGTCGTGACATACAGACATTGCCGTAGGTGGCGGATTTGTCAATGTTCGTCATGCGGCCATGAAACAGGGCGCGTGACGGTCGGAGGAAGTCCGAGGCCTCACCCGAAGGAGAATATGATGAAGGTCCAGGACATGATGCGGGGGTACGATTACGACCTGCCGCTGCTCGACGTGCTGAACAACAACGAGAAGGACGACAACGGCGATCCGCAGGTGTCGGTCGATCGCAGGGTGCTTGCAGGCGCCACGGTCGGCATCGGCCTCGACGTCGCTTATCTCGCGATCACGGAGTTGCAGGAGGCGTTTACCGCGCTCGCGAGCGACGTCCGCAACACGACGGGATACGGTGAAGGCTACAAGGATATCGAGGAGATCCTGCGCGACAAGAACCCGTACCAGATGCGCCTTTGGTATCTGCTGTACGACACGCCGATCGAGCAGGCGATCACCGATTTGGCCTGGCTGCAGAGCTTGACGTACCGTCGTGGCCGGATGTGCAACGTTATGCGCGAGCAGAAGCTACCGGTGCTGTACGCGACGAACGCTGAACTGTGTGAAGGCCGCACGGCCGCGCAGATCATAACCAATGTGTCGAGCGCCGGCTGACAACGGAAACCTGGTCAGGCGACCAGGGCGAGAAGACTCTCCGGGTGGTGTGGCCGGCACCGGGAGACACGGAAGGGCTGGATGGGATTGTCGGTGCGGACCACAAACTGGTCGACTCCAGTATTTTCGCGAAGCAGAATGGCGACGGCGTAGGCGTTCTCGAATGACGCGAGCGAACTGCGATGAGCCGAGAGTGCAATGACGGTCATGTTGATGTCACTTTGGGGTTGATGTCCTTCGGGTGAAGTTCTTCGGGTGGCGTGCCGTATGGCGAGCGGAACGGCCGGAACGGCTCGTTCATGGGAAATTGAGGATGAACCGTATAACGGGGGTGGTGGACCGGAATCGTCGCTAACGCGTTGAGCCTGTCTATCCACTGTTTCGACGGGGGATCCTCCGATCGACGGGGTCGGGACCGCTGCTATTGGTTCCGGCCCCGTTATCGTTTCAACGCGAGAGGGCGTTAGTGCAATTCGGACAAGAGCCGCTGCGCAGCTGAGGAAATCTCTTCTTCTTCGCGTCTGGTTAGCCGTTCGAGTGCAGCGTGGAAGCCGGCATGCTCTGGCGGTATACCCGGACCAATTGGCTTGAACGGACCGGGCGTGCCAGTCGCCGAAATGGGCGGAATATGCTAAGCGGAGATCAAGCGTCCGCCCGGCGTGCTGAAGCACAGCCACACCATCACCTTGTTCGAGCCGTTCACGTTACTCTCAGCGCTCGCCATGGTGACGAGCCGAATCGGCTTGGGTGCAACGACGACGTTCGCGGAAAAAATGGATGAAGTTCAACTCTACAAGTTGTTCGGCCACTCTGTCCGCGAATATCTCCAGGTCGGTGCCTTCTAGCCGGGCCCTGCCTACAAAAGTCTCGAAGCGCTGTTCGAGATCGCGATGGATGAATTGCGCGGGCGAAGAAAGTCCCTGGTCTAAAAGTGTGGACCGAGCCGGTTTCTCCAGTCCAGTCATACAGATACTGTAAGATGTGCGCACTGAGCTGACGATAGCCTTGTGCACCGAGCACGACTCGCAGCGTCGTAGCTTGGGTTATCTTCTCGCTTGTGACCCGATATTGCGCCTTCGTCAGGTTGGCGGCGTCATGGATACCCAGCTTGTTGCAGAGCAGCTCGCCGCCGCGGTTAAGCCTAAGGATCGGCCACTGCGCAAGTGCCTCAGGCGGCTTGATCGGCTCGGCAGCGCTCCGCTGCAAGTCGTCGCGACAATTCAATCCGCAGGTTGGCGGTAGCCCCTCCTCGAACTGCACCGCGGCGAAGGGCGTATGAACGGTATGCGGCTCGAGCCCTCCGATCGCGGCCACTTAAGCATCATCGACACGCGCACAAGCCTTAGGGCGTAGCCACGGCGAGCAGTATGGGATCGATCGATGGCCATCTCGATCACTCTCTTGTTCTTAAGAATCACTCTATAAAAACGACGCTGCTCGCAGCGGAAGGATTCATGATTCAATAGATTCTAATTCGCGGGCGAAAAACGGCGTAGTCTCAGTAGCATACGAGAAGTGGCCTGACCTTGCGGGGGAGTTTCGCTGACCGATTGGGGGCTACATCCTGTCCTGGCGGGGGAAGCTTCCTGACTGATTGGGGTTATCCTGACCATTTGGGGGCGGCGGAAATATCGCGTTCCGATCGGTTTTCCGATCCCAGTTTCGGCGACAAATTTCGCAAAATCGCCAGTTTCAACAACAAGGACGCACGTTCGTCGCGACTCGTGACTTTAATAGGGCTTTTCCAGATCTGACACCGTCATCATCCTGACCACTTGGGGGATGCTGAATTCAAAAACGTCCTGACCTGACTTGACGGTGGAGGTCAGGTCAGGCAGCAATCACGCCTCTGACCTCTGATTCTGATCGTGTTATGGCATGGAAGCCGGCGATAGTGAAAGTGTTGTTGTAGTCGAGGAGGCCACCGAGGAGCCGCTTCCGGGCCGTTCGATGCGCGTGGCTGCGGCATTGCGCGCTAAAGGCGGCGACGAGTTCGCAAAGCCGGGCAACATCATCGAGGTGAAGTTCGTCAAAGGCGAATCGCTGAGCCTTACGGCATCGCGATTACTGGCTTTGATGATTTTAACTGCAGGCGGGGATGCTTGGGAAGACAAGCCACACCGAATGCGAAAGGCCGACATTCGCCGCGGCCATAAAGGCAATGAGCGGATCACGGACATGCTCCAGGAACTCCATCGGACACTGTTTGCTGTCGATGACCGATCATGGCGCGGGAAGAAGGCCACCACCCTGTTCTCTCTCATCTCCCGATCGCGGGAAGAAACGGAGGAGGAGGGCGAGGCCGGGTGGATTGAATGGGAATTTACCGCTGATGCTAGAAAACTAATTCAGGCATCCGAGACTTATGCGGTCCTGAACCGTCAGGCAGTCCTCGGTTTTCGCTCGAACTATGCGCTCAAGCTTTATGAACTGGGGGCGCTTCGGCTGCATCGCAGGCAGGCAACATGGCGCGGGGATATGACCGCGCTGCGCGCTGCTCTCGGCATACCTCCCGAAGTTTACACCGATTTTGCGCAGCTTCGACGGAAGGTACTTGAGAAAGCAAAGGCTGAGATAGATCAGCTTGCGCATTTCCGCGTCGAATGGCGGGAGATCAGGCAGGGTCGGACCGTCGTGGAGATCGAATTCCGGTTTGAACCGAAGGACACACCAGCGCTTATCGCCACCGTCGATGAGCTCGAACGCCATTCCGGCGGGCGTCGACAGCGGCGGGATGGAACGGTCGAAGTGATGACGATCGTGCCTGCCATCGCAGAGCAGAAGCCGGCCCCCGTTCCAGCGAAGTCGGCTGAGCTCGTCTTTCCGTCGGGATCAATCCGGTTTGGAGCAGAGGAGCTTGCGGCGATTGCCCGGCACGACGGCGGGGGCTGGGACATCGATCTGATCGCAGACGGCTTCAGACAGCAAATGGGCGATCGGATTGAGAAGGTTCGAGGAGCAAAATTGCTGAAAGCTTGGACGGGATTTTGTGAGGGTTGGGTTACTCGGCGGGGCAGGGCTTCGTAAAAATTGCACGCGTGCAATTTCGTTTGCCCCCAAAAGGTCAGGATAGCCTCCGGAGCCGACCAGAAGTGCATTTCTCGCCACACCAGCTTTCGCAATTCTTAAGTTTATTGACAAAAAAGCGCAAGTAAGCGCACCATGTCCCAAATTTCAAAAAGGCGGGCATGTGACATCGGCATTGGATATTGAGGGCGCCCAAGACTTAGTGTCGGTGGCGACACTCGCTGCCCGCACGTCGTCGGTGCTCGAGAAGCTCCGGGATTCTGCGCGGAGTGCTCGTGCTGGTGATCGACGCGAACCCACATTTACCATAAGCAAGGCCGCCGAGCTGGTGGGACGAACGGCCGCTGCAATCCGAGATGCCGAAAAAGATGGTCGGCTTCCAGAGCCGGTGCGCGGCGAGAATAACCGGCGGGAGCGATACACGCTTGCTCAGATTAACGACATGCGGGGGGTGTTCGGGACGCGGCCTTATCGCACCGCTGAAGATCCGTGCTGCGTCGTTGCGGTCCAGAACTTCAAGGGCGGCGTCGGGAAATCGACGCTCGCGGTCCACCTTGCCCAGTACCTGGCAATTCACGGGTATCGCGTCGCATTGATTGATTGCGACAGCCAGGCGTCCACGACAACACTTTTTGGGTATGTCCCCGATCTGGATCTTACGGAGGATGACACGCTCTATCCGTTCCTGCGGGAAGAGGAGCGGACATCGCTCGATTACGCGCTGCGCAAGACGCACTTCGACGGACTTGAGCTAATTCCGGCTAATTTGCGGTTGTTCAACTCTGAATACGAACTGGCAGCGAGGATGGCACGTGGCAGCGGCGAACTGCTCGATCGCCTGAGGGTAGGCATCGACAGCATTTCGGATAGGTTCGACGTGATCGTGATGGACCCGCCCCCCGCGCTCGGCGCTATCTCGCTTTCAGTCCTTCGCGCCGCCAATGCACTCATTGTGCCGGTGCCGCCGACGGTGATGGACTTTTCCTCAACCGCAGCATTTCTGTCGATGCTCGACGAGACGATCGAACAGCTGACGGAACGCGGCCTAGCTCCCGATCTGCAGTTCCTTCGGTTTGTCGCGTCGAAGGTCGACGAGAACAAGTCGATGCAGAAAGAACTGCTGAACCTCATGCGAACCCTTTTCGGGCATGCCATGATCCGCACGCCGCTAAAGGACTCCGCCGAAATCGACAACGCTACGGCGCGATTAATGACGGTCTATGAGTTAGACGGGCCAGCCACCAGCTCGCAGGTTCGTAACCGATGCCTCGCCTATCTCGACGGTGTAAATCAGGAAATCGAGATCGATGTGCGGTCGATGTGGCCAAGCCATCGTGCCCGCTTGCGCCAGGAGGCACTGGCGTGAAAAAGCGAAATTGCACGCGTGCAATTTGCGAGAACCGGAGGGCTGCATGAGCGGGAAGAACAGTGGATTTGCAGCCGATCTAGCTGCCGGAATCGACCTCAGCAATGAGGCCGCGCCGAGACGTAGCGGGATCGCAAACAATGTCCTCACGGGGCGAAGCAACCGAATTGCGGAACTCGCTTCGGGTGCCGTGATCACCCGGACCCACGAACTGGTCGATCCAGCACGCTGTCGCATGTGGTCCGGGCATAATCGCGAATATGGGTTGCTGAATGAGCAACGCTGCGAAGATTTGATCGAGAGCATCAAGGCGCAGGGTCGGCAGGAGATGCCGGCCATCGTCCGCCGCGTTTCGGGCGATCCGGATTGCGACTTCGAGGTAATCTGCGGAGCGCGCCGCCACTGGACGATCAGCTGGCTCCGGTCGCACAACTATCCAGACTTCAAATTCCTCGTCGACATTCGGGAAATCGGCGATGAGGAAGCGTTCCGGCTGGCTGACATCGAAAACCGAGCCCGCGACGATCTTACCGACCTCGAGCGCGCGCGCGATTATCTCCGGGCGCTCGAGGCCTATTATGGTGGGCGCCAAAAGACGATGGCGGAGAGGATCAACGTCAGTGAAAGCTGGCTAACTCGGTATCTTGATCTGGCGCGCCTGCCCGAGGGCTTAATGGCGGCATTCCCGGAACCGCAGTCGCTTACGATCCGAAACGTGATCGCTTTGAAGCCACTACTGAAGCCAGAGGAAAAGCGAGTTCGGGTCTTTCAGGAGGCTGCAATGCTAAGGAAGCGGCAGATAGACACCGGAACCCCGATGCCCGTACTTGATATTATCCGGGCGTTGACCGCAGCTGCACCCCCCCCCAGAAAGTCAGGATCCCCCAAGAGGTCAGGATCGGTCCAGACCATCTCGTCCTCTAAGGGGAAGGCTGTTCTTCGGATCGAAAGCGCCGATCGCAAGGGTGTCCGCCTGACGCTGTTACATAAAAGTGGAGCTTCGCGGGAAGACGCGGAGAAGGCGATACGAGAGGTGCTCGATCAGCACTGGACGTAAGGGAGATACCAGAACTCGATGCGTTGAGCTTTGTGCGACGCGTCCTTCTGCGCGGTGAGGTTGAATCTAGGAGATTGGCTCTTCCGCAGGACTGATCACACCGAACTTCTCGAGGACGAGATCTAGAGCCGCCATCTCGCGATCGAAAGCCGTCAAGGTTGGTTCGAGCTCCGTTAGCTGTCGCGGTGCGGCGCGGGGTCGTCCGACCGGTCGGGTGACGTACCCGAACGCTATTGCGATATCCGGGGCCATATAGGCGCGCCAAGCCATTCGACCGCTGACCTCGGCGAGCAGTCCGAGGTCTGCGGCGCGTGCAAGCAGCTTTCCGGCCCCCGAAAGTGTCATGTTTAAACGCTGTGCAATTTGACGCGGGCTCACCACCGGCGCGAACTGAACCAGAGCGGCGAGTTCCAGAAGCCTCCCAGGCCGGTGCGCGGCACGGATCGCTTCGGCTGTCCGCAGCCGGTGATCCTCAAGCGCCTGGAGTCGATCAAGAGCCTCGTCGGCGCGATCGGCAAGACCACGCAGGTTGCGTAGGATGATGGCCTCGCCCTCGCGCGGAGCGAGGCGCATCGCCTTATCCCCGACTGTGAGACACGGGAGCGTTGCCCGAGTGACGGCCATCGAGCGGAGCAGGGCGGGGAACGTCAGCCACGGAGCGATGGTAGCGTCGGCTCGCGCATGATGCGCGGTGACCTCTAGAGTCCGAAGCAGTGCGGGGCGCCGGTTCCAGTCCTCGCCCACGGCGGTCGGCATAGTGGCAATGTCCCGCCAATAGTGCGGCTCGCGTTGCCGCAACCGCGCTTGCCATTCGTGCAAGGCCCCGGGATCTTCCGTATGGGTCGGGATCAGCGGTCGACCGGGGAGTTTGATCGCACATTCCTGACCGAAAATGTCGATTTCGTCAATTTCTACAGACTGCCCCCTGAGCGCGGTGGCATACCCCGTCCAAGAAGCGCGAATGGCCCACGGTGCAGCGACCGGACTGACGCAAACGCGGGCATCTAGCCTGCCTATGGCCGCCGCGGCGCGCTCAAGAGCAGCCACGAGTTTGGAAGTCCAAACCGGCTTCGAAAGGTCAGGAATAGCGCGCGTCACAATGCGAGTATATCCCTAACGGGGCATCTCAGTCTAGCGTGGGCAGGCTACTGATGTATGCATATATGATAATTGCAGTTATCACATAAGCGAAATTGACCAACCCTTATAAGGTGCGGTACATGCGTTGCGGAGGAGTAAGGCGCGCAATGGGTACAAAAACCGCGCCGGAAGGGCATAAGACCGCTATTGCAGCACCTGAGGCGAGCGTGCCGGCGATCAGGCCACCGAACGATCTCTCCTGGATAATTGTACAGATGCGTGCGGGCGAGCGCATCGCCGTCAATGAGCCGCTTATCGCCGCTTACCAGGCGGCCTCGTCGCCCCACAGCATCCGGGCGGTCAAATCCGACATTGCGGCGTTCGACGCGTGGTGTCGGCACACTAGCCGGATCGCGCTACCGGCGACGGCCGAGACTGTGGCAGACTATCTTGATGCCCGAGCAGGAAAGGGGAGCCGGCCGGCTTCGTTGTCCCGTTACAAGGCGTCGATTGCTAAAATCCACCAGTTGCTTGATCTCAAGGATCCGACGCCCGCCCCGCTGGTCAAGCTGCGGCTACAGGCTGTACGCCGCAAGAAGGGGACGGCGCAGAAACAGGCGCGGCCGCTCCGGTTCAAAGGCCCAGTGCGCGATGTCGAGCGCGACAAGGCGCGCGGGCTTAATATCCGGGCCTTGCTCGAAAGCTGCGGGGATGATCTGCCTGAACTGCGCGATCGCGCGCTCCTTTCGACTGCGTATGACACAGGTTTGCGCGCATCTGAGCTGGTGGCAGTCGCCATCGACCATATCAAGGAAGCGATCGACCCCGAAGCGCGGCTGCTGGAAATCCTGCGACACAAGGGTGATCAGGATGGGGAGGGAGCCACTGCCTATCTCAGCCCGCGGACCGTTGCGGCGATAGCTGCCTGGACCGAGGCGGCCGAGATCACAACTGGGCCGCTTTTCCGACGTGTGCAAGTGCGTCGTTACAAGGCTTGCACAGCGGTGCGTGGCCGCTCGATCCATAGCATCTCGGGTCGGGAGACGTGGGATCTGCGCAAGACACTTTCCAAACCTGCGGTGGAGGCGCGCGTGGCGTATGACGTTGGCATTGTAGCGTTGCATCCAGGCTCGATCGGACCGATCTTCCGATCGATTATCCAGCGCGCGTTTGACCGCAGTGCGCTGCCCGACCTGACTGAAGAGGATATCGCTCGACTGCTCAAAGGCATCAGCTCCCACTCGACGCGTATTGGGCTTAACCAGGACCTGTTTGCCAGTGGCGAGGATCTGGCGGGTATTATGGACACTTTGCGGTGGAAATCAGCGCGGATGCCGCTTGCGTACAATCGGAATCTTGCGGCAGAGCAAGGTGCCGCCGGTCGCCTTATGGCAAAGATCGCTTGACCCTTCGAAAACCGAACCGTCTACATTTAGACAACATGGGTGGAAAGCCGCCCGTCCGCTTTTGGAAATCGAACGGCGTAAACGGTCGTTCGTTCAGACTGCGGGGCAGGGGGCCGCATCGCCGTTTTTTTGGCGGAAAGCAGAAAGGCCGCTTTCCGCAGGCCACGCCCGGTAAGCGGACGTTCGTCCTCATAGGCTACCAGCGTTAACCTCGCCCGGCTCGACGTCGAAGCCTTTAAGAGCTGGGGCATGCCCGATGATGTCGACGAAAGCGCCCGCTACCCGGGTTTCATAACGGTGAAGGTGCGCTCGCGAGGACTCCGCGGATGCTGGACAAGGCCGCCTACGGCATCGACAGTGATCGAGACCGGTGCGAGAACCCGCTCATGTCCAAAGCGATTGTCCGTGCCGAGATCGAGCGTTTTTTGAGATCACCGTCTCCTAAGGTGCTTTGCATCTCTGGTCCAGAAGGCTCGCCGTTATGGCGCTGCGTGATGCTGTGGCAACGGCAGGGCAAGCGATCTGAGTCGTTCGGCGCGGCCGGGTATCTCCGCACCGCGATATTCGACGAGCCACCAATCGGGACGTACACCGTCGACCATCGGGGCCTCATCCTCCAAATTCGCAGAGCCTGAAAGGTTTGTCGGTACGTCACGTATCTAATTGCCGTCCTGACCCTAGGGTCAGGACCCATAAACGGGATTCCTTTGGCGGCGCGAATGTGATTCAGGCTCGGCGACAGCAGGAGCGTGGGTTTGAGCGAGTTGTGGTTGAGTGAAGAGCAGTTCGAGCGGCTTCGACCGTTGCTGCCGGACAAGGTTCGAGGGGTTGCTCGGGTTGATGACCGGCGTGTGATCAGCGGCATCATCCATGTGGTGAGATCGGGCGGTCGCTGGGTCGATGCACCGGCCTGCTACGGTCCGAGAAAGACGCTGTACAACCGGTTCGTCCGGTGGGCGGCGAAAGGCATCTGGCAAGAGATCTTCGTCACGCTGGCGGCAGCGGGCGGACCGCCTGCCGAAGTCCTGATCGACAGCACACATATGAAGGCGCACCGCTCGGCGGGCGGCGGAAAAGGGGGCGCTCGTCCAGGCGATCGGGATCAGCCGAGGCGGACGCAACACCAAGCTCCACGCCCTTACCGACTGCGAAGGTCGCCCGCTCCGCTTCCTGCTGACCGGCGGTAACGTTGCCGACTGCCGTGCTGCCGATGTCCTCCTCGACGATCTCCCGCCGCGCACCATCGTTTTGGCGGACAAGGCGTATGACAGCAACGCGATCCGCGACCTGATCGAGCGCCAGGGTGCCGTGCCCAACATTCCCTCCAAGGCGAACCGGCGCTGGAAAAGCTGCTTCTCGCGCTCACTCTACAAAGGCCGAAACGCCGTCGAGCGCACGTTCTGCCGCCTCAAAGATTATCGTCGCATCGCCACTCGCTACGACAAGCTCGCCACAAACTTCCTCGGCGCGATCTACCTCGTGGCAGCCGTCACCTGGTGGTTATGAGTCCTAACCCTAGAACCATGACTAACGAACAAACGTGGAACGAGCGCGGGTAAAACCCCGCTTGCCTGTTTGAGGGAACCGCCACAAAATATGGCAGTAATGGTTCGGGGGCGAACCTTACCTATCCCGCTCTCAACGGTGGGTTAGAACGCATCGGTTGCCGAGCTGAGGTCTCTCCATGACCGAGGGGTCCACACTCCGGGCATGCCATCAGTGGCAACCGATGCGCCCTGATCTTAGACAGACTGGGCTCTGCTTTCCAACAGGAAACTAGCCCCCAACGATGAACTCCTTGACGGGCTTGCCCGCGCCGGCCGCGGACGCACCGATCGAGTACGTCGTATCCACCTCGACAACCTCGAAGCGTCTGAAGAGGTCCTGGGCAAAAGGACGGTTGATGCCGCCATATCCGACTGGCATCGGCTCCAATTCAATCGTTAGTCACCTCATCGTTGGCCCGATCCCCAGATTGCAAACCTGCCGCCTTAGCTGCGATACGCTCATCTCGGGTGGCCAACGCGGCATAAGCGTTGGCTGACCGCTGCTCCCGGATCCGAACGTTCTCGAGCGTCGCTGACGTTGCTGCCGCTTGAGCTATTTCTGCATTCTCTCGGTTCGTCTTGAACGCCATCTTCTGATCCCCTTCAGCTCACTATCTAGGGTGTCGCCGAAGTTATTGCCATCCTGGGTCAGGGGACTCGCGGCATACATTCAGGCGCGGCGCGTCGGGAATACCGGCCCGCGAACCGTCATTCGTTCAGCCGCGTAGGGTCGCTGCAGAGCCACAACATCGTCGTAGCTGCCGCGCAACCAGCGATCGTGGTCTGCTTCCTCGAGGACGGTGATCATCGCTTTCTGATGGATCGGCGCCACGAGTTCGTTCGGGTTACACGTGACCATAGTGAAGCCATTACCCCTGGCCGTTGGCTGCCAGAAGCCCGCAACGGCGAAGAGGGCTTGGTCGGTTACCTGGAACCACATTTCCCCTTTGAGCGGCTTCTTGCCGTCCCCCAGATCGTGTGCTTCGAGCGTCCATTCGCAGAACTCGCTGAGCGGAATGAGGCACTGAACGACGACGGTCGAGGCCGCCACTCCCTCTACGGCAGCGCGGTTGAGGTCGAGTATTCGTTGAGTGAGGTTATCAAGGCGGCTCTTAGTACGCAGGTGACGCGCGACGATGATCCAGATCCAGACGTCCGTGGTACGCCGGCGGTAGGCAGTATCGCGGTTTCCTGGCAGCCAGACCGCAATCTGCAGCTTGATCTTGGTACCAACGTGGGCCTGAACAGGGCTGCGCCCGATGTCGCAGTTTACGCTGGCGTCTCCCACCGATTCTGACCGCTAGCCCCAGACTATCAGTTCAAGCGACAATGCCATCGTAAAGTAGGTCACGTCTAAACAGCGACGCTGCTTCTACGGTATAAAACTTGAAAGCGGAAAGCCTCCTGTTCGATCTTCAGGGGACAAAAAAATGCCGCCAGCTTCCACCGGCGGCATTTCCTCACTTACTGCGATTAAGCGAAAGCGACGGTCGAGCTGCGACGACGATAGCGCAGGCCTGCACCCATCATGCCGAAGCCGGCGAGCATCATAATCCAAGTCGCGGTTTCTGGAACAGCCGAGGTCGGGGTGAACGAGAGGCTGCCGCCAATCGATGCGCCGCCAAACGATACGCCGTTGACGGTGAGCGTGTTCAGCTTGCCAGCCGTGATCGGAAGCAGACCGAGCGAAGCGAACTCAAAACGGCCATTAGGCGCCATGTCGGCTGCCATGCCGTTGAAGAAAACTGACGTGAAGTTGATGTCAGTCAGTGCGCCGAGAGCGCCCGACGCGATCGAGGTGACCGACCCGCTGCCCAGACCGTTCGTTGGCAAGGTGAACGTGAACGACTCCGAAAAATCACCCGCGGCGATGTTCCGAACGCCGAACGAACCGTTGAACGTGCCAGCGCCGCCAGGAGCGGCGGTGAAGAAGCCGTTGTTGGCAGTGTTTTGTGCGGTAGCGTTCACGGGGAACACAGCAGCAGAAGCAGGGGCAACGCCAGCAACCGACGCGATGGCAATCGCAGCGGCGGCAGCAAGGAACGTGGTACGCATGTGTATAACTCCGAGAATTGCGACCGGCAGGTCTGCAAATACCATGCCGATTGCAGATTTCCGCGAGTTTGGTTTCGATATCTACGACGAAGTGTAAAGCTCAGCGACAGTTCGTCCGCTCCTGCCGAATTTTTAGATGTTAGCGCTATCGACAAATTGTTCTTGGTTTCGCAGTATTTTACGAAGTGCAGAATCAGGGACGGTCCAATGAAGACAAGCGTCGCCGCCACGCCCGATCAGGTGCGCGAAACGTTGCGCTCGCTCGCCAAAGAAAACAGGGTTCCTCTCGCACCTTTGTCACGCATGGTCGGTCGACCATCCGATTACCTGTCGAGATTTGTGCGCGGCGAAAGAGGCGACGGCTTGAAAGCCAACGAGCAGGACCTCCTGGCAAAATTCTTCCGGGTCGATCCGCGCCTGTTCGGAGCGCGACAGGAGAGGGAGCCCTGATCCGATGGGTCCGGCTGCTGCTGGACTTTTGACGCTTGAATCAGTGGTGCGATCTGGAAGCTGTGATGTATCGTCCCGGTAACCGCCCAAGTCCCCCCAAGCGACGCAGGCGGCCAGGGTCGTAGCTCCGGTTGTCTCCGAACTGCGACCCGCTTTGCTCCCGCCCTCCGCTCCACCTGACCCGTAGCCGGGATGTGCCAGCGGATTGGATAGGGAGATGACTATGGACATGGTCGAACGCGTCGCGCGCAAAATGTGCGCTTTGGACGGGCATCCGCAGACCATCCAGCACGAAGGCAAACCGATGTGGGCGAGCTATGCGGAGGAAGCACGCACCATCATAATGACCATGCGCGAGCCGACCAAAGCAATGGAGGATGCATGGGGGCGCAACTCGCCGGGCGGATCAAACGCACAGCGTGACTGGAACTCTATGATCGACGCCGCCTTGGCCGAACCGCCGCATGTTTGACCGCTTGCGCGGATCGCTAGGTGCGATCAGTCTGTGCGAATTAAACGCCCCGTCTCACTCCCGCTCAACGATGATCCCGCGGCAATGACCGATCGCGAGTTGATCGCGTCGTATCAGCGAACCGGAAACGAACCCGGCGATCCCGAGGCCGAAGCGATCCTAGCCGAGATCGAGCGCCGCGGCTTCGATATCTAACGCCGCCCCTTATCAACGGGCTGCGAGTTCACCGCCGACCTTGCGTTTCAGAGATCCCGAGTTGCCGGCCCTGGGCACAATGGTGGCTCCGGTCCCGGGAATCGCCGTTCCAAGCAGTCAGGCACGCGCCGTAATTGTGCCGTTCGCGATGGTTGGGTCGATCTCGGTGAACGCTGCCGAAGTATCGCCGCTGTTCGGGGAAATCGTCGGCGTGCCAGAGAAGGTCGGGGCCGGAACCCCGGACTCCGTGACGGCCGTCGACGTAATCGTGATCGTAGATCCGTCGGACCCTTGGGCGGTGATCTTGCGGGTGAGGCTTCCGGTATTGCCGGCGCCAGGAACGATCGTCGTCCCGGTACCGAGGACCGTGGTTCCAAGCAGCCACTGGCGAAGTATGATGGTGCCGTTGCTCACCGTCGGATCTCGACCAGCTGCGCGCCGCGCGCGGGGCGGTGCGGCATGGTTGAAACCGTGATCTCACCAAACCTTTCGGAGCGTTTTTCGAAGCTTTTCGACCTCTGCTCTGAGGTCCTCCCATTCAAAGTTCGTTGGTGCGCCCGATACCGTTATAAAAGCGCTTTCCATATGGACGTCGACACTTGTGACGTCGCCCCGTTTCATCGCTCTTATCGCCTTAGAGATCTGAGCCTTGGCCAATTCCTGTTGGTCGGCCGTACTGAAGAAGTCGATCATGCGGATGAGCAGGTCGGGTGCGAGTATGCGTTTCTCCTTAGGCGAGCGACATCTGACCCAAGCCATGACGCTGTCTTTGAGCTCCCAATAACCCGAAACCGTCATGGTTTGTCGTTCTTTGCAGCGAAAATGGCGCTCGCCAAAATCGGTATCAGGAAACCGCTAACCTTTAGTGAAACGATGTCGCTGCTGCGAGACGTCGAATTTCGTAATTGCAGATACGTGCGCAAAGGCGCCGTAATCTCGTGTCAGGCACCGCGCAGCGTCGGAACGGCTTCACATCATACACTCTGCTGTCCCGCACCGACCGTTGCGCTGTCCCTCGTCGACAAGCGCTTGAAGTTTGCCGGGCATCTCTCGCACCAGGGTTTCCCACTCGGTTGCCGTTCGGCTCTCGCGGCCCCCTCCGAGGGTCTCGTAACTAACGTGCGCGCGAAGGCGTTGGGTCTCACTGAAAACGTCGAATTCCACGCCCGCCATGCGCGCCTTCGGACGGCTGACGTCGACCGTGTATCCCATCATGGCTCAGTTCCTCCCCGTCGCCCTGGAGGGATAGTGCGCGCCGCTACCCTTGGGTTCAAGTGATCATCCGGTCTTGTTCGCTCCTCATTTAGGGGGAGGCTGCCGGCGTTCCCTGCGTCGAGGGGGTCGACGAAGTGACCGACCTTTCGACCATCGATTTCGCCGCCGCCGCGCCGATCATCAAGCGCCTTGCTGAGGTCGCCGAAGCCTTGATCTTGAGCCATGCGGACGCCGTGGGCCTTACCTGCACAGCCGTTGAAGTCGCGCCGCGGGTGTACCACGCAGCCAAAGCGCGGTTTGCGAAGCCTGCGGAACATCGCCGGTCCGCGACGAAGCCGAAGACGCACCGCAAGGCCACCGCCGTGCCGGTCTGCCCGCCGTCCGGCATTGCCACGATCGGCGCGCTTCCGAACATGTCGCGCCCACTGGTGCGACGCTGGCTAAGCGCGCGCTTGAGCGCCTTTTCGTCGAACGTCCGAGGGATGCCACTGCGTGGGCCTGGAGCTGCGGCGGATCACCGCCAAAACTTCCGCAAGTTCTGTTCGCCAGTTACGATCGACGGGCCAAGCGCCCCCCTTTTCCGCCGCCTGCCGAGCGGTGCGCCTTCATATGTGTGCTGTCGACCAGGACTTCGGCGGG
Organism: Sphingomonas echinoides; assembly: GCF_029623395.1. Classification (GTDB taxonomy): domain Bacteria; phylum Pseudomonadota; class Alphaproteobacteria; order Sphingomonadales; family Sphingomonadaceae; genus Sphingomonas; species Sphingomonas echinoides_A. The sequence goes on from NZ_JAPYKK010000044.1 coordinate 26,194, forward strand.
CGGTCCACCCGCTGCCGCCAGCGTGACGAATATCTCTTGCCAGATGCCTTTCGCCGCCCACCGCACGAACCGGTTGTACAGCGTCTTTATCGCACAGTAGCAGGCCGGTGCATCGACCCAGCGACCGCCCGATCTCACCACGTGGATGATGCCGCTGATCACACGCCGGTCATTAACCCGCGCAACCCCTCGAACGTTGTCCGGCAGCAACGGCCGAAGCCGCTTGAACTGCTCTTCACTCAACCAGAACTCGCTCAAACCCACGCTCCTGCTGTCGCCGAGCCTGAATAACATTCGCGCCGCCAAGGGAATCCGGTTTATGGGTCCTGACCCTAAGATAACGGTGGCGGCGAGCGCGATAGCGGAGAAGAAGACGGTTGGGCATCGATCATAACGACTGGCGATGCGGCGCAAGTCCTTTAGACGGCCGCATATTATTTTGATACGACTCCGGCTTCGGTAGCGGCGCTTGTTATATTTGACGGGCATGATCCGCAATTTTCGGACCGGAGTGCAGGGCGTGATGCCCTTTGCCTGAAGAGCGTCCCTGCACCACTCTTCGTCGTAGCCGTGGTCGCCCAGCATCCACTGCGCCTCGGGTAGTTCTGCGAGTAGCGCGGCGGCGCCGTTGTAATCGCTGACCTGGCCAGCCGTCCTAAAGAGGCTGAGCGATCCTCCTTTGGGATCGGCAACGGCGTGCAGCTTGGTGTTCATACCTCCTTTAGTGCGTCCAATGAGGTGCCCAAGGCCACCTTATTAACCCGCAGGCTCGATGCCGCGCGGTGTGCGTTCAGGTAAGTCGTGTCGATCATGATTATCTTGGAAGTAGCACTCTCGGTGGCCAAACTCTCCATCATGCAGAACAATACGCGCCTTTCGCCCCACCGCTTCCACTGGTTGCAGAGCATCTTGTGGGGCCATACTCCTTGGGAGCATCGCACCAGCCCAAGCCGTTGCGGTTGACAAACATAATGCCGCTCAAAAAAACCGGCGGTCATCAGCTCGTGGCCTGCAGTGCCTCTTTAAAAAATATAGATCGAGCCGCGTTATCTGCTTGTTGGCCAGCCAGTACAGGTCGCTCATCCTCGATCCCCTCGCAAAGTCCGAATCAGATCGCGCTTTACATAAATGGACATGACCCTCGGGTGTTTTGCAATATTCGCATAAATAAACCGGACCAGGTAGCACAAAACAGACTGTCGCCGACTTCCATCTACAGTACTTAATTGATAACGGCAAAATGCTGCCCTCTTCTCTTTGCACCTTCCGCAAGGGACATGATTTTATGAGCGAGCAACGCGCCACGGCGGATGTTGCCAAGCTTTGCGGAGTAGCCATCGTGACTATTCGTAAATGGAGGATACGCGGAGATCTTCCCAGCTCACCTGAGGGCCGGGCCGGGCCGGTCAGGGGCGGGGGACCGAGTGCCAGTGGAGCGAACAAGCTATCCAGGAACTTCATGCTGGCGCGGCTGAGAACCGAAACGGACGATACCGTAAACCCGCCAAATTCACCCAGGTAGCCCAATGACCGCGCCAACAAAAAGACTTCCGACGTTGGTTCATGTGCCCGGCCGCTGGCCCTAACCGCTCTGTCATACGTGTTGGTCAGTCGTACCACCACACAGCGGAATCAG
>NZ_JAPYKK010000045.1 GCF_029623395.1 Sphingomonas echinoides
CTAATGGACAATCAACCAACCGTCATAAACTGAGCCAACGGTCATGACTGGTTTTTAAATCGGAAGGAATACTCGACCCATCTTTGCGGTGGACGTTCGACATGCATAATTAGGTGGCTCAACGGGCGGTCGTGCTTCCCTATGTGCAAATAGACATATTTGATTGCGACGACCTCAAAATTTAGTCTATCAAAATCCATAGCATACGAGGGCCACGGTACGGTTTTGCCCCTCACGATTCAAAAGTCGGGGGACGGTTTTGCGCACATTCGGCATTTTGGCATTTGCGGCGACCGTTCTGATCGCGCTTTGGACTTTTTGGGCACTGGATGGGGTAGATATAGCTGCTTGGTGGCTAGATCACCGCGCGCTTACTATTCAGGAGGCGGGATCATGGGGCGACTCATTTGGAGCATTCAACGCCTTAGTATCGACCTTCGGCTCTGCTGCCGTTTTGGCAACACTTTGGCTGCAAACTAAAAGTCTCAATGATCAAGCACGGGATACCCATAGGCAACGCTTTGAAAGCAGTTTTTTTGAGCTATTGCGATTGGTGCGGGAGGTTCGCTCAGAAATCACATACTCATATTCTGTTGAGTACATCGAAATGTCTAATATCACAAAGTCGGTTTTTGGGACGGACAAGGAACCCATAAGCCGCACGTATCGTGGGCACGAGGCAATACGGTCTGCTGTAGTAGAACTGCGATATTGGGTAGCTCCAGGAAGATCTGCTCGAACAAAAGATAGTTTAATTAAAATATATGAGCAGAGGATACCCGGCAGCAACGAAGCATCTCTTGGTCCATATTTCCGACTGATTTACACTATTTTACATAGAGTCAGTTTTGATAAATACCTTTTGCAAAACGAGAAAAACGAATATGGAAACCTTCTAAGGAGCCAGTTGACCAGCGAAGAGCTTTCTTTAATTGCAGTAAACTCGCTAGCTCCCTTTGCAAAAGGCTTGGCAGATCTAATTCGAGAGTTCCGGCTGCTAAAATATCTCCCACCGTCTTCCCTCCGTAGAAGATTGGTACCTTTGCTTGGTGATGAGGCTTTTGCATCTCGAGATTAGATGCTTCGGCTTAATCCGCCTTGAATTTGCGTTGTAGCGCAGGCGTTTTCATCGCTGCTAAAGCAGCTTCGCAATATCCCCCTCAATCGCCTCAGGCTTGGTCGTCGGCGCATAGCGCTCGATCACCTTGCCGCTGCGATCCACCAGGAACTTGGTGAAGTTCCACTTGATCGCCTGCGTGCCGAGGAACCCCGGGGCCTGCGCCTTGAGCTCGGTGAACAACGGGTCGGAGTCCGCGCCGTTGACGTCGACCTTGGCGAACAGCGGGAAGCTGACATCATAGGTCAGCGAACAGAAATTCTTGATCTCCTCGGCATTGCCGGGCTCCTGCGCGCCGAACTGGTTGCACGGGAAGCCGAGCACCGCGAAGCCCTTGTCCGCGAACTTGCGGTGAAGCGCCTCCAGCCCGGCATATTGCGGGGTGAAGCCGCATTTGGACGCGGTGTTGACGATCAGCAGCACGCGCCCGGCATATGTCTTGAGGTCGACCAGTTTGCCGTCGGCGGCGTGGACGGTCAGCTCGGTGATCTTGGTCATGCCGGTGTTCCTTGGTTGCGCGCGAGCAGGAAGCGCAGGTTGCGTTCGACCCCCGCCCATTCGCTCGCGATGATCGAATAGACGACGAGATCGCGGATGCGGCCATCCATCAGCTGGTGATTGCGCAGCACCCCGTCGCGCTTCGCGCCGAGCCGCTCGATCGCCTTTTGCGACGCCTTGTTGAACCAGTCGGTGCGGATCTGGACCGCGTTGCAGTCCATGACCTCGAACGCGTGTTTGAGCAGCAGCAGCTTGGCCTCGGTATTGACCCCGCTGCGCTGGACCGACTGTGCGTAGAAGGTGCCGCCGATCTCGAGCCGGCGGTGCGCAGCGTTCATCCGCATGTAGCGGGTAAGGCCGACGACCTGCCCGTCCGGCTTGCACACGGTGAACGGCATCGCGCGCCCGTAATCGCGCTCCTTGAACAGCGCCGCCATGAAGCCGTCCGGGTCGGTGAGCGTGGAGGCGTTGGTGAAGAACAGTTCGCTGATCCTGCCGTCCGCCGCTGCAGCGACGATGCCGTCGCGATCGTCGAGCACCGTCGGGCGGAGCGTGACATTCTGGCCGACCAGCGTCGGCGGGTCGGTCCAGGCTGTCATGCAAGCCGTCCTTCGTGAAGTCGGACGACGCGGTCCATCTTGGCCGCGATCCGTTCGTTGTGGGTGGCGACCAGCGCCGCCGAGCCTTCCCCGCGCACCAGCCGTAGGAATTCGGCGAGCACCACGTCCGCGGTGCCCTCGTCGAGGTTGCCGGTCGGTTCGTCCGCCAGCACCAGCGCGGGCCGGTTGGCGAGCGCGCGGGCGACCGCGACGCGCTGTTGCTCGCCGCCCGACAACTGGCTGGGGCGATGCGTCAGGCGGTGGCCGAGGCCGAGCGCGGTGAGCAACGCGGCGGCGCGGGCGTCGGCTTCGTCGCGCGGGCGGTCCTGGATCATCTGGGGGAGGACGACATTCTCGGTCGCGTTGAAATCGGGGAGCAGGTGGTGGAACTGATAGACGAAGCCGAGCTTGTCGCGCCGCACCCGCGTCCGCCCGTCGGCGTTCAATCGCGCGGCTTCCTCGCCGTCGATCCGGATCGATCCGCCGAACCCGCCCTCGAGCAACCCGACCGCCTGGAGCATCGTCGACTTGCCCGACCCCGAGGGGCCGAGCAAAGCGACGATCTCGCCCGCGCCGACGGTGAGATCGACTCCGCGCAGGACTTCGATCGTCTCGCCGCCCTGCGCGAAGCTGCGCGACAGGCCGGTGACGGAGAGAACCGGTTCATTCATAGCGGAGCACCTGGACGGGATCGGTGCTCGCCGCCTTGAGCGCGGGGTAGAGCGTGGCGAGGAAGCTGAACACCAGCGCCATCAGCGCGATGACGGTGACTTCGACCGGATCGGTCTTGGACGGGAGTTCGCTCAGGAAGCGGACCGAGGGGTCCCACAGGTTCTGCCCGGTCGCCCATTGCACGACGTTGACGACATCCTGGCGGAACTGGAGGAAGATGAAACCGAGGATCAGCCCCGCGATCACGCCGAGCCCGCCGATCGTGGTGCCGACGGTCATGAAGATCCGGATCATCGCCCCCCGGCTCGCCCCCATCGTCCTGAGGATCGCGATGTCGCGCGTCTTGGCGCGGACCAGCATGATCAGCGACGACAGGATGTTGAACACCGCGACCAGGATGATGATCGACAGCACCGTGAACATCGCGACCCGCTCGACGCCCAATGCCTCGAACAGTTGCGCGTTCATCTGGCGCCAGTCCTGCACCACGCCGCTCCGCCCGATCTTGTCGACCAGGGGCGCGAGGATCGGGCCGATCTGGTCCGGATTGGTGGTCTGCAGCTCGACGATATTGACCGAGTCGCCGAACATGAGGAGCGTCTGCGCATCCTCCAGCGGCATTATGACATAGGCCTTGTCGAAATCGTACACGCCGATCGTGAAGACCGCGCCGACGGTGTAGTTGACGATCCGCGGCACCGTGCCGAACGGGGTTGATTGCCCCTGCGGGCTGATCAGCGCGATCTGGCTGCCGACGACCGCGCCGAGCGAGTCCGCCAGCCCCGACCCGATCGCGATCTTGCCGCTGCCCGGCGTCAGGTTGCTGAGCGAGCCCATCACGATCTTGCTGCCGATCGTCTTGTTCGAGCGGATGTCCGCCACACGCATCCCGCGGAGCAATATGCCTTCGACCCGGCCGTTGTAGGTGGTCATCAGCGGCTGTTCGATCAGCGGCGTCGCGCTGGTGACACCCGGCGTGGCTTCGGCGAGCCCGACGACGCGGCGCCAGTCGGGCATCTGGCCGCCATAGCCCTGCACCACTGCATGGCCGTTGAGGCCGACGATCTTGTCGAACAGCTCGGCGCGGAAGCCGTTCATCACGCTCATCACGATCACCAGCGCGGCGACGCCGAGCATGACCGCGACGAGACTGATCCCGGCGACGAGGAAGATGAACGCTTCGCCCTTGCCCGGCAGCAAGTAGCGCCGGGCGATCATGCGTTCGTATCGGGATAGGATCATATGGTTCGGTCTGTCCGCCCCGGTGGTGCTCAAGCGGTCGCTCTAGGCGCGAGGTCGCGGGCTGGCAACTGTTGCTACGTGTTGCGCAATCGCCACAGGAGCGCCGCAATCGGTTCGCGTCGGCCACATTCCCGGTGACAAGCCCCCGGAACGAACCTAACGCTTTTGTCACTGACACACAGGCAACGGCCGTGGTTCGGGGATGCCTTCAGCGCCGCCTAAAAGGGCTGGCTGCGAAGGCGAATTGGGGGCTGACGAGCGATCGTCACGCAGGCGCCCGGGTCGGAAACGGCCCGGGCGTTTGCTTGTGTGCAGCATTTCCTCTGGCGAAGGCTTTGCTGGTCGGCGCTTCTTCCTTATTTGTGGTTTGCTCTCTGGCGGGGGGTGTTCTGCTGGGCTTCCCCACCCCAACCCCTCCCCTGAAGGGGAGGGGCTAGAAAGAAGCGATCGCCAAAAAGCCCCTCCCCTTCAGGGGAGGGGTTGGGGTGGGGCCGAGCCTTGCAGAGCGCAACGCCTCCCAAATCTTAGAACGACTTGCTTAGCGTAAGGCCATAGGTCCGCGGGTCCCCAGGTTGCCCGACGACCAACCCCGTGCTTCCCGACTGCGTCGCCAGCACCTCGTAGTAATTCTGGTCGAACGCATTGCGCACCCAGCCGAACACGTTGAAATCGTCGCGCGCCTTGAACCCCAGCCGGAAATTGCTGAGCGCATACCCCTTAATGTCAGTATAGGCGGATCGCGACGGGTTCGAAGAAAACGTCGAACGGTAGCTGCCGTCGTATCCAACATAGACCTGCCCCTCGAGCGCACCGATCCGCGCGGGCACGTCATATTCCGCCCCGTACGAAAATGCCCATTTCGAAACACCCGGGAGCCACTGCCCTGACACGTCGCAACTTGCAGGACTGAGCCCCGAAACACCCGCAGCCGCCGGGGTCTGCCCAGCCGCCACGGTCGTCCCCCCCGAAAGCTCGGGTGGGCATGGCGCATCGACGAACTTCACGTAGCGCGCATCGGTGAACGCGCCGTTGGCATAGACGTTGAGCCGCGACGTCGGGCGGAACGCCGAGTCCACTTCGATCCCGCGCGTCCGCACCTTCCCGGCATTGGCGAGATACCCGCGCAACACCCCCAATTGGCCATTGGTGACGGTCGCCTGATAATCGTCGATCTCGGTCCAGAAGCCCGCGATGTTGACGGTCGCGCGACGGTCGAGGAATTGCGTCTTCAGACCGAGTTCGAAGTGATTGACCTTCTCGGGTTTGACCGTCGCCGCCGAGAGGATCGGGTTGTTCGCGCCATCGAGCGGCAAGCCCGACAGGTTGATCCCGCCCGACTTGTAGCTCCGCGCATAGGTCGCATAAGCGTGGATATCGCGCGTGACGGTATACGCGCCGGTAATGTCGCCGGACACGTTCCACTTGTCGAAGCGTGGCGTGTACGTCTGCGGGGCGAGCACGCCACGCTGGTCCGCATTCAAGGTCGTGCTGCCCGTTCCGGTCGTAACGACAGACACGTAAGAGCCATTCTTCTTGTCGTAGTTCACCCGCAACCCGGGTGCGATCGAGAAGGCATCGCTCACGTGCCACGTCGCCTTGCCGAATGCCGCGACGCTCGTGTTGGTAAAGCCGATGGTGTTGCGCGCCGTCAGCCCGTTGAGGATTGCCGGATTGCACGCGTTCGTCGTCGGGGTCGCGCACCCGGCAGCACCCGGTCGGACGCTCGCACCCGGATTGAGCAGGAACCGGCTCGCGGCCGGCCCTTGCACCTGCAACCCCTGCGTATCGATCGTCTGGTAGAAATAGAAGGCGCCGAGGACATAGTCGATCTTGCGGGTCCCGTTTGATCCGATCCGCACTTCCTGGCTGTATTGTTCCTGCTGCGACGGATTGTTCGACGCGCTGGTGATTGGCAGACCGATGAAATCGCGGTCGTTCGAGGGATCCCAGTCCCAGAAGCGCCATGCCGACACCGAAGTCAGCGTCGCGCCCCCAAGATCCAGGTTGGCGACGAGCGATGCGCCGCCGAGCGACTGTTTCGCGCGGAGCGGCGTATCGACGTCGGCGACACGATCGAACGCGTTGGTCGACGGCACAGCATAGCCCTGCGCAGCAGCAAGCGCGGCATATTGCCGATTGAGCGGTCGCTGCGTTGCGCCGGTGCGGACATAATATTGGACGCAGCATTGCGGGTTCTGCCGCGCATAATCGCCGTACAGGGTCAGATCGAGCGTATCGGTCGGCTTCCACAGCAACTGCCCGCGAAAGCCGGTATTGTCCTGACTGTTGAGATATGTGTCGGTGCGGCTGTTGTAGATCGTGCCGCGCCGCGTGGTGATCGAGGTCGACAGGCGGATCGCCAGTTTGTCGTCGATCAGCGGGCCCGACACCGACGCCTTGCCCTGGAAGAAATCGTAATTGCCGCCAGACACTTCGACCCGCGCTTCGGGGGAGAAGCTCGGTTTGCGGGTGGTGATGTTGATCGCGCCCGCCGTGGTGTTCTTGCCGTAGAGCGTGCCCTGCGGCCCGCGCAGCACTTCGATCCGCTCGGTATCGGTGAAGTCGAACGTCGCCGACGCAATCCGGCTGTAATAGACCTGGTCGACATAGATGCCGACCCCCTGCTCGATCCCGTCGTTGGTGAGCCCGAACGGCGCGCCCAGGCCGCGGATGTTCGCGGCGGAGTTGCGGGGGTTGGTCGAGTAGAATTGCAGGCTCGGCTGAAGCTGCGTCAACCGGTTGACGTTGTACGTCCCCGTCTCCGCCAGCGCGGTGCCGCCAATGACGGACATGGCGATCGGGACCGCCTGGATTGTCTCGGAGCGTCGCCGTGCGGTGACGACGATGTCGCCGCCGCCCTGTTGCGCCGTTCCCAATCGCCCCTCGGTCTGATCGACGGGTTGCGGTGGTGCGACCGGCGGCGCCTGCGTTTCGACCGCGGTCTGAGCAAGCAGGATGAGCGGCAAGTGCGCGAACATGGAAATCCCCTTTTTCGCTCGGTCGTGCCGAGTCGATCCACAATGCCTACCAATCGGGGGGATTATCACGCCGCTTGTTCTTTGGACGTCGATAGCGGGGCTTTAGGCGGACACGATTCTCGCCGTTGCGCTCTTGAACTGCCGACAGAGCGCCCCAAATTTACGCCGTGCGGTGCCGATTGCGGGCCGCATCAGGCCAGGTCGCACAGCAGTGGACCGGGCTTGCATACCAACGATGACCCTCGCTTTTAAAGGAGCCCATCATGCGTCAATTCGACCTTACCCCTTTCCGCCGCTCGACCGTCGGTTTCGACCGTTTGTTCGACATGCTCGAGGCCAATGCCCGCCAGGCGAGCGCGGACAATTATCCGCCGTTCAACCTCGAACGGATCGATACCGATCGCTACCGCATCACGATCGCGGTCGCTGGCTTCGGTCGTGACGATATTGAGATCACCGCGCAGCAGAACCTGTTGCAGGTGCGTGGGCGCAAGGATGACAAGGATGCCGCCAGCGCGTCGTTCCTTCATCTCGGCATCGCCAACCGCAGCTTCGAGCGTCGTTTCGAACTCGCCGATTTCGTGCGGGTCGAGGATGCCCGGCTCAACGACGGCCTGCTCGTTGTCGATCTTATCCGCGAAGTGCCCGAGGCGATGAAGCCCAAGACCATCGCGATCAAGACCGGTGCACCGCTGGTAGCGGTCGAGGACAACAAGGATTCGGCCCAGGCTGCCTGAACCTGTTGTCTAAACTGTAAGCCAGAGGAAGGGCGCCCGGATCAAGGTCCGGGCGCCCTTCCCGCGTTCAGACGAGACGCGACTGCCGGACTGCCGCCGCGATGAAGCTGGCGAACAGCGGATGCGGATCGAACGGCTTGCTCTTGAGCTCGGGATGGAACTGGACACCGACGAACCAGGGATGGTCCGGCCGTTCGACGATTTCGGGAAGCATCCCGTCGGGCGACATGCCGCTGAACACCAGACCGCCTTGTTCGAGACGTTCGCGATAGGCGGTGTTCACCTCGTAACGATGGCGATGGCGTTCGGAGATGTCGCTTCCGCCGTAGATAGTGGAGACGACCGAATTGCCGTCGAGCTTGGCGGGATAGGCCCCGAGCCGCATCGTACCGCCGAGGTCACCACCGGCTTCGCGCTTCTCGAGCCCGCCGGTGCTCATCCATTCGGTGATCATGCCGACGACCGGTTCGTCGGTCGGGCCGAACTCGGTCGAGCTTGCGTCCGCGATCCCGGCGAGATCGCGCGCACCTTCGACGCACGCCATCTGCATGCCGAAGCAGATGCCGAAATAGGGAATGTCGCGTTCGCGCGCGAAGCGGACGCTGGCGATCTTGCCTTCCGCCCCGCGTTCGCCGAAAGCGCCGGGGACCAGGATCGCGTCCATCGGTTCCAGTCGCGCGGCGATGTCCGCGTCGTTCGCCTCGAACAGTTCCGCGTCGATCCACTCGACGTTGACCTTAACCTTGTTCGCGATGCCGCCGTGGACGAGGGCTTCGTTCAGCGACTTATACGCATCCTGCAGGCCGACATATTTGCCGACCACACCGATCGTGACTTCGCCCTCCGGGTTGGTCAGCCGGTCCATGATGTTGGTCCAGCGCGAAAGATCGGGGGCACCGCCGGGCAGGATCCCGAACGCGTTGAGGACCGCGTCGTCGAGCCCTTCGTTGTGATACTGCACCGGCACCGCATAGATGCTTTTCGCATCGAGTGCGGGGATGACGGCCGACTTGGGGACGTTGCAGAACAACGCGATCTTCGCGCGGTCGCTTTCGGGAAGCGGTTGTTCGCAGCGGCAGACGAGCACGTCCGGCTGGACGCCCAACGCCGCCAGTTCGCGCACCGAATGCTGCGTAGGCTTGGTCTTCAGCTCGCCCGCAGCGGCGATATAGGGCACCAACGTGACGTGGATGCTGACCGAGTTGCCGCGCCCGAGATCGTTGCGCAGCTGGCGGATCGCCTCGATGAACGGCAGCGATTCGATATCGCCGACCGTTCCGCCGATCTCGCACAGGACGAAATCGAGGTCGTCGATCTCGGCTTGCGCGAAATCCTTGATCGCGTCGGTGACGTGCGGGATGACCTGCACGGTCGCCCCGAGATAATCGCCGCGGCGTTCGCGCGCGATGATCTGCTGATAGATCCGGCCCGAGGTGACGTTGTCGCTCTGGCGCGAGGGAACGCCGGTGAAGCGTTCGTAATGGCCGAGGTCGAGGTCGGTCTCGGCGCCGTCGTCGGTCACATAGACTTCGCCGTGCTGATAGGGCGACATCGTGCCTGGATCGACGTTGAGATAGGGATCGAACTTGCGGATCCGCACGCGATAGCCACGGGCCTGGAGCAGCGCCGCGAGGCTTGCTGCCATCAGTCCCTTGCCAAGCGAGGAGACCACGCCGCCGGTGATAAAAATGAACCGCGCCATGGGTACAAAGGCCTAGCGTCATCCGGGGTGGCACGACAAGCGCGCGACTCCGGGAAAGTTTCAGGGAGATGCGACGTCGGCAACGGCGATGTGCCGGCCGACACGCGGCTTATGGGGCGGTCGGGGCCGCGCCGTTGGCAGGCGCCGCGACGTTACCGGTCGGCTCGATCGCGCTGCGGGCGCCGCTCGCGAACGGATTGTTCGGGTCGGTCTGGACGGGAGGCGCGACCGGCGCGGGGGCAGTTGCTGCACCCGTAGCAAGCGTCGGATCGACCTTGGCAACGCGGTTCTGCGCGGCAAGGACCGCGAGCACGATGCTGAGCGCGATGAACACCGCACCGAGCGTCGACGTCGCCCGCGTCAGGAAGTCCGCTGCGCCGCGTGCCGACATCAGGCCCGACGGCGATCCGCCCATGCCCAGGCCGCCGCCTTCGGACTTCTGCACGAGAATGACCGACACCAGCGCCGCAGCGACGCAGAAATGGACGACGAGGAGGAACTGGAACAGAAACATGTTGCGGGTTGATCCTTGAGCGCCACTGGTCGGCTGCGTTGGGGGGCACATAGGCGAGGTCGCCGATCCGATCAACCACGGCGGTCCGGTTGCGATCAGAACGCCCCGGTCCGGCGCATTTCGCGCTTCGCTATGACTTTTTGCTCGGGAGCCCGGCGTCGGCGAGACTTTACAGCAGATTGGTGACGGATCCGCGACATTTCGCCAACGAACTGAAACCTAGCGCCATGCAAGGCGTTTGGTGTGCAGGAATGTCCCCGGCTGTCGGGGGTTGCCGAGTAATTTGCGGGTGTTGGCCGTGGCAGTTCAAAGCGATAGCTCTTTAGGCGAGTGGATGCAGGCCCTTGTCGATTATGTCCGTTCGGGAGAACCCGACCTGACCAATCGGCAGATGGCGTTATTGTTGGTCGTATACCTCAAACCGGGGCCGCACACGGTGCGCGGATTGGCGTCGATGCTCAACGTATCCAAACCGGTGGTGACACGTGCCTTGAACAGGCTTGGCACCCTGGGCTATCTGCGCCGTCAACGCGACGATAACGACAAGCGTAATATCTTCGTCGCACGTACCTCCGAAGGGGCAGGGTTTCTTGAAGATTTCGGCCAGTTCATCGGCGGCGGAGCACCGCAACCCGTCGCCCGTCACGCTACCGCGTAAAAGTTTTGCTCTTCTAGGCCAATCGGTTGCGCTGGATCCGCTGCGCTATGCGGTGCGTCGCGACCTTGCCGACATCCGCCTCGCGGATCGGGTTTTCGCGCCGCATTACGCAGCGGCGGTTTCGCGCATCGTGATTTCGCCGACCGATCTTCGGCAGGCGCCAGAAACCGATTCGCCGGTCGTTGCGGAACTGCCGATCGGGACCGCGTTCGAAGTCCTTGAGTTCATCGCGGGGCGGGCATGGGGTCGCGCGCCGGCGTTCGATCTCGTTGGCTATGTCGATACGCGCGCGCTATCGTGGCCGACGACATGAGCGTCAGTGTTTTCATCGACGGCGCCGCGGGAACGACGGGCCTGGAAATTCGCGATCGGCTTGCGGGTCGCGATGACGTTCAACTCGTCACGATCGATCCTGCCCTCCGCAAGGACCCGGAGGCGCGGCGCGCGGCGCTCAATGACAGCGATTTCGTGATCCTGTGCTTGCCCGACGACGCGGCACGCGAAGCCGTCGCGCTGATCGACAACGATCGTACCCGTGTGATCGACGCGTCCACCGCACATCGTACCGCGGATGGATGGAGCTACGGCTTCCCAGAACTCGAGCGTAGCCAGGCCGCATTGATTGCCGAATCGAAGCGTGTGACCAACCCGGGGTGTTACCCGACGGGCTTTCTCGCGCTCGTCCGCCCCTTGGTGCGGGCAGGCTTGTTGCCGGTCGACTGGCCTGTGACGGTCAACGCCGCGTCCGGATATTCCGGCGGCGGAAAGGCAATGATCGCCGAGTATGAAGGGCCGAACCCGCCCCCGGCGGCGCGCGCCTACGCGCTTGGCCTCGCGCACAAGCACGTGCCCGAGATGCAAAAGCACGCGCGGCTGGAACATCCGCCGATCTTCATGCCGTCGGTGGTCAACACCTACCGCGGGATGATCGTCGAGGTCCCGTTGCCGCTGGCAATGTTCAAGCGGCGTCCCTCGCTCCAGGCGTGCGAGGTGGCGTTGCGCGAGGCATATGGCAGCGACAGCCTGATCCGCGTGGCGGAAGGCGATGCGCCGGTCGTCCAGATCGAGGACGATTCCGGTACCGACCGGCTGACCCTCAGAGTCTGTGGCAACGCGGACGCGGGTCAGGTTCGGCTGATCGCAACGCTCGACAATCTCGGCAAGGGCGCCGCGGGCGCTGCGGTGCAGAATCTGAACGTCATGGCAGGGTTCGATCCGCTTGCCGGATTGATCCGCTGATCCGCGCAGTCCCCGAATTGTTTTCCGGTTTCACCTTGGCGGGACGATCTTCGCGGCTTAGGTGACCCCTTCCCCCCCAGGAGGTATAAGTCGCATGCCCCGCAAGCCCGTCGGTAAACTCCTCTTGTTTGGCGCCACCGGCGACCTTGCACAGCGCATGTTGCTCCCGTCGCTGTACGGTCTTCATGCCGATGGCCTGTTGCCGGACGGTCTGACCATCACCGGCACCGCACGGTCGGAGAATGACGACGCGAGCTATCGCGCCTTCGCCAAGACCGCGCTGGAGAAGTTCGTCCCCAAGGATCGGATGGACGAAAAAGCCGTGGAGAGTTTCCTCGTGCGCGTCGGCTACCAGCCGCTCGATGCGACGGATATCGACCATTACAAACAGCTGTCCGACAAGGTCGGTGACGTATCGGGCGGTCTTGCGATCTTCCTGTCGACCGCACCGTCGCTGTTCGAGGCCGTCATCCGCGGTCTCGAAGGTGCTGGCCTTGCCGGGGAAACGGTACGGATCGGGCTTGAAAAGCCGCTCGGCTACGATCTCGCGTCCAGCCGCGAAATCAACGACACCGTCGCGACCGCCTTCCCCGAGGAGCGGACGTTCCGGATCGACCATTATCTCGGCAAGGAAACCGTCCAGAACATTCTCGCCCTGCGCTTCGGGAATTCGTTCTTCGAGCCGGTGTGGAACGCGCGCGGGATCGACAACGTCCAGATCACCATTTCCGAGACGGTCGGCCTCGAAGAACGCGCGGCCTATTACGACGGCGCAGGGGCGCTGCGCGACATGGTCGCCAACCACATGCTGCAGCTGCTCGCGCTGGTGGCGATGGAACCCCCTGCCCGCTTCGACGGCAATGCGATCCGCGACGAAAAGGCCAAGGTCTTCCGCTCGCTCCGCCAGATCAAGCCGGAGGACGCCGCGCGCGATACCGTGACCGGCCAATATGGGCCGGGTGCGAGCGGCGGTGAGATCGTCAGGAGCTATACCGACGAGCTCGAAAAGGCATCGACGACCGAGACGTTCGTCGCGATCAAGGCGCATGTCGACAATTGGCGCTGGCAGGGCGTGCCCTTCTACCTGCGCACCGGCAAGCGGATGCCGACTCGCCGAAGCGAAATCGCGATCCAGTTCAAGCCGGTCCCGCATTCAATGTTCTCGAACCGCGGCGGCCTGCTCCAGCCGAACGTGCTGATCATCCGGTTGCAGCCGGAGGAATATGTCCAGCTGCTGGTGATGGCGAAGGAGCCCGGGCTGGACCGCGAGGGTATCCGCCTGCGCGAAGTGCCGCTCAACCTCAGCCTGGATGCCGAATTCGCGGGATCGCGCCGCCGGATCGCCTATGAACGCCTTTTGCTCGACCTGATCGAGGGCGACCAGACGCTGTTCGTCCGGCGCGACGAAGTCGAAGCGCAGTGGACCTGGATCGATGCGATCCGCGAAGGCTGGGTTGCCAACGACATGAAGCCCAAAAGCTATCCCTCGGGAAGCTGGGGCCCGAGCGCCGCGGTCGCGCTGACCGAGCGCGACGGTGTGACGTGGCAGGACGATTGAGCTAGTTTCGTGTTCCCGCCGATGCGGGAATCCGGGGGTCGGTCGATGCCACCCCCGTCATTTGGGCCCTGACTTTGCAGGAGCACCCAACGGAGAATGATTGATGAGCGAAGAAATCGAATGGTGGGATTATGAGGATGCCGACGAGATGGCGGACGCCGTCGCGGGCGACATCGGCTTCATCATCGATGCGGCGATCGACGCGCGCGGCGCAGCCGTAATCGCGCTGTCGGGCGGCAAGACGCCGATCCCGATCTACGAACGTCTCGCCAAGGCCAAGATCGACTGGAAGCGCGTGACGATCGTGCCGACCGACGAACGGATCGTGCCGCTGGGCGATGCGCTGTCGAACGTCACGATGATCGCCAAGACGTTCCTGCCCAAGGGCGCGCGCGTGATGCCGATCGTTCCCAATGCCACGGCAGACTATAAGGCGGCCGGGCGTTCCGCGGATGCGCTGATGCAGGATCTGCACTGGCCGCTCGACCTGTGCCTGCTGGGCGTGGGCGCGGACGGGCACACCGCCTCGATCTTCCCCGGCCCCGATTTCGACGAGGCACTGTCCGGCCCGAACGAGCGGCGCGCGGTCGGCGTGATGCCGGATCCCTTGCCCAAGGAAGCGCCGGTTGCACGTGTCACGCTCAGCCGCGCGGCGATCGTCTCGGCGCGTGCGCTGATCATCGCGGTGACGGGCGACGCCAAGAAAAAGGTGATCGAGCAGGCAATCAAGCAGGGACCGTCTTCGCCTTACCCGATCGGTCGTGTATTGGCGGATGCGGAACTGCCGGTCGACATTCACTGGTCGGCGGAATGATCGCCAGCCCGCCGTTCCCCCGGGCGCGTCCCGGGAGCGACGGCGGCGCACGGTACGCGGACGGCGGAAGCGCGGCGCGGTGGATGCCGGGACAAACCCGGCATGACGGAGGACTATAATGACGCTGCACCCCGAAATCGCCGCGGTCACCGACCGGGTCATCACGCGGTCGAAGGCGACGCGTGAGGCGTATCTCGGCCTGATCGGGCGCGCGCGCGACACCCATATCGAACGACCGGCGATGGGCTGCGCGAATGCCGCGCACGCTTATGCCGGAACCGAGGAAGATCGCCCGGCGCTGACCAGCGGCAAGGCGATGAACATCGGGATCGTCACGTCGTACAACGACATGCTGTCCGCGCATGCACCTTACTATCGCTACCCCGAGCAGATGAAGGTGTGGGCGCGCGAGGCCGGTGCGACGGCACAGGTCGCGGGCGGCGTTCCCGCGATGTGCGACGGCGTGACGCAGGGCTATCCCGGCATGGAGCTTTCGCTGTTCAGCCGCGACACGATCGCCTTGTCGACCGCGATCGCGCTGAGCCACGGTGTCTTTGAAGGCGCGGCGCTGCTCGGCATTTGCGACAAGATCGTGCCGGGCTTGCTGATGGGCGCTTTGCGCTTCGGACATTTGCCGATGGTCCTCATCCCGGCCGGTCCAATGCCGTCGGGGTTGCCCAACAAGGAAAAGGCCGCTGTCCGCGAGGCGTTTGCCGAGGGCAAGGTCGGGCGCGATGCGCTGCTCGAAGCCGAGATCGGCGCGTATCATTCCAAGGGCACCTGCACTTTCTACGGCACCGCCAATTCGAACCAGATGATGATGGAGGTGATGGGCCTCCACATGCCCGGCGCGGCCTTCGTCAATCCCGGCACGAAGTTGCGGCAGGAATTGACGCGCGGGGCGGTCCACCGGCTCGCCGCTAACGGCTGGCACGGCGACAATTATCGTCCACTCGGCGCGTGCGTCGATGAGAAGGCGATCGTCAACGCGGCGATCGGTCTGCTCGCAACGGGCGGATCGACCAATCACTTGCTGCATTTGCCCGCGATCGCGGCGTGTGCCGGGATCGTGCTCGACTGGGAGGATTTCGATCGCCTGTCCAAGGCGGTTCCGCTCATCACGCGCGTTTATCCCAACGGCTCGGCCGATGTGAACGGGTTCGAGGCTGCGGGCGGCATGCCGTTCGTGATCCGCGAGTTGATCGCTGCTGGGCTGCTCCACGGCGATTTGATGACGGTCGCGGGAGACAGTCTCGAGGCCTATGGACGCAAGCCCGTGCTCGAGGCGGACCATCTGAACTGGGTCAATCCCGGTGCCAGTGGCGACGAGACGATCCTGCGCACGCCGGCTGCACCGTTCGCTCCCGAAGGCGGCTTTCGCATCCTTACCGGCAACCTCGGGCGGGCGTGCATCAAGGTGTCCGCGGTCGAGCGCGACCGGTGGACGATTGAGGCACCGGCGCGCGTCTTCCACGACCAGGCGTCTGTCCAGGCGGCGTTCCAGGTGGGGGAACTCGACCGCGACGTCGTCGTGGTCGTGCGGTTCCAGGGGCCGCGCGCGAACGGGATGCCCGAGTTGCACAAGCTCACGCCGCCGCTCGGGGTGCTCCAGAACCGCGGATTCCGGGTGGCGCTCGTCACCGATGGCCGCATGTCGGGGGCGAGCGGCAAGGTGCCGTGCGCGATTCATTGTTCGCCCGAGGCGCTTGGCGAGGGTCCGCTCTCGCGGGTCCGCGACGGCGACGTGATCCGAGTCGATGCGGAGACCGGCGAGCTGTTCGCGCGTGTCGATCCGGCGGAATGGGCGGCGCGCGTGCCGGTCACGATGCCGAACGAGATCGATGGGATGGGTCGCGAACTGTTCGGCCTGTTCCGTTCGAACGCTAACGAGGCGGAACGCGGTGCATCGCCGCTGCTGACGGGCATGGGCTGGTAATAGCAATTCCGTGCTCCGGCGCAGGAGCACCGGGAGCGCGTCAAGGGGAAGAGAATGCAGGTCGTAGCAGTTGATATCGGCGGCACGCACGCCCGTTTCGCGCTGGCGGAGGTGGCAGGCGGTCGAGTCGTGTCGCTCGGCGAGCCGGTCACGCTCAAGACCGCCGAATATGGCGGGTTCCAGACCGCATGGGAGGCGTTCGGCGCGAAAGTCGGCCAACCGCTGCCGCGCGCCGCGGCGATCGCGGTTGCCTCGCCGATCAGCGGTGACGTGATCAAGCTGACCAACAACCCCTGGGTGATCCGCCCGCCGCTGATCAAGGAACGCCTTAACGTCGACGAGTTCGTCCTGATCAACGATTTCGGCGCGGTCGGCCAGGCGGTTGCGCAGGTCGACCACGGCGACTTCCTCCATCTGTGCGGACCGGACGTGCCATTTCCAAAAACCGGAGTCCTGACGGTCTGCGGACCGGGCACCGGGCTCGGCGTGGCGCAGGTCTTGCGGACTCCGGATCGGTACCACGTCATCGAGACCGAAGGCGGTCATATCGATTTCGCCCCGCTCGATGCGTTGGAAGACGCGATGGTGAAGCGCCTTCGCAAGGCCTATACGCGCGTTTCCGCCGAGCGGATCGTCTCCGGACCCGGGATCGTCGCGATGTACGAAACGCTGGCGGATATCGAGCATCGCTCGATCACGCGGCTGGACGACAAGGCGATCTGGACTGCAGCGCTCGAAGGCAAGGACAGTCTTGCCGTCACCGCCGCCGACCGGTTCTGCATGAGCCTCGGCTCGGTTGCCGGCGACCTCGCGCTCGCCCACGGCGCGAACGGGGTTGTGATCGCCGGGGGGCTCGGATTGCGGCTGAAGGACCATTTCACCCGGTCCGGCTTTGCCGAGCGCTTTTCCGCGAAGGGCCGGTTCCAGAATCGCATGGCGGCCATTCCCGTCAAACTTATTACCCATCCGCAGCCGGGCCTGTTCGGCGCGGCGGCAGCCTATGCGCAGGAGCACACGCAATGACCGCAACGATCGTCGACATCATGCAGACCAGTGCGGTCATCCCCGTTCTCGTGATCGAGGACGCCGCGACCGCGCGTCCACTGGCCGAGGCGCTCGTCGCGGGTGGCTTGCGCGTCCTAGAAGTGACGATGCGGACCCCCGCCGCGATCGACGCGATTCGGGAGATGAAGAAGGTGCCCGGCGCGATCGTCGGGGCCGGGACGGTGGTGAACGCCGATCAGTTCACGCGCGTGATGGATGCGGGCGCCGAGTTCATCGTTTCCCCGGGTTTGACCGAACGCCTTGCGCGGCCGATCATCGACAGCGGCGTGCCGTTCCTGCCGGGTATCGCCAACGCGGCCGACATCATGACCGGGCTTGAACTGGGGCTGACGCACTTCAAATTCTTCCCGGCGGAGACGAATGGCGGGCTCAAGGCCCTCAAGGCGCTTGCTGCACCGTTCTACCAGTGCAGCTTCTGCCCGACCGGCGGCATTACCGAGCAAAGCGCGCCCGAATGGCTCGCGTTCAAGCCAGTATTGTGTGTCGGCGGAAGCTGGGTGACGCCGAAAGGCGCGTCGATGGCGGAAATTGAGGGCCTTGCCCGCGCAGCAAACGCGTTGCGCGGATAATCCTGGGGGCGTCATTCCGCGCTTTGCCGGGGTGACGCCCCAAGACGATAACGTGAACATGTGCTGCGTCGCAGCAATAAAAACTAACGCGCTGGTTAAACAAGGGCTTCCTTGCCCACTTATCTAGGTAGTCCCCACTTAAGGAGACTGCCGATGTCCGGACCGAACGACAAAAACCGCCCAGGCCCGCATGACACGCTGCGCGGGTCGCTGCTGTTCCTCATGTTCGGGATCAGCATGCTGGCGTTTTTGGTGGCCATCGATCGGCCCGAGTGGTTCGTCCTGAAGCCGGCGACCGGGACGGCGGTTGCAATGTCCGCTGCCCCGAAGATCACCCCGGGTGCGGCTGACACGGCACGTCGAAGTGCCTTCGAAGTCCAGAAATAACCTCCAGCGGCTAATCTGGCGGATCTGCGGCCCTGACGGTCGGGGGAGTACAGCGAATGTGCTTCCCCGCACTCAGCGTTTAGGCTGGTACCTTCAGATTCCGTGCTGAAGCCGGTACGCCCGCCATTTGACGACATTGGCGTTATGCTGCTGCAGCGTATCGGCAAAGACGTGGCCGCCAGTGCCGTCCGCAACGAAATACAGCGCCTTCGACGCTGCGGGATCGAGGACGGCATCGATGCTGGCCCGCCCCGGATTGCAGATCGGTCCTGCCGGCAAGCCGGTCATCGCATAGGTATTGTACGCGTTGACCGCGCGGACTTCGGACAACAGGATTTTGCGACCGAGCGGTTTGCCCTTTGTGATTGGGTAGATGATCGTCGGGTCCGCCTGCAGCATCATTCCCTGCCGTAGCCGATTGGCATAGACCGCCGCGACGAGCCGTCGTTCGGCCGGTTTGCCCGTTTCCTTCTCCACGATCGACGCAAGTATCAGCGCCTCGCGCGGCGTCTTCACGACCAGGCCGGGCTTCCGTTTGGCCCACGCCTGCGCGAGGTACCGCGTCATCGGTTCCTGCATCCGCGCGACCATCTGCGCGCGCGTTTCGCCACGCTGATAGGCGTAGCTGTCGGGCAGGATGCTGCCTTCCGCTGGCGCCTCGATGGCGCCCGTCAGTTCGGCGGTCCGGTCTAGCACCTGCTTGACCATGACCGACGGATAACCCTCCGGCACCACGACGTAGCGCTGAACCGTCTTGGTGCCTTGCAGAACCTTGAGGATGTCCCCCTGGCTGAGCCGGGGTGGTATGCGATATTCGCCCGCCTTGACCGGCGCGTTCGATCCGAAGACGCGCGCAAGCAATCGGAACCGCTCAGCCGAAGCGATCGCTCCAGCTTTCTCAAGCTGGAGCGACACCGTGGCAAGGCTCGATCCCGGCGCGATCTGAACCGAGATCGCGCGGTTGAGCGGGCCGCGCCCGCCCCACATGTGGACCACGCCAAAGATGGCCAGCACCGCCAGCACGAGCGCGCCAATCGCAAGGCAGCCGGGCCGACGCATACGCCTGTCAGACCGCCGTCATGATCAGCGATGCGTTCGTCCCGCCGAAGCCGAACGAATTGTTGAGCACCGCCTTCACCGACCGCTGCTTGGCGACGTGGGGTACGAGATCGACGCCCTCGCAGCTTTCGCTGGGGTTATCGAGGTTGAGCGTCGGCGGCACGATCTGGTCGCGTAGCGCGAGGATGCAGAAAATGCTCTCCACCGCACCCGCGCCGCCGAGCAGATGCCCGATCGCCGATTTGGTCGAGCTCATCGACAAGGTGTCGATGTTGTTCCCGAACAGACGCCGGACGGCCCCCAACTCGAGCTCGTCGCCAAGGGGGGTCGAGGTACCGTGCGCGTTGATATAGTCGATGTCGGACAGTTGCAGCCCGGACCGCTTCATCGCCATTTCCATCGAGCGGAACGCGCCCGAGCCTTCGGGATGCGGCGCGGTGACGTGATACGCGTCGCCGGACATGCCGTAGCCGATCACCTCGGCGTAGATCTTGGCGCCGCGCGCCTTGGCGTGCTCATATTCCTCGAGGCAGACGACGCCCGCGCCTTCGCCCATGACGAAGCCGTCGCGCGCGATGTCGTAGGGGCGGCTGCCCTTCTCGGGCTGGTCGTTGAACGCGGTCGACAGCGCGCGCGCCTGCGCGAAGCCGGCGATCCCGAGCGGGCAGATCGCCCCTTCGGCGCCGCCAGCGAGCATCACGTCGGCATCATCCATCGCGATCATCCGCGCGGCGTCGCCGATCGAATGCGCGCCGGTCGAACAGGCGGTGACGACGGCGTGGTTCGGGCCCATCAGGCCGTATTTAATCTGAACCTGTCCGGTGATGAGATTGATCAACCGACCATGGACGAAATGTGGCGAGACCCGGCTGGGTCCCTTGTTCTCGCAGACGAGGGACTCGCTTGCGATTCCCGGCAATCCGCCGATGCCCGACCCGATCGAGCAACCCGCGCGATACCGTTCGGCTTCGCTCATGTTGGTGAGGCCTGCATCCTCGAGCGCCTGACCGGCGGCGTCGATGCCGTAGATGATGAACGGGTCGACCTGGCGCTGCACCTTGTGATCGACGCGCAGATTGGGGTCAAAGCCATAGGCGTGGCCGACTGGCTTCACTTCGCAAGCGATCCGGCATTTCTGGTCCGACGCGTCGAACCGCGTGATCGGCCCGGCACCGGACTTAGAGGCGAGCAAGTTCGCCCAGACCGTCTCGACCTCCGCGCCGAGCGGCGTCACGAGCCCCAAACCGGTTACGACAACACGGCGCATGGCCATCTCCCGTTGAATTTCTTGTCTTGCAAAAGAGAAACGGCTCCCCGCCCCCGGTCAATTGCCCTGGGACGGGGAGCCGATCCTGTCGTCAGCGTTGCTGCCGCGCCGATGGCGTGGCGCTCAGCCCTTGTGCTCGTCGATGAAAGTGATCGCGTCCTTGACGGTCGTGATCTTCTCGGCGGCATCATCCGGAATTTCGACTTCGAATTCTTCTTCGAATGCCATCACCAGCTCGACGATGTCGAGGCTGTCCGCGCCCAGATCATCGATGAAGCTCGCATCTTCGGTCACCTTGTCGGCTTCAACGCCGAGATGCTCGACGACGATCTTCTTAACGCGGTCTGCGGTCTCGCTCATATTCCGTCCCTCTGTAGCTGGGGGTTCTTGATTCCTGAACGCACCTAGAACGGGGTCGGGCCCCTTGCAAGGGGAACCGGCACCTGAACCGGTACGGTAACGCCGCGAACCGTGCGGCGTCTGCGCTTAGATCATTGCCATGCCACCATTGACGTGGATTGTCTGCCCCGTGACATAGCCCGCTTCGCGGCTGGCCAGATAGACGACGGCTGCGCCAATATCCATGCCCTCGCCCATTTTTCCCATCGGAATCCGTGCGTTCAACGCGTCTTTCTGCGCGTCGGGCAGCCCGGCGGTCATCGGCGACGCGATGAAGCCGGGGGCAACGCAGTTTACCGTGATCCCGCGGCTGGCGAGTTCCTGCGCGAGCGCCTTGGACATCGCCGTCAGCGCGCCCTTGGATGCCGCATAATTTGCCTGGCCCGGGTTGCCCGTCGTGCCGACCACGGAGGTGATCGACACGATCCGGCCGAAGCGTGCCTTCATCATCGGGCGGGCCGCGGCGCGGGCAAGACGAAACGCGGCTTCGAGATTGACGCGGATCACCGCGTCCCATTCCTCGTCCTTCATCCGCATCACGAGATTGTCGCGCGTGATACCACCATTGTTGACCAGAATGTCGAGCTTGCCCCCCAGCGCCTCGACCGCTTGCGGCACGAGTGCATCGACAGCTGCGCCGTTGGAAAGGTCGCACGGCAAAGCGACATGATCGCCCTCCAACTGGTCGCGAAACGCCTCCAGCTTGGTCACGTTGGAGCCCGACACGGCCAGCCGCGCGCCTTGCGCGGCAAGGCCGCGCGCGATGGCGGAGCCGATGCCGCCCGATGCGCCCGTGACGAGCGCGGTCATTCCCGTAAGATCGAACATTGTCATTTCTCCGTCAGAGCGCTTTGGCGAGCGCTTCGATATCGTCCATCGTCACCACGCTGGTCGCCTCGACCTCGGGCGCGATCCGCTTGATCATCGGGGTGAGGACCTTGCCGCCGAACTCGACGAACCGCTCGACCCCGGTCTCGGCCATCGCCAGCACCGACTCGCGCCAGCGGACCATGCCCGTAACCTGCTCGACCAGCAGGCGCCGGATCGTGTCCGCGTCCGCCACCGCGGCGGCGGTGACGTTGGCGAAGACGGGGACCAGCGGTGCGTCGATCCGGGCGTCGGCGAGGGCGCGTTCCATCGCCTCTGCGGCGGGCTGCATCAGCGCGCAATGGAACGGTGCGGAGACGGGGAGCAGAACGGCGCGTTTGGCGCCCATCTCCTTGGCGAGCCCGACCGCGCGTTCGATGGCACCGCGATGTCCCGAGATCACGACCTGCGAGGGATCGTTGTCGTTGGCGACCGTGCACACTTCGCCTTCCGCAGCCGCATCGGCGATCGCGCGCGCCTTGTCGACATCGGCGCCGAGCAGCGCGGCCATCGCACCCAGACCGACGGGGACCGCCGCCTGCATCGCTTGCCCGCGCAGTTTGAGCAGGCGCGCCGTCGTGGCGAGGTCGACCGCGCCCGCTGCGCAAAGGGCGCTATATTCGCCGAGCGAATGACCCGCGACATAATCGGCCTTGTCGGCAAGCCGGATCCCGCCGTCCGCCTCGAGCACCCGCAGCGTCGCGATCGCGTTCGCCATGATTGCTGGCTGGGCGTTTTCGGTGAGTTGCAACTGATCTTCTGGACCGTCGGTCATCAGTCGGAACAGATGCTGCCCCAGCGCATCGTCGACCTCCTGAAAGACCGAACGGGCGACGGCACTGGCCTCGGCCAGCGCGCGGCCCATGCCGACGACCTGACTGCCCTGCCCCGGAAATACAAACGCTCGCATAGCACCACTCCTTTGTCGGGGCGGTTAGGCTCTCGACCAAAGCCACGTCAACCTGAACGGGCGCGAACCGGCCGCGACATTTTGCGACCCTTTGACGCGCCTGACGGCACCGATGCGCGACAAACGCCTTCCACATAGGAGCCGACGCCGGGAGCAAGGCGCCGTCGAAACACAGGAGTTCTTCATGAGAAAGATGATCATCGCGATCCTCGCCGCGGCCGCCGCCGCGAGTCCGATCGCCGCAACCAGCGCCGAAGCGCAGCAGCAGCGCCAGACGACCACGGTTGTCCGCGAGCGCCCGAACGGGACGGTCGTCACCAAGCGCACGACGGTCAATCGCCGCAACGTCGCGCAGAACCACCGTCGCTGGGCCAGGGGCCAACGGTTCGATCGACGCTACGCATCGAATTACCGTGAAATCAACGACTGGCGGGCGTATCGCGGACGTCGCCTTTACGCCCCACCACGCGGCTACCGTTGGGTCCGTTCCGGGAACGATGCCGTCCTGATCGCGGTGTCCGGCGGGATCATCGGTGCCGTCCTCGCCGGAGCGTTCAACTGATCCGGCGGCCAGCGATCGAATGATGCTGGCACTTTACGAATACGCGGGTGAGCCGATTAATGGCTCACCCGCACAGTCGCGCGTCGTGCGATGGTCCGGTCGAGCGGTCCGGTTGCGGGGAACGACGGGGCCGGTGCGTCCGTCGCCCACGGGTCGTGGAGCGCTGCGGTCGCCAGCAACGTTGCTACAAGTTCGACCTGGCGGCTTGTCCCCGTCTTGGCGAAGATCGCAGACAATTGCTTCCGCACGGTCGCGACGACCGATCCGCGAAGCTTTGCGTGCATCGTCAGCGACCGGCCGACCACCAGACTCTGTGCCAGCGAGGTCTCGCTTGCGGTGAGCAGATAGACGCGGGACGGAACGAGAATCTCGGCCTCCGCCCACGCCAGAAGATCGCGCACGACCACCCGGGTCCGGGTCGAGGTGCGGAACGTGCCGATTCCGGTTTCACGGGCGACGAGGATCGCATGTCGCGCCCCGCTCGTGTCCATCACGGAAACCAGCAGGACGTCCCCCGCCCGTTCGGTCAGCGCGGCGTTCATCTTCTCGGCCAAGTCGCCTGATGCCCAGGTTATCGCTTGATGGAGCGAACCAAGCAGCACATTCCCACGATCGAGCATGTGCTGCCCAACCGCATTGCATCCAAGCAAGACGCCGTCCGCATCCAGATCGAACGTGGCCAGATACCGGTCCGACACGGGGGCGTGGATGTTACACGCTTGGTAAAGCTGCAAGGTATCCGATCGAATTGCGACTCTTGCCGTCATTGTCCCGAAGTCCTTTCTCGACCAGCGAACGACAAAACCGGCTCGTTCGACCGCATATGCTGCGGTTCTACGCCATGTTTACCGCTGCCCAGCGCAGTGTTGCGCTCCATCCTGTCCCGCACGAAGTTTGTACTCCAGAAACAGCCAACGACAAATCCCACTGAGAAAAGAGTCATGGCGGCGAAGAGCTGAATTAGTAGGATCATTAAAGGAACCTCCTGCCCTCATCTCTTACATTCTCGGTGGTTAAACAAAAATACGGCAGATCGTGTATTGCTCATACTAAGGATGGAGGAGAGGTTCTGTAATCGGCTCCGATTATGATGTATTCGCACGGACAAAGGGTTTGGCGGGTTTCACCGACCGACGATCTCTCGATCGTCATGGCGCTTGCGTTTCAATCGATGATCGGGCAATGGGCTCGCCCGTGCTGCGGCCAGTGATGGTCGTCGTATGTAATCCCTGAGACGACAGCCGGAGGGGCGTTCGCATGGTGCGACGTCAGCGATCGGCCAAAACAGAGAGACGAGACACATGGCTCTATACGAGCACGTGTTCCTTGCGCGCCAGGATCTGGCACAAGCGCAGGTGGACGCCCTGGCGGAAATCGCCACCAAGATCGTAAATGATAACGAAGGCCGGGTCGTCAAGACCGAGAGCTGGGGTCTGCGTAGCCTGGCGTACAAGATCGCCAAGAACCGCAAGGCGCATTATGTGATGCTCGAAATCGACGCCCCTGCCGGTGTCGTCGCCGAGCTCGAGCGCCAGACGCAGATCAACGAAGACATCATCCGCTACATGACCGTCAAGGTCGACGCGCTCGAAGAGGGCCCGACCGTGATGATGCGCAAGTCCGAGCGCGACCGTGAGCGTCGTGGCGACCGTGAAGGTGGCCGTGAAGGCCGCGGTGATCGTCCTGACCGCGGCGACCGCCCGCGTCGTGACTTCGACGGCGAATAAGGAGCTATAGACCATGGCACGCCCATTTTTCCGCCGCCGCAAGAGCTGCCCGTTCTCCGCAAAAGACGCTCCCCGGATCGATTACAAAGACGTCCGGTTGCTCCAGGGCTTCGTGTCCGAGCGTGGCAAGATCGTCCCGTCGCGTATCACTTCGGTGAGTGCAAAGAAGCAGCGCGAGCTCGCCCAGGCGATCAAGCGTTCGCGTCATCTGGGCCTTCTGCCCTACATCGTTAAGTAAGGAGCGGCTGAGATGGATGTCATCCTGCTGGAACGCGTCGACAAGCTCGGCAACATCGGCGACGTCGTCAAGGTGAAGGACGGGTTCGCCCGCAACTTCCTCCTGCCGAACAAGAAGGCGCTTCGCTCCAACGAAGCCAACCGCAAGGTCTTCGAGAAGAACCGTGAGAACATCGTTGCCGAGAACGCAGCGCGTCGTTCGGAAGCGGAAGTCGAAGCCAAGACGATCGACGGCACGACCGTGACGTTGATCCGTCAGGCATCGAACACCGGCCAGCTGTACGGCTCGGTCGCGGTGCGCGATCTGATCGAGGCGCTCGAGGCCGAAGGCCACAAGGTGTCGAAGTCGGCGATCGTGCTCAACAAGCCGATCAAGGCCATCGGCCTCTATGAGGTCAAGGTTTCGCTGCACCCGGAAGTGTCGGTGACGATCAAGGTCAACATTGCACGTTCGCCCGAAGAGGCGAAGATGCAGGCCGAGGGCGTCAACGTCATGGAAGCCATGTTCGAAAAGGACGAAGCTGGCTTCGTTGAGGATTACGATCCCAACGCAGAGCCCGGTGCGACCGCCGAGGTCTCTTCGAACCACGACGACGCCGAGGCACCTGCCGCAGCGTAAGTCATTCGGTTACGATACGAAAAGGGCCGTCCGGAGAGATCCGGGCGGCCCTTTTTGGTTTGGCGACGACGCGGAAGGTTAGGCTAAGGTTAGGCGGAAACGCAATGCGATCACCGTCGGCATGGGTCGATCGATAGAGATGCCGATGCTGTCAAAGAGCAAGGCGACAAGATGCCATAATCCGCGCCTGTAGGATAGCGACGACGTTCAGCCGGTTACGGCGCATGCACCGACCAACGCGGCGAGCGGGATGAGCGCGAAGACGACGGGAAGAACTTTGGTCATGGGGCGGTCCGATACGACGATGGAGGCTGTTGTCGTGTTAATGCGCAGAGCCGGGTTTGTTTCCGCACGATGAACGAAACGCTGGGTTTCATCTTTCCGCTTCCCGTTCGTGGTGAGGAAGTCGAGAACGGGTGGGCTCGGTGTTCGCCGCTAAACGAACGGGCGGTAGATTGCCTTGCTACTTCCGCCCGAAGAGGCGTTCGATATCGCCATGCGCCAGCTTCACCCAGGTTGGGCGGCCGTGATTGCACTGGCCCGAATGCGGCGTCACTTCCATCTCGCGGAGCAGCGCGTTCATCTCGGCGACCGACAGGATTCGCCCTGCCCGCACCGATCCGTGGCACGCCATCGTCGCGGCGACATGATCCAGACGCTCACGCAAGGATAGCGCCTCGTCAAATGCGGCGAGTTCGTCGGCGAGGTCCGTGACCAGGCCGGTGACGTCGCTTTGGCCGAGCATCGCGGGCACGCCGCGCACCAGCATCGCGCGCGGGCCGAAGCGATCGAGGTCGAGGCCGAACTCGCTCAGTTCGGCGGCGCGCGCTTCGAGCCGGTCGCAGGCGGTTTCGTCGAGCTCGATCACTTCGGGGAGGAGCAGCGCCTGACTGGCCACTCCGCCGTCGGCCATCGCCTTGCGCATGCGCTCGAGCACGAGGCGTTCGTGCGCGGCGTGTTGGTCGACAAGGATCAGGCCGTCCTGTGCTTCGGCGACGATATAGGTCTTGGCGACCTGGCCGCGGGCTAC
>NZ_JAPYKK010000046.1 GCF_029623395.1 Sphingomonas echinoides
TGGCATCGCCCCGCCATACCCGATCTTCAGTTTTACGAACCAAGGACAGGTTTCATGGCAACCGCGCCCGAACTCGATACTCCAGCGACCGCGCTCGACGCCTTTCGCGAAGAGGCGCGCACCTGGCTCGCCGAGAATTTTCCGGCTGCGCTCAAGGGCAAGGACAATGCGATGTCCGCGCTCGAGGGGCCGAGCGATCCCTCCGCCGATGAAGTCGCGTGGCAAAAGGCGATGGGCGAGAAAGGCTGGGGCGTCCCCGGCTGGCCCGCGGCCTACGGTGGTGGTGGCCTCGACAAGGCGCAGATCCGCGTCCTGAACGAGGAAATGGCGCGGATCGGCGCCTGGAACCCGATCGGCGGGATGGGCGTGATGATGTTCGGCCCGACGCTGCTAGAATATGGCACCGAGGAGCAGAAGCGCGAGCATATCCCCGCGATCGCCAAGGGCGAAGTGCGCTGGTGCCAGGGCTATAGCGAGCCCAACGCCGGGTCCGATCTCGCCAACGTCCAGACCTATGCCGAGGACAAGGGCGATCATTACCTCGTCAACGGCCAGAAGACCTGGACCAGCGGCGGGCAGTGGGCGGACAAATGCTTCGCGCTCGTCCGCACCGACAAGAGCCAGAAGCACGGCGGGATCAGCTTCCTGCTGCTCGACATGACCGCCGAGGGCGTCGACGTGAAGCCGATCCGGATGATCTCGGGCCAGTCCCCCTTTTGCGAGACCTTCTTCACCGACGTGAAGGTGCCCAAGGGCAATCTGGTCGGACGCGAGGGGCAGGGCTGGGAAATCGGCACGCGACTGCTCCAGCATGAACGATCGAGCCTGTCGGGCGGCGGGTCCGCCTCGCGGCTGTTCGCGGGCAAGCCCGTCAACGCGCTCGCCAAGGATTATCGCGGGACCGACGCGGAGGGCCGCGTCAACGACAGCGATCTGCGGATGCGGATCGTCCGCCACGAAATGGACGCGCGCGCCTTCGCGCTGACGCTGCGGCGCGCGGCGCTCGAAGCGAAATCGAACCAGGGGCCGTCCGCGGCGACCTCGATCATGAAGAACGTCGGTGCACGGATCACGCAGGATCGCGCCGAACTGTCGATCGAGATCATGGGGATGGCCGGGCTCGGCTGGGAAGGCGACGGCTTTACGGACGAAGAGCTCGCGCAGACCCGGACCTGGCTGTGGGGCAAGGCCGTGTCGATCTACGGCGGCTCGACCGAGATCCAGAACAACGTGATTTCCAAGCGCATCCTCGGGATGCTCGACCACCAGTAACATCGGATAGGCGGCCGCAGCCGCGGCGCGCCGGAGAGGGGCGGGGTGAAGGATGGCTGAAGCCATTCTCCCCCGCTTTCTTCCAACCTTTAGCGAGGGATAGCGACATGGCCGTACTCAACGACGAACAGACGATGCTGCGCGACATGGTGCGCGAGTGGGCGGACAATGAATCGCCCGTCGCCGCGTTCCGCAAGATGCGCGAAGCCGCCCCCGCCGAAGGATACGATCCTGCCACCTGGTCGACGCTGGGTGAAATGGGGCTTGCCGGGATCGTCATTCCCGAGGCGTTCGGCGGCACGGGCTTTGGCTATCTGTCGCTCGGGCTGGTGCTGGAGCAGCTCGGTCGCAATCTTGCGGCCTCGCCGTTGGCGGCAAGCGCGGCAGCGGCGAGTGCGATCGTGCTGGGGGAGTGGGAGGCTGCGCGGACGGAATGGCTCCCGCAGATCGCCAGTGGCGCGGTCGTCGCGGCGCTCGCGGTGGACGAGGGGCCGGTCCACGATCCGGCGCGTATTGCAACTACGGTCGTCGACGGAAAGCTCAGTGGAACCAAGGCGTTCGTGGCGGAGGGTGACAGCGCGACGCTGTTCGTCGTCGCGGCAACCGACGGTCTGTATCTCGTCGCGGGCGATACCGGGGTTACGCGGCATGCGCGTTCCATGGCGGATTCGCGAAGCCATGCCGAAGTCCGCTTCGACGCCGTTCCCGCGGTGCGACTCGGCGATGCAACGCTGACCGCAAAGGTCATCGATCGCGCGACGGCGGTGCTCTGCGCCGAAATGCTTGGGATGGCGGAGCAGGCGTTCCATACGACCAACGATTATCTCAAGACCCGCGTCCAGTTCGGGCAACAGCTCTCGACCTTCCAGGCGCTCCAGCACCGTATGGCGAAGCTGTTCACCGAACTCGAGCTGATGCGTTCGGCGGTCGAGGGGGCACTGGAGGCGATCGATGCAGGGCGTTCCGATCTCGACCAGTCGGTCAGCCTCGCCAAGGCGATCGCGAGTGACACGCTCAACCTGATGAGCCGCGAGATGATCCAGCTGCATGGCGGGATCGGCATGACCGACGATTACGATGCCGGCTTCTACATCAAGCGGGCGCGCGTGCTGGAAGCGATGTGGGGCAACGGCGCCTACCACCGCGAGCGATTTGCGCGCCTAAACGGCTATTAATCCGGCACGATCGGCGGCGAACGTGCGTCATCTGGCGGCGAAACGACGTTAAAACGACGTTTAGAAGGGGCGTTCTGGCCAGTTCGGACGCATATTTCTTATGTCATTTATGCCACAATCGGAAATTGTCTCGTGCCAAGGCGTTTTCTGGTGCTTGACGGCGCCAAGATGAGGGGGCATTCGAGGATAGGGTACGGAACCGATCAGCGTTCCGATCCGGGGAGAGATCAAGATGCCCAATACGCGGTATTTGGTGGCGTGCGCGCTTTCGGCTCTGGCGATCGGGACGACCAGTCCGGCGATGGCCCAGCAGGCGCCGCCACCTGCAACAGCACCAGCGCCCAGCCCGCAGAGCAGCGACAGTCAGGACGACACCGGTCAGGATATTATCGTTACCGCTCAAGGCCGTGCACAGTTGCTCGCCAACGTTCCGGTCGCGGTTTCGGCGGTTTCCGCCGCCTCGCTCGCCAATTCGGGCGCCAACGACATCCGCCAGTTGAGCCAGCTCGCACCCTCGCTCCTGGTCTCCTCGACCGGTTCGGAAGCGAATGGTTCGCCGCGGATTCGCGGTATCGGTACGGTTGGCGATAACCCCGGCCTCGAAAGTTCCGTCGCGGTCTTCATCGACGGCGTGTACCGCTCCCGCGCAGGCATAGGCCTCAACGAACTCGGAGAAATCGACCGGGTCGAGGTGCTGCGCGGGCCTCAGGGAACGCTTGGAGGCCGCAACGCTTCGGCGGGCGTCATCAACGTTTTCTCGAAGAAACCAAGCTTCACCTTTGGCGGCAATGCCGAGGCAACCTACGGTAATTACGATTTTTATCGCCTCGCCGGCGCCGTGAACGTCCCCCTGACGCAGACGATCGCGGCGCGGGTTGATGCGGTCTACGTCAAGCGCGACGGCTTCTACCGCGACACCACCAACAACACCGACATCAACAACCGCGACCGCTACTTCGTGCGTGGCCAGATCCTGTATCAACCGAGCGCGGACTTCTCGCTCCGGCTGATCGCCGACTACACGCATCGCGACGAGAAATGCTGCGCCGCGACCTACGTCGACAACTCGGTCAATTCATTCGTCGGCAATCTCAACAATCCGTCGACGCCGCTGTCGCCGTTGCAGGGTACGGGCAACAACATCGTCAACGTGTTACGCGATCTCGGTCAGCCGTTGGCGCGGATCAACAACGCCGGCTACAGCCGCGATGTGAGCGTCAGCCGGGGCCGCAGCTTCGGCGGGATCACCACCGACAAGGGGATTTCGGGCCAGATCGATTGGACTCTCGGCGGCGTGAACCTGACCTCGATCACCGCTTACCGCGAGTATAAGAGCGACCAGGGATCGGACACCGACTATAGCACGGTCGACATCCTGTACCGCGCGGCGGACGGCAATTCGTTGCGGCAGTTCAAGACCTTCACGCAGGAATTGCGGTTGCAGGGCAATCTGTTCGACAACAAGCTCGACTGGCTCGTCGGCGGTTATTTCGCGAACGAAGACCTAACCGTCACCGACAATCTTCGGTTCGGCAGCCAATATGGCCGGTTTGCAACGTGCCGGATCGTGTCGGGCGGCGGTCTTGCTGCGCTCTATTCGCCAACATCGCCTGCGTGCCTTGGTGCGCGTCCGGCGGCGTTCGGGGCGGCATCGCCGTTGGTCTATGCTGCGTTCGACCGGCTCGACGGGATCAACGACAAGGGCTCCACGCTCGATCGCTACACTCAGAACAGCCGGAACTACGCAATCTTCACGCACAACATCATTCATCTGACCGACCGCCTCGATGTCACGCTGGGCGTACGCTACACCAACGAAACCAAGAAGTTCGCGGCCACCTTCGGCAACGACAACACCGCCTGCGTCGCCAACCAGGCCGCGCTGACGCCGTTCCTCACCAACGCCGGCTTGGCGGCGGTAGCTGGCGGCATCATTGGCCTGTCGTGTCAGGGCAATTCGACCGCTGAACTCAACGGCGTGTCGATCAACAGCAAGCGCAGCGAGGATCGCTTCAGCGGCACCGGCATCCTGTCGTGGCGTCCGTTCGACCATATGCTGCTCTACGGCAGCTATTCGCGCGGGTATAAGGCGGGCGGGTTCAACCTTGATCGTTCTGCGCTCAAGAACCCGATTCAGGTGTTCAACGGCGCGCCGACGACCACCTTCGCATCGGTCGGCGGTGCGCAGGCGCTGGTCGGCAACCTCCAGTTCGACCCGGAAACGGTGACCTCCTACGAAGTCGGCGCGAAATACGGGACTGGGCCGTTCACGCTGTCGGCAGCGGCGTTCCGGCAGGAGTTCAGCAACTTTCAGTTGAACACCTTCAACGGCACGGTCTTCTTGGTCCAGAACGTCAATGGCTGCACCACCAGCCTGAACGGCGGGGACCGGGATCTCAGCGCAACGACCGGGCGGTGCGCGAGCGGCGATACCAGCTATGGCGTGCTGTCGCAGGGTATCGAACTAGAGGCGTCGCTGGTCCCGATGCGCGATCTTCGCGTCAATCTGGGCGGGACCTATCAATCGACCAAATATCGCAACGACGTGGTGGGGAACAGCAGCGGTGCGCCGCTCGATCCCGCGCTCCGCGTACTGCCCGGCAGACAGCTCTCGAACGCACCCAAGATCGTCGTGACGAGTTCGGTCGCTTGGACTCCTAAGCTCGGCGACAGTGGTCTGTCGGCGCTATTCTACATCGATAGCCGCCTGAGCGACAATTATAATACGGGCTCGGATCTGTTCCCGCAGAAGGGTCAGGACAGCTTTGCCTTGTTCAACGCCCGCGTCGGTCTGCGTGGTCGTGAGGAGCGCTGGGCGGTCGAGTTCTGGGGGCAGAACATCTTCAACAAGAATTACGCCCAGGTCGCGTTCAACTCGCCGTTCCAGCAGGGTACGACGAGCGCACCCTATGTCGATCCGCGCTATCCTGGCGGTCGGCAGCTCTTCTCGCAGTTCCTCGCCGAACCGCGGACCTATGGCGTGACGCTGCGCGGCAAGTTCTGATCGCGTAACGCGACATTCCGGCGGGAGATTTCCCGTCCACCTTCAAGCCGCTGCCTGGCGTAAGCCCCGGGTGGCGGCTTTTTCATGGATGGCATCGCGCCCGTGCTGCCCTATGGTCGTGCGATGCCAAAGCGTATCAGCACCAGTCCTCCCAAGGGTCTTCCGACCCGCGAACAGATCCTCGATTTCATCGCCACGTCCGATGTCCCCGCGGGCAAGCGCGAGATTGCGCGTGCCTTCGGGTTGACCGCGCAGGACAAGATCCTGCTGAAGGCGTTGCTCAAGGACATGGCCGACGAGGGGTTGATCGACAGCGCCCCGGGCCGCGCCTTCCACAAGATGGGCGGCGTGCCGAAAGTGACCGTGCTGCGGATCATGGACGTGGATGACGGCGGCAACATCTGGGCGGTGCCCGAACGCTGGGAGTCGGAGACGCCCGCGCCCAGGCTCCGTGTTCGTGAACGCAAGAACGGGGCGCTGGGTGTCGGCGATCGTATCCTCGCGCGGACCGAGGAAGCGGGGCAGGGCTGGATCGCGCTTCCGATGAAGGTGCTGCCGCGCGGCGAGGAACTCGTGCTTGGCGTATTGCGGCAGGAGCCGGGGGGCATGTGGCTGCAAGGCGTCGAGAAGAAGGAGCGGCAGGAATATCCAGTGTCGGACGCCGGCGGCGCGCAGGCGGGTGACCTCGTGCTGGCGGAACGGGCGGGGCGGCCACCGCGGATCACGGTGCGCGTGACGCAGGTGCTGGGCGATCCGTTCGCGCCGCGCAGCTTTTCGCTGATCGCGATCCACAAGCTCGGTATTCCGGACGTATTCTCGTCGGAAACGTTGGATGAGGCGGTTCGCCTCGCGGCGCAGCCGCTGGGCGACGACCGCGAGGATCTGCGGCATTTGCCGATCGTCGCGATCGATCCCGCCGACGCGCGCGACCATGACGATGCGGTGTGGGCCATGCCGGATGACGATCCCGCCAACGATGGTGGCTGGAAGGCGATCGTCGCGATTGCGGACGTCTCTTTCTATGTGCGTCCGGGGTCGTCGCTGGACCGTGAGGCGCGGCGACGCGGGAACAGCGTGTATTTCCCCGATCGTGTCGTGCCGATGCTGCCCGAAAGCCTGTCGGCGGAGATGTGTTCGCTGAAGCAGGGCGTCGATCGTGCCGCGCTGGTTTGCCATTTGCGGATC
This sequence comes from Sphingomonas echinoides, assembly GCF_029623395.1. Classification (GTDB taxonomy): domain Bacteria; phylum Pseudomonadota; class Alphaproteobacteria; order Sphingomonadales; family Sphingomonadaceae; genus Sphingomonas; species Sphingomonas echinoides_A. The sequence goes on from NZ_JAPYKK010000046.1 coordinate 6,637, forward strand.
GCGAAGAACGGCACGCTGCTCTCGTGGCGCTTCAACCGCGCGGTGGTGCGGCTTGCGGCGAACCTTGCGTATGAAGACGCGCAGGCGATGGTGGATGGTCTTAAGCCCCTGCCCTTCAGGGGAAGGGTTGGGGGTGGGGCCGTGCCTGCTTCCGACGGCTCGACTGCTGCACTGCCCCACCCCAACCCCTTCCCTGAAGGGGAGGGGCTTAAGGGCCAGGCCGGCGCCCTCCCTGAAGGGGAGGGGCTTGACCCCATCCTTGCCGCGCTCCTTCCGCTGTGGGACTGCTGGCGCGCGCTCAATAAGGCGCGCGAGGCGCGGGCGCCGCTCGATCTGGATTTGCCCGAACGCCGCGTGATGCTCGACGAGATGGGGCGGATCCTGTCGGTCGCGCCGCGCGAACGGCTCGATGCGCACAAGTTGATCGAGGATTACATGATCGCCGCCAACGTCGCGGCGGCGAAGGCGCTCGAAGCGAAAAAGGCGCCGGTAATGTACCGCGTCCACGAACAGCCGAGCCGCGAGAAGATCGTTGCACTGAAAGAGTATCTCAAGACCTTCGGGATCGACTTCGCGCTGGGGCAGGTCATCCAGCCGCGCACGTTCAACCAGATCCTAGCGAAGGTCGTGGATGGCGATGCGCGGCCGCAGATCATGGAGCAGGTGCTGCGGACGCAGACCCAGGCCTATTATGCCCCTGCCAACTTGGGGCATTTCGGGCTGGCGCTGGGAAGCTATGGGCACTTCACGTCGCCGATCCGGCGCTATGCCGATCTGCTCGTCCATCGGTCGCTCGTCGCCGCCTATGCATTGGGGCCGGGCGGGCTAACCGACGGCGAGACCGCCGGCATGGAGCGAATCGGGCAATCGATCTCGCAGTTCGAGCGGCGCGCGATGGAGGCCGAGCGCGACACGATCGACCGCTACGTCGCCGCATTCCTGGCGGAGAAGGTCGGCGAAGTGCTCGAGACGCGGATCACCGGCGTCACCAACTTCGGGTTTTTCGCCACGGTCGAGGGGATTGGCGGCGACGGCCTGATGCCGGTCCGCGACATTGGTGGGGAGTATTTCCGGTTTGACGAAGCGTCGCGGACGCTGACGGGCGACCAGACCGGCACGGTTTACGCCAGCGGTCAGAAACTGCCGCTAAGACTGGCAGAGGCGAACCCGGTGTCTGGCGCCTTGCGGTTCGAAATGGTCGATGGGCGTGGTGCCGCCGCGTCGTCGACCGAAGACCGTGGCAGGCGGACGGGCAAACCACCCGCACGCGTCCTTAAACGCCGTGGGCGTCCCGCCAACATTCGCCATCAGGGCAAGAAGCGGTAAACGGCGTCCGCGCTATCGATGTGCCTCATCCTAAAAGCCATCTGGGCGACTTTGGCAAAAGGACGAAATTGGTCTGCGCGCGTCTATGATAGGCGGACAGTCCGAATGCCGCGACGGCGCGGAACAGGGTGGGAATGTGGCCGCAGCGCGAAAGGTAAAGACTGGCTCGCCTCGGATTTCGCTGCCGCGTCGCGCGAAAAAGCGACCCGATGGTCTCAAACGCGTAATGCCGCAATCCAGTTGGCTGCGCCATTTCGACGATGTCGAGGCGCTGGCCGGGATGGGGTCATGGCGGCTCGATCTGGCAAGCGCGACGATGGAATGGACTCGCCAGGCGTGTCGTCTGTTCGGGCTGGACCCCGACATGCACAGTCCGGCATGGGACCGTTTCCTGATGTTCTATCCCTTCAACGACCGCATGGTCCTGATGCAGGCGATCGATCGCGCGATTGATACCGGCAAGTCTTTCGAAGTCGAAACCGATATCTTCACTGAAGACGGGCAACGTCGCTGCATCCGTAATGTCGGCAAGGTGGATATTCGCGAAGGCGAGGCGGGGTGCCTGATCGGCGTGTGTCAGGACGTGACCGCGCAGCGTGAGATCGAACGCGCGCTGGAACGCAGTGCGCTCGTCGATGAACTGACCGGGATCGCCAACCGCGCGGCGCTCAACCAGTATCTCCACGATCGAGTCGACAAGCGACAGGCAACGGACGGGTTGGCGGTCGTCCTGCTCGACCTGGATAACTTCAAGTCGGTCAACGATACGTACGGGCACCATACCGGCGACGACGTGCTGCAACGGACCGCGCAGACGCTTGCGACCCATGCGGAAGCGATTGGCTTTGCCGCGCGTCTTGGAGGGGACGAATTCGTGCTGGCGATTACCGCGCGCGACACGATTGAGCGCCTTCGCCTGTTCCTGGCGACGTTGCTGAGCGATCTTTCGGTGTCCGTGAACGGTGATGCCGGAACGATCGTCGTCCGTGCTACGATGGGGGCGTGCCTGCTCGACGACGGGATCACGACCCGCAGCGATATTTTGCGGCGAGCTGACTTGTCGCTCTACAATGCCAAGGCGTTGGGGAAGGGGCGGGCGATGGTAGCGGGCGACTTGCGGCCGATCATGCCGGTCGATGCCGGAACCTGCTGAAGCCAGCTTGTTCTGCAACGCCGAGACCGAAACTTCGCGATACCTGCTCGAGTTGTACAGCCTACCGTCTGAGCGGACGCCGTTCGTCCAGCAAGTTGCGGATCGTCGTGGCGGCGACCCCAGCTTCGCCCATCGCGTGGCTGATCTGGTCGAGGCCTTTCACCACATCTCCCGCTGCGAATAGTCCAGGAATCGATGTCCTTTGGTGGTCGTCGACTTCGAGGCATCCTTCCGCCGTCGCCCGCGCGCCGGCCGCCACCGCCAGCGCCGAGCGGATCGTCGATCCGAGCGCGGGGTACACGCTGTCGAAGGTGAGTTCCCCGCCCGGGGTGGTCACCGCCATCGCGTCGCCCGCGATCCGCATCGGGGAGCAAGGTCCGTCGACATGGACGATCCCGGCTTCGTCCAGCTTTGCCTGACAAGCGGCGTCGAGGTCGTGCCGGGCACCCGGCGCGATCAACGTGACATCCCTGGTGTAGCCGCGGAGGAAGAGCGCTTCCTTCATCCCATGATCGCCCGTACCGATCACGCCGACGCGCTTGTCGGTGACCTCATACCCGTCGCAAATCGGACAGTAGCGAATCAGCCCGCGGGCGAGCGCGTCGTCGTGGATTTGCGGGTCCATTTCAGGCCGGATATTGACGACTCCGGTTGCCAGCAGCACCGACCGCGCCGGGACCGACCGGTCGCCAATCCGAACGTCGAAATCCTCGCCAACCCGGCCAATCTCGGTCACCTCCGCCGTTTCGCGGACCGCGCCAAATTCCTCGGCCTGTTTGCGCATGCGGCGCAACAACTCGGTTCCCTTGATCCCCCCGGGATAGCCTGCGTGATTGTGGGTTCTGGGGATCATGGCTGCACGGCTGCTGCCACAATCGAACAGTCGGATCTTCAAATGGAAGCGCGCGAGATAGATCGCAGCGGTAAGACCGGCCGGACCGGCGCCGATGATGATGCAATCGTCCATGGCTGCGATACGCGTACGCAAGCGTAACGTTCCGCCGTCTGGCTGGCAGCATCGGCCCGGTTCGATAATCGGATCGGGTCGTGCTTGACCTAGGGCACGTCCGCGACGACGACCGCGCAACTACCGACCCTTTTGAACCCCGCGTAGAGAGCAGGACCTATGACCTTCGCCGCCACCGTCCTGACGCTCTATCCAGAGATGTTCCCCGGCCCGCTGGGTATCTCGCTGGCGGGGCGTGCGCTGGGGGAAGGGAAGTGGAGCCTCGACGCGCGCAACATCCGCGACTTCGCAACCGACAAGCATCGCACCGTCGACGAGACCCCGGCGGGCGGCGGCGCGGGGATGGTGCTCAAGGCCGACGTCCTTGCCGCGGCGATCGACAGCGTCGCGACCGGCGCGCCGATCCTTGCGATGACCCCGCGGGGTCGCCCGCTCACGCAGGCACGCGTCCGCGACCTTGCGCAAGGGACAGGCGTCACGATCCTGTGCGGTCGGTTCGAGGGGTTCGACGAACGCATCTTTGAAGCGCGGGGCATCGAGGAAGTGTCGATCGGCGACTACGTTCTTTCGGGCGGCGAGATGGGCGCGCTGGTGCTGCTCGACGCTTGCATTCGGCTGCTTCCCGGCGTAATGGGCGCGGCTTCTAGCGGTGATGACGAGAGCTTCGAAAGCGGTCTTCTCGAATATCCGCAGTACACCCGACCATATGAATGGGAAGGGCGCACGATCCCCGAAGTGTTGCGATCGGGGGATCATGCGAGGATTTCGGCATGGCGCAAGCACATGGCCGAGACCGATACACGGCTACGGCGGCCGGATCTGTGGGAGCGCCATGAGGGTGCTCGGGTCCAACCGCCCTCTGGCGCGCGACGACAGACGAAGGACGCATGAGATGAATCTCATCCAGACGATCGAAGCCGAGAACATTGCTAAGTTTCTCGAAACCAAGCAGATCCCCGAATTCCGCCCTGGCGATACGCTCAAGGTCGGCGTGAAGGTTGTCGAAGGCGAGCGCACCCGCGTCCAGAACTACGAAGGCGTGTGCATCGCGCGTTCGAACAAGGGCATGGGCAGCAACTTTACCGTGCGGAAGATTTCGTTCGGTGAGGGCGTGGAGCGCGTCTTCCCGCTGTATTCGCCGAACATCGACAGCATCGTCGTCGTCCGCAAGGGCGCGGTGCGTCGTGCGAAGCTGTACTATCTGCGTGGCCGCACCGGCAAGTCGGCGCGTATCGCCGAGCGTCGCGACACGCGTCCTGCAAAGGGCACTGCCGCAGCCGAGTAATCGGTCGCTTTGCCTCAAGGCTTCGGAAGGGCGCGAAGACTTCGGTTTTCGCGCCCTTTTCGCGTCGCCAGGATACGGCAAAAGCGGATGGCCTGAAGAGGCAGGCGCGGGCAGAACCCGGCGCCGACGGTTACACCACGCGTAGTCCCAATTCCCCCAGCAACTGCCCGGCCTGTTCGCGCGAGATCGTCGCGCCGCGGAACTGGCGCGCGTCGACCAGCGCGATTCCGCCGAGATCCGCGCCGCGCAGATCAGCGCCTTCGAAACGGCACCCCGCGACGCCCGCGTCGCGCAGACTGCACGCTTCGAAGACGGTCGCGCGAAAGTCGCTCTTGCGCAGGTCCGCCTGACTGAAATCGATCTTGCGCAGTGTTTGCTTGCGGAACGAGAAGCCGGGCATCTTCGCGTTGATCAGCAGGACCTCGTCCAGCGTCAGGTCGAAGGCTTTCGCATCGGACAGGTCGGCTCCGGTCAGCTTGCAGCGCGCAATGGCCGCGCCCGACAGCGTGGCGTTGCGAAAGACCGCGTTGTTGAAGTCGCTCGCTTCGAACCTTGCGTCGCTGAGGTCGGCGCGCAGGAAGCTTGCGAAGGGTGCGCGGCAGGACGTCCACTGCGTGCCGTCGAGCCGGGCACCCGCCAGGGTCGTCCTTCGGAGGCTGCACCGCTCGAAGATCCACCGGGTGAGGGTGAGCGTGGACAGGTCGACGTCATCGAGCACGCAATCGAGCAAGTGCATCGGCGCCGCGGCGTGCGCGAGCCGTTCGATGTCGGCGCGGTCGAGGTGCTGGCCGGTGAGGGGATGGGGTGCGGCAGGATCGGTCATTGCGGCGGCATAGGCCAGGACCGCGGTCGTGACGACGGGCAGGTGGGTATCGCGGCAATCCGCTTTTGCGTATGCGTGGCCGGTCGCCCCGGTGCGGGCCGCACTTCCGGGGGATCGATGGCAGACGTCGCTACAATTACGGCTGTCGAACCCGATGGCGCGCCGCGCATCGCCGTGCTCGACATCCTTCGCGGGATCGCGATCCTTGGAATATTGTTCATGAACATCAACGGCATGGGGCAGTCTCTTGCAGCCTCGTTCGATGATGTGCGGCATCTTGGCTGGTCTGCGATCGATCAAGTGGTGTGGTGGCTCCGCGAGGTGCTTGCGATGGGCACGGCCCGCGCGCTGCTCGAAATGCTGTTCGGCGCGGGGATGGTGATCCTGACCGACCGGTTCGCCACCCAGGCCGAGGAGTCGGTCGTGTTGCGGCGCTACTTCGCGCGCAACATCGTGCTGCTGGTGTTCGGGCTGGTGCATGTCTTCGTGCTGCTGTGGCCGGGCGACATCCTCCATACCTATGCGATTGCCGCGATGGTCGCGTTCCTTTTCCGCCAGTTGCGTGCACGCGCCTTGCTGTTCCTGGGGTCGAGCATGGCGGTGTTCTTCCTGATCGGGGGCGGGCTCACGTACAGCGCCAACGTTTCCAACGCCACGGACGTGCACCGTGTCGAAGCGCGCGCGCGGGCTGGCGAGGGTCTGACGCCGGCTGATCGGACCGTGCTCGCACGACAGGCGGCAAGGGCCGCGGCGCAGGTCCGAATCACCGCCGACGTGAAGGCGCGGATCGATGCCGAGGACACCGCGCGCAACGGGACCTTCGCGACATGGGCGGCGCAACAATGGGCGACCTTCACGTACACCGAAGGGCAGGGGTTCGAAGGTCTGTTTGTGTGGGAGGCCGCCGCATCGATGCTGATCGGGGCGGGACTGTACCGCTTGGGCGTCTTGCAGGGGTTGCGGTCGCCGCGCTTCTACGCCGCGCTGGCGCTGTGCGGCTATGCGGTCGGGCTGCCGTTGCGGCTGCTCGAGGCGTATGAGGGCACCCGGTTCGATGGTGCACCGCAGATCAGCATGGCGACGAGTGAAATCGCGCGGCTGGCGATGACGCTGGGGCACCTCGGGCTGGTCAACCTGCTCGTCACGACCGCCCTCGGCGCGCGCCTGTTGCGACCTTTCGTCGCGGCGGGGCGCACCGCATTGACGATCTACATTGCACAGACGTTGATCTGCCTGTGGGTGCTGTATCCGCCGTTCATGCTGGGGCTGTACGGCACGATGAGCTGGACCGGGCTGATGCTCACCGCCTTGATCATCAACGCCGGGTTGCTGGTCGGCGCGAACCTGTGGGTGCGCCGGTTCCGGATCGCGCCGGTCGAATGGGCGTGGCGCTCGTTGCTCGAACGGCGCGCGTTGCCGTGGCGCAATGGTGCGGGCACGCTGTCGTGATGTGACGGTAGCAGAGGCCTTTACGCGAAGCTCCGCCGCCGCGATAAGCCCCGCGTGGCCTGCCATCGTCAGGCCCGACAATCGTGGGACTGGAGATGCGGGATGCGGGCGACTTGGGCTTTTGCGGGCGTGATGCTCGCGTGTGCAGCGGTGCCTGCAATGGCTGCTGAGCCTGCGGCGGACAAGCTGACGCTGACCAAGGTGTTCGGCAGCCCCGACCTGTCGGGCGTCCAGCCGCGTGGCGTCAAGCTGTCGCCCGATGGGACGTTGCTGACGTCGCTTCGCCCGCGCGCGGACGAGAAGGAGCGCTTCGACCTGTGGGCGCGCGACACGCGCACCGGGCAGGAGCGGATGCTAGTCGATTCCAAGAAGGTCGGCTCGGGCGCGGAACTGTCCGAGGCGGAGAAGATGCAGCGCGAACGCGCACGCATCGCCGGGTCGAAGGGCATCGTCGCCTATGACTGGGCTCCCGATGGCAAGACGATCCTCGTGCCGATCGACGGCGACCTGTATCTGGCGGGCCTCGACGGCACTACGCGGCGGCTGACCAATGCGCCGGGCGACGGTGCACTCAACCCGATCATCAGCCCCAAAGGCGGGTTCGTCAGCTTCGTGCGCGGGCAGAATCTGTTCGTCCAGCCGCTCGGCGGCGGCGATGCGCGGCCGGTCAGCAGCGACGGCGGCGGGACGGTGCATTGGGGCGAGGCGGAGTTCGTCGCGCAAGAGGAAATGGACCGCCGCACGGGCTATTGGTGGTCTCCGCAGGACAGCCATATCGCGGTCGAGCGGTTCGACGAGGCGCCCGTCGGGATCGTCACGCGCGCTGCGATCGGCGCGAACGGGACCAAGGTCTACGATCAACGCTATCCTGCCGCTGGAACGCCCAACGTCGCGGTTGCGTTGTACGTGATGAAGGCGGACGGGTCTGGGAAGGTCAAGGTCGACCTCGGCAGCAATCCTGACATCTATCTCGCGCGCGTCGACTGGACGCCCGATGGCAGCGCATTGCTCGTCCAGCGCGAGAGCCGCGACCAGAAGACGCTCGACATGCTCCGCGTCGATCCGGCGACCGGCAAGGCCACCGTGCTGTTCACCGAAAAGTCCGGCACGCGCAGCTGGCTCAACCTGTCGGATGCGTATCGCCCGATGAAGGACGGGAGCCTGATCTGGCGCTCGGAGCGGACCGGCTTCGGTCACCTCTACCGCTTCGCCGCGGGCAAGTGGACCGCGCTAACCAAGGGCGACTGGGTCGTTCAGGCGCTGCTCGGCGTCGACGAGGCCAAGGGGCGGCTGTTCTTCACCGGCAACAAGGACGGCGTGCTCGAACAGCACCTTTATTCGGTCGACATCGCGCATCCGAACCAGATCACGCGGCTGACCGAAGCGGGCTGGTGGAACAACGGCACGATGGACGAAGCCGCGACGCGGATGATCGTCTCGCGCTCCAGCCCGACGCAGCCGACGCAGGTCTATCTGGCGGACGCGGGCGGCAAGCGGCTCTCTTGGATCAACGAGAATGCGGTCGTGCCGGGGCATCCTTATTACCCCTATCTGGCGGCGCATCAGCAGACCAAGTTCGGCACGATCAAGGCCGAGGACGGGACCGATCTCTATTATGAGATGATCACCCCGCCGCTCGAGCCGGGCAAGAAATACCCCGTCTTCTTCCAGCATTACGGCGGCCCAGGCACCGGGCAGCAGGTCACGCGCGGTTGGGGCGGGGCGTTGCCGCAGTACCTCGTGCAGCACGGCTATATCTATTTCCAGATCGACAATCGCGGCTCGTACAATCGCGGCAAGGCGTTCGAAGATCACATCTATCGCGCGATGGGGACGGTCGAGGTCGCCGATCAGCTCGCGGGGGCGAAATTCATCAAGAACCAGCCGTTCGTCGATCCTGCCAGGGTCGCGATCTATGGCTGGTCCTATGGTGGGTATATGACGCTCAAGATGCTCGAGGCGAACCCGGGGGTCTATGCCGCGGGTGTGTCGGGGGCGCCGGTGACGCAATGGGATCTGTACGATACCCATTATACCGAGCGCTACATGGGCTCGCCGGTCGCGGACAAGCAGGCGTATGTTGCTTCGGACGCGCTGGGGAAGGCTCCTGCGATCAAGGATCCGTTGCTGCTGATCCACGGCATGGCGGACGACAATGTCGTGTTCACCAACTCAACCGCGTTCGCCGCGCGGATGCAGGCGACCGCGACGCCGTTCGAGATGATGTTCTATCCGGGCTATACGCACCGGGTCGGTGGGCCGGGGGTCAGCGAGCATCTGTGGGGGACGATCCTGACGTTCCTGGATCGGAACGTGAAGGACAAGAAGTAGGGGGGCTGCACTGCGGCTGATGAAGGCCGGGTGACTCCCATCTCCGTCATCCCCGCGAAGGCGGGGATTCATTGATACTGATGCTCTCCGTGCTGCGAGGCCAGCCAGTATGGATTCCCGCCTGCGCGGGAATGACGGCGGGGGTGGGCGGAGTTCTATGCGCCAAGACCCTCTGCCCCCTCTGGCCTCTGCCGCGGCTCTCCCATAAAGGCCAGCCCCATGCGGTTCCTCACCACCTTCCATTTGTGGCCGTTCCTCGACACGGTCGTCAGCTATCTGGTCGCGTTCGTGCTGGGCACGCTGATCGGCGCGGAGCGGCAGTATCGTCAGCGCACCGCCGGGCTGCGAACCAACGCGCTGGTCGCACTGGGGTCGGCGGCGTTCGTCGATCTCGGGCAGCGGCTGGGCGGCGACGTCGAGTCGATCCGGATCATCGCCTATGTCGTGTCGGGGATCGGTTTCCTCGGCGCTGGCGTGATCATGAAAGAAGGGATGAACGTCCGCGGCCTCAACACCGCGGCGACCTTGTGGTGCTCGGCCGCAGTCGGGGCGATCGCCGGGAGCGACATGATCGCGGAGGCGGTACTGCTCACTGGCTTCGTCATTCTTGCCAACACGATGCTGCGGCCGCTTGTCGACGCGATCAACCGCATCCCGCTCGAAGGGCGCAGCGTGGAGGCGACGTACAGCGTCACGATTACCACCGATGCGGACGAGGCGGGGCCGATGGGCGACTTGCTGACCGACCATCTGGAGACGGCGCAACTGCCCGTCGCCGAGCTCGATATCGTCAATCGCGGCGAGGGCCGGGTCGAGATTGTTGCGAAGCTCGTCAGTACCAATATAGCGGTGAGCGAACTCGACGCGCTGACCGATCACCTTGCGACGGTGCATGGAATAACCCATGCGACCTGGCAGGCGCGCACGCACGATTAGCAAAGCCGATAGACGTCCGCGCGTAATGACGCTACGGGCGCGTTCCGAATTGGAGGAAGTCATGGGTTACAGGATCGTGGTCGCGGGCGCGACGGGCAACGTCGGGCGCGAGATGCTCAACATTCTGGCGGAGCGCGAATTCCCGCTGGCGGATATTGCGGTCGTCGCGTCGTCGCGCAGCCAGGGCGACGAGGTCGATTTCGGCGAGACCGGGCGCAAGCTCAAGGTCCAGAACATCGAGAATTTCGATCCGACCGGCTGGGACATGGCGTTGTTCGCAATCGGGTCGGACGCCACCAAGATCCATGCGCCGCGCTTTGCCGCCGCTGGCTGCACGGTGATCGACAATTCGTCGCTGTACCGGATGGACCCGGACGTGCCGCTGATCGTGCCCGAGGTGAACCCCGACGCGATCGCGGGCTATACCAAGCGCAACATCATCGCGAACCCCAACTGCTCGACCGCGCAGATGGTGGTGGCGCTCAAGCCGTTGCACGATGCCGCCCGGATCAAGCGCGTCGTCGTCGCGACCTATCAGTCGGTGTCGGGCGCGGGCAAGGCGGGGATGGACGAACTGTTCGAGCAGTCGCGCAACATTTTCGTCGGGGATCCGGCAGAGGCCAAGAAGTTCACCAAGCAGATCGCATTCAACGTGATCCCGCACATCGACAGCTTCCTCGACGACGGGTCGACCAAGGAAGAGTGGAAGATGGTGGTCGAGACCAAGAAGATCCTCGATCCCAAGATCAAGGTCACCGCAACCTGCGTGCGCGTGCCGGTGTTCGTCGGGCATTCGGAAGCGATCAACATCGAATTCCATGACGAGATCTCGGCGGAGCAGGCCAAGAAGATCCTGCGCGAGGCGCCGGGGGTGATGCTCGTCGACAAGCGGGAAGACGGCGGATACGTCACCCCGGTCGAGTGCGTCGGTGAATATGCCACCTTCATCAGCCGCGTGCGCGAGGATTCGACCGTCGAGAACGGGCTGTCGCTATGGTGCGTGTCGGATAACCTCCGCAAGGGCGCCGCGCTCAACGCGGTGCAGATCGCGGAGCTGCTCGGGCGGCGGTATCTGAACAAGGGGGACTGAGCTTCTTTGAGCCGATGATAGCTTCGTGCTATCATCGGCGCATGGCACAGCTCCTCATTCGCCAGATTGATGACGCCACGATCACGCGGCTGGAAACCTTGGCGCGTGAGCGCAAAACCTCGGTCGAGGCCGTCGCGCGGGCGGCGATCCATCAGGCGACACAACTGACCGTCGCGGAAAAGCTCGAGATCGTTCGCGAGATGCAGGACTGGAGTCGTGGCGCGCGAATTCCGGGTGCGCCGCAGACGCCTGGTGTCGACTTGATCCGCGAGGGACGGGACGAGTGATCGTCGACGCGAGTGTCGCGTTCAAATGGCTCGTCGAAGAATCCGACAGCGATCAGGCGATTCGCTGGATCGGCTCTGGCGCATCGCTGGCAGCACCGACGTTGATCCTTGCAGAAACGGGTCACGCGCTGACAAAGTGCATTCGGCGTGGGGAACTTTCGGCAGAGGGAGCGGGCGAGCGCTTCGCGCGTTTGACGAGCCTGCTGATCCTGTTCGACGAGACCCCGTTCATGGCCCGCGCGTTCGATCTTTCTATCGCGCTACGGCACGGATTTTACGACTGTGTCTACCTCGCAGCGGCCGAGGCGTTGGGGGACCGATTGCTGACGGCGGATGCGGTGTTCGTCGATAAAGTTGCGGATCATTCGCTGCGGGGATCCGTGGTGCTGCTTGGAGCCAAGCCATGATTGAGACTATGACCGGTGGCTGCCAGTGCGGGCGCATCCGCTACAGCGTCGAGATCGACAACAATGACGCCTATCTCTGCCACTGCCGGATGTGCCAGCGCGCCACCGGTGGCGTGTCGATCGCGTTCAAGAGCGTCAAGATCGCCAACGTGACATGGGCGCGCGAACCCGATCGCTACCGGAGCTCCCCCATCGCGCAGCGCGGTTTCTGCAGCGCGTGCGGTACGCCGCTGACCTTCGAATTCCTCGAGCCCGGCGCAAACATGGATCTCACCGTCGGCAGTTTCGACGAGCCCGGGCGGTTCGTCCCCAAGCATCATTTCTCGCCAGAGACTTGGCACGCGGCATGGCTGGACACTAAGGATCTCCCGACAACGCGGGTCGCGGACAATCCGTCGACCGCAGATCGATGGATCAAGGCACTTGGCAAACTCCCCGATTGAACCACGATTTTTCGAAAGCATCGATGGCGCGCGGCTGGCGTGGCGCGAACTCGGAGAGGGGCGCCCGGTCGTCCTGATTCACGGCTATTTCTCTGACGCGACGACCAACTGGCTGAAATACGGCCACGCCGAAGAGATCGCCGCTGCGGGTTTCCGCGTGATCATGCCCGACCTGCGCGGGCACGGAGCGAGCGCGAAGCCGCATGACGCGGCCTCCTATCCGCCCGATGTGTTGATGGAGGACGGAAAAGCGCTGGTCGCGCATCTCAGCCTCACCGATTACGATCTCGCGGGGTATTCGCTCGGCGGGCGGACGGTGATGCGGATGCTCGTCAACGGCGCGACGCCGCGGCGGGTAGCGGTTTCGGGGATGGGGCTCGACGGGATCGTCCACACGCAGGGGCGCGGCGCGTATTTCCATAACGTCCTGACCAACCTCGGCAGTTTCAAGCAAGGCACGAGCGAATGGCTGACCGAGGCGTTCCTCAAGACCACCAAGGGCGATCCGCTGGCGTTGCTGCGCGTGCTCGACACGTTCGTCGATACGCCGGCCGAGGCGCTGTCAACGATCCGGCCGCCGGTGCTGGTCGTCAACGGGGTGGACGATCACGACAATGGCTCGGGCGAGGCGCTTGCCGCCGCGCTGCCCGACGGGCGCTATGCGAGCATCCCGGGAAATCACATGAGCGCGGTGATGAAGCCCGAGCTTGGTAGCACGATCGCCGGTTTTCTCGCGGCTTGACCATCCATTCCGGGCGGCACAGGTTGCCGCCTTCACCATATTCCCGGGGGAGTCGCATCTTGCGCACCAGCATCTCTACACTTGCCTTTGCTCTGGCTTTCGCCGCGGCGCCCGCTTTTGCGCAGCAGGCGGCGCCCGTTGCCGCCCAAGCCGCCATCCCCGCAGCCGCCGATGCCTTCGTCGCACGCGCGGAGAAGGCGATCGAAGAATTTTCCACGCCGGCCGCGCAAGTTGCGTGGATCAACGCGACGTACATTACCGACGATACCGATGCCATTGCGGCGAAATACGGGGCCGAAGGCACCGAAATGTCGGTCAAATATGCGCTCGAAGCGGCGAAATTCGCGCGGATTCCAGGGCTTTCGTTCGACACCAAGCGCAAGATCGACTTACTCCGCAGCGGCTTGACGCTCCCCGCGCCGACCACGCCGGGCGCTGCGACCGAGCTGTCGACGATCGTGACCCGCATGTCCTCGGGCTATGGCAAGGGCAAGGGCACGCTCGACGGCAAGCCCTTGAACGGAAGCGATATTGAGGCCGCAATGGGCACGGTGCGCGACCCTGCAAAGTCGCAGGAAATGTGGGTCAGCTGGCATGACAACGTCGGTGCGCCGATGCGGAAGGATTATGCGCGGCAGGTCGTCATCGCGAACCAGGGCGCGAAGGAGCTAGGGTATTCAGATGTCGGCGCTTTGTGGCGCTCGGGGTATGACATGGAGCCCGACCAGTTCGCCGCGCTGACCGACAAATTGTGGAAGCAGGTTGAGCCGCTGTATGTCGCGCTCCACACCTATGTGCGTTGGAAACTCAACGAAAAATATGGGGATGCGGTCCAGGCTAAGTCCGGGCCGATCCGGGCCGATCTGCTCGGCAACATGTGGGCGCAGGAATGGGGTAATATCTATGACGTGGTCGCTCCGGCGGGGGCGGGTGACGTTGGCTATGACACGGGCGATCTGCTCAAGGCGAAGGGCTTTGATCCGGTCAAGATGTTCAAAACAGGCGAGGGTTTCTATTCCTCCCTTGGGTTCAAGCCGCTGCCGGATACGTTCTGGGCGCGCTCGCAGATCGTCAAGCCGGCCGACCGTGAGGTGATTTGCCATGCCTCGGCGTGGGACGTCGACAGCATGGACGACCTGCGGATCAAGATGTGCACCAAGGTAAATGGCGACGATTTCGTCACGATTCACCACGAAATGGGCCACAATTACTACCAGCGCGCCTACAATTTGCAGCCGTTTCTGTACAAAAATGGCGCGAATGACGGCTTCCATGAAGCGATCGGCGATTTCGTCGCGCTGTCGATCACGCCTGACTATTTGGTGCGGATCGGGCTGTTGGACAAGGCCCGGGTGCCGAGCGCGGACAAGGATATCGGGCTGCTGCTCAAGCAGGCGATGGACAAGGTCGCGTTCCTGCCGTTCGGGCTGCTGATCGACAAGTACCGCTGGGGCGTGTTCTCGGGCGCGATCCCGGAAACCCAGTATGAGAAGGGGTGGAACGACCTGCGCCTCAAATATCAGGGCGTCGTTCCGCCGGTCGCGCGCGACGAGACTCGGTTCGATCCGGGGGCGAAGTATCATGTGCCGGCGAGCGTTCCGTATACGCGTTACTTCCTCGCGCGGTTGTTGCAGTTTCAGTTCTATCAGGCGGCGTGCAAGCAGTCGGGGTGGAAGGGGCCGCTGCATCGCTGCTCGTTCTATGACAATAAGGCGGTGGGCGAGAAGCTGAACGCTATGCTGGCGATGGGGCAGTCGAAGCCTTGGCCGGATGCGTTGGAGAAATTTACCGGGAGCCGGGAGATGTCGGGGCAGGCGATGGTGGCGTATTTTGCGCCGTTGAAGGCTTGGTTGGACAAGCAGAAC
Source organism: Sphingomonas echinoides (assembly GCF_029623395.1). Taxonomy (GTDB): domain Bacteria; phylum Pseudomonadota; class Alphaproteobacteria; order Sphingomonadales; family Sphingomonadaceae; genus Sphingomonas; species Sphingomonas echinoides_A. The sequence goes on from NZ_JAPYKK010000046.1 coordinate 21,741, forward strand.
AAGGGGAAGCCTAGCGGTTGGTGAGGGTTTCCTCGCCCCTCCCCTTTAGGGGAGGGGTTGGGGGTGGGGGGTGCCTCGCAGAGAGGTTGGCTTGCTGCACTGCCCCACCCCAACCCCTCCCCTGAAGGGGAGGGGCTTTTTTAAGTACTTTTACCGCCCCTTGAACAGGCCGCCCAGGACGCCGCGGACCAGGCTGCCGACGATCCCGGCTCCGGCACCGCGCGACGATCCGAAGACTGCCTTGGAGACCTCGTTGGCGACTTGACGCCCTACCGCTGACGATGCCGAGCGCGCCGCCGAGGTTGCCACACGGTTCCAGGGCGAGTTGGCCGCGGCGCGGTCCGCGGCGGCCTGCTGCTTGGCCAAGCGATCGGCTTCGCGTTGCTCGGCGATGCGCTGCTTTTCTGCAACCCGCGCGGCGACCGCATCGGCTTTGGCTTGCGCGGCGGCGGCCTTGTCCGCGTCCGACTTGGCGGCGGCTACGGCAGCGGCGGCGGAGGCCTCCTGCGCCTTGCCCGAAAGGATCTCCTCAGCCGAGACGCGATCGATTAGGACATCGTATTTCTCGCCGACCGGATCGGTCTGGATCAGCACGCCGCGCTCGACCGGTGTGACCGGGCCGACGCGCGAGCCCGGCGGGGCGATCAGCGTGCGTTCGACCGGGGACGGCGATCCGTCGGGGAGCAGCATCGACACCAGCGCCTCGCCAACCTTGAGTTCGGTGATCGCGGTCGCGACGTCTACGCCGGGATTGGCGCGGAAGGTGGTCGCGGCCGCGCGCACCGCCGCCTGGTCGCGCGGGGTGAAGGCACGGAGCGCGTGTTGCACGCGGTTGCCGAGCTGGCCCGCGACGGTGTCGGGAATGTCGATCGGGTTCTGCGTGATGAAATAGATGCCCACGCCCTTCGATCGGATCAGCCGCACGACCTGCTCGATCTTTTCGAGCAACGCCTTGGGGGCGGCATCGAACAGCAGATGCGCTTCATCGAAGAAGAAGCACAGCACGGGCTTGTCCGGGTCGCCGACTTCGGGGAGGTTTTCGAACAGCTCGCTCATCAGCCACAGCAGGAAGGTCGCGTAGAGCTTGGGGCTTGCCATCAGCTTGTCGGCGGCAAGCACGTTGACGATGCCGCGCCCGCGATCGTCGATCCCGATGAAATCGTCGAGATCGAGCGCGGGTTCGCCGAAGAAATGCTCGCCGCCCTGGCTACGCAACTGGAGCAGCGCGCGCTGGATCGTCCCGACCGACTGTTTCGAGATATTGCCGTACGTGGTCGAGAGCTCGGACGCACGGCCCGCGCAATCGACCAGCATCGCCTGCAGATCGTCGAGGTCGAGCAGGAGCAGCCCTTCCTTGTCGGCGACATGAAAGGCGATCGTCAGAACGCCTTCCTGGACTTCGTTGAGGTCCATCAGCCGCGCAAGCAACAGCGGGCCCATTTCGCTGACGGTGGTGCGGATCGGGTGGCCCTGTTCGCCGTACAGGTCCCAGAATTGCACGGGCGTATCGGCGTAGGCCCAAGCGGTGTCGCCGATCTCGGCGGCGCGGGCGGAGAAGGGGGCGTGAGTCTTGGCGGTCGGGGATCCGGCCATCGCGAGGCCGGACAGGTCACCCTTCACGTCGGCGACGAAACAGGGGACTCCCGCTTTTGACAGCCCCTCGATCAGGCCCTGGACGGTGACGGTCTTGCCGGTGCCGGTCGCGCCCGCGATCAGGCCGTGGCGGTTGGCGCGTTTGAGATCGAGCTGTTGCGGCTTCGCACCGCCGGGACCCGCCCCGATGAAGATGCTGGCGGGAGCGGCGGCGGTGGTGGTTTCGGTCATGGATCTTCCCGCAAAGGCTGCGGCGCAATCGGTCCGATAGGGCCGCTTCCGTTCGCCCTGAGCACAGTCGAAGGGCTTGCGTAGCGCGAGCGGCTTCGACTTCGCTCAGCCCGAACGGACGGGTTGAAAACTCGGGACGTCTTGCGCCAGGCCTGCGATCTTATCGCCGGGAACCCCAATCGCGGAAGCAAAAAAAAAGCCCCCCGCTCCGATATTGGAGCGGGGGGCGGGCAGAGCTTACTTCTTGAGCTTTACCCCGATGAAGAAGGCCGGCTGGCGTCCACGGACGACGTAGAGCGCAACGAGCGACCGGTTGGCCGCCTTGGCCGCCGCCACTGCCGCGCCGAGCGCCGCTGGCGTCGGTGTCGGCGTTCCGTTGGCGGAGATGATCACGTCGCCGCGCTTGAGGCCCTTGGACGCCGCATCGCTTGCCGGATCGACCATCGCGATTACGACACCCTGCACCGACGAATCGATGCTGAAGTTGCGCGCGATCGGCGGCGTGAGCGTCTGAACGGTGACGCCCAGCGAGTTCGGCGCGGTCTTGCCGACGGTTGGCGTATCGTCGTCGTCGCTCATGTCGTCATTGTCGGCGCCGGTGGCCTTCGCCTGAAGCGCTTCCTCCGAAGGACGCGTGCCGATGACGGTGGCGATCGTCATCGGGCGACCCTGCCGGATGATGTCGATCGGGACGCGCGACCCCGGTGTGATGTTCGCGACGAGATAGCTGAGCGACTGGTCCGGATTGACCGGCTTGCCGTCGACGCGCAGCACGACGTCACCGACCTTCAAGCCAGCTTTTTCGGCGGGCTGGCCCGGCTCGATCTGGCGGAGCAATTCGCCTTGGTTCTTCTGGAGGCCGAACGAGTTCGCGAGATCGTCGTCGATCGGCTGCGGGCCGACGCCGAGGTAACCGCGCGCGATCGTCGTGCCCTTCATCAGCTTCTCGATGACCGGCTTGGCGTCGTCCGCCGGGATAGCGAAGCCGATCCCGATGTTGCCGCCCGACTGGCCTGCGAAGATCTGCGAGTTGATGCCGATGACGTTGCCCGCGAGATCGAACATCGGGCCACCCGAGTTGCCCTGGTTGATCGCGGCGTCGGTCTGGATGAAGCGGTCATAGGCGCCGCCACCGGTCACGCGGTGGAGCGACGAAACGATCCCCGCGGTCACCGTGCCGCCGAGGCCGAACGGATTGCCGATCGCGACGATCCAGTCGCCGACGCGGGCAGCGTTCGAATTGCCGAACTTGACGAACGGCAGCGCCTTCGCATCGATCTTGAGCAGCGCCAGATCCGAAGTCGGATCGCGCCCGATCAGCTTGGCGACATATTCCTTGCGATCGGTCAGCGTGACCGTGATCGCGTCGACCGTCGCGCCCTTGGCGCCTGCGGCGACGACGTGGTTGTTCGTCACGACATAACCGTCGGGGGAGATGATGAAGCCCGAACCGAGCGATGTCGCCTGCCGCGTAACCGGGGCCGCACCGCCGCCGCCACCCTGGCTCTGGTTGAACAGGCCTTCGAACGGCGTACCCGCGAACGGGTTGGGCTGCTGCGCCTGAGTGATGTGCTGCGTCGTCGAGATGTTGACGACCGCCGGCTGGAGCTTCGCGACGAGATCGGCGAAGCTCATCGGCGCACCGGCCTTGGGGGCGGTGGCGGCCATGGCGGCGGGTTCGTTTTGCGCGGTCTGCGCGCCGCTGATCGTCGGAAGCGCGACCGCGGTCGCGGTGCCGCCCAAAAGCAGGGCTGCGGTAATGGCGTAGGCGTAACGCACTAGGGTCTTTCCTCTCGTGTACCGTGAACGGCAACTTGAATAGTCATACGACGCGTTGCTGAACGACGTTTGAACATGAACCGCTGATCAGGCGATTTGGATGCACTTCGTCACTTTCGTCCCTCGAATTGGCGCAAATAGGCATTGTCGGGCGACAGGACCATCGACGTCTCACCCTTGGCTTCCGCACCGAAGGTCGTCCGGTACGACTGCATCGCGCGATAGAAATCGTAGAACTCGGGGTCCTTGTTGAACGCCTCGGCGTAGATCTGCGCCGCCTTTGCATCGGCTTCGGCGCTGATGATCTGCGCGTCCTGCTGGCCCTTGGCCTGGATCGTCAGGCGTTCCTGCTGGCGCGCGGTCTTCATCCGATCGAACGCGCTCTGTAGCGGGGTGCCCTGCGGCAGATCGGTCCGCTTGATCCGGACGTCGATGATCTGCACGCCGTACTGGCTGGCGAGCTTCTGCAAACCGGCGCGGATGTTGTCCATCACCTGGCCGCGCTCGGGGCTGAGCAGGGCTGCCGAGGGGCGGCGGCCGAGTTCGTTGCGCAGCGCCGAGCTGAGCAGCGGCTGAAGCTGATCGATCACGCGCTGTTCGGTGACCGAGGTGCTGCCGGTCGACGTCACCGCCTGAAGCGGGTTGACGATGCGGAAGCGGGCGTACGCGTCGACTTCGAGGCGGAGCTGGTCGGTCGACAGGACCGGCTGCTTGTCGAGCTCGACGTCGAGGACGCGCTTGTCGACCCAGATCAGCCGGTCGACGAACGGGATGCGCGCGGCGAGACCGGCGCCGGTGTTGCCGAACACTTCGTTGGGCTTCCACCGGTTGATCGTCCGGTAGGGCTGTTCGAAGCGCAGGATCACCGCCTGGCTCGTCTCGGGCACGATCGTCAGCGAACTGGCGAGCACGATCAGCGCGGCCATCGCTGCCGCGCCGAGCGCG
>NZ_JAPYKK010000047.1 GCF_029623395.1 Sphingomonas echinoides
CGGCGTGATACCTGTCCTGCCCGTGGGCCTGGGCCGCGATGTCGGTCTCGGGGACGGCGGGCGTTTTTTCGTCCATAGCGTGGTCTTATCATCGCCCGGACGCGAACGGTCAACGGCTCGTCGTTGCAAGCGCTCGCACCGCAGTGAACAGCGCTGTGTCATCCGGGGTTGCCGCCACGGCGATCGCAGCCCAACCGGACCCCGCGGCGGTGGCGATCGCGGGGCTGAACGCAGCCAGCGCGATCCGGTCGCGCGAAAGGGCGGCGGACTCGACCAGCGCACCGATCCGTTTCGCCGCGCGCGCCGAATGCAGCAGTACGACCCGGTCCTGGAGCATTCCGAGCGCTGCCGGATCGACCGCGCACGGCACGCTTTGATAGACCGGGATCACTGCGGAGACGATGCCGCCGACCTGGAGTGTGCGATCGTGCCCGGTCAAATGGAGCGCGCGCCGCACGCCGCTTCGTTCGGCCAGCGCGACGATGTCTGCCGCATTGCCGGTGCCCGATGCCAGGACGGTAAACCCGGCATCGCGCGCGGCGGTGGCGGTATGCGCGCCGACCGCGAGCACCGGCAAGCGCCGCAACGCGACGAGCGCAGGGCCGCCGAACCGGAGCGCGTTGGCGCTGGTCAGGATCAGCGCATCGTGTGCTGCCGGATCGGGCGGTGTCCAATCGAGCGGTTCGACCGCAAAGATCGGCAGCGACACCGCGTCGAACCCCGCCGCCTGCGCACGCGCCAGCGTTGCCGCATTGCCCGGCTCCGGACGCAGCACGACCAATTCCCGCGTCATTCCAGCGTCATCCCGCGAACAGCGCGCGGACCGGCGGGGGGGCGCGATCGAGCAGATCTTCGGCCAGTCGCGCGGCGAGGGTCGGATCGTCGATCGCACCCCTGACGGTTCCCGCAACATGTGCGCTGCCGTCCTCCGCGAACAGTTCGCCGCGTAGCGTCACCGCCGTCCCGTCAAGCGTCGCGAGTGCTGCGACCGGAGAATGGCAATCCGCCTGCAACACCGCCAGCAAGCCGCGTTCGAGCAGGACGCAGGCGTGGGTCGGCGCGTGGTCGATCGCGCCGAGCAGCGTGCGGACGCGCTCATCGGCGGTCCGCGCTTCGATCCCGACCGCACCCTGCGCCGGGGCGGGAAGCATCACGTCGATCGGGATGCAGCTGCCGACTTCGATTCGCCCGAGCCGTTCGAGCCCTGCCGCCGCCAGCAACGTCGCGTCGACTTCCCCGGCGGTTACCTTGGCGAGCCGCGTATCGACGTTCCCGCGCAGCAGAATCGTGACGAGATCGGGGCGCAAGCGCTTCACCTGCGCGACGCGGCGCGGCGAGCTCGTGCCGACCACCGCGCCGTCGCGCAATGCCGCAACGCTGTCCGCGCCGATGATCCGGTCGCGCACGTCGGCGCGCGGCAGCATCGCGGCGATCGTGATCGTATCGGGGCGGCCGGTTTCGACGTCCTTCATCGAATGGACCGCGAAGTCGATTTCACCGGCGAGCAGCGCCCGGTCGAGTTCCTTGGTCCACAGCGCCTTGCCGCCGATCTCGGCAAGCGCGACGTCCTGGCGGCGATCGCCGGTCGTGCGGATCGTGACGATCTCGACCGCCGCCCGGTCCCAGCCATGCGCCGCGCACAACGCTTCGCGCACCATATTAGCCTGGACGAGCGCGAGCGGTGAGCCGCGGGTTCCCAGCTTTAGCGGTTGTGTCACGGATCACCCCTTCCGCGCTTGTCATGACGAATCGACCGATCTTCGACAAGTGGGGGGCGTCGACAAGGAGGGGACAAGTCGCGGGCGAGACGGTAGGGATGGCGCATGGCACTCATTCTCGGTCTCGAATCCAGTTGTGACGAAACCGCCGCGGCGCTCGTCACGTCGGATCGTCAGGTTCTCGCACACCGCCTGGCAGGGCAGGAGGCGGCGCACCGCCCGTTCGGCGGCGTCGTTCCAGAAATCGCGGCGCGCGCGCACGTCGAAGTGCTGGCACCGCTGATCGAGGCGGCGCTGGCGGATGCAGGAGTCACGCTTGCCGAGGTCGATGCGATCGCCGCGACCGCCGGGCCGGGGCTGATCGGCGGCGTGATGGTCGGACTGGTGACGGGCAAGGCGCTGGCGCACGCCGCGGGCAAGCCGCTGATCGCGGTCAACCATCTCGAGGGGCATGCGCTCAGCCCGCGGCTGTCCGATCCCGATCTCGATTTCCCCTATCTGCTGCTGCTCGTCTCGGGCGGGCATTGCCAGTTGCTGCTGGTCGAGGGGGTCAACCGCTACCGCCGCCTCGCGACGACGATCGACGATGCCGCGGGCGAAGCGTTCGACAAGAGCGCCAAGGTGCTCGGGCTCGGTTTCCCGGGAGGTCCCGCGGTCGAGGCGGCGGCGCGGCTGGGGCGCCCGATGGTCCCGCTGCCGCGTCCGCTCAAAGGGTCGCCCGAGCCGCATTTCTCGTTCGCCGGACTGAAAAGCGCGGTCGTTCGTGCCCATGCGGCGGGAACGTGGTCGGTCGAGGACATCGCCGCGTCGTTCCAGCAGGCGGTGGTGGATTGCCTGCTCGATCGCACCGTGCGCGCGCTGGGCCGGGCGCATGGCGCGACGGCGCTGGTCGTCGCGGGCGGGGTCGCCGCCAATGGGGCGGTGCGGACGGCGCTTGCAGATCTGGCGGCGGCGAACGGGCTGCGCTTCGTCGCGCCGCCGCTATGGCTGTGCACGGACAATGCCGCGATGATCGGCTGGGCGGGCGCGGAACGCTTCGCCGCCGGGTTGACCGATCCGCTCGATGTCGCAGCGCGGCCGCGCTGGCCGCTCGATCCGGGCGCGGAAGCGGTGCGTGGTGCGGGAGTGAAGGCATGAAGATCGGAGTCATCGGCGGCGGCGCGTGGGGCACTGCGCTCGCACAGGTCGCGGCGCGCGGGGGCGAGCGCGTCTTGCTGTGGGCGCGCGAGGCGGATGTCGTCGCGGGGATCAACGCGACTCACCAGAACGACCGCTTCCTGCCCGGAATCCCGCTGCCCGAGACGATCGAGGCGACCGGGTCGCTCGGCGCGCTGTCCGCATGCGATGCGTTGCTGGTCGTCGTTCCGGCGCAGCATGTTCGCGCGGTGCTCGCCGAAACCGCGGTCGGCGCGACGCCGCTGGTGCTATGCGCCAAGGGGATCGAGGCGGGAACGCAAATGCTGGTCGGCGAGGTCGCGCGGCAGATTCATCCCGAGGCGCCGATCGCGGTGCTGTCGGGTCCGACCTTCGCGCATGAAGTGGCCGCGGGCCAGCCGACCGCGGTGACGCTGGCGTGTGCGGACGAGGCGCTCGGCGCCGCGCTGGCGGACCGGCTCGCGGGTCCGGCGCTGCGGCCTTATGCGACGACCGATGTGACCGGCGCGGAAATCGGCGGCGCGGTCAAGAACGTGCTGGCGATCGCGTGTGGCGTGGTCGAGGGCGCCGGGCTTGGCCAGAACGCGCGCGCCGCGCTGATCGCGCGGGGTTTCGCCGAGATGGTCCGGTTCGGGCTGGCGCGCGGCGCGCAGGCGGAAACCCTGAGTGGCCTATCGGGCCTCGGGGATCTGGTGCTGACTTGCTCGTCGACCAGCTCGCGCAACTTCTCGCTCGGGATCGGGCTGGGGCAGGGGAAGCGTGCAAAAGACCTGCTGTCGGACCGCGTGACGGTCGCGGAAGGCGCCGCGACCGCGCCGGTGCTGCGCGTCGCGGCGGCGGCGATCGGGGTCGAGATGCCCGTGGTCGAGGCCGTCTGCGCGTTGCTCGGCGGCGCGGACGTTGGGTCGGTGATCGAAGCGTTGCTGGCACGGCCGTTGCGCCGCGAGGTGCGGTAAAGAACGACGTCGCCGGGGTGGCTCAACCACTCCGTTCGTCCTGAGTAGCTGCTGAGCGAAGTCGAAGCGGCGTATCGAAGGACAGGTTATCGAGCGTAACAGTGCTTCGATACGAGCCCTCGATACGCCCCAAGACGGGCTACTCGGTCTCTACTCAGCACGAACGGCTAAAAGAAACGGCGTCTTACTCAAGAATGCGTCGCAGGATCTGCGCTCGACGGACATGGGTTCGAGCCCGGGTGCCCAGTGGGGTCGCTCAGAAATCGATCGCGATGCCCTTCAACTCCCAGTCGCCGTAGCGCGTGGGATCGAGCCCGAGATGGTCGCGCGCGTCGCGCGGCTCGGGTTTGGGATCGGGCGCTGGCACCGGCGTATTCTTGCTGAGATAGGCTGGTGGCTTCACATGCGGCGGACGAGCGGCCATGAGGGACTTCCTTGCAGACGCATGAGATAAGGCGTCCCCCGTCAGTTGGCGGTCCTTTGCGAAGAGTTCAAGCCCGTGACCCTCCCCCCGCCTCGTCGTTACATGCCCCGCCCCGAACCCGTCGAAGCGCCAGGCGTCCCAGCCCGCCGCGCTGCGCTCCGGATGCTCGACGCGGTGCTCCGCCAAGGATTGCCGCTCGAAGCCGCGATCGGCCGTGCGACCGCGGGGATCGACCGCGCCGATGACCGCGCGCTGGCGCATGCGATCGCGGCGGAAGTGTTGCGGCGCTTGCCCGATCTCGACGCGCTGATCGACTCGGCGACCAAGACGCGCTTGCCCGACGATTCCAAGGCGCGGTTCGCGCTGCGCATCGCGCTCGTCCAGGCGCTGTCGCTCGGCACGCCGTCGCATGCCGCGATCGCGACCGTGCTGCCGCTGGTCGACGGCGGCCCGCGCAAGCTCGTCCACGGCGTGTTCGGGACATTGTCGCGGAACGGTGACCAGCTCCCGGAACTCCCAACGCTGCCCGATCCGGTCGCGCTGCGCTGGCACGCGGCGTGGGGGGACGACGGCATCCACGCGGCGGAAGAGGCGATGGCGGCCCCCCCGCCGCTCGACCTGACGCTGGCCGATTGGGACGAGACCGCGCGGTTCGTCGAGGAGCTGGGCGGCGTCTCGTTGCTGCCTGGCCAGATCCGGATCGATTCGGCGCATGTGCCCGAACTGCCCGGGTTCGAGGAAGGCCGCTGGTGGGTGCAGGACATCGCCGCCTCGCTCCCCGCACGCTTGCTCGGCAAGGGCGCGGGCAGCGCGCTCGACCTGTGCGCGGCGCCCGGGGGCAAGACGATGCAGCTCGCGAGTGCCGGCTGGCGCGTGACCTCGGTCGATGCGTCCGAAAGTCGTCTCGCGCGACTTCACGACAATCTCGCGCGGACCGGGCTTTCGGCGGAGATCGTCCAGGCCGACGTGCTCGAATGGGCGCCACCCGCCCCGGTCGATGCGGTGCTGCTCGATGCGCCGTGCAGCGCGACCGGGATTTTCCGCCGCCACCCCGACGTGCTTCACCGCGTGCGCCCGTCGCAGATCACTGATCTTGCGGCGCTCCAGACCAGCCTGCTGACGCGCGCTGCGGAATGGGTGCGGCCGGGCGGAACGCTCGTCTTCGCGACCTGCTCGCTCGAACCCGCCGAGGGCGAGAAGCAGCGCGAACGCTTCGCCGCGGCGCGGCCCGACTTCGCGCTGGTGCCGATCGGCGCGGACGAACTCCCCGCCGGGATCGTACCTGACGCCAAGGGGTGCGTCCGCACCTTGCCCGGAATGGTCAAGCCCGGCGGCAACGACGGCTTCTTCATCGCGCGCTGGCAGCGGCGGGGTTGATTTTTCGGGGGGGGCGGGCTGTTTGTGCGCTCCCCCCAATGCCGCGATTTCCTCGCCCGACCGCAAACCAACAACCACATACAGTATTGCAAGACCCGCAGGTTCCATCGCGCGCTTGTCCCCTGCCTAGGGCGTGCTACAGGCTCGACGTACCATGTCCCAGCGCCCCGTCCGCATCGCCCCGTCCATCCTCTCGGCTGATTTCGCCAAGCTCGGCGAGGAGATCCGCGCGATCGACGCCGCCGGCGCGGACTGGATCCATGTCGATGTGATGGACGGCCATTTCGTCCCCAATATCTCGATCGGGCCGGGGGTGGTGAAAGCGATCCGCCCGCACACGACCAAGCCGCTCGACGTCCACCTGATGATCGCGCCGGTCGACCCATATCTCGAGGCGTTCGCCGAGGCGGGCGCGGACACGATCAGCATCCATGTCGAGGCGGGGCCACACACGCATCGCAGCCTTCAGCACATCCGCAGCCTCGGCAAGCGCGCGGGTGTCGTACTGACCCCGCAGACTCCGGCCAAGGCGCTCGATTACCTGCTCGATACGGTCGACCTCGTGCTGATCATGAGCGTCAATCCTGGCTTCGGCGGTCAGGCGTTCATCGAAAGTTCGCTCCGCAAGATCGAGAGCGTCCGCAAGATGATCGACAAGGGCGGCTATGCCATCGACCTCGAAGTCGATGGCGGGATCGACCTCGTTACCGCGCCGCGGGCGATCGCGGCGGGTGCGGACGCGCTTGTCGCGGGCACCGCGACTTTCCGCGGCGGGCCGGACGCCTATGCCGCCAATATCGCGGGTCTCCGCGGCTGAATGCGCGGACATCCGGTTCCAGAAGACGAAACGCAGCGCGACGGGATCGACGAGGGCAAGCGCCTGCTCCGCGTCGGTGGCGACAAGGGCCTGTCGCTTGCCGAACGGCTGTCCGAGCACTTCCACCGATTGACGTGGCGCACGCCGATCCACGGGATGCGGCTCAAGGGACGGCACCCGCTCAAGTTGATCGCAGTCCCGGACGATCCGTTCCTCGGCGACGTCGCGCGCGGCCATGCATTGCTCGACGGGGTGCTGGCATTTCGGGGTGAAACCCGCGATCTCGAGACGATCGATCTGAGCAAGCCCGACTGGTCGAAGGCGTTCGCGGAGTATCTGCACGGTTTCGCCTGGCTGCGCGACCTGTCGACGGTCGCGACGCGCGCGCAGGCGACTCCGGTCGCCGAATTTCTTATGCGGCTGTGGCTCGACGCTCATGCCGATACGGTCAGCGAGCCGGCGTGGCGCGCGGACCTGTGGGGACGCCGCATTCTGTTCTGGACCGCGCACGCCCCGCTGATCCTGTCCTCCGCCGATCTCGTCTATCGCAGTCGCGTGCTCAACACGCTGGCGCGCGGCGCCCGGCATATCGACCGTGCGGCGGAAAAAGCGCCGCAGGGCGCGCCGCGCGTTGCGGCGCTATGCGGCATGGTCGCGGCGACGTTGCTGATTCCGGGCGGTGATCCGCGTCGGTCGGTGGTCGAAGCGGCATTGTTGCGCGGGCTGCTCGCGTCGATCTACGAGGATGGCGGCAACGTTGCGCGCTCCCCCGCCGCGCAAGTCGATCTGGTGATGCTGCTGACCAGCCTGCGCGAGGTCTACGATGCGCGACGGCTCGATCCGCCCGCGTTCCTCCTGGAGACGCTGGGCAAGCTCGTCGCCGCGCTTCTCGGCATCTGCCACACGGATCGCGATCTCGGGAGCTGGCAGGGCGGCGGACCCTATGGCGCGGAGGCACTGGCGCAGGTGATCGCGGCGAGCGGCGTCCGTACTCGTCCGCTGCGGCAAGCGCGCGACTGGGGGTATCAACGGCTCGCAGCCGGGTCCGCGGTCATGCTGCTGGACGGCGCCCCCCCGCCGGTGGCGCGCCTGGTAGAGGGCGGTTGCGCCTCGACGCTCGCGATCGAAGTCTCCGACGGGCCCGACCGCATCATCGTCAATTGCGGTGGTGCGCGCAGCGGGATCGCGCAGCTTCCGGTCGATCTGAGCGAGGGGCTGCGGACCACCGCGGCGCATTCGACGCTCGTGCTGGGCGACAGCAATTCGACCGCGATCCACGCCGATGGTACGCTCGGCCGTGGCGTCGCCGAAGTCGAACTGGTCCGCCAGGAAAGCGAAATGTCGAGCCGGATCGAAGCAAGCCACGACGGCTATGTCCGCCGGTTCGGCCTGCTCCATCGCCGCCAATTGGTAATGACCAACGACGGCCGCGAAATTCGCGGTGAGGACGTGCTGTTGCCCGCGCCAAAACAGCGCAAGATCCAGCCGTCCGTTTTCGCGATCCGCTTCCACCTCGGGTTCGGGGTGCAGGTGTCGCCGACCGCAGACGGGATGGCGGCGTTGCTGCGTTTGCCCGGCGGCGGCATGTGGCAGTTCCGCTGCCGCGGCGGGATGCTCACGGTCGAGGACAGTCTGTGGATCGATGCCGAGGGGCGCCCGCACGCGACCTTCCAGCTCGTCGTTTCTGGGGAAGCGCCTGCCGGCGGTGCGAATGTCGGCTGGGTTCTCAAGCGCGCGCATTGAATTTCGCGGGCTGAGCGGGCAGGGGGTGCGCGACATTCCTCCCGCCTTCCTTCCCCCGGAGCCAAGCCGCCATGACCACCATCCCGATCCGCCGCGCGCTGCTGTCGGTGTCCGACAAGACCGGCATCGTCGATCTCGCCAAAGGGCTGGCTGAGCACGGCGTCGAGCTCGTCTCGACCGGCGGCACCGCCAAGGCGCTGCGCGACGCTGGGCTCGAGGTGCGTGATATTTCGGACCTGACCGGCTTCCCCGAAATGATGGACGGTCGCGTCAAGACGCTCCACCCGGTGGTCCACGGCGGGCTGCTCGCGGTGCGCGACGATGCGGCGCATGTCGCGTCGATGGAGGAGCACGGGATCGGTGCGATCGATCTGGTCGTGGTCAACCTCTATCCGTTCGAAGCGACCGTCGCAAAGGGCGCGGAACGGGACGAAATCATCGAGAATATCGACATAGGCGGTCCCTCGATGGTGCGTTCTGCGGCAAAGAACCACGCTTTCGTCGCGATCGTGACCGATCCGGCGGACTATGCGCTGGTCGCGGGCGGCAGCACGACGCTGGCAGATCGCCGCAAGTTCGCCGCCAAGGCCTATGCCGCGACCGCCGCCTATGACGGCATGATCGCGACGTGGTTCGGCCAGGTCGACCAGGGCGAAGCCTTCCCCGAGACGCTCGCGATCACTTTGCAGCGTGGCCAGTCGCTGCGCTACGGCGAGAATCCGCACCAGTCGGCGGCCTTCTACACCGCAGGCGGCAGCGCGCCGCGCGGAATCGGTCAGGCCCGGCAGGTGCAGGGTAAAGAGCTCAGCTACAACAACCTCAACGACGCGGATGCCGCGCTCGACCTGATCAGCGAGTACCGTGACGCCGCGCCGACCTGCGTGATCGTCAAGCACGCCAACCCATGCGGCGTCGCGACTGGCGAGACGCTCGAAGCGGCCTATGGCGCTGCTTTTGCTTGCGATACGGTGTCGGCGTTCGGCGGGATCATCGCGCTCAACCGCCGGCTCGACGGTGCGACCGCGCGCGCGATCGCGGGGATCTTCACCGAGGTCGTGGTGGCCCCGGACGCGGACGAGGAAGCGCTCGCGATCTTCGCGGCGAAGAAGAACCTGCGCCTGCTGCTGACCGGCGAGCTCCCCGATCCGGCGCGGGCGGGTCTGCTCGCCAAGGCGATCACCGGCGGCTGGCTCGTCCAGAGCCGCGACGGCGAATCCAGTCCCGAGATGAAGGTCGTCACCAAGCGTGCACCGACCGAGCAGGAACTCGCCGACTGCCGCTTTGCCTGGACGGTCGCCAAGCACGTCAAGTCGAACGCGATCGTCTACGCCAAGGGCGGCAGCACCGCCGGCATCGGCGCGGGGCAGATGAACCGGCTCGAATCCGCGCGGATCGCCGCGTGGAAGGCGAAGGACGCCGCCGACAAGGCAGGCTGGGGTGAGCCGCGCACGATCGGCTCGGCGGTCGCGTCGGACGCGTTCTTCCCGTTCGCCGACGGGCTGATGGCGGCGGTCGAGGCAGGCGCGACGGCTGTGATCCAGCCGGGCGGCTCGATCCGCGACGACGAAGTGATCGCGGCGGCGGATGCGGCGGGCCTCGCGATGGTGTTCACCGGGGTGCGCCACTTCCGGCATTGATCGGGCGGAGTTCCGCTTCCGAACCCACCGTCATCCCCGCGTAGGCGGGGGATCCATACTGGCTGGCTGTGCCCGTTACCGAACTACGGCGCTAATGGATTCCCGCCTTCGCGGGAATGACGGAAGGGGGCAACTCAGGCCAACCCTGTCCGCAGCTTACCCTGCTACTGCCGGCTTCCGACGAATTAGCGCGCGGTCCTCCTCTCGGAACGCCCAGCGGTACAGCACGTAGAGATAGATCGCCGCCATCACCGGCTCGCCGATCGCGAGCTCGGCCCATTCGTAGCGTTTGGGGAGCGCGGTGAACAAACCCCCGGCCACGCAGGTCGCGAGCACCGCCCACACCATCGCCCAGCGCCAGCCCGCGACAGGCGCCTTGAGCAACCGCGACAGATAGGTCGACTTGATGACCGAGGTGATCGACACCGAAACGAACAGTGCGACCGCTGGCCCCGCCGCCTGATACGCGACTGGCCAGCCGACAGTCTTCATCGCGAAGATCAGCCCGTAGCTCAACCCTACCTGGAACAGCAGCATGCCGATTGAAATCGCCATGTTCTGCAACCGCGCGATATACACCAATGCGGATTCGCATACCGCGCCGGTCGAGGCGGCGGCTTCCGCGAACAGCAGGAAAGACAGCGCTGCCGTTCCCGCGACGAATTGCGGGCCGACCGTCCCCATCACTGCTTCGCCCGGGATCGAGCCCATCAGCGCAAGCCCCGTCTGCGCGGCGAGGATCCAGAAGCCGACCTGCCGGACCTGTGCCGCGACGGCATTCGTGTCGCCGCGCGCAAGGCTGGTGGTAATGACGGGACCGAGGATCGGATCGAAGCTCGTCTTGAGCTTGCCCGGGATCGACGCGACCTGTTGCGCCATCCAGTAGATTCCAACGATGCGGGGTTCGAACATCAGGAACAGGATCGAGCGGTCGACGTTGCGCGTCCCCCATTCGAGCGCATCCGCGCCGGCAAGCGGTGCGTTGCGGCGAATCAAAGCGATCGTTCGGCCCGGATGTAGCCGCCATCCAACGGGCGCGCCATAGCTCCGCCAGAACGGCACCAGCGATGCGACGAGCGCGGCGATCATCGACAGCATGTAGGCGATCACCAACCCGTCATGCGGTGCGATGGGATAGAGCACCCCCGCCGCGATCGAGATCGTCCACGGCTCGATCACCGCGCGTGCGGTGACCGTTGCCTTGACGTTGCGGCGATAGGCAAGCGCCGCGAGCGTGATGTCCGACCAGGCGGTGAAGACGATGATGCACGGCAGTAGCCGTTCGAGCCCGGTCGGCGCGCTATTGTGATACATCAGGTCGGGGAGCAGCAGCAGGATCCCGCTCGCGGTGAACGAGGCGAGCGCGGCGACGACGAGACAATCCCACACGATATCGACATGCGGACGATCGGTATCCGATATCGCAAGCGCCAGGCCCCGCTTAAGTCCGAAGGTCGCGAGCAACGCCGCCACCTCGACGAACAGCACTGCGCGCGCGAAGGTGCCGAGCGTATCCGGCCCGTACAGCCGACCTGCGATGAACAGGAACGGGATTCGCGCGACGAGCCGCATCAGGAAGCCGAGGATGTTAGTCCGGCCACCCTTGGCAAGCGCATTGATCTCGTCGTCCGTGCCCCCACGGTCGGTCGGGACGCCCCCCGTTACTGGCGTCAATGCGCGGCCCCCCAGCTCAGGCCAGTGCCGATCTCGATGCCGAGCGGCACGCTGAGCTGGACGACGGGTTCGGCGGCAGTCGCCATCACGCGCTCGATTACCGGCTTGGCCGCGGCGACGTCACCTTCGGGGAGTTCGAACACGAGTTCGTCATGCACCTGCAACAGCATCCGCACGTTGGTCAGGCCCGCCTCGAGCAACGCCGGGCCCATCCGCACCATCGCGCGCTTGATGATGTCGGCGGACGTACCCTGGATTGGTGCGTTAATCGCGGCGCGCTCGGCCCCCTGGCGTTCGTGCTGGATCTTGGAGGCAATGCGCGGGAAGTGCGTCTTCCGCCCGAACAAGGTGGTGGTGTAGCCGTTCGCACGCACCGTCTCGGTGGTTTGCGCGATGTAATTGCGAATGCCGGGGAAGCGATCGAAATAGCGA
Source organism: Sphingomonas echinoides (assembly GCF_029623395.1). Taxonomy (GTDB): domain Bacteria; phylum Pseudomonadota; class Alphaproteobacteria; order Sphingomonadales; family Sphingomonadaceae; genus Sphingomonas; species Sphingomonas echinoides_A. The sequence goes on from NZ_JAPYKK010000047.1 coordinate 11,934, forward strand.
TCGATCATCGCCTGCGCTTCGTCCGCGGTCACATCGAGACGGCCCGCAAGACCCCAGCGGCTGATGCCGTAGAGGATCGCAAAGTTGATCGTCTTGGCGCGTCCGCGCGTATCGCGGTTGACCTCGCCGAACAGCTCCTGCGCGGTCAGGCTGTGGATGTCGGCACCGCTGGCGAACGCATCGCGAAGCTGTGGGACGTCCGCCATATGCGCAGCCAGACGCAGTTCGATCTGCGAGTAATCCGCTGCTAGCAGGACGTTGCCGGGCTCCGCCACGAACGCGTCGCGGATCTGGCGGCCGATTTCGGTGCGGATCGGGATGTTCTGCAAATTTGGGTCGGTCGATGACAGCCGCCCGGTCTGCGCGCCGGTCAGCGAGTAGGACGTATGGACGCGGCCCGTCGCGGGATTGATCTGCGCCTGCAGCGCATCGGTATACGTCGACTTGAGCTTGGACAGCTGCCGCCATTCGAGCACCTTGGTCGCAATGTCCTTGCCCGGAGAATCCTTGTCCGCGGCGATCCGCTCGAGTTCGGTGACGTCGGTCGAGTAAACCCCGGACTTGCCCTTGCGCCCGCCCTTGATCCCCATTCGCTCGAACAGCACGTCGCCCAATTGCTTGGGGCTGCCGATCGTGAAGGCACCGCCCGCGAGCGCGTGGATGTCGACTTCAAGCGCGCCGATCTGCGTCGAGAATTCGCCCGACAGTTGCGCGAGCCGTTCGCGATCGACCTTGATCCCGTGCCGCTCCATCTGCGCGATGACGGGCGCGAGCGGGCGATCGACCATCTCGTAGACGCGCGTCGCGCCCTCGGCGGCGAGGCGCGGCTTGAAGCGACGCCACAGCCGCAGCGTCACGTCGGCGTCTTCGGCGGCGTAGCGGGTGGCGGCGACGAGATCGATTTCGTTGAAGGTCCGCTGCGACTTGCCGACGCCGACCACGTCCTTGAACGCGATGCAGCTGTGCGACAGATGCGTCGCGGCGAGCTCGTCCATGCTGTGTCCGTGGAGCCCCGCGTCGAGATCGAAGCTCATCAGGATCGTGTCGTCGAACGGCGCGACGCCGACGCCCAAACGCCCGAGCACGATCATGTCGTATTTGAGGTTATGCCCGATCTTGAGGACCGACGGGTCCTCGAACAACGGCTTCAACTTCGCCAGCGCGACTTCGACCGTCAGCTGTTCCGGCTTTTCCGCGAACAGCCCGCTACCGCCATGCGCGAGCGGGACATAGCAGGCGAGGTTGGGATGCAGCGCCATGCTGATTCCGACGAGGTCGGCGCGAGTCGCATCGATCCCGGTGGTCTCGGTATCGATCGCGATCCAGCCCTGATGTCGCGCGAGCGTGATCCAGCGATCGAGCGCGGCCTCGTCCACGACGGTCTCGTATGAGTCGACCTCGCACGGCGGATCCTGCTCGGTCGGGACGGACTTGGGTGCAGGGACCGGCGCATCCGCGACCGCCGACAGCTTGGCCAGCAGCGAGCGGAACCCGTGATGCTCGAGGAACGCCCGCAGCGGCGCATCGGGAATGCCCTTGAGTTCGAGATCCTCGAGCGGCTCGGGCAAGGCGACGTCGCACTTGAGCGTCACCAGCTCCTTGGACAGCCGCGCCATGTCAGCATGTTCGATCAGATTATCGCGCAGCTTGCCCTTCTTCATCCCCTCGGCCGAGGCGAGGACGGACTCAAGATCGCCATGTTCGAGGATCAATTTCGCGGCGGTCTTGGGGCCGACGCCGGGGACGCCCGGCACGTTGTCGACGCTATCGCCCATCAGCGCGAGCACGTCGCCGAGTTGCGCGGGCGTGATGCCGTGGAATTTCTCCGCAACATGCTCCGCGCCAAGGCGGCGGTTGTTCATCGTGTCGTACATGTCGAGCCCAGGCTCGATCAGCTGCATCAGATCCTTGTCCGACGACACGATCGTCACTTCCCACCCCTGCGCGAGCGCGGCGCGCGAATAGCAGGCGATGATGTCGTCCGCCTCCAGCCCCTCGGTCTCGATGCACGGCAGCGAGAAGGCGCGCGTCGCATCGCGGATCATCGGGAACTGCGGCACCAAATCCTCGGGCGGCGGCGGGCGGTGCGCCTTATACTGGTCGTACAGGTCATTGCGGAAAGTCTTGGACGACTTGTCGAGGATGACCGCCATATGCGTCGGGCCGTCCGCGGCATGCACCTCGTCCGCGAGCTTCCACAGCATCGTGGTATAGCCATAGACCGCGCCGACCGGCTCGCCATGCTTGTTGGTGAGCGGGGGGAGGCGGTGATAGGCGCGGAAAATGTATCCCGAGCCATCGACAAGATAAAGATGCGGCATTTTGCCGCGATAGCAGCGCCTGTGCCCTAGCAGAAGCCCGCTTTGCGCTCAGCCGTGTGAGCGGGCACCGTTCGTACGGCGAGTGGTCGCGGACGCGGTGCTGGCATGGGTGGCAACGACGCTTGACACCACCGCCTGCATCAACGCCTGCCGTGCCGGGATCGGCCGGAGCGTATCGCCGATCATCACCGCGATTGCGTAAGTCCGCCCATCCGGCGCGATCAACAGGCCGACGTCGTTATAGCCCGCGGTCCGACCGGCAAAATCCTGTCCCGTCCCGGTCTTGTGCCCGAAGCTCCACCCGGTCGGCACCGCACCGCGCAGCCGCATCTTGCCGGTATGCGAGGATTGCATCGTCCCGATCAGATAGGAGGTCGATTCCGCCGACAACAGTCCACCGCGCTTGAGCCGGGCGAGGGCACTCGCGATCGCGGCGGGGGCGGCGCCATCGGGCGGACTGGCGACATAGCGGTTGAAGGCGGCAAGCCGCTCGGCGCGAGGCAACGCGTTACGCGCGCGATTGAACCCGTCGTTGAAGGCATAGGACGGTTGCCAGGTCAGCCCAGCGGTGCCCGCCTGGAGCATCCGCTCGCCCGGCCCGAAGCCGATCGCGCCCAGCCCCTTGCGTGTGACGAAGCTCCGTACCGCGCCGGGTCCGCCGACAAGGCGCAGCAACCGATCGTTTGCCGTATTGTCGCTCATCGTCAGCGCGCGCTGGAGCAGTTCGCCGACGGTCGTGCGATAGCCGGTACCGCTTCGGATCAACCCCGCGATCGGCTGATGGAACAGCGTGATGTCGTCGCGCGTCAGCGTGATCGGATCGTCCAGCCGCAGCTTGCCCGCATCGCGCGCGGACAGAACGGTCATCGCGACCCACAATTTGCTGACGCTCTGCTGCGGCAAACGCTGGTTGCCGCCTGCATCGATCATCCAGCCGTCGTCGACGCTACGCACCGCGACGCCGACCTTGCCGTTGAAGTTGCGCACGAGCTGCGAAACGGTGGCGGCAAGCATCGGCGGGGCGGGCAGCACGCGCTGTCCCGTCGAGGGCCCCGAGCGCGGTGGGATTGCGACGATCAGCGGGGATTGCGCGCCCGTGCTGCTCGCGGCCTGGACATGCGCGTCATAACCGCACGCGCACAAGGCGGCGGTCAGCGCGAGCAGGGCTACGGGTTTGGAGAAAGAGCGAGGAAGAATGTACGAACCCACCGAATATTATCCCCACCCCTGCTTACGCTCTGGATCGTTGCGATAAGGCCTTATCATGTCCCAGGAATGGCTGCGGCGGTTCAGTGCGACAAGGTGCCTTGCCGGCGCGACGAGGCGGGGCAGCTCCCCTGCCGCGCTACACCAGCGTGGTCAGCCGTCGCCGACGCGCTCGATGTCCGCGCCGACCGCGCTCAATTTCTCCTCGAGCCGTTCATAGCCGCGATCGAGATGATAGACGCGGCTGACCTGGGTCTCACCCTGCGCGACCAGCCCGGCGATGATCAGGCTCATCGACGCGCGCAGATCGGTTGCCATCACCGGGGCGCCGACCAGCCGGTCAACGCCGCGCACGACCGCGGTGCGGCCCGAGACATGAATGTCCGCCCCCATCCGCGCAAGCTCGGGCACGTGCATATACCGGTTCTCGAAGATCGTCTCGGTGAGCGTGCTTTCGCCGGGGGCCATGCACAGCATCGCCATCAACTGCGCCTGCATGTCGGTGGCGAAGCCGGGGAAGGGCGCGGTCGACAGCGTAACCGGACGCAGCGGGCCGTTCGCTTCGACGAACAAATTCTCGCCGCGCTCCTCGATCGTCACGCCCGCTTGGCGCAGCGCCTCGATCGTGGCGAGCATGTCGCTCGCCTTCACGCCGACGAGTTCGAGCGACCCGCCCGTGATCGCCGCGGCACAGGCATAGCTGCCCGCCTCGATCCGGTCGGGCATCACGCGGTAGGTCGCGCCGTGGAGCCGGTCGACGCCCTCGATTTCGAGCGTTTCGGTGCCGATCCCGGAAATCTTCGCGCCCATCGCGACCAGCAAGTTGCAAAGATCGACGATCTCGGGCTCGCGCGCCGCATTCTCGATCCGGCTGCCGCCGCGTGCCAGCGATGCCGCCATCACGACGTTCTCGGTCGCGCCGACCGAAACGACCGGGAAACGGTAGGTGCCGCCCGACAGCCGCCCGCCGGGCGCGATCGCCTTGACATAGCCCGCCGCCATTTCGAGCTGCGCGCCGATCGCTTCCAGCGCCTTCAGATGCAAGTCGATCGGGCGATTGCCGATCGCGCAGCCTCCGGGCAGCGACACCGTCGCCTCGCCCGCGCGCCCCAGCAACGGGCCGAGCACCAGGATCGACGCGCGCATCTTGCGGACGATGTCATAGGGGGCCTCGGTCGCAGTCAGCTTGCCCGCGCGGATCGTCATCACGCGGCCGAAATCTTCCGGGCGTGCGCCTTCGATCCGGGTCGAGCAACCGAGCTGGTTGAGCAGATGCCCGAAACTGTCGACGTCGGCGAGCCGCGGCAGGTTGCGGAGCGTCACCGGTTCCTCGGTCAGCAACGCGCACGGCATCAGCGTGAGCGCGGCGTTTTTCGCACCGGAAATGGGAAGACGGCCTGAGAGGCGGTTGCCGCCCCGAATGAGAATACGGTCCATCGATCTCGTTTATCGTCTTGCCCCGCTTGCGCAAGCCGATGCGACGGGAATCGCCTTTCGCACGTCTCGTTCGAACGATTGATCGACTTTAAGGCAAAGTTTTCGGCAGACTGCTCTGTGCACAAGCAGAACAAGGGGTGATCACTGCGTGCCACAAAGTTGTTTCGCCGATCGTCTCGGCGACATCGCGGACCTGACGCCGTCGGAACGAATGGCGCTGGACCGGCTCGAAGAGCGCGAGCGTCTGCTCCGCCGCAACATGACGTTGCAGCGGGAAAACGACCGCGCGACCGAAATGTACGTTTTGCGCAAGGGAACGATGATGAGTTCCGTGCTGCTTGATGACGGCAGCCGGCAAATCCTCCGCTTCCATTTCGCCGGCGACCTGCTTGCGGTCACCAACATGATCTATGGCGACGCGACAGAGACGATCACTGCGTTGAGCGACTGCGTCGTAGCGCCGTTCGACCGATCCGTGCTGAGCGCGTTGATGCTGGCGCAGCCCCGGATCGCGGCGTTGATTCTCATCTACAACCAGATCGAGCGCGCGGCGTTGACCGACCGGTTGGCTGCGATCGGGCGGACGTCGGCGAAGGCGCGAGTCGCGGCGACACTGGTGGAAATCCGCAACCGGATGAAGATGCTCGACCGATCGATCACGAGCAGCTTCGTGCTGGGGCTGACGCAGGAAGAGATCGGCGATGCCACCGGGCTAACCGCAGTGCACGTCAATCGAATGCTGCGGCAGCTCGAGGAGGAAAAACTGATCGTGCGGGAAGCGGGTCGCGTTCGGTTCCTCGACGAACCGAAATTGATGCGTGCGGCGAATTACATCGATCGCTACGCCGACCTCGATCTTGCGTGGCTACCGGCCGCCGCCTGACACGCCGGTGGCGGTGTCAGACCTTCTCGAGCATGCATTGCAACGGATGCTGGTTCTGCCGGGCGAATTCGATCACCTGCGCGACCTTGGTCTCGGCGACTTCGTAACTGAAGATTCCGCACACTCCGACGCCCTTCTGGTGGACGTGCAGCATCACGCGAGTCGCGGCTTCCATATCCATCCGGAAGAAGCGCTGGAGCACCAGCACCACGAATTCCATTGGGGTGTAATCGTCGTTGAGCAACAGGACGCGGTAGGGCGTCGGCTGCTTGGTCTTGGAACGCGTACGCGTAGCGACTCCGGTGCTGCCGTCCCGATCGGAATCGTCGGTTCCGTCGTCGCGGCGCTCAGCCATGGAGGTGGGGGTTGGGTCGGTCATGCAACGCTAAAATATGGCATTGCGCCCCCTCAGGGCAAGGGGTCCACACAAAGGAAAAGGGCGACTCCCTATCGGGAGCCGCCCTTCGCCAGCGTAGCGGGAGGTCGCTTTATGCGACGACCTTTACCTTTTCGACCGCAACCGCGACGCGGTTCGAGATCGGCTGGGCGATTTCGCCGAGCAGCTTGACGTAACCCTCAGTGAACTTGGCGGTTTCCGCCATCATCGAATCCATCGCCTGCTTGGTCATCTCGCTGTGGAGCTTGAAGAACTCGGTCGGCGACTTGATCGACGCGAACTGGCTGGCGGTGGTGTTGGCCTTCTCGACCGACGTGCGGACATAATCGCTGGTGTAACGTGCGATGTCCTCGGCGCCCTTCGCCGCGATCTTGCTCGACTCGACGACGGCCTCGAGGTTGCCCTTCGAGAATTCGCTCAGCTCTGCGATCATCTTGGAGCCCTTCTCCATCGCGGTCTTCGCACGATCGTTCACATCGGCGAACATCGTCGTGGCCTGGGTCTGCGCGGTTTCGGCAGCGGTGTTGATCGTTGCGTCCATGGTGCTCGTGTCCTTCTGCATGATGGCCGTCGCAGGCGCGATGGCGGGGGTGGAGGTGGCTGGAGGAGAAATGGCTGGAGTGGTGGATGGCGTTGGGATTTCGTCCGAAGCCGAAACCACCGGTGCCGCAACGGGCGCCACGGCGGGTTCGGCGGCCTTTTCGGCAGGCGGCGGGCTGACAGGCTGTGCAACGGCGGGGGTTGCGGGTGCTGCTGCCGCGACGGGCTTCGCGGGTTCGACCGGCACTTGGACCGCAAGAGGGGCGGACTTTGCGACCGGACCGCGTTTGGGGGTGAGCTTCGGAGCAGAGACGATGGGGGCGGGGTGCGCGACGAACGGCACCGGCGGCGAATCGGACGTCGCGTTCGCGCCGCTCACGACTGGCTTGACGATCCGCTTCGACGCGACGGATTTCGGGCCTTTGGTGGCCATGACCGGGTTCTCCTGCAGCACTTATGCTGCGGCGCAATATACCCCAAGTCGTGAACCGGCGCAAGGTTAATGGTGCACTGCAGCATTCATAATGTGCAGTGCGCAGGATATTGGAATTGCGGGCTTATCGAGTCCTTACGTAGTTCCCCGGAGCCTCCCCCAGGGCGGGCAGCGAACCTGCTCCGGGAACGCGTGGGCCATCCGCCGAAACCGGATCATCGCCAAGGCTGCGGAGCCATTCGCGCCAGTCCGGCCACCAGCTTCCCTTGGTCTCGGTTGCGCCCGCGACAAAGTCCTCGAATCGCTCGACGGGCTTGGGATTGAGCCAATATTGGTATTTCTGTGCCGACGGCGGATTGACCACGCCCGCGATATGCCCCGATCCCGCCAGGACGAAGCGTCTCGGTCCGACGAAATGGTGCATCATCGCCCACACGCTTTCAGCGGGAGCGATATGATCTTCGCGCCCCGCCTGGATGTAGGCTGGCGTCGCGACTTGCGACAGGTCGATCGGCGTCCCCAGCGCGGACATTGCGCCGGGTTTGACGAGACGGTTGTCGCGGTACAGATCGGTCAGATAGGCGATGTGCCACTCGGCGGGTAGGTTGGTCGTGTCGCCGTTCCAGTGGAGCAGGTCGAACGGCGCATAGTCCTTCCCCAGCAGATAGTTGTTGGTGACGTAGTTCCAGATCAGGTCGCGCCCGCGCAGCTGGTTGAACACCGCCGCCATGTAACGCCCGTCGAGGAAGCCGTCGGGCGTCAGCGATCGGATCAGCGCGAGCTGGTCGTCCGCGACGAAATGGAGCAATTCGCCCGCCTTCTCGAAATCGACCTGAGCGGTAAAGAACGTCGCGCTGGCAACCTTGTCCGCTTCCCCACGCGCGGCGAGGATTGCAAGCGTCGCCGCCAGCGTGGTGCCTGCGACGCAATAACCGATCGTATGGACGGCGGGCACGTCGAGCGCGCCGCGGATCGTGTCGATCGCGTCGATTTGCGCGGCGATGTAATCATCCCACACGACATGCTTCATCGTCGCGTCCGCCGAGCGCCACGACACCATGAACACGGTGATGCCCTGTTCCACCGCCCAGCGGATGAAGCTCTTTTCGGGGCTGAGGTCGAGGATGTAGAAGCGGTTGATCCACGGTGGGAAGATTACCAGCGGAGTGGCCAGAACATTCTCAGTGGTCGGGCTGTACTGGATCAGTTCGTACAAGTCGGTGCGATGAACCACCTTGCCCGGCGTCATCGCGATGTTGCGACCGAGTTCGAACGCGCTCTGGTCGGTATGCGTCAACTGCCCCTTGCCGAGATCGGCGAGCATGTTCTGCAGGCCCTTCAGCAGGTTCTCGCCGCGCGTCTCGATCGTCTTCTCGATGACTTCGGGGTTGGTCGCTGGGAAATTGGTCGGGCTCATCGCATCGAGGAAACCACGCGCCGTAAAGCGCATATGGTCCCGCTGCTTGTCGTCGACTCCGTCCAGCGCCTCGATCTGCGCGAGCATCGTGTCGGATACGAGGAAATAGCTCTGGCGGATGAAGTCGAACACCGGGTCGTCGTGCCAGCGCGAGTCCTTGAAGCGCCTGTCGCGCGCCCGTTCGGGGGATTCGGCGCGGGGTGCTGGCTGCGCGGGGTCGAGCATCCGCTGCCACAGCGACAGGCTTTGCGTCCAGAAATCCTGCGTCCGCGCGATCGTCGCGGGATCGGTCAGGCCGGGGATTGCCGGAAACAGCGGGTTGCTCGCGCTCATCGTGGCAAGGCCTTGTTCGAGCAGCATTTGCTGCGCCCGCCCGAGCACCCACGTCCAGTGCTGCATGTCGGCGAGGCTGGGTGGCGGGGTGCTCGGCGGCGTGGTGGTATCCGAATCGGCCATGGCATCCTCGATCCTGTTTGGTCTCTTCTATCGCACGGACGCAGCGGCGTCATGCCGGATCGCGCGCTCAATCAACCGCTTGAACGCATTGCGAAGTTCCGGGCGGGGGGAGAGACCGGGCTGCATCGGCCCCCCACTTTTGCGGATGATGGTCGCTTTGGGGGCCGTTTCATGCCGAACAGCGTCCATGGGGTGACGAACCGTGCGCGTTTGGCGTAAGGTTCTGTCTCCTCAAGCCAGGTTTCGCGCAATGTCCGAAGATTTCTACCGTATCAAACGCCTGCCACCCTATGTCATCGCCGAAGTCAACGCGATGCGGGCGGCGGCGCGCGCGGGCGGGGAGGACATCATCGACCTCGGCATGGGCAACCCCGATCTGCCGCCCCCGCCGCATGTGATCGAGAAGCTGATCGAGGTCGTGCGCAAGCCCGATGCGCATGGCTATTCGCAGTCCAAGGGGATCCCCGGGCTGCGTCGCGCGCAGGCGAATTATTATGGGCGCCGGTTCGGGGTCGATCTCGATCCTGAGACCGAGGTGGTCGTGACGATGGGCTCGAAAGAGGGACTCGCCAGCCTCGCCACCGCGATCACCGCGCCGGGCGACGTCGTGCTCGCACCCAACCCGTCCTACCCGATCCACACCTTCGGTTTCATCATCGCCGGCGCGACGATCCGCGCGGTGCCGACCACGCCCGACGAAGCGTATTTCGAATCGCTCGAGCGCGCGATGGCGTTTACCGTGCCGCGTCCGTCGGTTCTGGTGGTCAACTATCCGTCGAATCCGACCGCGGAAGCCGTGGATCTCGCGTTTTACGAACGCCTCGTCGCGTGGGCGAAGCAGAATCAAGTCTGGATCGTATCCGATCTCGCCTATTCCGAGCTGTATTACGACGGCAATCCGACGCCTTCGATCCTGCAGGTGCCGGGTGCCAAGGACATTGCGGTGGAGTTCACATCGCTGTCCAAGACCTATTCGATGGCGGGGTGGCGGATCGGGTTCGCGGTCGGCAACGCCAAGCTGATCGCGGCGATGACGCGGGTGAAATCGTATCTCGATTACGGCGCCTTCACGCCGATCCAGGCGGCGGCGTGCGCTGCGCTCAACGGCCCACAGGACATCGTCGAGGCGAACCGGCAGCTGTACCACAAGCGCCGCGACGTGATGGTCGAGAGCTTCGGGCGCGCCGGATGGGACATTCCCGCCCCGCGCGCGTCGATGTTCGCCTGGGCGCCGCTCCCGCCCGCGCTCGCGCACCTAGGTAGCCTTGAGTTCTCCAAACAATTGCTGACAAGCGCCAACGTCGCGGTTGCGCCAGGGGTGGGGTATGGCGAGAACGGAGAAGGCTTTGTGCGCATCGCGATGGTCGAGAACGAACAACGGTTGCGGCAGGCCGCGCGCAACGTGAAGAAGTATCTCCAGTCGATGGGCGTCAACACGCCGAGCGCCAAGGCCGGTTGATCCCAGCCGGATGATTACGCCACTGTATTCGCTGGCCGGCGTGCTCGTCGGCCTGATCGTCGGGCTGACCGGGGTCGGCGGCGGCTCGTTGATGACGCCGCTGTTGGTGCTCGCCTTCGGTTTCCATCCGGCGACCGCGGTCGGCACCGATCTGCTGTATGCCTCCGCCACCAAGTCGGTGGGGACGACGGTGCACGGCTGGCGTGGCACGGTCGACTGGGGAGTCGTCGGAAGGCTCGCCGCGGGGAGCGTTCCCGCCGCGATCCTGACGCTCGTCATTCTGCACTACGAAGGCGAGCGATCGGCCAATACCGGGCATGTCATCTCGGTCGTGCTCGGGATCACCTTGCTGTTGTCGGGGCTTGCGACGCTGCTCCGGCGGCGGATCGTCACAGCGCTGTCCGCGCGTCTCGGCGCGGTCGGGTCGCGGCGGCAGGCGCGGTTGACGATCCTTCTCGGCGCGGTGCTCGGCGTGCTGGTGTCGCTGACCTCGGTCGGGGCAGGGGCACTCGGGATGACCGCGTTGCTGATCCTGTACCCGACGTTGCCGATCAACCGTCTCGTCGGGTCGGACATCGCGCATGCGGTGCCGCTGACCCTGCTCGGCGGGATCGGGCACTGGATCCTCGGTTCGGTCGACGGATCGTTGCTGGTGTCGCTGCTACTCGGGTCGATCCCGGGAATCATCGTTGGCAGCTTGATCGCGACGCGTGTTTCGGACCGCGTGCTCAGCCCGATCCTTGCGGTCGTGCTGGCGCTCGTCGGCATCAAGCTGCTGCTGTGACGGATCCGCACGGTCCGGGCCGCCCCGGCTTCGCCTTTTCGACGCGGTTTCGCGTGCGTTATGCCGAGATCGACGGGCAGAAGGTCGTCTTCAATTCGCGCTACCTCGAATATGCCGACGTCGCCGTCACCGACTTCTGGGACTGGACCGGGATCGGCGCGGCGCTGGGCGCGGCGTGGCACGACACCGAATTCCACGTGCGCCATACCGCGATCGACTATCTCAAGCCGTTCGTCTGGGGCGATACGATCGAAGCGTTCGTGCGGATCGATCGGATCGGCCGCTCGAGCCTGACGCAACGGTTCGAGCTGTGCCACGCAGAAACGGGCGACCTGCATACGGTGATCGAGATGACGGTGGTCAACGTTCATCTGCCGACCGGCAAGGCCGTCGCGATCGCGGAGGACGTTCGGGGGTTTCTGGAACGGCTATAGGCGGGGGAGGGTCGCCGTTTCGCTAGAACCGCCGCGCGATCCACCCCGCCGCCCAGCCGAACAGCACCGACAGCGCTACCGCGACCAATCCGTACGCGATCGACCAATGCTCGGCGGAGTAAGCGACGAAGCGCTCGAACCCGGATTTGCGAATCTCGATCTCGCGCGTCGCGGCGGCGAGCACGCGACCGTCGCGGATCAGGAAGGTCTCCGCGGTGAACCGCCCGACCGGCACGCGCGCGGGAATCGCGACGCGGGCGCGGTACAGCACCCCGTCGGTAATCTCGACTGCGCCTGGTGATTCGACGTACAGCGCCGACCGTCCCTTCAGATCGACAAGCCCGCGCGCGAACCGGTCCTGCTCCGATGGCGGCGCGCTGGAGGCGGGAGACAATTGCAGGCTGCCGAGCCCGAGTTCGTAGATCGCGCGAGTCCGCGCGTTCATCAGCTGCTCGATTGGCCGGGACGAGGCGATCGCGTAATAGCTCGGCGCGGAACGATAGCGCAGCCGCGCCGCATTGACCCAGATCAGCCCGCCGAGCTTGTCCTTCTCACGCACCAGGATCGATTGCGTCGGCCCTTTTACCACCACGACGATGTCGGTCGGCTTGGTATCGTCGGGCAAGCGTCCGCCCGGATAGAGGATCGCGCCGAACAGCAGCAGATCGGCACCGGTGAAGCTGTAGCGGATCTCGATGTCGCGCTGCGACACGTCGGGGACGAGGACGGGCTTGGACGCGGTCTGCGCCATCAGCAGCGGTGCCGCCAGCGCGGCGAGCAGCCACCGCTTCACGACAGCTCGACCGAGTAGATCTCGTCCGGACGCCAGCCCAGCCCAAGCGCGATCCGCCCCGCCACCAGCAACACGATGATCGCGAGCGCAAGCCGGAGATATTCGGGCTTCACCTTGCTCGCGAACCGCGCGCCGACCTGGGCGCCGGCGACCGAGCCGACCAGCAGCAGCACCGCGAGCACGATATCGACCGCCTTGGTCGTCGTCGCGTGCACCATCGTCGCGGTCGCGGTGACGAACAACGTCTGGAACAGCGACGTGCCGACGACGACCTGCGTCGTCATGCCGAGCAGATAGAGCATCGCGGGCACCAGAATGAACCCGCCGCCCACCCCGAGCAGGATCGTCAGGATCCCCACCCCGAAGCCAAGCAACAGCGGCGCGAGCGGCGAGATATACAGCCCCGAGCGATAAAAGCGCGTCCGCAGCGGGAGCGCCGCGACGAGCGGGTGATGCCGCCGCTTGCGCGGTCGCGCCGCCGCGCCCGACCGCATCGCGCGAATCGCGCCGAACGCCTCGACCGCCATCATGCTGCCGATCGATCCGAGCAGCAGGACGTAGACGATCGCGATCACGGTATCGATCTGCCCGCTTGCCTGGAGCAGCCGGAAGATCCAGCCGCCCGCGACCGACCCGACCATCCCACCCGCGACGAGCACCCCACCCATCTTGAAGTCGACGCCCTGCCGGCGAACATGCGCGAACACGCCCGACACGCTCGCGCCGGTCACTTGGCTCGCGGCGGAGGCGGCGGCGACGGTCGGGGGGATGCCGTAGACGATCAGCAACGGCGTGATCAGGAATCCGCCGCCGACGCCGAACATCCCCGACACGAAGCCGACCCCGCCGCCCAGCAGGATGATGACCAGTGCATTGACCGAGAGATTCGCGATGGGCAGGTAAATGTCCATGGTCCCCATGCGATAGCGCGGCGCGATCAAAGCCGCGACTCAGAAATCGGTGCCCAGCGTCAGCACCGGTCCCGACCCCGGCAGCGCGCGCCCCGCAATCCGCTCGCGCCAGTCGAGTGTCATCCGCAGCGTCTTGTCGGCGACCGGTACGGAGACCGCGAGCGTCGGGCCGACATCGAGCCGCGCCGCCCCGCGTTGCGCGCCGCCCCATGCCCCCGCGCCAAGCGCGACCCGCGCCCCGCCGACGCGGGCGACGTCATGAGTCAGCCGCAGCGCGCCGTCGGCATAAGGTTCGGTGCGCGTGCGGTGGAGCACGCCCGCTTGCCCATAGCCTTCCGCGCGGATCTTCGGCAGCACGGCAACCGGACCGAACCCGCCGACCAGCCCGATCCCGGGCCCGCCCGTTCCAGAGCCCAGCACGAAGCGATGTTCGGCCACCAGCCGCATGGGCAACCGCGTCGGTTGCCATTCGAGGCCGACCGACGCCTCGCGCAGACCCGCGCCGAACGGGGTGGTCAACCGCCCCGAGATCGCCACGCGCCCGCGTCGGTCGAGCGACCGGACGATCCGGATGCCCGCTTGCGATCCGCCCAATTGTCCCCCGGTCAC
>NZ_JAPYKK010000048.1 GCF_029623395.1 Sphingomonas echinoides
ACCTACCGCGTCGGCACAGGCTCCGCGCCTGAATAATCATAGAACCCGCGCTTGGTCTTGCGCCCGAACCACCCCGCCTCGACGTACTTCACCAAGAGCGGCGCAGGTCGGAACTTCGGATCCCCCGTCCCCTCGAACAACACGCGGGTAATCTCCAGACACGTATCGAGCCCGATGAAATCGGCGAGCTTCAGCGGCCCCATCGGATGGTTGAGCCCGAGCTGGCACGCGACGTCGATATCGCGCACCGTCGCGACGCCCTCGCCCAACGCGAAACAGGCTTCGTTGAGCATCGGCATCAACACGCGGTTGACGATGAACCCCGGCGCATCGTTAGCGTGGACGATCTCCTTGCCCAGCTTGCGCCCGAACGCCTCGACCGCGGCGACCGTCGCGTCGGACGTCGCCAGCCCGCGGATCAGTTCGATCAGCCCCATCACGGGCACCGGATTGAAGAAATGCACCCCCATGAACCGCGCCGCATCGGGCGAGGCCTGCGCCAACCGCGTGATCGGGATCGACGAGGTGTTCGACGCCAGGATCGCGTCCGACGCGAGCACTTTGCCGACCTCGGCGAAGATCGACCGCTTGATCTCCTCGCGCTCGGTCGCCGCCTCGATCACCAGGAACGCCGGTGCCATCGCGGACAATCCCTCAACCGGCTCGATCAGCGCGAGAGCCGCATCGCGAGCTTCGGCGGTGATCTTCTCCTTAGTAACGAGCCGGTCGAGCGCCTTGGCAATCCCCGCCTTGCCTGCGTCCGCACGGTCCTTCGACACGTCGCTGAGCAGCACGTGAAACCCCGCCTGCGCCGCAACCTGCGCGATCCCCGCCCCCATCTGGCCCGCGCCGATGACACCTACCGTCTGCATATCCTGTCCTTTGCTGCGTTTGACGCCGCTTTAGGGATCAGGCGATGCGGCGGCAATCATAGCCCTTGGTGAGATAGGGGAAAGCGACCGGGTCGTGCTGCAGCTCTGGCGTCGCGGAAATCAAGTCGCGGACTTGCGCGACGACGTCTCCGCGCGCCGCCGGGGACAAGGTGGCGATGAAACTGGTCGACAGCGTGCGCCCGACCACGACGTCCTCCACCGGCCCCTGATGCGCGTAAGGCCATTCGCTTTCCTCAAGTGCCGAAAATCCCTCGGCAGGAAAGACGTCCCGCCACGCCTCGGCCCGTTCGCGCAGCGCGGCACCCTGATGCGCGTTGGTCAGCACCGACAGCCGCTCGACCCAGCCAACCGATTCATCGCGCAGGTTCCACACCAGCCCGAGCGTCCCGCCGATCTTGAGCACGCGCCGGATCTCCGCCATCACCGCGGGAGTCGCGAACCAGTGGAAAGCGGTCGCGCAGACCACCGCATCGACGCTCGCGTCGGGGAGCGGGATTGCCTCCGCTTGCCCGACCAGCGGCCGCACCTCAGGAAAGTCGGCAAGAAGATGATCGAGCATCGCCACGATCGGTTCGAGCGCGAGGATGTCTGCCCCGGTCATGACGAGCGAGCCTGTGAACTTCCCCGTCCCAGCGCCAATCTCAAGCACCGTTCGACCCGGAACAATCCCCAGCCGGTCCCGCATCCAGTCCACGATCGCATCGGGATAACCCGGGCGGCTTGTCGCATAGACGTCCGCTGCCCGGTCGAACCCGGTCGCCGCGACCGGATGCAGCGGTGTCACGGCGCGAGGCGGGCGGGCTGTGCCTCGGCAAGGATCACCGCGAACCGGCCGTCAGGATCGGTCCATTCGCCAACCGGCGTCCACCCGCCCGCGCGGAGCAGGATCCGCGCATCGCGTGGCCCGAATTTGTGGCTGTTCTCGGTGTGGATCGTCTCGCCCGCCGCCATGTCGAACGGACGCCCCTCGATCATGAAGGTCACGTCGCGCGTCGCCTCAAGATGCATCTCGATCCGCGCGCGATCGTCGTTCCATATCGCGCGATGACGGAAGGCATCGACCGGGATCGTCGCGCCGAGTTCGCGATTGATCCGCTCGAACAGATTGAGGTTGAACGCCGCCGTCACCCCCTGCGCATCGTCATAGGCGGCTTCGAGCGTCGTCTGATCCTTGATCCGGTCCATCCCGATCAACAGCATCGCGCCTTCGCCAAGCGACATCTTCATTGCACGGAGCAGATCGACGCTGGCGTGCGGGATCATGTTGCCGATCGTCGATCCGGGGAAGAACCCGAGCTTGGGCGTGTCGATCACTTGCCCCGGCAGATCGATCGGCTTGAGGAAGTCGGCCTCGACCGGCAGCACCGGCAGTCCGGGAAACGCGGCGGAGAGATCCGCCGAGGATTCGCGCAGGAAATCGCCCGAGATGTCGATCGGTACATACGCCGCGGGATTGACCGCGTGGAGCAGGATCGGCGTCTTGGTCGACGATCCCGAACCGAACTCGACCACCGCGCGTCCGGTCCCCGCGATTCGCGCAACGTCTGCGCAGCACTCGCGCAGGATCGCGGTCTCGGTACGGGTCGGGTAATATTCGGGCAGGTCGGTGATCGCCTCGAACAATTCCGACCCACGGCGGTCGTAGAACCACCGGGCCGGAATCGCGCGCGGACGCAGGGCAAAGCCCTGCAACACGTCATGGCGGAACGCCGGATCGGCGAGGCTCGCCTGACCGTCCTCGATTTCTGGCTTAAGCATCAAACATCCTTGGCGAGCCGCACGCCGGTAAACTGCCAGCGCTGGTGCGGATAAAAGAAATTGCGGTAGGACGCGCGCGCATGGCCGCGCGGGGTCGCGCAAGATCCGCCGCGCAAGACGCACTGCCCGCTCATGAACTTGCCGTTATACTCGCCGACCGCACCCTCGACCGCGCGGAACCCCGGGTAGGGGCGATACGCGCTCCCGGTCCATTCCCACACGTCGCCGAAGAAAGCCGGACCGCCCGTCGACGGGCGCGGTTCGACCGGGCCGGCAGCGTCGAGAAAATTGCCCTCTCGCGCATCATACGCCGCGGCCGCGGCTTCCCACTCCGCCTCGGTCGGCAAACGCGCGCCGGCCCAGCTGGCATATGCGTCCGCTTCGTAGAAACTGACATGCGTCACCGGCGCCGCCGGATCGATCGCGCGACGCCCATCGAGGCCGAACCGAGTCCATTGGCCATCGCGCTGTTCCCAATACAGCGGTGCCGTGATTCCTTCGCGTTGCACCCAGGCCCAACCGTCGGAAAGCCAGTGCCGGGGTTCCGTATACCCGCCGTCCGCGATGAACGCCGCCCACTCGCCGTTGGTGACGGTCCGATCCGCGATCGCGTGCGCGCTGAGCAACGCTGGATGCCGCGGCCCCTCGCAGTCGAACGCAAAGTCGTCACCGTCATGACCGATATCGACGATTCCGGCGGTCCGTTCGATCCACCCGGTTCGCCCGGGCATTTCCACCGGCACCTTGCGCGCTGCGGGCCAGATCGCGGGCTCGACCGGGTTCTGCGCCATCAGGTGGAGAATGTCGGTCAGGAGCAATTCCTGATGCTGCTCCTCATGGTGGCAACCGAGCGCGATCAGTTCGTGCGCCGCTGCGGGCAAGTCGGGCAAAGCCGCAAGCACCTGCGCATCGACATGCGCGCGATACGCCAGCACTTCGTCGAGCGCCGGACGCGTGATCATCCCGCGTCGATTGCGCGCATGCCGCTGCCCCTCGGCTTCGTAATAGCTGTTGAACAGAAACGGGAAGCGCTCGTCGTACAACCGGTATCCAGAGACAAAATCGCGCAAGATGAAGGTTTCGAGAAACCAGCTGGTATGCGCCAGATGCCATTTGGCGGGCGAAGCATCGTCCATCGATTGTGCGGTCGCGTCGGCATCCGACAACCGCGACACCAGCGCGACACTCAAGTCGCGGACCGCACCGAACCGCTCGGCCAGCGGCGCAGCGTCAATCCTTGGGGCAGTCCGTATCGCCATCGCCTCGTCCGTTCCGGAAATCCTGGCCCGTCAGGCCGATCAGCGAGGCAAACTCCCGCCGACGTTGATCAGCGTGTTGCACCCGGTCGCCACAAAACGTCCCCACCCGCATTTTGGTTCACGACGCGGGTGGCTACGAACAGATAATCCGACAAACGGTTGAGATAAGCGAGCGCCAGCGGGTTGAGGGCGACCACGCGTGCTGCGCCGACGGCGGTCCGCTCCGCGCGCCGGACGGTCGCGCGAGCAACGTGGAGCGCCGCCGCCCCGCGCGTTCCACCGGGCAGGATGAAGCTGGTGAGCGGCGCAAGCTCGCTGTTCATCCGGTCGATTTCGGTCTCGAGCCGTTCCACCTGCGCAGCGACGATCCGCAGCACCATCTCCGACGGCGCGAAATCCTCGCCCGGGGTCGCGAGATCCGCCCCCAGATCGAACAGGTCGTTCTGCACCCGCTCCAACAACGCAACCAGCCAGATGTTCTCAATGCCGGTTTCACGCAGCGCGATCGCGGCGACGCCAATCAGGCTGTTGGCTTCGTCGACATCGCCGATCGCGGCCATCCGCGCATCGTCCTTGGCGACGCGTGACCCGTCGACGAGCCCGGTCGAGCCGTCATCCCCGGTGCGCGTGTAAATGCGATTGAGCTTTACCAAAACCTGTCCCCCGATCCGGTCCCGCCGCGGACCGGCGCCTGTCGTCGGCTCAGCTTTTGCCGGCGAGCCACATCAGCAGCACGACCAGGAAGATCGCCACCGCCTGAAACATGATGCGATATTGCATCATCTTGTTCGACTTGATCGCCGAAGGGCTGATCCCGTCCGCACTTCCCGTCCCGTCGCGCGCCTGCTGGCTTGCACCGAGCAGGAAGACCATCAGGCCTCGGACCAGAACGACGACCGTGGCGATCATCGCCGCAATCAGCAGGATTGTCAGGAAAGTGCTCATGCCATCAACTTAGGCGTTCGGCGCGAGAAAGCCAGTGGTCACAAGGCCCGAGGGCACCTGCCCTGCCCGCAGGCTCTGCGCGAGGGCGACGCCGTCCTCCCCCGCTAGCCGCAACCGCTCCAGCGTGGGCGCATGGGTGCGCTTCGCCAGCCGCACGCCGTCCGCATCGTTGAGCAGCGCATGGTGGCGATAGACCGGCGTCGGCAGGCCAAGCAGCGCCTGAAGCAGCCGATGGACGTCGGTCGCGCCAAACAGATCGAGCCCCCGCACGATATGCGTGA
The DNA here is from genome assembly GCF_029623395.1 of Sphingomonas echinoides. Classification (GTDB taxonomy): domain Bacteria; phylum Pseudomonadota; class Alphaproteobacteria; order Sphingomonadales; family Sphingomonadaceae; genus Sphingomonas; species Sphingomonas echinoides_A. The sequence continues at coordinate 5,137 of NZ_JAPYKK010000048.1, forward strand.
CGCCCTGCGCGGCATCGTCGACCGTCACCGCGAGGTGATAGCTCGCGGGCGCATCCTTGCGCGCAAGGACCACGTCGCCGTGCGTTTCCGGCCGGGCGACGACGGGTCCGGCGCGCTCGTCATTCCAGGCGAGCGGTCCGGTCCGCGCGACCGCATCCGCCATGTTGATCCGCCACGCATGCTGCGCGCCCGCTGCGATCCGCGCCGCGCGTGCCGCCTCGTCCAGATGGCGACACGTGCCGGGATAGACCGCGCCCGGCCCATGCGGCGCGGACAGGCTCGCGGCGATTTCGGCGCGCGTGCAGAAACAGGGGTAGAGCAGTCCTTCGCCCCGCAACCGATCGAGCGCGACAGCATAAGCGGCGAGCCGGGTCGACTGGAACAGCACCGCGCCATCCCACGTCAGCCCGAGCCAGCGCAAATCCGCTTCAATCGTCGCGACATGTTCGGGCCGGCTGCGCGTCCCGTCGATATCCTCGATCCGCAGCAGGAACCGCCCCCCCTCCGACCGGGCACGATCATGCGCCTGGATCGCCGAAAAAGCGTGGCCAAGGTGGAGCTTCCCGGTCGGGCTGGGCGCGAACCGGCTGACGATCTGCGCGGTCATCGCGCCGTCGCGATCCGGGCGCGATCCGCCGATCCGGGCGCGTACCCTCCGATCGTTCCCCTTGACCCTGAGTCGCGCCCTGTGCTGTGTTCGTTTAAGATTGGCGTCGCTGTCATGACAGCGTCATCCTAACCGGCAAGAAGCCGCGCAGGAAGCGTCACGCGACCGAGGAACAGGGGGGCTTGAATGTACCATCCCGATCTCATCCGCCACCCCGATGGCTGTCCTGCGCTTGTGCTCAACGCAGACTACACCCCGCTGAGCTATTATCCGTTGTCGGTCTGGCCATGGCAGACCGCGATCAAGGCCGTGTTCCTCGACCGGGTCGACATCGTCGCCGAATATGAGCGCGAGGTCCGCAGCCCGACGCAGCGGATCAAATTGCCATCGGTGATCGCGCTCAAGCAATATGTCCGGCCCAGCGCGTTTCCGGCGTTCACCCGGTTCAACCTGTTCCTGCGCGACAAGTTCACCTGCCAATATTGCGGGTCCGGAAACGACCTGACGTTCGACCATATCGTCCCGCGCGCGCAGGGTGGGCGGACGACGTGGGAAAACGTCGCCACCGCCTGTTCGCCGTGCAATCTCAAGAAGGGCGGACGGACGCCAAAACAGGCGGGAATGCCGCTCCATATCGACGCGATCCGCCCAACGAGCTGGCACCTTCAGGAGCACGGGCGACGCTATCCGCCGAATTTCCTGCACGATACGTGGCACGACTGGCTGTATTGGGACGTTGAGCTCGAAGCTTGACGCCAATACACATGCGCGTCGGCGTTTCGGTCCGGGAGACAATGATGCAGCGTATGGGGATGATCGGGCTTGCGGCCCTGGTATTGGTAACGTCGGGCTGCGGCCAGTCCGCACCGAGCGACGACGCGCTTGCCGATTTCGTACCACCGACGCTCGCCAAGCGCGATGAGGTCCGCCAGCTGCTCGAAAAGCGCTTCGACGAACGCGATGCGGATGGCGACGGGCGGTTGAGCAAGCTCGAACTCGGCAACACCCGCGCGGACCGGATCGCGCGTGCCGACACCGATCAGGACGGCGCGATCAGCCGGACCGAATTCGTCGCGCGCGGGCTCGAACGGTTCGACGAAGCCGATGCCAACAAGGACGGCATGGTCACCAACAAGGAACAAGCCGCAGCCCGCGCGGCACGGGGGGCAAAGGCAACGCCCGCGACCGCCCCCGCCACGCCCGCCGCACAGTGACAGTTGACCCGGCGGGTGTTGCAATGCAGCATCCGCACATGGCTGACCTCCCCTCGATCACGAACAACCCCGACATCCGTTTTCTGGGCAAATTGCTCGGCGACGTGATCCGCGCCTATGGCGGCGACGCCCTGTACGAACGCACCGAATCGATCCGCGCCGCCTCAGTCGAGCGGCATCGCGGGGCGGTCGGCGACGAAAGCGTCGATCTCGGGCTCGACCGGATGGATCTCGACGAGACGCTCGATTTCGTCCGCGGATTCATGCTGTTCTCGATGCTCGCCAATCTGGCGGAGGACCGCCAAGGCGTCGCTGCCGAACAGGGCGCGGACCTCGCCTCGGCGCTCGACCGCCTGGCGGACGAGGGGATCGACAAGCCCAAGGCGATCGCGCTGCTCCAGCACTCGCTGCTGGCCCCCGTGCTGACCGCGCACCCGACCGAGGTGCGGCGCAAATCGATGATCGATCACCGCAACCGCATCGCCGCGCTGATGCTGCTGCGCGATGGCGGCGCGACGGACACGCCCGAAGGCGACGATATCGAGCAGGCGATCCTCCGGCAGATCGCGTTGCTATGGCAGACCCGCGTGCTCCGGCGCGAACGCCTGTACGTCACCGACGAGGTCGAGACCGCGCTCAGCTATTTGCGCGACGTGTTCCTGCCCGCGCTCCCCGCCTTGTACCAGCGCTGGGATCGCGCGCTTGGCGAACGCACGCCGGGGTTCCTCAAGCCCGGCAGCTGGATCGGCGGGGACCGCGACGGCAACCCGTTCGTCACCGCGGACAGCCTGCGCGCCGCGCTGGCCAAGGCGAGCGAGGCGGTGCTCGTCCATTATCTCGACGCGGTCCACGCGCTCGGCGCCGAACTGTCGATCTCGACCGATCTCACGCCCGCCGACGCCGCGGTCACCGCGCTCGCGGACGCCAGCGGCGACAATGCCGAAAGCCGCAGCGACGAACCCTACCGCCGTGCATTGTCGGGCATTTACGCACGGCTCGCAGCAACGCATCTCGCGCTGACCGGCAAGGCGGCACCCCGCCCGGGGCCGCTCAAGGGCGAACGGTACGCCGATCCGCAGGCGTTCCGTGCCGATCTCGTCGTCATCGCGCGCACGCTGGCGGCGGGCGGCGGGGGGACCTTGTCGTCGGGCGGTGCGCTCGGCCGGCTGATCCGCGCGGTCGAGACGTTCGGCTTCCACTTGGCCACGCTCGACCTGCGGCAGAACAGTGCGGTGCTCGAACGCGTCGTCGCCGAATTGCTCAAGGTTGCAGGGGTCGAGGGCGACTATCTCGCGCTGAACGAATCGCAGCGCGTGTCCCTCCTCCGCCACGAACTGTCCAACGCGCGACCGCTGGGCAGCGCGTTCGCGGACTATTCGGACGAAACCACGTCCGAACTCGCGATCCTGCGCGCCGCCGCGACCGCGCACGCCACCTACGGCACCGCGTGCATCGTCCAGCATATCGTGTCGATGGCGCAGTCGGTGTCGGACCTACTCGAACTCAACGTGTTGTTGAAGGAAGTCGGTCTGTACCGCCCGCAAGGAAACGACGGGCAAACCCCGCTCGCCGCGATCATGGCGGTGCCGTTGTTCGAGACGATCAGCGATCTGGAAGCCGCGCCCGAGATCATGACCGAATGGTTCGCGCTGCCCGAGGTCCGCGCGGTTACCGCCGCGCGCGGCTATCAGGAAGTGATGATCGGCTATTCCGATTCGAACAAGGACGGGGGGTATCTCACCTCGACCTGGAGCCTGTCGAAGGGGTCGACCGCGCTGCGCGGTGTATTCGCCGACGCGGGTGTCGGAATGCAGCTGTTCCACGGCCGCGGTGGCGCGGTCGGGCGTGGCGGCGGCTCGGCCTTCGCCGCGATCCGCGCGCAGCCGTTCGGCACGGTGCAGGGCCGGATCCGCATCACCGAACAGGGCGAAGTGATCGCGGGCAAATATGGCACGCGCGACAGTGCGATGACCAATCTCGAGGCGATGGCATCGGCGACGTTGCTCGCCAGCCTCGAGCCGGATCATTTGTCCGCCGCCGACACACAGCGGTTCGCCGATGCGATGGACCAGCTGTCGGCCAGCGCATTCAAGGCGTATCGCGACCTGGTCTATGGCACCGAAGGGTTCCGCACCTTCTTCCGCGAAATGACGCCGATCGCCGAAATCTCGGGGCTCAAGATCGGCTCGCGCCCCGCCAGTCGCACCAAGAGCGACCGGATCGAGGATCTGCGCGCGATTCCGTGGGTGTTCAGTTGGGCGCAGGCGCGCGTGATGCTGCCAGGCTGGTATGGCGTCGGGCAGGCGATCGACGCGTTCGAGGACAAGGCCTTGCTGCGCGACATGGCGCAGGGCTGGCCGTTCTTCGCCGCGACGCTCGCCAATATGGAACAGGTGATCGCCAAATCCGACATGGGGATCGCCGCACGCTATGCCGCGCTGGTCGAGGACCGTAGCCTTGCCGACGCGATCTTCCCGCGGATCGAAGCGGGTTGGCGGCAAGCGCATGACGGGCTGCTCGCGGTAACGGGGCAGTCACGGTTGCTCGAGGCGCATCCTGCGCTGGAGACGTCGATCCGGTTGCGCTTGCCTTATATCGAGCCGCTCAACCTGCTCCAGATCGAACTAATCAAGCGTCGCCGCGCAGGCGATGAGGACGAGCGGATCGGCGAAGGCATCCTGCTCTCGATCAACGCAATCGCGACGGCCTTGCGGAACAGCGGATAAGCGTAGCCCGCTGCAAGTAAGGGACCGTAACCAGACGAAAACTCCCGGTTCTCCTGCGAAAGCAGGAGCCCAGGAGTCACGCACACGTTCGGTCGTTGTCCCGAGTGGCCTGGATTCCTTCTTTCGCAGGAAAACAGCCGACGGACCCACTAAATCACACGGTCTCAGGCGAGAACCGGCCCGCCTTCCTCCGGAACCACCGCAGCCGTCTCGCCGCGCGAATACAGCCCGACCAGCAACCCCGCGCCGATCACATGTCCCGCCATTGCATTGAGGACCGCGCCCCGCCCCGGCCCCTCGCCTAGATCCTCCGCGACACAATCGAGTGCGAACAGCTGAAACGCATAGCGATGGTCGCCATGCCCGGTCGGCGGATCTGGCGGCAGCCACCCCTCCGACAGATAGGAGTTGCGCCCAACCCCGCCGCCGTCCGGATGCGCGTCGGCGACGATCGCCCCTTCCTCGATCCGCCCCGCATCGGCGGGCAGACCCCACAGGATCGCATGCACCAGCGGCGACGGTGTGGGTGAGTCCGCATCCTCTACGACGAGCGCGACGCTCAACGTTCCCGGCGGCACTGCGCCCCAGGTCAGCGGCGGCGATACGCCGTCGCCGTCGGCGGTGAAACGCGGCGGAATCCGCCCTTCCTGCGCGAAGGCGGGGCTAGTGACCTCGATCGTCGCATAATCATGCCCGAGGACCGGCTGCGTGATAATCAACTTGTCGGCACCGGCGCGCACGCTGCGCAACGCGGCACCCAACCAATGGGGAAGATGTTCCAGCATCGCGGGCCTTTCCTTGTACGGGATCATCCTCTCAAGCCCCCGAGGCGACAAGCGGTTCCGTCAGCCGGACAAAAACGGCGCCGCGATCTCGTCCCTGACGCGCAGCAAGCGGCCACTCGCGCGGTCGATCAGCGCCCAGGTCGTGACCGCCTGAACCTTCACCTTCCCGTCCGCGCCAAGGAACCGGACATGCCGGTCGAACCGCGCGCCCTTGGGCGGTTCGGGGACCCAGGTTTCGCCCGTCACCGTCTCCCCCGCCGCGACATTGCCGCGATAGTCGATCTCGTGCCGCGTCACGACCCAGACGTACGCCGCCTGCTGGTCTGGCGGCGCGAGCGCTTCCCAGTGCGCGACCGCGATGTGCTGGATCCAGCGGACCCACACCGCATTGTTGACATGGCCGAGCTCGTCGATGTCGTCGGGGGTCGCGGTGATCGAAAGCGTGAAGCGCGTCATGCCGCCTGTGTGCGCCGCCCGCGCCACCAACGCCAGAGCCCGAGCAGCAGCGCGATCCCGACGATCGCCCCGCCGACGATCAGGATCGCATGTTTGTCGGGGAGGAAACGCTCGATCAGTTTCTCGAAACTGTGCCCGAACAGATAGCCGATTCCGGTGAACACGATTCCCCAGACGATCGCCGCAACCAGGTTGATCATGACGAACAGCTTGGTGGAAACCTTGGTCGTCCCGATCGCGATCGGGCTGATCGTGCGGAAGCCGTAGATGAAGCGGAACGCGAAGATGAACCCGATCGGATAGCGTTCGAGCAACCCCAGCGCGCGCGCGAAGATCGGCTTCGCGCGCGCGCGGCGGACCCACGGCTTGTCGCGGAAATACCGCCCGAGCGAGAAGAAGATCTGGTCCGCGACGAACGACCCCGCCGCCGCCGCAGCCATCGCGCCGGGGAGCGAAAACAGCCCCTTGTGCGCGAGCAGGCCGCCCGCAACGACGACGGTCTCGCCCTCGATCCCGGCGCCTGCGAACAACGCGAACAAGCCGTATTTCGCGATGATGGTTTCGATCGTCATGCGCGGGTTAAATCCGGCGAGGTCCCCTTGTTCCGCGTCCGCACGACGGAAGGCGCAGCCTTACCCCTCCACGCCGAGCTGCCACAGCACGAACGCATGTTCCTCCGCGCCCTCGCGCAGCGATTCGAACCGCCCCGATTTCCCGCCATGCCCCGCGCCCATGTTGGTCTTGAGCAGCAGCACGTTATCGTCGGTCTTGGTCGCCCGCAGCTTGGCGCCCCATTTCGCGGGCTCCCAATAGGTCACGCGCGGGTCGTTGAGCCCGCCCGAGATGAACATCGGCGGATAGGCCTGTGCCTTGACCTGGTCATACGGCGAATAGCCGCGGATCAGCTCGAACGCCGCCTTGTCCTCGATCGGATTGCCCCATTCGGGCCACTCGCCCGGCGTCAGCGGCAGGTCAGCATCCATCATCGTGTTGAGCACGTCGACGAACGGCACGTCGGCGATCACCGCGCCCCACAGCTCGGGATCGGAATTGACCACCGCGCCCATCAGCTCGCCGCCGGCCGAACGCCCCGCGATCGCGATCTTGCCCGCCGCGGTCCAGCCGTCCGCGACCAGCCCCTTCGCGACATCGACGAAGTCGTTGAACGTGTTCGCGCGCTTCTCGAGCTTGCCGTCGAGATACCATTGCTGCCCGAGATCGTCGCCGCCGCGGATATGCGCGATCGCATAGGCAAAGCCGCGATCGAGCAGCGACAGCCGCCCGGTCGAGAAACCCGGCGGAATCGCATAGCCGTATGCGCCATAGGCATAGAGGAACAACGGGCGCGACCCGTCCTTGGGGAAGTCAGCGGGATAGACGATCGAGACCGGCACCTCGGTCCCGTCGCGCGCGGTGATCTTGAGGCGTTCGGTGCGATATTTGGCGGCCTGATAGCCCGAGGGAATTTCCTGGACCTTGAGCGTCGTCAGCTCGCCGGTCGCGACGTCATAGTCGTACTCGGTCCCCGGCGTGACCATCGATTCGTAGCCGACGCGCAGCACGTCCATCGCATATTCGGGATTGTTGCCGAGCCCCGCGTCATAGCTCGCCTCGGGGAAGCGGATGCGCTGCGGTGCAATTCCGTCGTCGTAGCGGTGGATCTCGATCTGATCGAGCCCGTCCTCGCGCCCATCGACGATGAAGAAATCGCGGAAACAGTCGATCCCGGTCATGTAGAAATGCCGCGACGGCGCGATCTTCTCGACCCATTCGCCCGGCGCCGAGATATGCGCGGTGCACAGTCGGAAATTCGGGTCGGTGTCGTTGGTGTGGATGAACAGCGTGTCGCCATGCATGTCGACGTCATATTCGCGCCCCACTTGCCGCGCCGACACCAGCAGCGGCGTCGCCAGCGGATCGGTCGCGGGGAGCAAATAGATTTCGCTCGTCACATGGTCGCCGCTCGACAGCACGATCCACTTGCGGTCGCTCGTCTCGCTGACGCCGACGCGGAAGCCTTCGTCGGCTTCCTTGAACAGTTCGATATCGTCCGCGATCGGCGTGCCGAGCCAGTGCAGCCGGGCGTTGTCGGTGCGCCACTGGTCGTTGGCGAGGCCATAGAGGAAGCCTTTGTCGTCCGCGGTCCAAACGACCTCGGACAGCATTCCCGGAATGACGTCAGGCAGATGCTCGCCGGTGCTCAGGTCCTTGACGCGGATCTCGAAGCGTTCGGAGCCATTGTCGTCGATCGCATAGGCGAGCAGCAGGCCGTTGTTGCTGATTGAGAAGGCGCCGAGCCGGAAATACTCCTTGCCCTCCGCCAGCACGGGCTCGTCGAGGATCAGCTCGTCCTTGCTCGTGTCGTCGCCGGCGGCGACCGGACGACGCCACCACTTGCGATACTGCCCCCCGGTCTCGAACGCTGTCCAGTAGATCCAGTCGCCGTCCTTCTGCGGGACCGACGAATCGTCTTCCTTGATGCGGCCCTTCATCTCTTCGTACAGCCGGTCGATCAGCGGCCGGTGCGGCGCCATCACGCTCTCGAAATAGGCATTCTCCGCTTCGAGATACGCCAGCACGTCCGGGTCGGTGACCTCGGGATAGTTCGGATCCTTCAGCCAGGCGTAGGGATCCTCGATCGTGATCCCGTGCGCGGTGAAGCTGTGCGGGCGAGTGGCGGCGACGGGGGGCGTGAGATCGGTCATCCGCGATCCCTACCCTGCCACCACCGTGCAAGTCGAGCCGCGCAAGCGGCCGGGACTTCAGGCGGGGAGCAACACCCTGGCGCGCGCGTCCTGCGCCGGACCGCGCCGGTCGGCGGCACTACCCGGCGCCGATCCGGTGCGGGCCTTGCGCCGCTCCCGCGCGACGGGAACGTCGTTTGCGCGCAAGTCATACCGGAAGGCGGCAGCGTGACCGGCCAGCGTCCGCACGTCCTGCGCAAGCCCCGCCGCCGCCGCCGACGTCTCCTCGACCATCGCCGCATTCTGCTGGACGATCTGGTCGAGCTGCGACACCGCGCTGTTGATTTCGCCGATCGCGGTCGCCTGCGCGACATTGTCGTCGGCAATGCCCTGCGTCAGTTCGGCGGCTTCGGTGCAGCGCGTCAGGATCGTCGCGAGCGCGCCATCGACCAGCCCCACCGCCTCGACCGCGACGGAGACGTCCTGCTGCGTCGCGCTCAATTGCGTGCGGGCACGTTTGGCTTCCTCCTCGGCGCGCATCGCCAGCGTCGACACCAGATCCGCAACCACCGCGAACCCACGCCCCGCGTCGCCCGCGCGTCCGGCCTCGACTGCCGCGTTCATCGCGAGGACGCGAGTCTGGAACGCGATCTTGTCGAGCCCTTCGATCACATCGTCGATTCCGCTCGCGCTGCGCGACACGCGGTGCATCGCCTCCATCGCACCATCGGTCCGGCTCCGGACTTCGGTCGCCGCGTCGAGCGTCTGGCGCGATCCTTCGGAGGTCTTGCGTGCGGCATCCGCGGTGCTGCGCAGGCGCTCGTCCATCCGGTTGACCGCCGCCGACGTCTCCTCGATCGCGGCGGCGCTGCTCTCGGTCCGCCGCGCGAGATCCTCGGTCGCCCCCGCGATCGACCCCGACGCCCCGGCGATCTGGTTGGTCGTCTCGACCACCGCGCAGACCATCTTGCGCAACGTCTCGACCGCGCCATTGAGGTCGCTGTTGACGCCGGTGTAGCTCGGCGGAAAGTCGATCGCAGTGCCGTGCCGCAGATCGCCCGCGGCCATCCGGCGCAGGACCTGCCCGACGCCGTCCGCGACCATCGCGGTTTCGGCGGAGCTGCGCGCGTCATGCTCGGCGCGGTCCCTCGCGAATTGCCGGAACACATCGACCGCGCGTGCCATCGCGCCGAGTTCGTCAACGCGGTCGACATGCGGAACCGCCCGGTCCTGCCCCGCGGCGAGCGCGGTTGTCGACTGGATCAGTTCCCCGAGCGGCGCCATCACCTTGCGGGTCAGATAGACGCCCGCACCGATCGCCAGCGCGAGGATCGTCAGCGCCAGCGCGAGCAATGCGCCCGATGCAGCGGTCAGGCTGCGATGCGCATCGCGCTTGAGCGCGGCCTGATAGTCGGTCGCCATCGTCACCGCGCGGTCGATCCGGGTGCGGTGCGCGGCATAGGCCTCGGAAAGCGCCGCATAGCTGTCGCGCATCGCGCCCGTGTCGCCGGAACGCGCCGCGGCTTCGAGCCGCGCGACCTGCTGCCAGAAGCGTTGCGCGGGGGCATCTGCATCCCGGGTCAGCGCGGCGGCGAGCTCGGGGCTGATCGTCCCGGTTTTCCAATATGCGTGCCGCTCGGCATAGGCCTTGTGCAGCGCCGCCAGCCGTGCCGCGCGCTGTTCGACCTGCTCGGGATGGTCGACCAGCAAGGTCGCCTCCAGATACGGTTCGAGCACATAGGCGGGGGGTGGCAGGATATCGGCAACGTAATCCGACGCCGCCTGGATCCGCTCCGCGACCGGGCCACCGATCCGCACGAGATTGATGCTGTAGGCGGCAATGCCGATCGCCAGCAGGACGATCGCAGCGATGAGCGCCGAACCGAACTGGAGACGCTTTGCAATGGACATGACGAGGGAGCCTAGCGGTTGCGGTAACGCCCAACATTATAGACGGACGCCGCACCGCCGGACGCAGGGGGGACGGCATCCCGCCATTCGCGTCGCTTGATGCTCGCAACCCGACAGCAGTTGGCCTAATCTGGCGTCAGATATCTTGCCGAAACCCTCTCGAAAGACCTTCCCGATGTCGACCCATGCCGCCCGCCTCGCCGCTCTGCGGGCCCAGCTCCAGCGCGATCGGCTCGACGGTTTCGTCGTTCCGCTGACCGACGAACACATGTCCGAATATGTCGGCGGCTATGCGCAACGCCTCGCCTGGCTGACCGGCTTCCAGGGGTCGGCCGGGAATGCGGTGGTGCTCCCCGAGGCTGCCGCAATCTTCACCGACGGCCGCTACACGCTGCAGGTGCGCGAACAGGTCTCCGCCGACGACTGGCAGTTCGTCGCGGTGCCGCAGACGAGCGTCGCGGCGTGGCTGGGCGACAATGCCGCCAACGGCGCGCGGATCGGCTATGACCCGTGGCTCCACACCCGCGCCTGGGTCGAGGAAGCGCGCGCGAAACTGGCGGCGCGCGGAGCCGAGCTGGTCGCGGTCGACACCAATCCGGTCGATGCGGTCTGGCCCGATCGCCCCGCCCCCTCCGCCGCCCCGCTGGGCGTCCAGCACGATGATCGCGCCGGAGCGACCTCCGCCGCCAAGCGCGCGCAGATCGCCGACTGGCTCGCGACCGAACACGCCGACGCGGTCGTGCTGACCGCGCTCGATTCGATCGCCTGGTTGCTCAACGTGCGCGGTCGCGACGTCGCACACACGCCGGTCGCGCTGGCCTATGCGATCGTCGCGGCGGACGGCACCGCCGACCTGTTCATCGCGCCCGACAAACTGACCGATGCGGTGCGCCAGCATCTCGGCAACGCGATCCGCCTCCACCCGCGCGATGCGTTCGCGGAAGGCCTCGCGCACTATGCCGGCAAGACGATCGCCGCCGACCCGAGCGGCGCGGTCGCGGCGATCTTCGATGCGCTCGAAGGCGGCGGCGCGACCGTGATCCCGCGTCGCGATCCGGTGCTGCACACCAAGGCGACCAAGAACCCGGTCGAGATCGCCGGACATCGCGCGGCGTCGGTCCGCGACGGTGCCGCGCTCGCGCGCTTCCTGCGCTGGGTCGAGGCCGAGGCGCCCAAGGGCGAACTGACCGAGCTCGATTGCGTCGCGCGGTTGCAAGCGTTCCGCGAAGCGACCGGGGTGTTGCTCGACACGTCGTTCGACACGATCTCCGCAACCGGCGCGCACGGCGCAAGCCCGCATTATCACGCGACCCCCGAATCGAACGCCCGGCTGGAGCTGGGGCAACTGTATCTCGTCGATTCGGGCGGGCAATATGCCGACGGGACGACCGACGTGACGCGCGTGCTGCCGATCGGCACGCCGACCGCGGAAATGCGCGACCGGTTCACCCGCGTGTTGCAGGGCCATATCGCGCTCGCGACCGCGGTGTTCCCGGCGGGGACGACCGGGGGGCAGCTCGACGGCTTCGCACGGCGGCCGCTCTGGCAAGTCGGGCTCGATTATGCGCACGGCACCGGCCACGGCGTCGGCGCCTATCTGTCGGTCCACGAAGGGCCGCAGCGAATCGCCCAGCCCTTCTACCCCGGCGGCGGCCCGGGCGAGCCGCTGCGCGCGGGGATGATCCTCTCGAACGAGCCCGGTTATTACAAGGCGGGCGAATACGGCATTCGAATCGAGAACCTGCTGCTGGTCGAGGACCGCAATTTCTCCGAAGGCGCCCCGTTCCTCGGGTTCGAGACGCTCACCTTCTGCCCGATCGAGCGCAGCATGATTCTCCCCGAACTGCTCAGCACCGCCGAGCGCGCGTGGCTCGACGCTTATCATAGCGAAGTGTTCGCGGTGCTCAGCCCAGAGCTCGAGGGAGACGAGCGGACGTGGCTCGCGGAGAAATGCGCGCCTATTGCGTAACGTCGTCCGGGAGCGGCGCAGGCGGTGATCCGGCATCGACGGCGCGGGCCTGCGCCTTGCGCCGCTTGAGGTTTTCGCGAAGCGCCGCTGCCAAACGGTCGGCTTTTTCGTCTTTTGTGTCGGCCATCGTGCATGTGCTCCTTGACATTCGCTGCTCAGCCGTCTCTTACGCCGCTTCCGCTGCAAAGTGGAGTTGCTGCCGTAGCTCAGTGGTAGAGCGCATCCTTGGTAAGGCTGAGGTCGTGAGTTCAATCCTCACCGGCAGCACCATTTTTTCCGATCATCGTCGAGATCATTTCCCCGCCGGGGGAGCCCTCCGTTGATGTGATCCGGCTGGCGTCGGATGATCCGAGCCGGTATCAGCCCATTTCTGGCGGGATCACCGCATGTTCGAAAGGTAGCCAACCCGTGTCCATGGTTCAGCCACGATCTTCGGACCCGCTTTCCGCGACTTTCGACATGGTACGGATCATCAACCTTCCGAATCGCGTCGATCGCCGCAAGGGCGCGGTCGCAACCTTGCGAGGCCTGGGCGCGGAGATCGACGGGCGCAGGATCGCGTTCCACGAAGCGACCCGTCCGGACAGCGCCGGTGGTTTCCCGACGATCGGCACGCGGGGCTGTTTTCTCAGCCATCTCGGCGCGTTGCAGGCGGCGCGGGCGGCGGGCGCGACGTCGCTGCTGATCCTGGAGGACGACGTCGCCATTTCGCGCAGCGAGATGGCGCGGCTGCCGGGGACGCTCGCGGCGCTGGCGCGCGAACCGTGGGACGTCTTCTACGGCGGTTCTCCCGCGACCGAGACCGCTAACCCGCTCTCCCCCGTTGCGCCGGACGAGGCGGTGATGCTGGCGCACTTCATCGCATTTTCGAAGCCCGCGATCGCGGCGCTGGTCCCGTATCTCGAGGCGATCCTGGCGCGCGAGCCCGGGAGCCCGGACGGCGGACCGATGCATGTCGACGGCGCCTATTCCTGGTTTCGGGCGGCCCGCCCCGATCTGCGCGCCTTTGCCGCAACGCCGCACATCGCGCATCAGCAATCCTCGCGCACCGACATCCATGCGCTCGGCTCGAGCGACACGAACGCGCTGCTCCAGCCGTTGCTGCAGGTCGCGCGCTCGATCAAGAATGCGATCCGCAACCGGAGCTGACTTCCCTGGCGTGATTCGACCGGACGCTACGATCCGCGGTTCCACGAATAAACCCGATCACCGACTGCGGGATTCTCACCTTTCCCGGGGGGCTCCGGGGGCATAACGCCCCCCGGGTCTGGCCTTGCGCATTCGTCCCACACTGGGATTCGAACGCGAGCCCGCCCGCATCGCCGCGACCACCGGGTCGCGCTGGAGAATTCAACCGTGGCAACCAAACGTCCCGATGGCATCAAGGATTACACCGGCCCCGCCGGCGGCTGGGGCGCGCTCAAGGCGGTCGCCATCTCGCTCAAGGCGCAGCAGATCGTCACCAGCGGCGCGCAGACGCTGCTCAAGTCGAACCAGCCCGACGGCTTCGATTGCCCGAGCTGCGCCTGGCCCGACCCCAAGCACACCAGCTCGTTCGAATTCTGCGAGAATGGCGCGAAGGCCGTCGCATGGGAATCGACCGCCAAGAAGATCGGCGCGAAGTTCTTCGCCGAGCACAGCGTTTCCGACATCTGGAAGCAGAGCGACCACTGGATCGAGGATCAGGGCCGCGTGACCGAACCGCTGCGCTACAATGCCGCCACCGATCATTATGAGGTCGTCGGCTGGGACGAAGCAATCGCCGAGATCGGTGCCGGGTTCGCCGCGGTGCCGCACCCCGACCAAGCCGAATTCTACACATCGGGTCGCTGTTCGAACGAAGCCGCGTTCCTGCTCCAGCTGTTCGTGCGGCTGTACGGCACCAACAATTTCCCGGACTGTTCGAACATGTGCCACGAGGCGACCTCGGTCGGCCTTCCCAAGTCGATCGGGATCGGCAAGGGCACCGTCAGCCTCGAGGATTTCGACCATGCCGACCTGATCCTGTCGTTCGGCCACAACCCCGGCACCAACCACCCGCGAATGATGGCGACGCTCCGCGAAGTGTCGAAGCGCGGGGGCAAGATCATCGTCTTCAACCCGCTCAAGGAACGCTCGCTCGAACGCTTCGAATCGCCGCAATCGGTGGTCGAGATGGCGACGGGTACCGCGACCCCGATCGCGTCGACCTATCTGCAAGTGAAGGTTGGCGGCGATGCCGCGGCAATCAAGGGCATCGCGAAGGCGCTGGTCGCGCTCGACGATGCCGCGCGCTCTTCGAACGCAGCCGGTGCCGCAACGGCGGAGCCGACGCTCGACCACGCCTTCATCGCCGAGCATACCGCGGGGATCGAGGCGTATATCGCCGACCTGCGCGAAACCACGTGGGAGGCGATCGAGCGTGGCAGCGGGCTGACGCGCGCGGATCTCGAAGGCGTCGCGCAGATCTATGCGGTCTCCCAGGCAACGATCTGCTGCTACGGCATGGGGATCACGCAGCAGCGCACGGGGACGAGCAACGTCCAGCAGATTGCCAACCTGCTGCTGCTCCGCGGCAACATGGGGCGGCCGGGCGCGGGGATCTGTCCGCTTCGCGGGCACAGCAACGTCCAGGGCGACCGCACCGTCGGGATCACCGAACGGCCCAAGCCCGCCTTCCTCGACCGGATGCGCGACGTCTTCGGGTTCGAACCGCCCCGCCAGGACGGGCATTCGGTGGTCGAGAGCATCGCCGCGATGCGCGACGGCAAGGCGCGCGCGATCCTGTGTCTCGGCGGCAATCTCGCGATCGCCTCGTCCGACCCGCAGGCGTGTGCCGAGGGGTTCCGCAACATGGATCTCGCGGTCCACATCACCACCAAGCTCAACCGCACGCATCTGCTGATGGCGAAGGCGACCTATGTCCTGCCATGTCTCGGTCGGACCGAACTCGACGAGCAAGCGGGTGTTCCGCAATCGGTGACGGTCGAGGATTCGATGTCGATGGTCCACGCCTCGCGCGGGTTCCTCAAGCCGCCGGGCGCGCAGGTGAAGTCCGAGATCTGGATCGTCGGGCAGATCGCCAAGGCGACGCTCAACGGCAAGGGCGGGATCGATTGGGACGCGTTCATCGGCAATTACGACCTGATCCGTGACAAGATCGAAGCGGTCTTCCCCGATTTCGCGGACTATAACCGGCGCGTCCGTGAGCCCGGCGGGTTCCACCTGCCCAACAGCGCCGCGCTGCGGATCTGGAACACCGACAGCAGGAAGGCGAACTTCTTGTGCACGCCGACGCTCGAGGACGATTCGACCAACGGCGACCCCAACGTCCTCCGGCTGACGACGCTGCGCGCGCACGACCAGTATAACACCACGGTCTACAGCCTCGACGATCGCTATCGCGGCGTGTTCGGCCGGCGCGACATCCTGTTCATGAACGAACGTGACATCGCGCGCATGGGCTTCGTCGAAGGCGACGTGGTCGACATCGCGACGGCACTCGACTTTGCGCGCGCAGATCGCGTGGTACAAAGACTTACAATCGTGCGTTACGCGCTGCCTGAAGGATGCTGTGCATCCTATTATCCGGAGACCCAGCCGTTGATCGCGCTCGAAGATCATGATCCGCAAAGCTTTACGCCGTCGTACAAATCGGTGCCGGTGACGGTCCGCGCAAGCGGGAGCGACCTCGGCGCCGAGCTGGGCGTAGTCCGCGCCGGCGTCGTCGGTCGATCGAAGCACGTCCCCGCGTGAGCTACGCCCCGACGATCGACACCTACGCCAGGCTCGCCGCGACCAAGGCGGCCGGGTTGCGGCAATCCCCGCTGGGTTTCTTCACCGGCGCGATGCTTGCGGGCACGTACATCGGCATCGCGATGATCCTCGCGCTCAGCACCGGCGCGGGCTTGCCCGCCGGAGTCCGCCCGCTGGTGATGGGCGGAACGTTCGGAATCGGGCTGATCCTGACGGTGTTCGCAGGCGCGGAGCTGTTCACCGGCTACGTCATGTATCTCGGCTTCGGGCTAGCGCGGCGGACGATCACGCTGTCGGAAGCGCTCCAGATGATCGTCGTCGTATGGGTCGGCAACCTCGTCGGCGGGGTCATCCTGTCGCTGGTGTTCGCAGCAGGTGGCGGCGGCGCGATCTTCGCCAATGCCGATGCGATGTTCCACGCCTATGTCGCGCATAAGGTCGAGGCGAGCACGCTTGCGCTGCTGGCGCGGGCGATCCTGTGCAACTGGCTCGTCTGCCTCGCGATCTGGACCGCGGCGCGGATGCAGGGCGATGCCGCCAAGTGCATCGCGATGGCGTGGATCCTGCTCGCCTTCGTCGCCGCCGGGTTCGAACATTCGGTCGCCAACATGACCGGGCTGACGCTCGGGCTGTTGGTCGATCACCCGTCGATCAGCATCGCGGGCATGGTACGCAATCTCGCGATCGTCTCGGTCGGCAATGCGATCGGCGCGTTGGTCTTCGTCTGCGGCGGATATCTCGCCGCGGCACGGACCGACGTCGTCGCAATCGCCAAGTAAAGGAATCCCCATGTCCGGTCCCCGCCTCTTCGAACCACTGACGATCGACGGGCTCACGCTCGCCAACCGCATCGTCATCGCCCCGATGTGCCAATATTCCGCGGTCGACGGCTGCATGACCGACTGGCATTTGATCCACCTCGGGCAGCTTGCGCTGTCGGGGGCGGGGTTGCTGACGATCGAGGCGGCGTCGGTGCTGCCCGAGGGCCGGATCACGTACGGCGACGTCGGGCTGTACGACGATGCGACCCAGGCCGCGATGGGCCGGACGCTCGACAGTATCCGGCGGCATTCGGACATGCCGATCGCGATCCAGCTGTCGCACGCCGGGCGCAAGGCCTCGACCGACTTGCCGTGGCGCGGCGGCGCGCAGATCGCGCCGGGGTCGGACAATGGCTGGCAGACGGTCGCACCATCCGCTGCCGCGTTCGGAAAGGATGACACCGCCCCGCTGGCGCTCGACCGCGATGGTCTGACGCGGGTGCGCGACGCGTTCGTCGCCGCGACGAAGCGGGCCGCCGCGCTAGAGCTCGACCTCGTCCAGCTTCACGCCGCGCATGGCTATCTGCTCCACCAGTTCCTCTCGCCACTGTCGAACCACCGCGACGATGACTATGGCGGCAGCCTGGAAAACCGGATGCGGTTCCCGCTCGAAGTGTTCGACGCGGTGCGCGCTGCCTTCCCGGCGGGCAAGCCGGTGACGATGCGCGTCTCGGGCACCGACTGGGTCGAGGGGGGCTGGACGAGCGACCAGACCGTCGCCTTCGCCCAGGCGCTGGAAGCGCGCGGCTGTTCGGCGATGCACGTGTCGAGCGGCGGTCTCGACCCGCGCCAGCAGATCCCGGTCGGTCCCAGCTACCAGGTGCCGCTCGCGCGTGCGGTCAAGCAGGCGGTCGGGATTCCAGTGGTCGCGGTCGGGCTCATCACCGACCCCGAACAGGCCGAAGCGATCATCGGGACGGGCGACGCCGACCTGATCGCGCTGGCGCGCACGATTCTCTACGATCCGCACTGGCCGTGGCACGCCGCCGCCGCGCTCGGCGGGAAGGTGGTCGCCCCCAACCAGTATCTCCGCTCGCAGCCGCGCCAGTATAAGGACCTGCTGCAGCCGCCGGCCGCGCGCTGAAGCGGCCCAGCGCAGCGATCGGTTACTTCCGCGGCAACAACTGCCAGACCTTGACCCGCCCGCTCGGATGCGGCGTTCCGTCGAGCCGGACCGCGCGGCGGATCGATACCGGCTGACGGAGCGTCTCGCCCTTCATCGGCCCGTCGCCGCCCTGGCTCGTCGGCATCGCGAGGATGCGCTTCACCACGTCCATCCCCGCGACGACCTTGCCGAACACTGCATAACCGGGCGATCCCGGCCGCGCGTCCATGTTCGGGAACGGCCCGGACATCAGCGAGAAGTTGGCGGTCCCTGAATCGAGCGCATCATAGCGCGCCATCGAAATCACCCCGTCGACGTGCCGCAACCCGGTCTTGCTGGTCGGTTCGAGCGGCAAGGTGCCGAGCCGACGGCGCGCATCGGTGCCGATCCCGCCCTCGATGAACCCGAGCCCCGGCTTGCCGGGCCGCCGCGATGCGCGGAAGAAGGCGGTGCCGTCGAGCCGCTGGTCGTCGACATAGGCAAGGAAGTTGGCGGCGGTCTTTGGCGCATGCCGCGTATCGACCGCAACGACGATCGGCCCCGCCGACGTTTCCAGCCGCACCCGGACCATCGGTGGCTCGGCGGGAGCGGCACCCGTCAGCAGCGCCAGCGCCACGATCCCCAATATCCACCGCATCCGTTCGTCTCCGTCAGTCCCCGCCACCGCTAGGGGAAGAGAACGCTGCGCGGTATCCCCCACCGCCCAGCCGGGGACGCCGCGTGATGAACCGAGCGCGCGAACGCCGGTTCCGCCATGACGCCCGCCCGATGGGCGCTGCGAACGTCGCCGCAGCACCGCGACCGATGGGCCGCCCCGCTCTCTATGATGGTGCAACGCCTGGCCGATGGGAGAAGCGCGTGCCGCCGGTTGCCGCCGTATCGAACCTGTCGTCCCCCGCCGTTGCCCCCGCTGCCGAACCCGGCACGGTTCCCGACGGCGCGTTCCAGCGCGCGCTGGGGACCACGCCGGCCACGCTCCCCGTCCCAGCGCCCGTGACGGCGACGATACCCCCGCGCGACACCCCGCTGACGATCGCGGCGACGATCGCGGCGGCGGGAACGGAAACTGCCCGTGGGATCGGCACCGCGGTCACGCCACCGACGCCCGTTTCATCGCCCCCGCCTTCGGAAGACATCGCGCCGCCGTCGGGAGCACCCGCCGAAACCGGCGGTCCCGCGCGCGCGTCCGGCACCGATGGAGCTGTGCAACCGGTCGTGCGGACTTCAACGGCGTCCCACTCCCCGGGAACGCCCGGCACGACGGACAAAACCGGCACCATCGCGAACGGAGCCGCCGCAACCGACGCAGCGCCACAAGCAGCAGACGCCACCACCCCCGCACCGGTCGATGCGGCGGCGCACGATTCCGCTGCCGCTCTACGGACGGCGGCGCCGCACCGCGCCAAATCGGCGGATACCGCGATCCCGGACGAGGTCGCCCCCCCGGACTCCCCGCCGGTCGCGGTGCCGAATGCACCGATCGTCGCTCTGCCCCCGCCCGCTCCCGCTGCACCGGCCGACGCCCGGTCTCGCCCCCTGCCGGACACGACCGCCGCCATCGCCGCGCGCCGCGGCGACTCGTCTGGCGGGACACCCCCCGCGCTATCGACCTCACCCGCGGCGGCGACGGACGACACGGCGACAAAAGCCGACACCCCCTTTCC
>NZ_JAPYKK010000049.1 GCF_029623395.1 Sphingomonas echinoides
GTTCAAATCCTGTCCCCGCAACCACCGTCATGGAACTACAATCGCCGCCCCTCGGGGCGGCGTTGTCGTTTACGGCATAGGCGATCAAGTCCGTCATCTTCGCGACCACCTCCGCCTCCGGGCCGTCAGGCTCATCTGGGTAGATCGTCACGCTCTCGATAAGCGTCGACAGAACGGCCGCCGTCTCGGTTCGGATCGACGCGTCGTCGAGCGACTGGCGGAGCGCTGCGACCTTGCTGCGGAACCGTTCGACGAGCTCAGGGTGCGGCACGATGATCGCGAAGGGTTTTCCGGTTGTTACCGTGCCTCCGCGCGTCTCCAGCCGCACCTTCTCCGCCTCGCGCTCCGCGATCATCGCACGCAGAGCCGGGCTGGCGAGGCCGGCAAGCAGGTTTTGATATAGATTGTCTAGTTCGGTATTGAGCTGCTCCAGTCGGAGCTGCGTGGCATCGGCCTGATATGTGTCCTCGCGCGCCAGTCGCTGCGTCTCGCGCTCGAATTCGGCGGCGAAGATGCGCGCATGCTTCTCAGTCAGAAGGTACTCCTGCAGGATCGCGAGTGTCGCGGTTTCCAGCGGACCTTTGCGCACCGACACCCTATTGCCGCATGTGCCGCGCTCCTTTTGTCCGGCGCAGCGATAATAGTCCTTCCCGCTGATCGTGTAATTCGCACCGCAGCAGCTGCAACGAATGAGTCCAGACAGCAGATGCCGAGCGCGGGTCTGCCCCGCTGGTGACGCTGCCTGCGGCGCCCGCTTGCGGCGCTCGATCTCAGTGCGCGCCGCGTCGAACAGCGTGTCGTCGACAATTCGTAGATCCGGGACGGCCACTTCGATCCATTCGGCCCGGTCGCGCAGCCGATAACGGCGCTCTCGCTTCTCGCTGTCCGGGTTCTTGCGCCATTGCCGGCGGCCCCACACGAGACGACCGGCGTAAAGCGGGTTGTTGAGGATGCCGACCAGCTTGGCCGGATCTCCTCGGATCGTCGAGGCGTTCCACTGCCCGCCGCGGGGGCCTGGCACACCTTCCTCGTTCAGACGTGTCGCGATCTGAATGGAGGACAGCCCTGCTGCGAACCACGCGAAGATACGGCGTATCACCCCGGCCTGCGCTTCATCGATTTCCAGCAACCCACGCTGGATTTCGCCCTTTGCATCGAGCCGGATCATGCGCTTGTAACCAAAAGCACGCCCCCCGGCGAACCGTCCCGCCAGTACCGCGGCTTCCATGCCGCGCAACGTCTTGTCGATGAGATGCTTCAGGAAGATTGAACCAAGCAGCCCGGCGACCGCGAATTTGATCTCATCGACATGGCCTTCGCTCACTGTATGAAGTTGAATACGGTGATAGGCGAGCTTTTTGCCCAGCCAGGCAACGTCTTCCGCGTCGCGGGCGAGCCGGTCGAGTGCCTCGCATACGATGATATCGATCTCACCTGCTTCCACCGCTCGCAGCAGCTGACGCAGTCCCGGGCGATCGCGACGATAGCCCGACAGCTCCGGATCCAGCCACGTCGCCGCGACCGTTCCGCCGAGATAACTGACCAGCGGCGCGCACGAGGCAACCTGATCAGCGCTCGATGAAGCGGACTGCATGACGGTCGAATGGCGACCATAGAGGGCGATGCGGCGGGTGGGCTGGGCGAGCATGGCTTATTGTTTCACACCTTCATCTCTTCGGGAATCCTGTGTCTGCGCGTGGTGTTCCTTAGCTGCCTGCCGCGCGAGCAGTCGCACAAGCTCGGCAAGCGCTTCCTGCGCCTCCTCGTCTCCCCCACACTGGACCCGTACAGCGACCATGCTGAAGTTTTGGGATGGACGTTATCTAGCGTGCATCAACGATACAAAATTGATAGATATCTTCGATGCCTAGCGAACGTCCGCGCCCCCGTATGCGTCTGCCCGCAGGCTTCTGTGGCCTTCGTGCTGATCTCGGGGCGATCATACGGCGCTATCGACGAGGCGAAGAAGGGACGGGAGAACCGATCGCTCCGAAGGTCTTTGCGATGCGTGCTGGGATCAGTCGGGTTGCGCTGTCGCGGATCGAGAATGGTAAAGCGTGGCCTCGTTCTGGGACGCTCAACTGCATTATGGCTATCCTCGAGCTCGACTGGCCACAGGTGGCGGACGTGGGCGTGAATGCGGGTCCTTATCCCAGAACGCCAAACACCGATCAGGACGGACGGCTGGCCAACCTGAGCGACGCTCTGCGATGGGGGCGTCGGCGGCTCGGCTGGACGCTCGCCGAGCTTGCCGGCCGCAGCGGTGTTTCAGCCTCGCAACTGTCGAGGATCGAGCGCGGTCAGGCGCCACGCTCCGCCGTCTTCGTCAGGCATCCGGATGACGGACATGTTGCCCTTGAAGATCAGAGGATCGTTTTCGCGCACCCCCTCTTGGCGGATATAGCCTCCGGCAGATACGCGCACGAGTGATGTGAGAACGTCGCGACGGTCGATAGAGAGCAGGCGACGAAGATATTACAGGTGCCGCGACATCAAACCCTTTGGAGCTATTGGCCTCGGCCTGGAACGACTGCGCTTCTGGCATTTGTGCGGGGCACACCGGTCGAGCGAAATCCGACTCCATAGATTAAGCGATTAAGCACCATCTCCTTATTTAGAGAAACTGTGGTGCACAGTGGCCCGGCTCTCGGGTGGCGTTCGGTGTAAGCCCACCCTTTTTCCAGCGGCAGGAGAGGGGGCCGATCGCCCCTTCGGGTGGAAACCGGCCCGTCCGTTTTCGGGCGGCCATCGCGGTGAGCAGCCATTCGTTCATTTGATGGGGCAGGGGGGCCAATCTCCCAATCGGACTACGCACGATCGCTGATCGCGCGCGGAAAATATTTCTCGTAAATCCAGGAATCAGGTCGAAGGCCTTACTGGCCGTAGGACGTCACAAAGTTGCGGCTAGCTTTTAGTGGTCTGGCAGGTCACTCTCCCTCCAACGCCCGTGCAATGGGTTGAGAAGGGTACGGAATGCCGACCGTCTTCGAAATGTGGAACGGTGACGATTGGGAAGTTCATGTTCTTCGATTGTTGCATGATCGTCATGGCCCGACCAACGTCCAGAAGGTCCCGGCCCGCCACAAAGGTGATTGCGGTATCGACGCATACTGCCTGTCCGAACGGGCGGTCTACCAATGCTACGCCGTTGAGGAGCCTTGCACGGTAGGGTCACGCGCCGAGAAGCAGCGCGACAAGATAACTACCGACATCAACAAGCTTATTAACCCTGCGAAAGGTGCCGCGACTCTGTTCAAGGAGCACCCGATCAAGAGATGGATCTTGGTAGCACCGCTGCACGACAGTCAGGATGTCAATCGGCATGCCATCCGGAAGCAGGCGGAGGTACGAGCGTTGGGGTCCGCTCACATCGACCCAAATTTCGAAATTTTGATTCATGATCGTGACGACTTCGACGAAGAATCGTATGCGCGTCGGGCTCAGCAACGAGCGAAGATCAAGGCGATGGCCCGTGCTGCTTCGGATGCAGACGTGGTGGCGCTACAAGCCGGCTCGTCCGACCTTATTGCTAATCTCCGGCGCAAGCTGAAAAAACGGCTGCGTCCAGACGAACCGCTGGAGGATGCGGCCGACTTGGCGATGCGGGAGTATATAACAACGCAGAACGCACTCGACGATTTGCGCGTGCTTGCGCCTGAGCCGTACGAGACGATCGTCGCGTTAACCAACCAGCGACTGCGGCGCCTGCGAATGATCGGCAGCCGATCGGGCCAGACTCCGGGAGAAACTCTCGAGGCCGAGATCGAGCTTTTTATCGCCGGACTGCGCGAGCGCTTGCCGACGCTCGACCCGGAAACTGTTGAGCAGCTCGCGATGGGAACGATCAGCGAGTGGCTAATGCTATGCCCGTTGGATTTTCATTGAGATGACCGAAGCACGTACATTGCGCGGGCTTCTGCGCGGTGGCTTCACCGTCTCCGCGCGACCGCAGCCGTTGCCTGGTGATCTTCGATTGGGATGGGGTGTCGCGCTGTTAATCTTGGTACTCGGCGCCTCTCGCGGGCAGCGCGCCAGTATCCAGAAAATACATTTTCTGGCCCATCTTGCCCGCGTCAAGGCAACCCGCGAGCAAACCCGCGCAGTGCTGAAGCGGACGATTGGACCACAGGCCCTTTCGGTGCGAGTCGAACCTTGGGTCAACCGCGCAATGGCTTTTGCGATCGCGGAAGGGGTGGCTGATATGCGCGACGGGAAAGCTGCCGTACTCACTGATGCGGGCAGAGCGGTCTACCGCGACCTCGTCGCCATGCCGATTTTGGACGAGGAGAAAGCTTTTCTGGCGGAGGTGGGTCCGCGTGCTACGGAGAAGGTGATAGAACAAATCATGAAGATGGAGCAGTTCTGATGGCGCTGCGGGTCCGGCACCTCCGGCTGCGGGTACAAACTACGGGGGGCCTGTTCGGTGCCGACATCGTCTTCGATGGCGCTTTAACGGTCTTGCACGCGCCTAATACGTCAGGCAAATCGACCTGCCTTCAAGCGCTAATCTACGCGCTAGGGCTTGAGCAGATGCTTAGCGCGAAACGCGAAACTCCGCTGCCATTTGCCATGCGGCAGTACATCGAGGATCCAGACTCTGGCATCACATACAACGTGACCGAATCGTTCGTTGCCGTCGAACTCGAAAATGGCGAGGGACAGCGGATCACGGTCCGCCGCAACGTCGTTGCGGACACCGACAGGCGGCTCATCACGGTGGTGGAAGGGCCGGCGCTGACAGAGCCATACAGTCAGCACGAAGCTCGCGACTATTTCGTCCATGATCCCGGTGCTGCCAAGCGCGATGCCGGCTTCCATCGCATGCTTGCGCAGTTCATGGGATGGACGCTGCCTACGGTGAAACGTTACGATGGCGGCGATACCATGCTGTACCTCGAGACCATCTTTCCGCTTTTCTACGTCGAGCAGAAGTCTGGGTGGAGCTCGATCCCGGCGGCTATCCCGACGCATTTTCGGATTCGAGATGTAGCGAAGCGCAGTGTCGAGTTTTTGCTCGCGCTTGAGACACACGCATTAGAACTACGGAGGCAAGAGCTCGAACTTCAGTTGGGCATCGCGCGGACTCGCTGGTCGGCGACTATCGACGAGATTCGCTCGCTTACCGGTGCTCAAGGCCTGCGGGTGCAACAACTATCGCAGGCGCCGACTACCATGCAGGCGGAGATTCAAGGTGCGTATCTCCAGGCGGGGCACGGGGATGAATGGCGCAACCTCGACGCGTTACTAGCCGAGCTTCAAGAACGCCTTGAAACGTTTGACACCGTCGCCATCCCCAACGCCGAAGGTGTAGCTGTCGAAGCGGCCGCTGAGGTGGACCGGGTGACGCTTGAAATCCAAGAAATCAACCGCGAGCGGAATGATATATTTCGCGGGCGTCAGGCCGAACTCGTCCAGCGCCAATCCACAATGACGCGGATCGCGCAGATCGACGAGGATCTCAAAAAGAACCAGGACGCCCTGAAGCTCCAGAATTATGGTTCGAAGGCGAGTGTCGATCTTTCGCCTCATCATTGCCCGACGTGCGAACAGCCGCTCATGGACGCGCTACTGCCACAGGGAACGATCGAACCGCTCATGTCGCTCAACGACAACATCGAGTTTTTGTCGGCGCAGCGCGCAATCTTCAAGCGCCTGGTGGGCCGATCGGACGTTGTCATTAAGGAACTAGACCATGACCTCCTGAGCACCGGTGATGACGTACGTCAAAAGTCCGCCCGCCTGCGTGCGCTAAAATCGGATCTCATCGCGCCAGCACATGCAGCTTCGGCCTCGGTGATCGAGGAGCGCCTCCGGCTGGATGCCAGAATACAGCGGTTGTCTACGGTGCGAGACCATTTCGATGGTCTAGTGTCTCAGCTCATTAGTCAGGCCGAGATATATGGTGGGCTCCTTGCCGCCCAAGCAGAATTACCCCGCGATCGCTTAAGCGATGCGGACCGGGACAAACTACGTTTATTCGAACGCTCGATCCGCGAGCAGCTTGGCCGTTACGGGTTTAAGACCTTCGCGCCCAAGGAACTCGAGATTTCAGAAGACACGTATCGGCCGCAAAAGGAGGGTTTCGAGATCGGTTTCGAGTTGTCAGCCAGCGACGCAATCCGGCTGAAATGGGCGTACCAGCTTGGTTTTCTTGATGTCGGCCTGCAAACGATAACTCACCATCCCGGAATCCTCGTCCTTGACGAACCGCGTCAGCAGGAAGCTGCAGAGGCAAGCGTCAATGGTCTCCTTAGAACGGCAGCATTGCTTGCCGAAAAGGGATCGCAGATCCTTATCGCGACCAGCGAGCAGCTGGCGAACGTGAAGCAATTCGTGGCCGAATTGCCGTGCCAGCTCCTAACCTTCGACGGTCCGATCATTCGCCGCCTCAACGCGGAAGCGACGATGAATTGACGTACCACCCCGCGGCTCAACCGGCGCGAGCATGAGGTTCTTTACTCGACTCCAATCAAAGCCAACGAACCAAATCCTGGTTCGTTTGACAGTACCGACATTCACCGCTGCCTGCCGCGTGCCGTCGGATGAGATTGGTCGAGCCCGGGCCCGGCCCCTTGTGCCTGATCCTTAATAGGCTTTAGCTTTCTTTGATCAGGTAGTGCGGTGAAGGGGGTTGGGGGCTTGGAAGACGACGCGCGGGCGCTGGAAAACCTCGCCCTCTGGCCGCATCAGCTGGCCGCCGCGAGTGATGTAGAGAAATACTTCGCCGCTCGGAGCGAGAGGGGCTGCCTGGTCCAAATGCCGACCGGAACCGGGAAGACGGGTGTTATGGCCGTCGTCGCCAGCCGGCGTTGCACTGAGCGGCCGGTCCTCGTCGTTTGTCCCTCGGCCGCGCTGGTCGATCAGCTGGGCACGCAGTTCCGCGAGAGGTTCTGGGAGAGGATCGGAGCAGCTGCCGAGTGGCGCCCCGACTACGTCTGGCACGTCCTCCCGAGCGAGGTGGACACGCTCGCCGCACGGCTTGACGCCCTTGGGACTGAGCGTGTGATCCTGGTCGCGACCGTGCAGGCGATCCAGCAGATCGATGCCGACGGAAAGATCGATCGGTTGCACGGGCGCGTCGGAGCAATCCTGTTTGACGAGGGGCACCGCGAGCCGGCGCCGTCGTGGGCGCGGGTGATTCGGGGCTTTGGGATCCCGACGGTCCTGTTCAGCGCCACGCCGTTCCGTGGCGACCTCAAGGTCTTCGAGGTGGACGACGCCCACATCCACTTCCTGTCCTTCTCCGAGGCGGTGGAGCGTCGGCTCATCCGGGACGTGGAGGTCGTGGAGGATCAGCTGCCGGTAGACCCCGAAGCCTTCGCGACCGAGCTGGTGGCGCGGGCGGATGCTCTGCGCGCCGCTGGAAGGCTGGATCCCGGGGCTAAGGTGATCGTGCGCTGTGCAAGCGAGGAGAGCGTCTCCGAGGTGGCGCAGTCGCTCAGGCACGCCCTCGCCGGGCGTGGCGACGGCGTGCTCGCCATCCACAACAACTTTCGTCCGCGGGCGGCCGAGGGCTTGGCTAACACGGTGCCAGCGGACCTCGCAGCGCGTACGGAGCGCTTCCTCGTGCACCAGTTCATGCTCATCGAAGGGATCGATGATCCGGCGTGCGCAATGCTCGCCCTGTACGAGCCCTTCTCGAACACGCGCATGCTCGTTCAGCAGGTCGGGCGGCTGATCCGCCACCCGGGGCCCCTCGGCCAAGCTGCGAGCGGAGCGTACGTTCTAGCGCCTCTCGACCATGCTGTCGCGTCGGACTGGCGTAGCTTCCTCGCGTTCGATCAGGCCTCGCGTGAGAACGGCGGCAAGCCGTTCCTCCGCAATGACGCGAAGATTCTGGACGACCTCATCGCGGCGCTGCCGACGCTCGACTACGTCGCGGGAAAGTTCCGCAGGCGCATCGACCTGGAGGACGAGGGGCTGCTCTCTGACCTTCGCTTCCCAAGTGCGGCCGTCGCGTTCACGGTAGGACCGGCGATGAGCATGGACATGTTTCAGGAAGACGTCACCACGCTGCTCGAGCAAGAGGATCGCTATGAGGCCGTGGTGGGTCAGACTGCCGACGGGAGTTGCCGTTACCACATTTCGCTGCGGCTGACGCCTTCCCCGTTCCTTGCAGGCTACCTCTTCCAGGCTCCGAGCCTAGAGGCGACGATCTATACCAGGTGCGGCGACAGGCTCTTCTTCTACGACAGCGCGGGACTCTGGATCGACGATACCGAAGGCGTCGGCTCGCGAGCCGGTCCGAAACGCCTTGGCGCCCTGCTCCCCGAGGGTGCGGACAACCAGGTCTCCTTCATGAACGTAAAGAACACCGATCTGGGCCCGTTGGCACTACGGTCCCGCAGCCTCTCGGCCCGATCACTGGATCGCGCAGGCGTCTTCGTGGGCGAGCACATGAACGTCGTTACGCGGGCGACCGGCTTGGTTGCGCAGGCCAATGGGAGCCGTACGAGGCGATCGGTCGGCTTCTCTCGTTCTCGCGTTCGTGACGGGCGGGGCACCGAACTCACGGCCGACGAGTTTGCGAGTTGGTGCGCGGACGTGAACGCCGAGCTGGACTCGGCCGCCGCCACCGCCACGATCTTCAGTCGGTTCGCCGTTCCCTCTGACGCTCCCGCCGACACGACCCCGGTCAACATCCTCATCGACATGCTGGAGGTCAGCGGCGGATTCGAAAAGGGAGGGGCGACGTCGACGTTCGAGGCCGAGGACCTCTGCGTGGCTGTCGTGCCCGAGCCGGACGCCGCGGCTCCTGGCCGCTACACGTTCGTTCTGCGGGTCGACGGGGTCGACCATCGGGTATGGGTCGATTGGAACACGCGCAAGCGCAAGTATTGGCTGACTTCTCCCGGACTGAGCAGCATCAAGTCGAAGGAGAACCCGCGCATTTCGCTAGCGCGCCGGCTAAACCAGTCGCAGCCGTTCAGGATCATCACCGCCGGTCTCGATCACATCTACGTCAACGGGAGCTTCTACAAAGTTGATTTCGACCTCGCGAGGGCCAAGGGGCCGGGCAGCCTAGTGCTCGACCTGCTCACGCCTATCCCAGGGTTGGAGGCAATTACGTCGGAGAAGGGAGTTCTCACGCCGGGCATGCAGCAGGGCTGGGCGACCAGCTCTCTGTTCGCCTTCATCGACCAAGCCCTTCGGCCTGATCAGGGGCCGCACGTAATGGGCGAACCTTTCCCCGATCTCGTCTGCGACGACCTGCAGGACGAAGTCGGCGACTTTATCGGCATGGACGGGCGTTCCGGAACTACGCGCGCCACGCTGGTCGTCGCGAAGTGGAAGACGGGCGCTCCAGGCGTTTCCGCCTCCGCGTTCTATGACGTGTGTGCGCAGGGCGTGAAGAACTTGGCCTACATGAAGTCAGACGGGGAGCCGCTGCCAGGCACGGCGACCCGCTTCGACGGGCTGTGGCGTCTCAGCAACAAGGGAAAGACGGTCACCCAGACGGTATCGCGCAGGCGGCACGGTCGGGGATCAAGGGCGTTCCGAAGGACCTTCCAAGAGATTCGCTCCGCCCCCACAACCGAACGCTCCATCTGGCTGGTATGCTCGGGCGGGATGCTCTCCTACGCGAAGCTAAGGAGGGAGTTTGCGAAGCCGCAGCCCGAGCCGCACGTGCTGCAGTTCCACCATCTCGTCATGGCCACCTACTCGGCGTGCCAGTCGGTGGGTGTCCAGCTTCGGATCTTCTGCGCTCCCTAGCGTGCTGCGCTGAGGCGGCTTTATCGGCGCGGGTGGTTGGGCGTTCCTGGTATCGCGATCCTACTGAACATCTCTCCGCTTCACCCCGCATAAAAATACATGCGGACACTGGTCGCTGCCTGTTCGGTGACGCGCACCAAACGGTCGCCGGCGCTCATCGCGACATTAGCTCCGGGGTGCTTCTTGCCCACCGCCTTGACCTGCGCGGTCAGCGTCGCATTGGCGCAAAGCTGTTGCAGCGCACCGTTCGAATTATGGTCCGAGCCGTGGTGCGGCAGCGCCAGTACCCGAACCGAATCAAGGAAGATGGCGTAACAATCCTCCCAGTCGGCAAGATCCGCGGACGCGAAGAGCTCCGCGTCACCGGTGTTGAGCCACCCCGGCTCTGCACCGCCGGCGTCGAAGTCGGAGGCATGCTCGACATGCCAATGCGCTGTCATCGGTTCATCGACTATTGGAACGCTGAGCACCGACAGCGAGGCACGGTTGGACGATCCGAGATGTGTCTTGAACAAATGGCGGAGGTCCGCGCGGCCAGCGGGCGTACGGGCGTGGTTTGCAACGGCATAAGCGAGATCGCCAAGCCCAGGCCGACCTTGGGTTTTTACCGACGCGCCCACGAGTGCCTCCACCGCGTCGATCAGCCCATCATTTGAAGCATCCGTGATCGGCGCGCGATAGGGTTTGAAACGAATTCCCGCCCCACCCCGCGATACGGTGAGATCGCTATCGCTCTCGATGACTTGGACCGCGGACTCGTCCGCGACGCCGGCGGGCGACCAGCGCGGCGCCTTGAGATCACGGGGCGCGGGGTTACATCGCGTCTTCCAGCCTCTGCCTTTGTCAGGTGGAGTCTCGGGGCCTCCAATGTCCTCGCGGCCCGGGCCACTACCGCGAACGAAGGTAACCCGCCGGGCGCCGCGCGACAGAAAATAAACCGCCGGATCGACGGCAAGCTCGACGAGCTTGCGATCGAGCGCGCCGCGGCCCGCCTCTTCTAGCAACTGCAATACAATTTCATGCTCGTTGAGGTAGGGCACCATTACATTGTCGACCACAGCACCCGCCATCAGCGTATCAAGCCCGCTGACATGATCAGTGTCGAAATGCGAGATAAAGAGCCAGTCGACCGGGCGGGTATTGTTGTCGAGCCAATCCCTCAGATAGGCGTCGAACTTGGCGGTCCGCTTCGCTCCACAGTCGAAGATCCACTGAATGGATGGCGAATCAAAGGTGAACATCACGCCGGTATGAAAGCCGCCGTGTCCCACAGGGTGCTGCTCCCACCGCACATTGATCATAACGGTGCCCCCCATCCCCTACTGACGGTGTCGGCGAGGACACGTGCCACTTCAAGGCCTGCGGCGATTTTTGGCGCGTTTATGAATGAATGTCCGGAGTCTGGAAGCGCGGGGAGGACGCTAATTGTCTGCCTTTGGGTCGGGCTACTATAACTGTTAAGGCACCGCCTCCACGCCGTCGTTGCCGTCAGCGGCGAGAGCGCCTATGTAGGCTATGGAGGTCACCATGCGCGTCAACAGTGCCAACTCGATCAAGACAGCCAACACTGTCCGCGCCCGCTTTGGCAGCTGGAAGGCTGCCAAGGACTCAGCAAGCTATGAAGACGGAAAGTTCGTCGTGCGCAGCGCCGCAAACGGTCAGTTCATCGCTACACGTACCGAGACTCCGCTCAAGAACTCCTAAGTGAGCTTCAGCTATACGCTCTTTCTGGCGCTGCTGCTGCTTGCGCCCGGTCTAGGGCTATGGGCAGGGTTGCGTGCGGGCGAGCGTTCCGAACTAATCTCCCAAGCACCTGAAAAGCCAGGCTCGACCTTCAGCCTGCTCGTCATCGTCTTTGGCGCTCTGTTCGGCCACATCCTACTGTCAGCATTATTCGCGCTGCAGGCTGGCATTTGTCAGTGGAGCGAACACTGCTTTGCCTTGGGCTTCGATCCTAACGTTTATCGCGTTATCCTGACCAATGGCCGCTCGGCAGGTACTCCAAGCGATGGCGCTTTCCTTTCTTGGTTCGTATCGCTGCTCCTACCAGCACTGATCGTCGGATTCGTCGCCTATCGGGCGAGTGGCTGGCGCTGGGTACGCGATCTGCGTGAAGCTTCTGGCTTCGGCTGGCTTAAACGTTGGGTCGATTTGGCGCGTCCGGCGAATAGCTTCATCATCGCCTACGTCGTAACAACACTCGAGCATGACGGTTCAAACGTCGCTTATGAAGGCATCGTTGAGAATATTGCGCTCGACGACAACCGCGCGATCAAGATGCTGGTGCTGAGCAACTGCGACCGGTTTCTCGTGCGCATCTCCGCCGATAAAGTAGAGCGTATCGATGCCGAACATGCGCCGATCCCACTTATCCAGCTTGAAGCGGGCAACTTCGTCAATGTTGCGTTAGAAGTATTCGAGGACGTGGACGCCCCAGCTGACCCACGTACAGCTCCTGACTTGGTCGTCACTGGGGAGTAGCAGGTTAAAGGTTCCTCTCGCTTCAAGTTTGTCGTTAACCAATGAGCACAGCGCTGATGAGCGTGGAGGAGCTCGCGGAGCTGTGTCGATCATGGTTCGGTCCGTCGATGCCGCAGCGCGCCGCGCTTGGCCTGATGCTGAACGTCACCTCTGGTCTACCGCGTGGCCCTCGACGGTCGCACTCGGCCAACACTACCGTCCGGTTTCGCCGGCTCCCCATCGGATTGCGAGCGGTCTAATCAAAGCCTTCGCGCGGGCGGCTTTTCCGGCATGGAAATACAGCTGAACGAATGACCGCTTTCGACCAGGCGACAAGGGGTGCTGAACGTCCACAAATGGGTCACTTGGCGCAATTCCTTAGCGTCTTCGGTCCATCTGTAGGAGACGGACATAGTCCTGTTCTGGTTGGCCGTATGTATCGCCCGCCAGGGCCATAAGCTTTGTCCGATCATGGACCAGAACCTTGGCCCGGACGGCTCGGATGGCATGCTCCTCCTCCAGCCGGTGGAGTGCGTCGGTAACGCTGCTACGGCGAACACCGAGCATCAGCCGGAACTCCTCATGCGTCATGCAGATCTCGTCGGCCTGGACACGGTCGTGGTAGAGTAGGATCCACCGGGCCATGCGGCGTTCGATCGAATGCGCCAGCGATGACACGACGGTCCGGCCCATCTGCACCATGAACACGTGGGCGAAGCGGAGCAGTGTCAGGCGCAGCGTAGGGCTTTGGTCCACCGCTGCCAGCAACGCCTCAGCGGGCATGCGCAGCGCCTGGCCGCGCTCGGCGCGCATGGTGACATCGTAGGGCGAGCGATCGTCGCCCATCACCAGAGGCCAGCCGATGAAGCCCTCCGCGCCGACCAGCCCGACGGCGTAGCGACGATCGTCATCGAGCGAGTCGAGTACGCCGGCAATGCCCTGTTCGAGAAAGCACACGCTGTCGATCGGATCGCCGGCTCGGGTGATGCAGTCACCGACCGCGAACGATACCAGCTCGAGGTGTGGCGCCAGCAGACCGAAATCCTCCGGCGAGAGACTGGTCAGCAGTCGATTGCCGAGCGGGGCGTCATCGCGACGGGGCGTGGCGACGGCCGCTCCGCGCGCTAAAGATACGATCGTCGACATATCCGTCTTTCCCTCTAATTGGCGGACTTTGCACGGTTCCGTACAGCAACGTCGGCCATCCTGCTTTGTTCATGAGCGATCAAACAGGAGGATCACATGGTTTCCATCTCGAAGCGCCCCGTCGTGCGCAGCCTTTTCGCGGCGGCGCTACTGACGGCATCGGCCGGCGTGCTCGCGCAATCGGCCCGCTTGCCGAGCGCACCGCCACCCGCCGCCCCGCCGGCAAGCGCGACGCAGCCCCCCAAGGCGGCACCAGACATGCAAAAGGTGCTCGACGCGCTCGCGGGTCTCGGCGGCAAGCCGATCGAGACGCTGACCCCGGCGCAGGCGCGGATGCAGCCTTCGGCCGCCGATGGCGCCAAGGCGGCGATGGTCCAGCAGGGCATGTCAACCGCGCCCGACGCTTCGGCAACGACGCAGGACGTGCCGTATGGCTCGGACGCCCAGCAATTCGCGCGGATCTACAAGCCCGCGGCAGCGCCCGCGAATGGCAAGCCGATGCCGGTCGTCGTTTATTATCATGGCGGCGGCTGGGTGATTGCTGACGTGAACACGTATGATTCGGCACCACGCGCGATGGCCAAGGCGCTGAACGCGATCGTCGTGTCGGTCGAGTATCGCCACGCTCCCGAGTTCAAGTTCCCCGCGCAGCATGACGACGCCGCGGCGGCCTATCGCTGG
Organism: Sphingomonas echinoides; assembly: GCF_029623395.1. Lineage (GTDB taxonomy): Bacteria > Pseudomonadota > Alphaproteobacteria > Sphingomonadales > Sphingomonadaceae > Sphingomonas > Sphingomonas echinoides_A. Next base: position 14,002 of record NZ_JAPYKK010000049.1, read on the forward strand.
ACGTTGCAGAATGCGGCGAGCTGGGGCGGCGACCCTGCGAAGATCGCAGTTGCCGGTGAAAGCGCGGGCGGCAACCTTGCAGTCGCGACCGCGATCTACGCACGTGACAATCGCCTGACCGTGCCGCGCTACATCGTCTCGGTCTATCCGATCGCCAACAGCAGCATGACGCTGCCGTCGCGTAAGGATTCGGCGAATGCCAAGCCGTTGAATGCCGCGATGCTGAAGTGGTTCGGCTATTATTACCAGACCAGCGCCGCCGATGCGCAGGATCCGCGGCTGAACCTGGTCGCCGCCAATCTGCGCGGCCTGCCGCCGACGACGATCATCAATGCGCAGATCGATCCGCTGCGCTCGGACGGCGAGACGCTGGCCGCGGCGATGCGCACCGCGGGCGTGAAGGTTGAGCAGAAGACGTATCCAGGCGTCACGCATGAGTTTTTCGGCATGGCGAAGGTCGTTCGCGGTGCCAAGGACGCCAACGAACTGGCGGTCGCGCGCCTGAAGGCAGCGTTCGCAGGGGCGCCCCGCCGCTGATCGGTTCGACGGGGTGGCCGGTGCCGCCCCGTCGATCAATGCGTGACCGGCATCTGGCCGGCGCGGCCTGACAACGGAGCAAGCGATGCGTACCCCACCTTACCCGCCCGCGGACATGCCCGCGGCTCTGCGTCCGCTTCACGACGAGATGGACGCCTACATCACCGAGCATCTGAAGGGCTTCGTCTCGCACCGGGCGGATGGGGCGCTGGTCGGGCCGTTCGCGCCGATGTTGCGCTTTCCCGCGTTCGGTCGCGCTGCCTGGACGTATAGCAAGGCGCTGATCGACAACGCCACGTTGCCGAAGGCGGCGCACGAGGTCGCGATCCTGGCGACCGGCGCGGTCTTCAACTCGCGCTACGAACTCTACGCCCACGAGCGGGTCGGCGAGGCGGCGGGTCTGTCGGCCGAGAAGGTCGCGACGATCGCCGCTGGCCAGCGTCCCGCCGACCTGACCGAAGAGGAGGCCGCCGCCTACGACGTCGCCGCGACGCTGGCGGGTGGACGACAATTGCCGGCTTCGACCTACAACCGTGCGGTGCGCGCGTTCGGCGAGGATCGGACCGCGGAGCTGGTCTATCTGGTAGGCGGCTATTGCCTCGTGTCGCTGTTGCTCAACGCCTACGACATGTCGGTCCCCGGCCGCGAGGAGGGCTTGCCCGACGATCCAAAGGAAGAGGGAGAGCGCGCATGAACGGCAAGCGGATGGCCGGCGCGATCGCCGGTGGGTTGGTGGCAGGCCTCGGCATCACCGCGATGATGATGGCGGGCGAGAAGAAGAGCGGCATCGCGTCCGAGCTCACCGATCTCGAACGGGCCGGCGCGCGGCAACTCGGCGTTCGCTCCTTACCGTCGAGCGACCTGCCGGATGCGGCCGAGCAGGCCATCGTGCAGGGTAGCCACCTCCTGCTGTCTGCGGCAGCCGGCGCGGTCTATGCGGCGATCGTCGACGAAGATGCAGGCATAGTGCCGTCGGGAATCATGTTCGGCCTGGCGTTCTACGCCGCGATGCACTGGATCACCGGGCCGCTGCTGGGGCTGAAGAAGCCCGAATGGCAGGCCGATGCGGCGACGATTGGTACGCACACGATGGTCCACCTCGTCTTCGGCGTGGTGACCGCGGCCGGCGCGAAGGCAGCGGCCAACGCCTGACCATTCCGGAATACCGACGCCCCCAAAGCGCGAACCGCGCGTTACTGCGCTGAACCAAAGGGATTTCCCATGTTGAAGAACCCGATCCGCTACAGCCCCGACGTCGAGACGATCGGTCTCGACGAGCAGGAGACGATCGACGGTCTCAACAAGACGTTCAGCTACATCGTCGAGAAGACGCACGAGGACCTCGGCCATGCGCAGCGCGGCGTTCACGCCAAGAGTCATGCCTTGCTCGAAGGCGAGATGGTGGTCCACGACGACCTTGCGGACGAGCAGGCGCAGGGCATTTTCGAGCGCGGGCGTCGCTACCCGGTCATCATCCGCATGTCTGCGATCCCGGGCGACCCGATCCGCGACAGCGTCTCCCTGCCGCGCGGCTTCTCGATCAAGGTGATCGGTGTCGACGGCGAGCGGCTGCCGGGCGCCGAGGATGAGGTGACGCAGGACTTTCTGATGGCCTCCGGGGTCGCCTTCTCGAACCCGACGCCGGTCGGGTTCCTGCGCAACACCAAGCTGCTCGCCGCGACGACCAACCGCGCGGAATGGGCGAAGGCGGCGCTGTCGAAGGTGTTGCGCCCGATCGAGGAGGCGTTGGAAGCCGTCGGCGGCGAGAGCGCGTTGCTCAAGGGCTTTGGCGGCTATCCGGACACCAACCCGATCGGCGACCGCTATGGCTCGCAGGCGCCGCTCCGCTTTGGCGACTATATCGCCAAGTTCGACATCGTGCCGGAATCGCCCAACTTTCGTGCACTGACCGATCAGAAGCTCGACGAGAGCAAGAGCCCCGACTCGATCCGCGAAGAACTGATGGCGATCTTCGCGAACGAGGGTGGTGCATGGACGCTGCGCGCGCAACTCTGCCGCGACCTCGAGGAGAACCCGATCGAGGATGCCGCGACGCCGTGGCCGGAGCAGGGCAATCCCTACATCCCGGTCGCGACCATCACGGTGAAGCCGCAGAAGAGCTGGTCCGAAGAGCGCGTCACTGTGCTCAACGAACAGACCGCGTTCCGCCCCTGGCACGGCGTCGAGGCGCATCGCCCGCTAGGGTCGGTCATGCGCGCACGCCGTGCGGTCTATCCGGTGATCCAGGACCTGCGCAGCCAGTTGAACGGCTGCCCGATGCACGAGCCACGGTCGCTTCCCGCGCTCGACTGATCGGGTCTGCACGGAACCGTACCGAAACGTCGCAGGGCATTCGGGTGTTAACATCCTGATCCAACAGGAGCTTCCCATGCCCTATCTACCCTATCGCGACGACATCGAGACGCCCGAAGCCGGCGAGCAGGAAAGTATCGACGGCATAATCAAGGGGATGACGCAGGAGAGCCAGACGGTCGAAAAGCGCGACGGCCATGCGGTGCGCGCCAGTCATGCCAAGAGCACGGCCTGCGTCATCGGAACGATGGTCGTCGCTGACGATCTGCCGCCGGAACTGGCGCAGGGGCTGTTCGCGAACCCGGGGACGTTCGACGTCGCGGTCCGCTTTGCGCAAGGGCCTGGGGAGAAGCTTGGAGACCGCGTCTCGACGCACCGTGGCATGGCGATCAAGGTCTTTGGTGTCGAAGGCGCCAAGCTGCCCGGTCACGACGCGCCGACGCAGGACTTCGTCCTGGCGAGCGGCACGACGTTTCCGGCCGGCACCGCCGCCGGGTTCCTAGCGCAGGCGAAGAAGATCGGCATGACCGTGCCGATGCCCGAAGGCGTCAAAAGCGCGGCCGCATCGATCGCGCGCAACATCAATACGGTCCTGAACGCCGTCGGTGCAGAACCAAGCCCAACGCTGGACTTTTACGGCCATCCGTTCAGCCACCCGCTCGTCGAGACCTACTTCAGCCAGTGCCCCATCCGCTACGGCGATCATGTCGCGAAACTCGGCGTGTTTCCGGTCTCGCCTGAGCAGCGTGCGCTCGACGATTGGCGGCTCGACCCGCACCAGGATGAGGATGGCTTCCGTCACGCCGCGATCGCGTATTTCGACGGCAATGACGCGGTCTTCGAACTGCGCGCGCAACTCTGGGCCGATGCCGAGACGCAGCCGATCGAGGATACGTCGGTCGACTGGCCGACGCGGGTCAGCGAATACCGCACGATCGCAACGATCCGTCTGCCGCGGCAGGCCGCCTATGGGCCGGACCGCGTCCGCTATTTCGACGAGGTGATGACGTTCCGGCCGGCGCACGCGCTCGAAGCGCACCGCCCGCTCGGCGGCGTGATGCGCGCACGCATGCAGGTGTACCGCGCGCTCAGCGATTTCCGCCACCGCGAGACCGGCATCACCGCCGCGAACACCGCGGCTATCACCGATATTCCGGCCTAATACCGCTCACGCTTAATCAAATTTCGAAAGGATACCCATGAAGCTCCAAGGCAAGAAAATCGCGATCCTGATCGCACCCCGTGGCACCGAGGAACCCGAGTTCGCGCAGCCCAAGGCGGCGGTCGAGCAGGCGGGCGGCGCAGTGACGGTCATCAGCCTCAAAACCGGCGACGCGGAGACGTTCAACAACGACCTCGATCCCGGCAAGACGTTCGCCATCGACAAGGCGATCGACGACGTATCGGCGTCCGACTTCCATGGCCTGGTAATTCCGGGCGGGTGCGTCGGCGCGGATACGCTGCGGTCGTCGGACAAGATCGTGGCGTTCGTCCGCGATTTCTTCGCCGCCGGAAAGCCGGTCGCTGCGATCTGCCACGCGCCGTGGACGTTGATCGAGGCCGATCAGGTACGCGGTCGTACGCTCACGTCGTACCCGACGCTCGCCACCGACATCCGCAACGCGGGCGGGACCTGGGTCGATCAGGAGGTCGTCGTCGACCAGGGCCTCGTCACCAGCCGCACCCCGGATGACTTGCCCGCGTTCTGTGCAAAGCTCGTCGAGGAGTTCTGCGAGGGCAGGCACGAGGCGCAGGCGGAGAACGCATGATGGCGCGCTTTGCCGACAAGGTCGTCGTAATCACCGGTGCCGCCTCGGGCATCGGCGAGGGGGCCGCGCGCCGCTTTGCCGAGGAAGGCGCGACGCTGGTGCTGGGCGACATCGACACGGGCGCGCTCGGCAAGTTGGCAGCGGAGCTGGGCGGCACCGTCGAGACGCGGGAAACCGACGTCACCGACCGTGCCGCGTGCGAGGCGCTGGTCGAGGCGGCAATCGACCGCTTCGGTCGGATCGACGTGCTCGTCAACGACGCCGGCGTCGACCATCTGGGCAAGCTCGACGAGGGCGACTTTTCGGAATTCACCAAGGTGATCGAGACGGACCTGTACGGCGTCGTCCATATGAGCCGCGCGGCGATCGCACATCTGCGTGCGTCGAAGGGCTGCATCATCAACGTGTCGTCGGTGTCGGGGCTCGGCGGCGACTGGAACCACAGCTTCTACTGCGCGGCCAAGGGTGCGGTCAGCAACTTCACGCGCGCGCTGGCGATGGACGAGGCCAGGAATGGCGTTCGCGTCAACGCGGTCAACCCGTCGCTGACCTATACCGCGCTGACCGCGGGAATGAAGGAACAGCCCGACCTGATCGCCAAGTTCGAGGAGCGAATCCCGATCGGGCGTGGTGCCGAGCCCGCCGACATCGCCGGTGCGATCGCGTTCCTGGCGAGCGACGACGCGCGCTTCGTGACGGGCGTCAACCTGCCGGTCGACGGCGGACTGACCGCGTCCAACGGCCAACCTCCGCTGTCCTGACATCGCGAGAGCGCACCAATGCGCTCTCGTTCTCTTTTGAAGTCCATTCGGCAATGACGACCCCCGTTACCTTTCGCGCGTAGATCGGCGCGGTCGATGTCTGACGCGCCCAAGGTCGCTATCGTCACCGGCGCCTCGCAAGGCTTGGGTGAGGGGATTGCAGACGCGTATCGCGCGCGCGGCTGGCGCGTCGTCGGCGTGTCGCGATCGATCGCACCTTCGCAGGCTGACGATTGGATCACCGTTGCGGGCGACGTCGCCGATCCTGAAACCGCGAGGCGCGCCGTGATGGCCGCGCGCGACCGGTTCGGGCGTGTCGACACGCTCGTCAACAACGCTGGCGTTTTCATCGGTGAGCGTTTCACCGACTATACGGCGGAGCAGTACCGCCAGATCACGCAGACCAATCTCGATGGCTTCTTCCACATGACGCAGGCGGCGCTGCCGCTGATGGTCGAGCAGGGCAGTGGCCATATCCTGCAGATCGTCACGACGTTGGCGGAGCACGCCAATGTCGAATTCCCGTCGGTGCTGGCCTCGCTAACGAAGGGTGGGCTCGCTGCGGCAACGCGCAGCCTGGCGATCGAATATGCCGCCCGGGGGGTCCGCGCCAACGCGGTGTCGCCCGGCATCACCGAAACGCCGATGCATCCTCCCGAGACGCGCGCCGGGCTCGGAGCGTTTCACCCGCTCGGTCGGATGGGCACGGTCGCGGACGTGATCGGCGCGGTGCTGTACCTCGAGGATGCCACGTTCGTGACCGGCGAGATACTGCACGTCGACGGTGGGCAGGTCGCCGGACACTGACGCGTAAGACAGGCACGCGTCGTTATCTCTCCGAGGGGGTCAGCAGGCGCCGAGCCCCCTGGCCCCCTTGGCGCTACTGCAAGACGTGCTCGGCGCGTCGGCGGACGAACGCGGCGCTGGCCTGCGGATGCGCGACCGGGAGCATATGGCCTCCGTCGGTTATCTCCAGCGTCGCGCCTGGAATTGCGGCTACTGCCCGGTCGCCGTCGATCGAAGGGGCTATCACCTGATCGTCACGACCGTAGAGCAACGCAACCGGGATCGTCAGCTCGGCATAACGGCTGACGATCGCGGCCAGGTCGACGTCTGCGCTGGCCAGTTCGACCAGCGCGGCGTTCACCGAAACCGGGCGATCGCCGAGCCCACCGCCGCCGCGCGTGGCGAAGTCGGCCGGGACTGGATCGGGCGCGAAGATCTTGCCCCAGCGCAGGCCATACGCCGCACGGCTGATCGGCGTACCGATCAGATTGGCGAATATCGAGCGTGAGCGCGGGCTGCCTTCGATCGCGTTTGCCACTGAGGCGGGCATCGATCCAGGCGGCTGCGTCATCGGCGCCAGCAACGCGAGGCCGGCGACCGAACCGGGATGGTGCGTGGCCACGCCGAGGGCTACCGCACCGCCCAGCGAATGACCGACGAGCAGCGGCGGACGATCGAGCGCGAGCGTGTCGATGAGGCTTGCAATGATCGCCGACTGGCCAAGGACACCGGGCTGTTCGCCGGTCGGCACCGAATAGCCCGAGCCGGGCCGGTCGACGAGAATAACGCGATACTCGTCGGCCAGCGCATCGGCGACGCCGTAGGAGAAGTTGCGGAGCTGCGCGCCCAGCCCGTGGATCAGGACGATCGGCGGTCCCGCACCGCGATCGACATAGTGGATCCGTGCACCTGCGACGTCGATGAAACGGCCGTCGGCGGGCACGTCCTGCTCGATCCACTTGGTCGTCGCGCGAGTGTAGACCGCGGCTGCTGCCAGTGTTGCAGCGATGATCCCAGCCGAGCGAAGTGCGATCGAGCGTTTCGGGGCGTCGTCGGAAACCGATCTGGACGCGAAGAAACGGCGCATGTCGGCGAGCAGCAATTCGGGTTGCTCGAGCGCGGCGAAGTGGCCGCCCGCGGGCATCTCGGTCCACTGAACGATGTCATAGGTCTTCTCCGCCTGCGAGCGCGGTGGCGGCGGGAAGACCGGGTCGGGGAATACCGCGACACCGGTCGGTACGGTAATTCGCGTTCCCGCAGGAAAAGAGCCCGAACCCTCCAGCACGCGGCCACGGTACATCCAGGTCGACGTCACGAATGATCCCTCGACCAGATACAGCATGATGTTGGTAAGGAGCAGGTCCTCGTCGAACGCCTGCCACAGGTCGGGGCGGTTGTGCGCGTCGCGCGGCACGTCGGCCCATGCGCCGAACTTCTCCAAGATCCACGCCGCGACGCCGACCGGGCTGTCCGACATCGCCACGCCGAGCGTCTGCGGGCGCGTGCCCTGTTCCTGCGAATAGCCAGTTTCTTTCTTGGCGAGCTTGGCGCGTTTCGCAGCCCAGGCGACCTCGTCGGGCTTTTTCGGCACCGCGTCGTTGGCCTGGAGCAGCACCATGTTCAGATGGAGTCCGGCGATCGCATCGGGATGCGCGTGCGCCATCCAGCCACCGATGGCGGCACCCCAGTCGCCGCCCTGCACGAGATAACGTCGCGTGCCGAACAGCTCGACCATCAGGCCGTGCATGAGTTCTGCGGTCTGTTTCGGTCCGATCGGAGACACGGGGCGGTCCGAAAACGCGTAGCCGGGGAGCGAGGGAACAACGACGTCGTGACCATCGTCGACGAGCGGCGCGATCAGCGCCTCAAATTCGAGGAACGACCCCGGCCAGCCGTGTAGCAGAAGCAGCGGAGGACGTGAGCCATCGCCGCGCGCATGAATGAAGTGGAGGCTCTGCCCCTGCACGTCGGCCGTAAACTGCGGCAGCATATTGAGCCGCCGCTCCTGCGCGCGCCAGTCGTAGTCCGCCAGCCAATAGTCGACGAGACGCTTGAGATCGGCGAGGCCGACGCCCGACTGCCAGCTTCCCGCGTCCGGCATAAGGCTCCAGTCGAACGCTTCGACCTTGGCGCGGATGGCGGCGAGCCGGTCGTCGGGTACCGCTATGAAGAAGGGTTCTGCCATGTGTCGATCCTACCGAAGGGGGTAAATCCTGCTTCCCGATTGAAAGCCTAACATCGAACGCGCGAAAGCCGCCGAAAGGCGCTTCGAAGCGGGATGAACGGACGGCTGCTTTTGGGAAGCGGGTACGGCGGTTTGGACGTCTGGAAT
>NZ_JAPYKK010000005.1 GCF_029623395.1 Sphingomonas echinoides
CGCGGTAGCGATCTGCTAAAGCCGCGCACATGGACCGCTCCCCGCTCGCTCGCCCCTTCCCCGCCCTGCCCGCGATCGCCGGGGTCACACCGCGTGTCGCGCGCGCCGGGTACAAGCCGTGGGAGCGCAACGACCTCACCTTCATCACGCTCGATCCGGGCACGACGGTCGCGGGCGTGCTGACGCAAAGCAAATGCCCCTCGCCCGAAGTCGAATGGTGCCGCGCCGCGCTGATCCTCGGCGAAGCGCGCGCGGTCGTCGTCAATGCGGGCAACGCGAATGCCTTCACCGGCGGGCGCGGGCGCGCCGCGGTCGAGGCGATCGCCGCCAAGGTGGCGGGGGCGCTCGCGTGCCGGCCATCGGATGTGTTCGTCTCCTCGACCGGGGTAATCGGCGTGCCGCTGCCGATCGACAAGGCCGAGGCCGGGCTCGACGCGGCGTTCGCGGCTGCCCCCTGTTCGTGGGAAGACGCCACCAACACGATCGGCACGACCGACACCTTCGCCAAGGGTGCGATGACGACCGCCGTCCTTGGCGGGCGTACGGTCACGCTGGTCGGGATCATCAAGGGCTCGGGAATGATCGCACCCGACATGGCGACGATGCTCGGCTATATCTTCACCGACGCCGCGGTCTCGGCGGAATTCCTCCAGGTCACGCTCGGCGAAGCCAATCGCGCGACCTTCTCGTGCATCACGGTCGACAGCGACACCTCGACCAGCGACAGCGTGCTCGCCTTCGCGACCGGCAAGGCAGGCAACCCGCCCCTGACCGGCGCCGAGGACGACGGTGCCGGCGCGTTTCGCGCGGCGCTCGGCGACCTGTGCCGCCAGCTCGCGCATCTGGTGGTGCGCGACGGCGAAGGCGCGACCAAGTTCATCGAAGTCGCGGTGACCGGCGCGGAAAGCGACCGCAGCGCGCACCGCATCGCGCTCAGCATCGCCAACTCGCCGCTCGTCAAGACCGCGATCGCGGGCGAGGATGCGAACTGGGGCCGCGTCGTGATGGCGGTCGGCAAGGCGGGCGAACCCGCCGAGCGCGACCTGCTCGCGATCCGCTTCGGTGATACGCAAGTGGCGCGCGAGGGGCTGGCGGTGACGGGCTATGACGAGACGCCGGTTGCTGCGCATCTCAAGGGCCAGGACATCGAGATCGGGGTTGATCTGGGGCTCGGCGACGGTGTGGCGACGATGTGGACGTGCGACCTGACGCACGGGTATATTTCGATCAACGCGGATTATCGGAGCTGAACGCAAACACGTCTATCTTAACCGCTTCCCCGGCGAAGGCCGGGGCCCAGTAACGGAGGTTTCTCCAACTGGGCGCAGCGCTCAATCATCGACGTCTCGCTGCTGGGCCCCGGCTTTCGCCGGGGAAGCGCAACAGTAGGGCGCAATTAGAAAAGGCCCCCGGATCACTAAACCCGGAGGCCAATCACCTTAAGCCAGCTCACCCTCGAGCCACGACTTCAACTTGCTCTTCGGCTCAGCCCCGACCTTGGTCGCAGCCGGCTGCCCGTTCTTGAACAGGATCATCGTCGGAATCCCGCGCACGCCATACTTGCCCGGCGCATCGGGGTTCTCGTCGATATTAAGCTTGGCGATCGTCACCTGCTCACCCAGTTCCTCGGAAATCTCTTCGAGGCTCGGCCCGATCATCTTGCACGGGCCGCACCATTCCGCCCAGAAATCGACCAGCACCGCGCCCTGCGCATTGGTGACGTCGGCATCCCAGCTTGCGTCGGTGATTTTCTTGGTCGGCATGTCTGTCTCCTTGTGTTGGGCTGAACGTAAGGTCGCCGCCCTCGCACCTCAAGCGCACGAAGCCTAGCTTTGCTCCGCGCTCGCAAAGCCGGGCTTGTGCGTGGCGAGCGCCTCGGGCGACAGCAGGTACAGCGTCGGCCCGCTGGTATAGAGCAGCGCCGCCTCCACCGCCCGCCCCGGGAAGATCACCCGCAGCGCCGCGGCATAGGCCGCCATCTGCTTGATATGATAGGGCGGGATCTCGGCATCGCTGCCGGGCACGCTGCGCCCGGTCTTGAAATCGACGATCCGGATCCGCTCGGGCTCGACCAGCAGGCGATCGACCTTCCCCGACACGACGAACCCGTCGGGCAGCACCGCCGCGATCGGTGCCTCGGCGAGCGACCGCTCCCCGAACGCCTCGGCAAAGCGCGGATCGTCGAGCACCGTCAACACCGGGTCGGCAATCGCCGCGCGCACCGCAGGATCGGCCACCGCCCCGCTCCGCTCGAGCCAGCGATCCGCCGCCACCGCGCGCTCCTCGGGTGCGACCGGCGGCAACCGTTCGAACAACGCGTGGATCAGCCGCCCGCGCTCGGCGGCATCGCGCATCGCAGGCGTCGGCGGCGCATCCGACACCACGTCATCGCCCAGCGACGATGGCGCGAGCGGGCGCGGCGGACGCGATTCGACCGGCGCGTCGCGTAGCGCCCAGTCCGGCACCGTCACGGGCTCGCGCCCCTCGCCGTTCTTCGCCCGCACCAGCGGCACCGGCTTTTGCGGCGCATGGCCGATGAAATCGCGCGGCGCGGTCTCGGCGGGCAACCCGAGCGCGGTCATCGCGCGGTCGGCGGCGGCGTACCAGCTTGCCTCAGGCGCGACGCCCTTCGCGCTCGGCCCGACCGATCCGGCAATCACCAGCCGTTCCTCGGCGCGCGTCGCGGCGACGTAGAACAGCCGCCAATGCTCCTCCAGATCGCGCGCGGCAGCGTCGTCGACCAGCTCGGCGAGCGGCCCAGTGGCCTCGCCCTTGCGCGGACGGATGATCGGGATCGCCGCCGCCATGTCGCCCGCGGTCCATTTGAGCGTCGAGCGCGGCGAGCGCGTCGGGTCGACCGCCGCATCCGCGAGGATCACCAGCGGGGCCTGCAACCCCTTCGCGCCATGCGCGGTCATCACGCGGACCGAATCATGCGGCGTTGACGGATCGCGCTTGATCTCCACCTCGCCGCGATCGAACCAGTCGAGGAAGCGTTGCAGCGACGGCGTGCCGAGCGATTCGAAATCGAGTGCTGCGCTGAGCAATTCCTCGATCGGATCGCGCGCTTCCTGCCCCAGCCGCCGGAGCAACTTGCGCCGCCCGCCGAGCGGCCCGGACAGCAGTTCCTCAAGGAACTGATAGGGCGTCGCGAAATCGGCGCGATCGAGCATCCCATAGACCGGTGCGAGATCGACGCGCGGCAGCGTCTTGCTGATATGCCGCCACAGGCTGACAGCGCGCTTGGGCGCGGCATGCATCAACTGGTCCTGGCTCCACCCGATCAGCGGCGAGACCAGCAGCGACGCCAGCGACAGATCGTCCTCGGGCTGGAGCACGAAGCGGATCGCGGAGAGCAGATCCTGCACCGACAACGGCGCGTTGAGCCGCAACCGGTCGACCCCCGCGACGGGCACGCCCTCCGCATACAGCCGCGCGACGATCAGCGACGCGAGGTCGCCGCGCCGCTTGACGAGGATCATGATGTCCTCGGGCTGGAGCGTGCGCCCCTTGCTCTCGAGCATCAGCGTGCCGACCCAGCCCTTGATCGTCCGCGCGATCTGCCCGGCGAGCGCGCGGGTCGCGTCGCCGATCCAGCCCTCTTCGTCCTCGTCGCCAGCGCCTGCGATCACCAGCGGCCACAGGCTGACCGTCCCCGGCCCCGGGACTTCGCTCGCGTGCCGCTCGCGGTCCGCGATCAGCCCCATGCCGGGCTCGGGCAGCAGTTCGAGCGCGGAATCGACGAATTCGAGCACCGGCCGGGTCGAGCGGAACGATTGCGTCAGCGACAGCCGATGCCACGGCCGCGCGCGCATCTCACCGGTCCGCCCGCGTTCGGCGCTGTCCGAATCCCACGCGGCTTCCGCCAGCCGCCCGAAACTCAGTTCCGCCGCACCGAAATAGCGCGGGTCGGTGCCCTGGAAGCCGAAGATCGCCTGTTTGAAATCGCCGACCGTGAACAAGGTGCGGACGCGCTCGCCGTGGCTGCCGTCGCCCGCGAAGAATTCCTCGGCGAGTGCGCGGATGATCGCCCATTGCTCGGGGTTGGTGTCCTGCGCCTCGTCGATCAGCACATGCTCGGTCGCCTGGTCGAGCTTGTAGCGGACCCACTCGCCCATGCCGGGCTGTTGCAGCAACGCGATCGTCGCGCGGATCAGATCGTCGAAATCGACCGCGCCGAGCCGGTGTTTCGCGCGGTCATAAGTCGCGGCGTAATCCCGCCCGACCATCAGCGCATCGGCGAGCAGATCGGCATAAGCCGCACGCTCGCGCAAGCCCAGCAGCGTCGCGCACGCCTCGCCGACCTCGATCGCGATGCCGGCATAGTCCTCGTCCGCCGCGATCAGCTTTGGCGAATATTTGCGCGGTTCGCGCTTGGCGGTGAACGGCACGCCGATCAAATCGCCGAGCATCCGCACGCGCATCTCGGGCGTCGCCTCAACCCAGCATTCGGCGATGTCGGCATGGTTGCCGCCGGTCGCGGTGCCCCAGGCGCGGTTGGCCGCTGCCAGCCGTGCGACGCTGTCGACGTCGAACTCGCTATCGTCGCACGCCTCGCACAGCACCGCCTCGATATCGCCGGTCGGCAAGTCGAGCGCGCGGCGGATGAAGGGCTGTACGCCATCGCCCATCGGCAGTTCCGCCATCGCGGCGGGCGCACGTGCGCAGGCGAGCAGATAGCGTTCCGCCTCGCCCTCGCCCAGCCGCAGGCTCAGCGCGCCGACGGTGGTGATCGGTTTCTCGCGCCCCTCGGTCTCGGCGGCGACGAGCATCTCGGCGAGCGCATCGCGCGCCATCACCGCTTCCTCGCGCGCCTCGATCGGGCGGAAGCCGGGGACGAGCCCCGCCTCAACCGGGACGCCCGACAACAGGCTCTGGCAGAACCCGTGGATCGTCTGGATCCGGATCCCGCCGCCGGGGGAATCGAGCACGCGCGCGAACAGCGTCCGCGCACGCTGCTTGAGCTCGGGCGACGGGTCTTCGCCGAGCGCATGGAGATCGCGTGCGAGATCGGGCTCGGCCATCCGCACCCACGCCGCAAGCCGCTCGCCGATCCGCCCCGCCATTTCGGCCGCGCCCGCCTTGGTGAAGGTCAGGCACAGGATCGCCGCCGGATCGACCCCGCGCAGCAGCAAGCGATAGACGCGCGCGGTGAGCACCTGCGTCTTGCCGGTACCCGCCGAGGCGGACAACCAGACGTGCCCGCCGGGATCACTCGCGCGGGCTTGGGCGTCCTTGAGGATCGGGAGCGGGCGGTGGCCCTTGGGTTCGCTCATCGGGCGTGGCTCCCCGCCATAGCGCTGCGCTTCCCCGCTCGCCTTACTCGCTTCCCCGGCGAAGGCCGGGGCCCAGGAGCGAGCGGGTCGTTGGAGAGCGCAGCATTGCCAAACCTCGGCCACCGCGACTGGGCCCCGGCCTCCGCCGGGGAAGAGAACTGGAAAAAGCTACTCACGCCCATACCATTCATCCCGGCGCATCAACTGATCATACTCCGCAAACGGCGCATAATCCGGGTGCAGCTTTGCCTCGAACCCGCGCATCCCCGTCAGCCATTCCCCCGCCGCATCGCTGAAGTGCCGCGCGGCGAGAGTCACGAAATCCTCGGGCAGCACCTTGTCGAGCTTGCCCGCCGGATCGACCGGGGACGAGACCTTGCCGAACGCATCGCCATTCTTGGTCAGCGACCAATATTCGAACCCGCGCGCGATCCCCGCGATATCCTCAAACCCTCCGCGCTCCGCGATCAGCCCAAGCAGCCCGAGCTGCAGACTGAACCCCTCGCGCACCGCCGCCGCCGAGGGGGCCTTGCCGGTCTTGTAATCGATGATCGCGAGCGTCCCGTCCGGGTTGCGGTCGATCCGGTCGAACTTGCCGGTCAGCGTGACACCCGCGATCGCGACCTTGCCCGACTGCTCGACCGCGAGCACGCTCCGCCCCGCATCCGCCTGCTTGCCCATTTCCGCGACGATCCAGTTGATCGCCTCCATCAGCCGCGGTCGCCACAAAGCGCGCTGCATCGGATGCGCGCCGTCGAACATCGCGAGCGCGCGGCCATGCAGCGTATCGAGCGCGCACGCATCCTCGCGCGCCCATTGCTCGAGGATCGCGTGGACCGCGGTGCCGCGCCACGCGGCACTCGGATCGGCATCGACCGGATCGAGCGGCACCAGCCCGAGGATGCGCTTGGCGTAAAAAGCGTAAGGGTCGGCCTTGAGCCGGTCGACGTCGGTCACCGCGATCGTCGTCGGGCGACGCTCGGCGGGGGGCACCGGCACCGGGCGCGTCGCGGGCTCATGCGCGCGCGGATCGTCGAGCGCGCGCGCCCAGCCCTCCAGCGCGGCAGCCCGCTCGAACCGCTCGCCCGCCAGCGCCTGCAACCGCAGCCAGAAGCGCGAGGCGATCGCCGGTTGCGTGCCCCCGCGCCGCGCGCGCGTGATCAGCGCGGCCGGGGCGCCCAACGCCTGCGCAAGATCATGCGCCGCCATCCCGACACCACGATCGAGCCCCGGAAGCCCCAGTTCGATCCGGATCCGCGGCGCAAGCCACGGGTCCGGCGCGGGCAGGCCCGGCCAAGTCCCCTCGTTGAGCCCGCCAAGAATCATCACGTCGGCGGTCTGCAACCGCGCCTCGATCAATCCATAGATCGCGATACGTGGGTGCCCGCCCTGCTGCGCGCGCACTGCGACTTCTTCCATCAGCGTCGCGAGCAACGGCGCAAGGCTGGCCGGGTCGACCATCGCAGGACCCTCGCCCGCATGATCCTCGATCCCGCGGAGCAATTCCGCGGCAGCACGACCGTTGGGGCCAGCCCAGAGCGCATCGCCGCACAGCGTCTGCGCCGTCTCGCGCAACCCCGCAACGAGCGCCGCCAGCGGAGCCGCGCGCGCGAACAACGGTTCGAGTGGCTCCAGCAAAGCCCGCGCCTCGGGCCACCACGCGGTCGCATCACCAGCGCGCCGTGCCTGTCGTAGATGTGCGTCGATCCCGGCCAGCCCCGCCGCTGGACGCGGCCCGCGCAGAACGCGGTCGAGCGACCGCACCCCGTCGAGCCACGCCGTCCGCGCCGGCCCCGAGCGTACCAGCGGATGCTTGAGCAACGTCAGCAAGGCGAGCGGCGCGAACCGCTGGGTTGCCGCCTCCGCGAGCGCGGTCAGCAATGTCCCCGGCGGCAGGATCGACAACGGTCGCCCGGCCGAATCGTCCACGATGATGTTCCACCGCTTGCAATGCGCCGCCACGCGCCGCGCGAGCCCGCGATCGGGCGTCACCAGTGCAGCGGTGCGGCCCGGCATCTCGACCACTTCGCGCAAGGCGAGCGCAATCGCCTGCGCCTCCTCCCCCGGCGTCGCGAGTTCGGCGGCGGTGATCCCGCTCAAGCGCCGCTGCTCGGCGGGGAGCGACGTCCATTTGGCCGTCGCCTCCGCCGCCGCCAGCGCATTCGCCACTGCCTTGCCGCGCGCGACCGTCGCGTCGTGATCGCTGCCGTCACGCCACTGGCGGACTTCGGTGCGGTTGACGCTCATCCGCTCGAGCAGGAGCTTGAGATGGAATTGCGGGTGCGTCTCGATCGATCGGCGCGTGCTGCCGCTCTCGGGGTCGAACCGGTGCGGCCCGAGCGCCTGCCACTCGGTCTCGTCCATCCCGATCGCAAGATCCGCCATCACGACCATTCCGCGCGGGCTGTCCGCGACGCAGCGCAACAGCCGCGCCACCGCAGGCGCGCTGTCGGTGATCCCTGCCGCGCAGACGAACCCCGCGGGCGGTGTCGCATCCCACCGCTCCGCCAGCCGCCGCAGCAACCGCGCGCGCCGGTCCGCCAGGTCGATCCGCCCGATCCGCGCGAGTTCGCCCGGCCAGCGGTCGAGCACGATCTCGAACAGCGCGAGCGCGCGTTCCCAATGCGCCGACATTGCTTCGTTGAGCTCGATCTGCCGCAACCGGATCGGCGCGACGTCCTCGACCAGCAACTGATCGAGCGTCCGCGCGAGATCGCCCGCCAGCCGCACCGCTTCCGCCGCATCGATCGGCTGTCCGCCACGCTGGCGTTCCTCGCCGATCAGCCGCGCGAGGATCATCCGCCGTTCGAGCGGCCCGACCGCAGGCGGGATCGGCTCCGCGCTATCCGCCGGATCGAGCGCCGCGCCGACGCCTTCGTCGAGCGCCGGATCGCCGATCGCGACCATCCGCGGGAGCAGCAAGCCGTTGTCGCTCGCGCGGACGAACGCCTCCGTCAGCGCGCGCTTGGCGCGATTGTTGGGGAGCAGCACCAACCCGCGCGCGAGCCCGAGATCATCGCCCTTGGCATCTGGCCCGAACTGCCGGATAAGCCCCGCCGCCAACGCATCGGCAAACGCGCGGTGCGCGGGGATCGTGAAGACTGTTGGCCGGACGGGCTCAGCCATCCGCGAGCATGACCTCGGTCTTGCCGACCGCCGCCGGCGTGCCGACGTCGAACCACAGGCCCTGATGCACCAGCCCGTAAGCGCGCCCCGCCGCGATCGCGCGTTCCCAGAACAGCATCGTCGAGAACGGCCCCTCGGGCCAGTCCGCGATCACGCGCGGCGACAGGATCTGGACGCCGGTATAAACGAAGGGCGCGAGCTTGCCCGGCTGACGCCGCCCGATGATCTTGCCGTCGGCGGCCAGCCGGAAGTCGCCCTGCCCGGCATGATGATTGGCGCGCGCGAGCGGCACCATCAGCAGCAGCGCGTCCATCTTCTCGTCGTCCCACCGCGCGGCGAGCATCCGGATCGCGTCGCTCGGGCCATCGACCCAAAGATTGTCGCTGTTGACGACGAGGAACGGATCGCTGCCGATCAGGTCGCGCGCCTGGACGATCCCGCCGCCCGTCTCCATCAACTGCTTGCGTTCGTCGGAGACGACCACGTCGATCCCCGACACGCGGTTGCGCAGATGCGCCTCGAGCGTGTCGGCGAGGTAATGGACGTTGACCACTGCACGCTCGATCCCACCCGCGCGAAGCCGGTCGAACACATGGTCGATCAGCGCACGCCCGTTGACCACCACCAGCGGCTTGGGTCGTGTCGCGGTGAGCGGGCGCATCCGCTTGCCCAGCCCCGCCGCCATCACCATCGCGGTCTTGGGGACGACCCCGCCCGGATCGGGGCGGATGTGCAGCGTGCGCTTGGGGTCGATCACGCCGACAGCTCCATCGGGTTGCCACGCAATTCGGGCGGGATCGTGGCGTCGAACCATTCCTTGACCGGCGCAAGCGCGGGATGCGCAAGATCGCGATCGAGATACGCCCACACCCGCGGACACAGAGCGGCGTAGCGCGGCTTGCCGTCGCGCTGCCACAGCCGCGTGAAGATTCCGACGATCTTGGCGTTCCGCTGCGCGCCGAGCACGGCATAAGCGGTATCGAAATCCTCGCCAGCGTCGGTCGCGGCGCGGTAATGCGCGAGCATCTCGGTCTCGACCGTTTCCGCGACATCGCGGCGAGCATCCTGCAGCAGCGACACGAGATCATAGGCCGGATGCCCCGCCAGCGCGTCCTGGAAATCGAGCAGGCCGAGCGCATCGCCGTCGCCCAGCAGCATCAGATTCTCGGCATGATAATCGCGCAGCACCGTCACCATCGTGCCGTGGAGCGTCGTGCCCAGCACCGCATCCCACGCCAGGTCATACGCCGCCTGGTCGGGCGTGACGCCGATCGCGGGGCAATACCATTCGGTCATCAGGTTCGCCTCGCGGTGGAGCACCGCCAGATCGTAGCGCGGCACGGGGGCTGCTTCCTCGCGCTGCAACCGGACCAGCGTATCGATCGCCGAGCGGTACAGCCCCGCTTCGCGCGCGGGGTCCGCATCGATCGTTTCGCGCATCCGTACGTCCCCGAAATCCTCGAGCAGCACCAGCCCCGTCGCCAGATCGGTCGCATGGATCGCGGGCGCGGCAAACCCCCGTTCGATCAGCCAGCGCGCTATGTCGATGAACGGCTGCGGATCTTCCTCGGGCGGCGGCGCATCCATCAGGATCGCGCTGCGATCCCCCGCGCGCACACGAAAATATCGCCGGAACGACGCATCGCCCGCAACCGGATCGATCGTCGCGTCGGACCAGCCGTGCGCCGCGAGGAATGCCGCGGCGGCGGCGGGTGGGGTCATATCTGCTGCCATCGCTCTCTCCAGCCCGGCGGGACGGCGGCTGTCAAGCGACGCTGCCCGTCTTCTTCGATCGCCAGCGTCAGCATCAGCGCATCGGGCCAGTAACCGGGCGCGCGTTCGGGCCATTCGATCAGCAGCAGCGAATCGCTTTCGGCTTCGTCCAGACCCAGTTCGGCAATCTCGTCCGCGTCGTCGATCCGGTAGAGATCGACGTGCAACACCGGAAAGCGCACCTCGGGCGGCGCATAGGGCTGGACGATCGCGAAGCTCGGCGACGGTGCTTCGCCCACCAGCCCAAGCGCCGCGAGCAACCCGCGCGCAATGCTCGTCTTGCCCGCGCCGAGCGGCCCTTCCAGCGTGATGACATCGCCGGGTCGGGCAAGGCCCGCCAGCCGCGCGCCCAGCGCCTCGGTCGCGGCGGGATCGGCAAGGATCATCTCAATATCCCGTCAGCAGCATGTCGAGCGCGTTCATGATCGCATCCTGTTGATCCGCAAGCGACGTGACGTGCTCGCCAAGATGGCGCGTCTCGATCGCCGATGCATATTGCGTGAGCATGACGACGGCATTCCCCTCGACCTGGAACACCGGATTGAGACGTGCCGCGTAGTGCGGGAAACTGTCCCGCAGGAACAGCGGCGCCGTCAGCCGGGTATTGAGGCCGGAGAGAGAGTCCGTCTGGCAATCGAGCAGATAGCCCTGCCCCGGCGCGCCGCGATACACATCGAACCGCGCCATCAAAACGGACGATATTTGGCAAGCGGCAACCCGTGTTCGGCAACGTAGGCGTTGGATGCCTCCAGCGCCGCGCGATTGTCCTCCTGCCACCGGCGCTTCCGCTCGGCACTGACCGCGTCGCTCAAGCCCTGTTCGCAAGCGCGCGATACGTTGATGCCGAGTTCCTTCGCCGACGCGACGAGCTGCTCGTCCAGCGTCACATTGGTCGGCCGACGAAATGCGGTCCGATCCTCCCGAACACGTCCCATCGCTTCCTCCCGATATGCGCAGAACCTATGCGCATAGATCTGCCGCCGCAAGTCAGCGTCGTGGCAGGCGCACCGTGATGACCGTCCCTCGACCAGGTTCGGACATCAGCTCGATTTCCCCGCCATGCGCCTCGACGAATTGCCGTGCAAGCGGCAGCCCCAGCCCGAGCGCCCGCTCGCCGTTGCGGGTGATCCCAGGCTGGCCGAACCGATCGAACGCGCGTTCGACCATTTGTCGGGTCATTCCGATCCCGTCGTCCGAGACGATCAGGCGGACCGCCGCCGCCGTGCCGTCGACTCGCAGCACGATCCGCCCGCCCTCGCGCGTCCCTGCGATCGCGTGACGCAACAAATGCTCGATCATCTGCTGGAGCCGGCGAGCATCGCCCAGGACGTGCCCGGTCGATGGCTGCAGGTCCGCCACGAAATCGAGTTTGCGCTTTGCCGCCAGCGGCGAAACGGACGCCGCCGCCGCCTGCGCCGTCACAACCAGATCGACGTCGCGCTTGTCGAGCGTAACCGTGCCGCCTTCCGCCTGGGTCAGATCGAGAACTTCGTCGACGAGCATTCCCAGCCGGTCGACCGATTCGAGAATCGCCTCGACATAGCCTTCCGCGGCCTTGCTCAGCGCGCCCGCATAGCCTTCGTTGAGCATTTCCGCGAACCCGCTGATCGAGGTGAGCGGCGTCCGCAGCTCATAGCTCATCGTCGCGACGAACGCGGTCTTGACGCGATCGGCAGCCTCCAGCGCCTCGTTGCGGTCGCGCAGCGCGCGTTCGATCCGGCGGCTGTCGGAGATGTCGAGCATCGTGAACAGCCCGTTGCCGTCCGGCAGTGGCACCGCGGCAAATTCGTAATGGCGACCGTCGGCGAAGGCGACGCGTCCGGCCCGTTGCTGACGCTCCACCGTCGCGGCCCGCACGAGATCGCCGATCAAACTGGCGCGCGCGGGGTTGGCGAGCTGCTTCGCCGCAGCCTCCGCAAGCACGTCGACACGCGGGTGCGTCGCAAGGAACGCCTCCTCGAAGCCCCACAGCGTCCGAAACTTGTTGTTCCACAGTTGCAGCCGCCCATCCGCGGCGAACACCCCCAGCGCTTCGTACAGATTGTCGAACGTCGCGGTGCGGACCCGCAGCAGCGTATCGCGCGCGCTGGCGAGCTGGACCTGTTCGGTCCGATCCTCGAAGATCAACAGCAATCCGCCATCGGGCAAAGGCTGTGCAACCACGCGGAGATGGACCCCGCCCGGCAGATGCCATTCCTCCTCGATCGCGCCGTCCGCTGCGAGAAACCATTCGCGCCGCTCGTTCTTCCATCCCGGAAAGTCGCGCACCTCGGGCAAGCGCGACGCCTCGCGCATCCGTTCCAGCACACGGTCGAACTCGGGACGATCGGCGAGCCATTCGGGCTTCATCGCGAAGATCCGCCGAAACGGCTGGTTGCAGAACACCAGCGCCCGATCGGGCCCGAACTGCACCACTGCCGCCGAGACGCGATCGAGCATCGCGCGTTGCGCATCGTCGAACCGCTTGAGCTGCGCGCGCGCCTGCTCGAGATCCTCGATATCGATCGCGAACCCTGCGACTCCGCCCGCCGACAGCGGCGCGTCGTATACGCGCAGCATCCGCCGTTCGCCGCGGATCGTCGCGGGCAGCGTCTGTGTCTGGATCGCCTTCGCGTCGCGCGCCATCACCGCGCTCGCCAGCGGGCCACCGACGCCGGACCCCTCGACCAGTTCCAGCCCGCGCTCGACGACGTCCTGCGGCGAAGCCCCTTCGACCGCATCGACATAATGCGAGTTGACCATTGCCAACCGAAGATCCGCACCGCGGTACCACATCGGCATTGGCGCCGCCTGGATGATGCCGCTCAATTCATCATAGTGCGTCGTCGCTTCGTCGACCGCCGCGCGCAGTTGCGCGATCTCGGCTTCGCTGTCGGTTGCGTCGAACACCCACACGATCACTCCGCCCGGAACGCGCACGTCGCGCGCCGCGCGGCTGCCGCGGATCATCAGCGCCCGCGACGATCCCATCGCCCGCACCGCAAGCGAGAACGCTCGACCCGATTTCTGCGCGGCGGTGACTTCCGCGGCCAGCGCGGTGAAATCCTCGGGCGACAACCCTGCGTCGGGGACCGCGAGGTCGTTGAGATAGCGCGGCGGCGTGGCCAGGCCGAACCAGTCGGCGAGACGTTCGGAACAATCGACTCGGCCATCCGCCCGGACGATCATCGCCAAGGCCGGTGCAGATGCGAGCGTTGCGGACAGGCGCGCATTCTCCGCAAACGTCGCGGAAGCCTCACGCCGTGCGCGCAGGCCGCCGTACAGGATCACCGAAGCGCCCGTCAGCAGAACCGCCAACCCTACCCCGCTCAGCAGCAGCGAACTCTGCACCAGACCGATCATTCCAACCCTTTGCGACGGCGCATCGTCCGTACCCCCGCTCCCCGCAGCGCTACCACTGGTACCACCACGTTGACAGAGCGTGCGACCGATCCATCGCAGAGATCAACAAAAAAGGCGGCGAGCCAATGCTCGCCGCCTTTCCTGCACACCGTTTGTCGCAGTGAAATCAGTAGCGGTAGTGATCCGGCTTGAACGGACCCTCGACCGGCACGCCGATGTAATCGGCCTGCTTCTTGGTCAGCTGGGTCATCTTCACGCCAAGCTTCTCGAGGTGAAGCGCCGCGACCTTCTCGTCGAGGTGCTTCGGCAGGACGTAGACGTCGTTCTTGTACTGCTCGGGGTTGGTGAACAGTTCGATCTGCGCCAGCGTCTGGTTGGTGAAGCTTGCCGACATCACGAACGACGGATGGCCGGTCGCGTTGCCGAGGTTCACCAGACGGCCCTTGGACAGGATGATGATCTGCTTGCCGTCGTCGAACTCGACGAGATCGACCTGCGGCTTCACTTCGGTCCACTTGTAGTTCGACAGCGCCGAGATCTGGATCTCGGAGTCGAAGTGGCCGATATTGCAGACGATCGCCATGTTCTTCATGCCGCGCATGTGGTCGGCGGTGATGACGTCGGCGTTGCCGGTCGCGGTCACGAAGATGTCGGCGCGGGTGACGGCCTCTTCCATCGTCACGACCTCGAAGCCCTCCATTGCCGCCTGCAGTGCGCAGATCGGATCGACTTCGGTGACGAGCACGCGTGCGCCGCCGTTGCGGAGCGACTGGGCCGAACCCTTGCCGACGTCACCGAAGCCGGCAACCGTGGCGACCTTGCCCGCGAGCATCACGTCGGTGCCGCGACGGATTGCGTCGACCAGCGATTCCTTGCAGCCGTACAGGTTGTCGAACTTCGACTTGGTCACGCTGTCGTTGACGTTGATCGCGGGGAACGGCAGCTCGCCCTTCTTGGCGATCGCATACAGGCGGTGAACGCCGGTCGTGGTCTCTTCCGACACGCCCTTGATGTTCTTGACGGTCTCGGTGAGGTAGCCGGGCTTCTTCGCGATGAACGCCTTGACGGCGCGCTGCATCTCGACTTCTTCCTCATTCTCGGGCTCGCCGAACGAATGGCCGGCTTCGAGTTTGGCGCCCCACAAAGCGAACATCGTCGCGTCGCCGCCGTCGTCGAGGATCATGTTGCAGGTCTGGCCGTCGCCATTGTCCCAGTCGAAGATGTTGCCGACATAGTCCCAATAGTCCGCAAGGCTCTCGCCCTTGATCGCGAACACCGGCACGCCCGACGCTGCGATCGCGGCAGCGGCATGGTCCTGCGTCGAATAGATGTTGCACGTCGCCCAGCGGACGTCGGCACCGAGCGCGGTCAGCGTCTCGATGAGAACCGCGGTCTGGATCGTCATGTGGAGCGAACCGGTGATGCGCGCGCCCTTGAGCGGCTTGGTTGTGCCGAATTCCTCGCGCAGCGCCATCAGGCCGGGCATCTCGGTCTCGGCGATGTTGATTTCCGCGCGGCCGAAATCGGCGAGGGTAATGTCTGCGACGACATAGTCGGTCGGCTTGTCGAGAACGGTGGCCACGGGGCTTCTCCGGAAAAGTTGATGCCGCGCCTTTAGTCGCGAATGCCGCCCGGATCAAATATAAAGATGTCTTTATATGACGGTCCGTCAGCGGACATCCGTGGCATCCGGCAAGCGTCCATTCGTAATCGGATGCGACCCGTCATGCATTCCCGGCACCACTCACCAGCAATCGCGAATCGATCCCCGCGGCGCTGAATGCACTCTCCCAACGAAGATCGGCGTCTGTGTCATATAGAAGCTCGAGATCGGCAGGCGTGCTGAACCAGCCGTGCCGCGTCATCTCCGAATCCACTTGCCCCGGCCCCCATCCAGCGTAGCCGAGCGCGACGATCCAGCGTGACGGCCCGGTCCCCGTGGCGATCGCGCGGAGCACGTCGGTCGTGCCGGACAACGCCCAGCGGTTCGCGACGCTGACCGTATCCTGGCCGCCCCAATCCTGGCTGTGCACCACGAAGCCGCGCTGCGGCTCGACTGGACCACCAATGTGCACCGGCGCATCGGGCGCCACGCCGGGATCGATATCAAGCTGGGCGAGCACGGTATGCAGACCGACGCCCGGAATCGTGTCGCCGATGCCGATCCCAAGCGCGCCTTCCGCATCGTGCGCGCACATCGCGATGATCGCACGGTCGAAGCGCGGATCGCCGATGCCGGGCATCGCCAGTAGGAACTGGCCGGTAAGATATGTCGTCGACTCCATCATCCCGCATCATAGGCGCGCGAACCAAGCCTCGCCACGCTTGAAATTTGGCCGTGGCTGGCCGACGTAGCGCTACGCTGCTCCCCCAATTCCGTGTCGGAGCGGCGGCATCAGGAGATTCCCCATGACGATCAACGTCGGCGACCGCGTCCCTACCACCATGCTCACCAAGGTCACGCCCGATGGCCCGGATCAGGTCAGCTCGGACGATTTCTTCAAGGGCCGCAAGGTCGCGCTCGTCGCGGTCCCTGGTGCTTTCACGCCGACCTGCTCGGCGCGCCACCTCCCCGGCTTCGTCGACAAGGCGGCCGACCTGAAGGCCAAGGGCATCAACGAGATCGCTTTCACCTCGGTCAACGACGCGTTCGTGATGGGCGCATGGGGCAAGGCTAGCGACGCGGGCGACATCACGATGCTGGCGGACGGCAATGCAGAGTTCGCCAAGGCAGTCGGCCTGACCTTCGACGGATCGAAGTTCGGCATGGGTGAGCGTAGCCAGCGCTATTCGATGCTCGTCAATGACGGCGTCGTCGAGCAGCTCAACGTCGAAGCCCCCGGCGAATTCAAGGTTTCGTCGGCAGAACATCTGTTGAGCGAAATCTAACGCACGACGAAACGAGTGCGGCGACGGAACCAGCCGTCGTCGCACTTCGTTTCCTTCCCGTAACACGTCGTTATGCGAAGGGAGATCATCATGACGGATACGATCAAGCAGGCCACCGACACCGCACAGGATCTTGGCAACAAGGCTGCGAGCGAAGTGAAGAAAGTGGTCGACCCCTCGATTCTCACGCAAGCGCAGGAGGCAGTCACCGACGCCTTCAACGCGACCGTCGAAGCCGTGAAGGAACATCCGGTCGCGGCGGCGGCGATTGCAACCGGTGCGGCGGCCGCGGTGGCCGGCACGGTCTATGGCGTCAAGAAGCTCCGCGAAGGCGAAGACGTCATTCCGGCGCTCAAGAAGTAATGCGATTGGGCACGCGCCACCGTGGTGCGTGCCCCTATTCCTGCCCGGTCTTGCGCGTGTAACGATACCGCATTAGCCGCTGTGCATGACGCAAGCATCCGACATCGTCGCCGAACTCGATCGTCTCTATCGCGCTTCGGTCGAGCGGCTCCAGGCCGCGCTCACGACCTATATCACCACCAGCCAGCCCCCCGCCCCCGAGAGTCGGAAGGATGGCAGTTTCGCTTATCCCGAAATCCGGCTGCAGTATCGCGGCGGCGAGGATCGACCCGTTCCCGCGCGCTCGTTCGGACGCCTCGTCAGCGAGGGCGCCTATGCGATCAGCGTTACCAAGCCCGCGATCTTCGCCGACTATCTGACCGAACAGCTTACGTTGCTGATCGAGGATTACGACGTCACGGTCGAGGCGGTTCCGGGGCGGCAGGAAATACCGTTCCCCTATGTGATCGATCCGGGCCACGCGCTCAGCCTCGATGCGGTCTCGGCAGTCGATCTGTCGCGACACTTCCCCGCGACCGAACTCGCGCACATCGGCGACGAGATCGCGGACGGCCGTTACGCCGTTCTCAACGGCGGGCCACGTCCGCTCGCTTTGTTCGATGGTCTGCGCACGGACTTCTCGCTCGCGCGGCTGCGGCACTATACGGGCACGCAGCCAGAGCATGTCCAGCGCTACGTGCTGTTCACCAACTACCACCGCTATGTCGACGAATTCGTCCGCTGGGCGTGCGCGCAACTCGAACCGCAGGCGGACGGCACGCCGAGCCGCTACGTCGGCGTCTCGGGCGCAGGCGGCGTGATGATGCGCGCAGGCGACGATGTCGAGGCGATGCTCGCCGACACAAGCGCATGGCGGCGGCACCAGATGCCCGCCTATCACCTGATGGCGGAGGACGGCACCGGGATCACGCTGGTCAACATCGGCGTCGGCCCCTCCAACGCCAAGACGATCTGCGACCATCTCGCGGTGTTGCGCCCAGAGGCATGGCTAATGATCGGCCATTGCGGCGGGCTCCGCCCGAGCCAGCGGATCGGCGACTATGTGTTGGCGCATGCGTATCTGCGCGACGACCACATCCTCGACGACGTGCTCCCGCCCGAGATCCCGGTTCCAGCGATCGCCGAGGTCCAGCTCGCGCTCGCGCGTGCTGCCGAAACGGTCTCGGGCCAGACCGGCGACGAGCTCAAGCGCCGCTTGCGCACGGGCACGATCGTGACGACCGACGACCGCAATTGGGAACTGCAGTATTCCCGCTCCGCTCTGCGCTTTTCGTTGTCTCGAGCGGTCGGAATCGACATGGAATCGGCAACGATTGCGGCACAAGGCTACCGTTTCCGCGTCCCCTACGGGACGTTGCTCTGCGTGTCGGACAAGCCGCTGCATGGCGAGCTCAAGCTCCCCGGCCAAGCCAACCGCTTCTACGAACGCGCGATCAGCGAGCATATGCGGATCGGAATCGAAGCGTGCGAGGAACTGCGCCGAGAAGGCAACAAACTCCATTCGCGCAAATTGCGTGCATTCAATGAGCCGCCATTCCGGTAAGGCACGGAAACCGGCGCCGCGTCACGCGTTGAGGTCGCTACCAATTCAAGGATGATACGATGGCCATGCCACCGAAAAAGCCGACCGATACCGATACGGAAACCGAAGCGACCGCCTTGCCGAAGCCGCCCAAGCCGCCAAAACCGGAAAAACCCGCTCGGGAAAAGGCAGCGACCGCAGGCAAAGCGCCTGCGCCCCGCAAGCCCGCCAAGCCGCGCAGCGCCGCGTCCGGACGCCCGATCAATCCCGGCAAGCCTATCGTCAAGCCCACCGCCCCGGCGCCCCACCCCGTTCCTACCGGAAAGCGCTGGGGTGCAGCCGCAGTCGTCGGTGGGATCGCCGCTGTCGGCGCTACCGTCGCCGCGCTGCTCGCGCTGCGTGGAAGCACGCCGGACACTGCCAAACCCAACCGCGGCAAGCGCGCGCATCAGGCAGACGGCAAGAATTCAAGTGCTTCGTTCGAAGCCGGCATCGCCGATGAGGGGACGATCCCGGAGTAAGCAAGCGACGAAGGCGTTGCCGGTCGGCGGAGCGGATTGCGTTTGGCAAGAAAAGCGGATTGAAGCGAGCGGGGCACTCATGGCCCGCACGCTTCCGGAGTACAGGCGATCGCGTCGTCGAAGATCATCAGCCGTCGCTGGCTCCCGCTCAACGCTTTGCGCGCCTTCGATGCGGTGGGCCAACGCATGAGTTTCACCGCGGGCGCGCAAGCGCTCGAGGTTTCTCAGAGTGCGGTCAGCCGGCACGTCATCAGCCTCGAGGAAGCGCTTGGACAGAAACTGTTCGATCGTTCCGGTCAGCGCCTCGTCCTGACCGCGGCCGGCGCGGCACTGCTGCCGGAAGTCCGCCGCGCGTTCGATCTGCTGGAGCAGACGATGGCAGCGGTCAGCCAGGATCCGCAGAATGGCCGACCGATCCGTATCCACATCCCGCCGTCGCTGTTGCAGCAAGTCGTCATGCCGATGCTCCGCACGTTCCACCAGACCCATCCGAATGTCCGGATCGATGTGTCCAGCGCGCCAGTAACGGGATTGCCAAATACCGAGACCGACATGGCGATCGTGTTCGACCGGCCCAACATCGACGATCGCATTACCGATCTGTTGTGGTTGGTCCGCGTCGCTCCGGTCTGTTCTCCCGCGCTGGCGGAACGCCATGCCGGCAAGTCGATCGAAGATTTCCTGTCCGACAATGACTTGCTTCACGTTACGCTGGAAGGCGAGGAACGCGGACTCCTGTGGAGCACCTTTGCGCGAGCGACCAGTGTCGCGATCGACACGAACCGTGGCCACGCATTTGATACGCTGTCGCTCGCAGTGCATTACGCGATGCAATCCGGGGGTGTCGCACTCGCCGATCTGGCAATGTTCGCCCCCGAAATTGCTGGGGGCCAACTGGTCGTTCCCTATGATGCGGCAATTGACGACGGCTTCGGCTATTACCTCAAACTACGCCCCGACGACCTTGCCGATCCGACGATCAGCCTCGTCCGTAGCTGGCTAATCGCCCAATTCGCCGCCCGCCAGTAGTTGCTCTGGATCAGGCCGATAATTCCCCCGGAACCATGAAACGATAAAGCGACGGCGCGTTCTGCCTTCAAGGGTTAGAATTGCGAAGGATACGCAGCTGGAACACATCGCCGAACCGATCGCGCTTGCCGCTACGATGATCGACCGCTCTGGAATGCTCCCGCCTGCTGGACCCTATGGTCGCCAAAGCCGCTACCGGCGCAGCGCGGCATGAATATCGCGCATATCGCAACCCGCATCGCCGAAGCGCTGCGGACGGACGACCTTATCTTCCTCGCTGACGACGACCAGCAAGCCGAGGCAATCACCTGTGCGCTGGAGGCGATCACGGCGCGATCACGGGTCTTCTTCTTGCCGTCCAGCGATACGTTACCCGGCGATATTGCGCCTGCGTCTCCGGCGAACGCCGGGCGGCGGGTCGCGACGCTGCACGCGCTGCGTCTCGCTCAGGCAAAGGCCGAACGCGTCCGAATAGCGCTGATCCTCAGTGGGGAGGCCGCCGCTCGACGATACCCTTCCCCCGCATCGTTCGATCGCGCGCCGCCCGCGTTGCGGACTGGCGACGCAATCGATCTGGAAGCCTTCGCACCGATGGTCGAGGAACTCGGCTATGTCGCGGACGACCGCGTCGACGAACCGGGCGAGGTTGCGGTGCGTGGAGAGGTAGTCGACATTTTCCCCGCCGATGCGACCCGTCCCGCTCGCATCGACGTAGTAGAGGGTCGCATCTCCGCGATCCGCTGTTTCGATCCCGCGTCGCAGCGCACCCTGGATACGCTCGAGACGCTGGAAATCGGCCGTGCGTCGGAACCTCCGATGACGGACCCGGTGGCCATTCTCGATCATCTCGTCCCCGGTAAGATCGCGTTATCAGCCAAAGCCGATCAGCGCCGCCTGCGCTTTCTTCAATTGGCGAGCGACGTCGCCAATCGCGGGACCGGCAAGGTCGATGCGATCGAAGACAAGCAATGGCAGCGCGCGCTGCAGGGTTGGGAGACGACCGATCTCGGCGGTGCGGCAGCCGAAGTTCCGCGCTTTGCCGAGGTCAAGGCGCCACTTGCAAAGCTGGTCCGGTTTGCGAAGCCATTGCTTGCCGACCATGCGCTGGTATTGGCCGGAAGCCGCCGTGACCTGCGTTTCCTCCGCGGTCGAGTTGCGAAAAGGCTCGACGTAACCTTCTCCACGGTGCCGGATTGGGAGGCCCTCCGCGATCTTCCCGCAGGCCAGGCCGCCATTGTTGAAATGCCCGTCGATGCTGGGTTCGTCGACGACAAGATGCTCGTGATCGCCGCATCGGATCTGCTTGGCAGTCGCGCCCTGCTCGGTGACGTCCAGCCGGAGGTTGCTAACCCGCTCGCCGGGACCACCGAAGTGCGCGTCGGCGATGTTGTGGTGCACGAGGATCATGGCATCGGTTGCGTGCTCGGTCTCCAGCCAGCACCGGGCGCGGAAACCACTTCAGGCGAAATGATCGCCCTCGAATACGCCGGGGGGGCGCGGCGATTGGTCGAGATCGACGACGCCGATCGCATCTGGCGTTATGGTGCGGATGCCGACGCAGTCACGCTCGACAAACTCGACGGCTCCTCGTGGCAGAAACGCCGCGGCGACATCGACGCCGCGATCGCGGAAAGCGCGCGTGGCCTGACCGAACTGGCGAAGGCGCGCGAGACGCTCGAGGCGCCAGTGCTCGCCCCCGACCCGGCGGCATATGAGCGCTTCGCCAACGGATTTGCATTCAACGAAACCGCTGATCAGGCGCGCGCGATCCACGCGGTCCGCGATGATCTTGCGCGCGGGCGACCGATGGATCGCCTCGTCGTGGGCGACGTCGGGTACGGCAAGACCGAGGTTGCAATGCGGGCGGCAGGGATCGCGGCACTTGCCGGCTATCAGGTCGTCATCGCCGCGCCGACGACGGTACTGGTCCGCCAGCATCTCGACAGCTTCCGACGAAGGTTCGAAGCCGCCGGGATCAAGGTTGCCGGGTTGTCACGGCTGTCGAGCGCGGCGGACAAGAAGGCGACCAAGGCAGGCCTTGCCGACGGATCGATCCGGATCGTGATCGGGACTGGCGCGGTGATGGCCAAGGGGGTTCGCTATGCCAATCTCGGTCTGGTCATTATCGACGAGGAACAGCGCTTCGGTGCCGCGGACAAGGCGCGGCTGCGCGGATCGGGGAACGTGCACCTGCTGACGCTCAGCGCGACGCCAATCCCCCGAACGCTGCAGATGGCGTTGGTCGGGTTGCAGCAGATATCAATCATCGCAACACCGCCCGCGCGTCGCCAACCGACCCGGACCAGCCTGGATCAATATGACGAAGCGCGGGTTCGGACGGCCCTGTTGCGCGAAAAGGGGCGCGGTGGGCAAAGCTTCGTCGTCGTCCCGCGGATCGAGGACATGGCTGGCGTGGGAGCGAAGCTGCGCCGAGCTGTTCCGGACCTGACGATCGTCGAAGCGCACGGAAAGATGCCCGCTTCGGAGATCGACGACGTCATGGTCGCTTTTTCGGACGGCGAAGGCGACGTCTTGCTCGCGACCAATATCATCGAGGCAGGGCTGGACGTGCCGCGTGCAAACACGATGATCGTCTGGCGCGCGGATCGGTTCGGACTGGCGCAAATGCACCAGCTGCGCGGGCGCGTAGGCCGTGGAAACCGGCGCGGCCAAGTCATTCTGCTGACGGACTCGGAGGATGCCATTGCCGACCGAACGATCAAGCGGTTGCGGACGCTCGCGACGTTCGACCGGCTGGGCGCCGGGTTCGATATCAGCGCGCAGGATCTCGATATGCGCGGTGCCGGCGACCTGCTTGGGGAAACTCAGGCGGGGCACACCAAGCTGATCGGGATCGATCTGTACCAGCATCTGCTTGGTGGTGCATTGCGGCAGGCGCGTGGCGAGGACGTCGAACGCTGGACTCCCGAACTGAATCTGGGCGCGGGCGGCGGTCTCCCCGCCGACTGGATACCGGAAGAGGACGTGCGCTTATCGCTGTACATCCGGCTCAGTCGCGTGACGGACGATGCAGCACTCGATGCGTTAGAGGACGAACTGGTCGATCGCTTCGGCGCCCTGCCGGACGATGCTGCCGCGCTGCTCATGCGTGCCCGGGTTCGATTGCTCGCGCGATCGGCACGGGTGGAGCGCATCGATGCGGGGGCTGCGGCGATCGCCCTGACGCCACGCCGCGATTTCGACGCGGACGTCGCAGACGCCGGGCTCACCGAGAAGAACGGTCGGTATCTGCTCGCAGAACCTACCGACGATGCGGCTCGAACCGCCAGGGTTCAGGCGCTACTGGAGGAATTGGTCGGCTGACACGGCTTTACGTCCCTTCCGCCACAACCCCCTACCCTCAGGAATCAAAAACGCCCCCCGGCACGGATGCCGGGGGGCGTTTCTTCGGATGGTTACGAGATCCGTCGACCCAGTTCCTTGTTGACGCCCAGCGCGATCAGCGTGGCAAGCGCGCCCGACAGCAGATACCCACCGGCGGCGATCAAGCCGAAGTTGCTCGCGAGGAGCAGACCGACCAGCGGTGCGAACCCGGCGCCGACCAGCCATGCCAGATCCGACGTGAGCGCAGCACCCGTGTAGCGGCGCGTGCTGCCGAAGTTTGCCGCGACCGCACCCGACGACTGACCGAACGCCACACCAAGCAGCGCGAAGCCGACGAGCACGAACGTTAACTCGCCGGTGTATCCAGCGCTGAGCAACTGCGGCGCGAAGCCGCTGAATGCCGCGATTCCGGCAGCCGTGACGCCCAACAGGTAGCGACGACCGACCCGATCCGCGATCAGGCCCGACGCGATCACGCCGATCACGCCGACGATACCGCCGAAAATCTCGATCGACAGGAAACGCTCGGGGCTCTGGTCGGTAAAGAGGTGGACCCACGACAGCGGGAACACCGTGACCATGTGGAACAGTGCAAAGCTCGCAAGCGGCGCGAACGCGCCGATGATGATGTTGCGCCAGTCGCTCTTGATCGTCTCCAAGACGTGCGACGGCTCCAGCTCACGGCTTTCGAACATCGCGGCATAATGCGGCGTCGAAACCATGCGAAGCCGCGCGAACAATGCCACCACGTTGATCGCGAACGCCACGAAGAACGGATAGCGCCAGCCCCAATCGAGGAAGTCCGCCGGCGACAAGGTGCTCAGGAAGAACGCGAACAAAGCGCTTGCCACGATGAGACCGAGCGGCGCGCCAAGCTGCGGGATCATCGCATACCAGCCGCGCTTGTTCTCGGGTGCGTTGAGCGCGAGCAGCGATGCAAGGCCATCCCATGCCCCGCCGAGCGCGATCCCCTGGCCGATTCGGAACAGCGCGAGCAGGACGATCGCCCA
The DNA here is from genome assembly GCF_029623395.1 of Sphingomonas echinoides. Classification (GTDB taxonomy): domain Bacteria; phylum Pseudomonadota; class Alphaproteobacteria; order Sphingomonadales; family Sphingomonadaceae; genus Sphingomonas; species Sphingomonas echinoides_A. Next base: position 24,197 of record NZ_JAPYKK010000005.1, read on the forward strand.
GGCGCCGATCGTCTCGTAACCCGGCAGGAACGCGACCGCCGCGGTCGACCCGCCGAGCAGGAACAAGGCGATTGTCAGCTTCGTTCCACGTCCGAGCACCTGATCGACCGAGAGGAAGATCAGCGAACCGATCGGGCGGGCAATGAACGCCAGCGCGAAGATGCCGAACGAGTAAAGCGTGCCCGTCAACCGATCCACGAACGGAAAGATCAGCGCCGGGAACACCAGCACCGATGCGATCGCGTAAACGAAAAAGTCGAAGAATTCGGACGTGCGGCCAATGACCACGCCGATCGCTATTTCGTTCGGGTCGACATGGCCATCGCCATGCGCGTGGCGCGCGTTGATCGCACGTGCATCACGCTCGGCGTTATGGGATGCAGTTTGTACAGTCATCGTTGGCGTTTTCCTGGACCGGGAACGATCGGTCATTGGTGCAATCATTACGGGCGGTATGCCGCATAACATGACCCAATGGGATTGGACAAAATGTCCAATGTCGCACCGCAGCATCTGTGTATAGCGCGCCGGTATGTCCTCCCTCCGTCACACCCCGATTCTCCGCCGCCCGATTCGCAAATTGGCTGCCGCTGGCATGCTCGCGATGCTGCTGGGGGGTTGCAACATGGTCGTCATGAACCCCGCCGGCGACATCGCCCTGCAACAACGCGACCTCGTCGTTTTCTCGACCGCGCTGATGCTGGTGATCGTGCTGCCCGTCATCGGTCTGATCTGCTTGTTCTCCTGGAAATACCGGGCGAGCAACGAGACGACCGATTACGATCCCGACTGGGATCACTCGTCGCAGCTCGAGTTGCTGATCTGGGCGGCACCGCTGCTGATCGTCATCTGCCTCGGCGCGGTGACCTGGACCGCGACCCATCTGCTCGACCCCTATCGTCCGATCGGGCGCGTTGCGGCGGGCAAGCCGCTGGTAGCCAACGTCAAGCCGCTCGAGGTCGAAGTGATCGCGCTCGATTGGAAGTGGATGTTCGTCTATCCCCAATACGGCTTCGCAACCGTCAACGAGCTCGCGGCGCCGGTCGACCGGCCGATCCATTTCCGTCTGACATCGTCGTCGGTCATGAACGCCTTCTACATCCCGACGCTCGCCGGCATGATCTACGCGATGCCGTCGATGGAAACGCAGCTCAACGCAGTCATCAACAAGCCCGGCAATTACGAGGGCTTTTCGTCCAACTATTCGGGCGCGGGCTTCTCGGACATGAAGTTCCGTTTCCACGGAATGACCGAAGGCGACTTCAACGCCTGGGTTGCCCGGAACAAAGCGGCGGGTGGAAATCTGACCCGCGCTGACTATCTCAAGCTCGAAAAGCCGTCGGAGAAGGTTCCGGTGATGCGCTTCGCCAACGTCGATCCGACGATCTACAGTGCCGTCGTCAACCAGTGCATCCGCCCCGGTACGACGTGCATGAGCGACATGATGAAGAAGGATATGCAGGACAGCGCGGCGATGGAAGGCATGCCCAACAGCGGCAACGCTGAAGGCAAACGCTCTTCGTCCCCGCTGACAACGCGCAGCGCCGGACAGGCACCGCCGAAAAGCCCGTCCGACGTACCGCAACGCGGACCTTCGACTCCCGAAGAGTCCAACACGCCCAAGCAGCGCCCCCTCTAAATGGCCAGTACCATGCAAGCTTCACCCCTCAACGTCAGTCCGATCCTCGGCCGCTTTACGCTTGAGTCGCTGCCGCTCCATGAACCGATCGTCGTCGCCACCTTCTGTGGCGTCGCACTCGGCGGGATCGCGCTGCTGTCGGCCCTCACCTACTTCAAACTGTGGGGCTACCTCTGGAAAGAGTGGTTCACCAGCGTCGATCACAAGAAGATCGGGATCATGTACATGATCCTCGGCATTGTCATGCTGCTGCGCGGGTTCTCCGACGCGATCATGATGCGTGCACAACAGGCGATGGCGTTCGGCAACGAAGGCTATCTCAACGCACACCACTATGACCAGGTGTTCACCGCGCACGGTGTCATCATGATCTTCTTCGTCGCGATGCCGTTCGTGACGGGCCTGATGAACTACGTCGTCCCGCTCCAGATCGGTGCGCGCGACGTGTCCTTCCCCTTCCTCAACAACTTCAGCTTCTGGATGACCACCGCAGGCGCGGTGATCATCATGATGAGCTTGTTCGTCGGTGAGTTCGCACAGACCGGCTGGCTCGCCATGCCGCCGCTGTCGGGGATCGGCTACAGCCCGGGGGTTGGTGTCGACTATTACATTTGGTCGCTCCAGATCGCGGGTGTCGGCACGCTGCTGTCGGGCGTCAACCTGATCGCCACCATCGTCAAGATGCGCGCACCGGGCATGACCATGATGAAGATGCCGATCTTCTGCTGGACCGCACTTTGCACCAACATCCTGATCGTCGCAGCCTTCCCGGTCCTGACCGCGGTGCTCGCGCTGCTCAGCCTCGACCGTTACGTCGACACCGCGTTCTTCACGAACACGCTCGGCGGCAACCCGATGATGTACGTCAACCTGATCTGGATCTGGGGTCACCCGGAAGTCTACATCCTGATTCTCCCGATGTTCGGCGTGTTCAGCGAGGTCACCTCGACCTTCTCGGGCAAGCGCATCTTCGGCTACACCTCGATGGTGTATGCGACCATGGTCATCACCCTGCTCGCCTACCTCGTCTGGCTGCACCACTTCTTCACCATGGGGTCGGGCGCGAGCGTCAACTCGTTCTTCGGCATCACCACGATGATCATCTCGATCCCGACCGGCGCGAAGATCTTCAACTGGCTGTTCACGATGTACCGTGGCCGGGTGCGCTTCGAGCTGCCGATGATGTGGACGATCGCGTTCATGATCACCTTCACGATCGGCGGCATGACCGGCGTCCTGCTCGCGGTGCCGCCAGCCGACTTCGTGCTCCACAACTCGCTGTTCCTCGTCGCCCACTTCCACAACGTCATCATCGGCGGCGTGGTGTTCGGTGCCTTCGCCGGCATCAACTACTGGTGGCCGAAGGCATTCGGGTTCCGCCTGAACGACTTCTGGGGCAAGGTGTCGTTCTGGTGCTGGGTCGTAGGCTTCTACCTCGCATTCATGCCGCTCTACGTGCTCGGCCTGATGGGCGTTACGCGTCGCCTGCGTACCTTCGATGACCCGAGCCTGCAGATCTGGTTCATCATCGCCGGGATCGGTGCGTTGCTGATCGCCGCAGGCATCGGTGCAATGCTCCTTCAGTTCGCGGTCAGCATCCGCGATCGTGAGAAGCTGCGCGATACCACCGGCGATCCGTGGAACGGTCGTACGCTTGAGTGGGCAACCTCGTCGCCGCCGCCAGACTATAACTTCGCGTTCACCCCGGTCATCCATCAGGGCGATGCGTGGGCGGACATGAAGACGCGCGGCTACGAGCGTCCGACGACTGGCTTCAAGGATATCCACATGCCTTCGAATACCGGCTCGGGTGTCATCCTCGCGGGTCTGTGCGTTGCCTTCGGCGTCGGCATGATCTGGTACGTCTGGTGGCTTGCCGCGGTCAGCTTCGTCGCCATCCTCGGCGTCTCGATCGGTCACACGTTCATCTACAAGCGTGACTATTACATCCCCAAGGCGACCGTCGCCGCAAAGGAGGACGCCCGCACGGCGGCCCTCGCGGAGGCAAAGGCATGAGCGCGTCCACGTCCGATTACGATATCGACACGTTCCACCTCGCCGAGGAGCCGCATCACGCAGAGGGGTCGAGCACGATGCTCGGCTTCTGGCTCTACCTGATGAGCGACTGCCTAATCTTCGCGATGCTGTTCGCGACCTACGGCGTGCTCGGCACCAGCTATGCGGGGGGCCCCGGCCCCAAGCAGCTGTTCGAGCTGCCGCTGGTCGCGGTCAACACGGCGATGCTGTTGTTTTCGTCGATCACCTATGGCTTCGCGATGCTCGCGATGACCAACGGCAAGGTGCGCCAGACCCAGCTGTGGCTGTTCGTCACCGCGCTGTTCGGCATGGCCTTCATCAGCATCGAACTCTACGAGTTCGCCAACCTGATCCATGAAGGGGCGACCCCGCAGAAGAGCGCGTTCCTGTCGTCCTTCTTCACGCTGGTTGCGACGCACGGGCTGCACGTCACTTTCGGGCTGATCTGGCTGTTCACACTGATGGTGCAGATCCAGGTCAAGGGCCTGATCCCCGCCAACCAGCGCCGCCTGATGTGCCTCAGCCTGTTCTGGCACTTCCTCGACGTCATCTGGATCGGCGTCTTCACCTTTGTCTATCTGCTGGGAATGCTGCGATGAGCGCTGACCTCCACCACGCCGCGCACGATCACGCCGGCCACGGCCACGACGATCACGACGCGCATCTGCACGAAGAGTCGCACGGTTCGTACAAGAGCTACGCGATCGGCTTCGGCCTGTCGGTCATCCTTACCGCCATTCCCTTTTGGCTGGTGATGACGCGGACGCTGACCAACCAAGCAACCGCGCTGATCATCATGGCGTTCGCCGCGGTGCAAATGGTCGTCCACATGATCTTCTTCCTGCACATGAACCGTCGTGCGGAAGGCGGCTGGTCGATGATGGCGCTGATCTTCACGATCGTCATCGTCGGGATCGCGCTGAGCGGATCACTGTGGGTGATGTACCACATGAACGCGAACATGATGCCGACCCAAGACATGAGCCAGATGGGGTGAGCAACACGGGTCGGCGCGTACGGCGGGGCGCGGTCGCGGTTGCGTGGCTGTTTGTCATCGTCGCGCTGCTCGGTCTCGGCACTTGGCAGGTCCAGCGGCGGGCGTGGAAGCTGGACCTCACCGCGCGCGTCGACGCGCGCGTTCACGCCACGCCGGTCCCCGCGCCCGCCACTGCCGGTACCGACGATGCCTATCGCCGGGTCCGGGCGACCGGGTATTATCTCCCCGGCCGGGAAACCTTCGTCCAGGCATCAACCGTGCGCGGACCGGGCTTCTGGGCGATGACCCCGCTGCGGCGGGACGACGGCTCGATCCTCCTGATCAATCGCGGGTACGTCCCCACGCGCGCCGCACTGTCACCAACTCCGGGAGCCGTCACGGTGACCGGCCTGCTCCGGCTTGACGAGCCACACGGCGGGTTCTTGCGCGACAATGCACCGGCGGACGAACGCTGGTATTCGCGCGACGTCGGCGCGATCGCCAAGCGCCGCGGTCTTTCCCCCGCCCTACCCTATTTCGTCGATGCCGATGCGAGCGACACGCGCACGGGTGCGCCGGTTGGCGGCCTGACGGTGATCCACTTCCCCAACAGCCATCTTGCTTATGCGGTCACATGGTACATTCTCGCGCTCATGAGCACCGCCGGATTCGTGTATTGGCTCCGTCAGGAACGGCTGCGTCCCGACCACAAGACATGAGTCCGCGGGTGGCGAACTGGCGGGGTGTCCCGGTCTCGCAGACCGCGGGCCATGCCAACATGCTGCAACTCGTCGAACTGCGCTGGATGGCGGTGGCGGGGCAGCTCGGGACGATCCTGCTGACACACGTCGTGTTCGGCATCCGCTTGCCGATGATGCCGATGTTGAGCGTGCTGACCGGCTTGGTCGTACTCAACGCCGCGAGCCTGCTGCGACTTCGGCTGGAATCGCCGATCACCAACAAGACGCTGTTCGGCGGACTGCTGCTCGACGTCCTCGCGCTCAGTGCTCAGCTCTATTTCAGCGGCGGCGCGACCAACCCGTTCGTTTCGCTCTTTCTGCTGCAAGTCGTCCTCGGGTCGGTGCTGTTGGCGAGTTGGTCGGCCTGGACGATCGTCGGTGCGACCAGTCTGTCGTTCGTGATCCTCACCGCCTTCTACCGCCCGATCATCCTGCCCCCGGGCTTCGACCGATCGTTGTTCGCGCTGCACGTCCAGGGGATGTGGGTCTGCTTCGCGCTGGTCGCCGTGTTGCTCGTGGCGTTCGTCGGCCGGATCAACATCAACCTGCGCACGCAGGACATGCGCCTTGCGGATATCGAGCGCCATGCGGTCGAGGAGGAACACATCGTCCGGATCGGGATGCTCGCGTCCGGCGCGGCGCATGAACTGGGCACCCCCTTGTCGTCGCTGTCGGTCATTCTCGGGGACTGGCGCCGCAACCCGACCGTCGCGCGCGACGCGGAACTGATGCGCGACATCGAGGAAATGCAGGCGGAGGTGCACCGTTGCAAGGCGATCGTCACCAGCATCCTGCTTTCATCGGGCGATGCCCGTGGGGAGAATTCCGCAGCAACGACGGTGCGCGCTTTCGTAGACCGGGTCGTGGCGGACTGGATCGCGGCGCGCGGCTTTGCCAACGCGACGTATGAGGATCGTTTCGGGGAGGACCTGCCGATCGTTTCCGACGTCGTCCTCCAGCAGGCCGTCTTCAACATGCTGGACAATGCCGCCGAATACTCCCCGCAGCGGATCAGCATCACGTTGGCCCGAGAGGCGGAGGCGATGATGTTGATCGTTCGAGATACCGGCCCCGGCTTCGCCGCTGAGCAGCTCGCGAACATCGGCAAGCCGTACAACAGCACCAAGCATGAGCTCGGTCGCGGCATGGGACTATTTTTGGCAAGCAACGTGGCCCGTAAACTCGATGGCGCGTTGACCGCGCGTAACCAGCCCGGCAGCGGTGCCGAGGTGACCTTCCGCCTGCCGCTGGCTGCGATTGCGCTGGGCGGAGACGATGATGGCGAGTAATCCCGTGCTTCTGATCATCGAGGATGACGCCGCCTTCGCGCGGACCCTGCAACGCTCGTTCCAGCGTCGCGATTACGAGGTCGTGCTGGCCGAAGGCCCCGCCGAACTGCCAGCCTTGCTCGCGCAACGGACGCCGGATTATGCCGTGGTGGACCTCAAGCTCGCCGGAAGCTCCGGCCTGGCCTGCGTTGAGACCCTGCGCGCGCACGACCCTGACACCGTCATCGTGGTTCTTACGGGATATGCCAGCATTTCCACCGCGGTGCAGGCGATAAAGCTTGGCGCCACCTCCTACCTCGCCAAGCCAGCCAACACCGATGATATCGAACGCGCGTTCGGCATGACGCTGGGCGACGCGGACGTGCCGATCGGCGATCGCCAGACGTCGATCAAGACGATCGAGTGGGAGCGGATCAACGAAACGCTCGAGGCGACCGGCTTCAACGTCTCGGAAACTGCACGGCGTCTGGGCATGCACCGCCGCACGCTCGCGCGAAAACTCGAGAAACGGCGTATCAGCTAACTAGGCGATAGTTGGCACCAACCGCACGCAGGACGGACTCGCGCTGCTGGCGCGTTGCGCGTAACCGAAGCCGATGGGATCGCGGGTCAAAATCTACTTCGACGGCGGGTGTCGCCCTAACCCCGGTCGCATGGAAGTCGCGGTCGTCGTTCAGGGCAAGGTGCGGATCTTCGATCTCGGCGAAGGGGCGAGCATGGACGCCGAATGGCATGCGCTCGTCGCCGCCCAGCGCGTTGCCAGCGATTTGGGCCTTGCATCCAGCACATACGTCCTGCTCGGCGATGCGGCGGCGGTGATTGCGCAAGCGACCGGCGGGCATCGCTGTCGCGGATCGGGTGCGGCGCATCTTGCGGTGCTCCACGAAATGACAGGCGGGGTCGCTCCGCCGATCCGCTACATCAAGCGATCGCAAAATCTGGCCGGGATCGCGCTGGCGCGGCGGGCGGGCCGGTGACCGCGCCTGCAGTCCTCTACAGCTTCCGGCGCTGTCCCTATGCGATGCGCGCCCGCCTCGCGCTTGCCGTGGCCGGCGTCTCCGTCGAACTGCGCGAGGTGGTGCTCCGCACCAAACCCGCCGCGATGCTTGTGGCCTCCCCAAAGGGCACGGTGCCCGTGCTGATCCCGCCCAACGGCGTCGTAATCGATCAAAGCCTCGACATCATGCGCTGGGCGCTGGCGCAGTACGATCCGGAAGCGTGGCTGGACGGGGACGACCCTGCCCTGATCGCCAGTTGCGACGACCACTTCAAATTCCACCTCGACCGGACCAAATATCCCGAACGCCACGCCTCCGACCCGACCGTACACCGCGCAGCGGGGTTGGAGTGGCTCGGGCACCTGGAGGAGCGTCTGAACCGGCACGACAACCTCTGCCGTCCGGCGCGTGGGCTGGCCGATGCCGCAATCTTTCCGTTCGTCCGCCAGTTTGCCGCGATCGATCCAGCTTGGTTCGCCGCTGAACCCTTGCCGCGGGTCCAGACATGGCTCGAACGCCACATTCGATCGCCACTCTTCGCGATAGTCATGGCGCGGTACGCACCGTGGGAGCCGGACTCCGCAACGGTCCTTTGGCCAACTTGAAGTCGACAAGGCGCAATCCGCGACGAAGCCACCACGATCCGGCCCGAACGGCTTTGCGCTCATGCACCGTCCTGTGTAGCGGCAATGCGCATGTCTGATCCGCGCTCCGCTCCGTTCACGCTCGGTCTCGATTTCGGGACCACCAACTCGGTCGCCGCAGTCGCGCGGAACGGGACGTCGGATTTGCTCGCGCTCGAATCCCCCAGCGGGCCCGACGCCGCGTTCCGGTCCGCCCTGTGCTTCTGGGAGGAGGATTCGGTCAAAGGCGGCATCGCTGCGGAGGCCGGGCCATGGGCGATCGCCGAATATCTAGAATATCCGCAAGGCAGCCGCTTCCTTCAGTCGTTTAAGTCGGTCGCCGCCAACGCCGCGTTCGAACACGCGACGATCTTCGAGCGGCGGTATCGGTTCGAGGATCTCGGCCAGACCTTCCTTGCCAAGATGGCGGCGCGATCGGGCGGCATGCTCGATCGTGCCGCGCGGATCGTGGTCGGGCGTCCGGTGGAATACGCCGGGTACCGCCCGGACGACGCGCTGGCGCGGCAACGCTACGACCTGATGTTCGCCAAGCTCGGCGCGGAGGTCCATTACGTCTACGAACCGCTTGGCGCGGCGTTCAGCTACGCCTCGCGGATCAGCGACCCCGCGACCATCCTCGTCGCCGATTTCGGGGGCGGGACGAGCGACTTTTCGGTGGTGCGGATCGAGGCGCCGGGCGCCGCGCGGCGGTGCGTTCCGCTCGGCCACGCCGGGGTCGGCATCGCGGGCGACCGGTTCGATGCGCGGATTGTCGACCAACTCGTCATGCCCCTGCTCGGCAAGGGGGGATCCTATCGTTCGTTCGACAAGATCCTCGAGATTCCCCGCGGCTATTTCGCCGATTTTGCGGACTGGTCGCGGCTCGCGCTGATGCGCAACCGCAGGACGATCGCGGAACTCGAGAAGCTGCGCAAATCGGCGCTCGATCCGGATGCGATCGGCCGGATGATCGCGGTGATCGAGGAAGAACTCGGCTTCCAGCTGCACGAAGCGGTCGGTCGGGTAAAACGCGACCTGTCCGCTGCGGAACAGGCAACCTTCCGCTTCGAAGGCGGTGGCCTGTCGATCGAGGCTGATGTCACGCGCACCGCCTTCGAAACGTGGATCGCCCCCGACATTGCGCGGATCGAAGCAGCGGTCGATCGCGTGCTCGAGGTTTCGGCAACACCTGCGACGAGCATCGACCGCGTGTTCCTGACGGGCGGATCGTCGCTGACGCCGCGCGTGCGCCAGATGTTCACCGACCGGTTCGGTGACGATCGCATCGCAACGGGGGGCGAACTGACGTCGATCGCCCACGGGCTTGCCCTCATCGGCGAGCAGGACGACCTCGCCGCCTGGGCAGCGTAACGCAGGCGCTCAGTACGGCGGGTCGCGCCGGTCGCGTTGTGCACGCGCGGCTTCGGTCCACCACGCGAGATCGTCGGCAAAGCGCGGAAACGCCTTGACGACCGCAGCGCCCCCGTCCCCGACCGGGGTGTTCTCGGCATCGAACGCCTTACCGATTCCGCCGACCGACAGCGGCGTGGGACTGATCACCATGCCCATTTCCGACAGGATCGGATGCCATGCGGTCGCCGAGCGCACGCCGGCCAGACGTCCCGCGGAATAGCTAGCGATCGCCGCGGGACGCCAAAACCATTCCTCGAGGAAATGGTCGGTAAGGTTCTTGAGCCCGGGCTGGACGCTCCAATTATACTCGCCCGCGACGAACACGAACGCGTCCGCCGCCTTGATCTTGCCCGCGAGCGTTTCCAGCGCCGCCGGGGCGGTACCCGCGGGATATTCCTTGTACATGCGATCGAGCATCGGAAGGCCGATGGCCTTTGCGTCGATCAGTTCGGGGGCGGCCCCACGCTCGGCGAACGCGGTCACGAGATATTGGGCGAGACGAATGCCCAACCGGTCCGATCGGTAGGAGCCGTAGAAAATCAGGATACGGTCGCTCATGCGTCACTCCAACAGCCACGGTCCAACACCGATGCGGAACGCGGCGGTGCTATCACACCGCACGCGTCCGTGTCCCGGCTTCAGCCGTCCTGCCGCCCGTGCGTCAGAACGCTGCCGTGATCGAGAACAGGACCTTCCCGTTCGCGATCGATTCCCCGTTCTTGGTACGCGAGAAGTTGGGCTGCAAATATGCCGCCTCCGCCCGGCTGATGTCGGTATCGACATAGGCAGCTCCGAAGGTCAGCGGACCGACGACATAATCGAGCCCGATCAGCCAGTCCCAATACTTCCCGGTCGGAGCGACGCTCGTCCCGTTGGGACCGAGGCCCGGATTACCCTTGGAATAGCCGATATGCGCCTTCGCGGTCATCTTGGTGGACGGAATGCCCACGCTCGTGTCGCCCCACAGATACAGATTGTCCTGGCTCTGCCCGCGGCTTTCAGGGGTGTTCGAGAAATTGCCGAGCGCACGTTGCTTGGGCGCATAGGCAACGCCGGCAAGCAAGGTCGCTGGCCCGAGCGTGCCGCTCACCTTGGCGTAGGGCTCGGCAAAGTCGGTAAGCGCCGCGCCGCCCGGATACATGTACCAGGTCAGGCCGACGTCGACCGTGCCGTTGCCAATCGTGCGCTTGTAGCCGCCGATCACGTCGAGCTCGATGTTGGCGCCGCCGAACGTCCCCCAACCGGCGAGGTTCGATCCCCAGAAGCCGCCGTAAAGGCCGCTTTCGTGCGTGATCGTCACGCCACCCTGGACGGCGATTTCTTCATCGGATTGGGAAACACCTCGGAAACGATAATCCGAAACGAGCGCAACGTTGCCGGTGACCGTCACCGGTGGCGGTGGTGCGGTTTCCTGTGCGGTCGCCGGGACGGCGACGAGGCAAAGGGTCGATGCAATATAGTAGCGATACATGGGATACCCTTCTGATCCAAGGAAAGGTTCCCGCCTGGGGCCGAGCTGCCGCGCATCTCACTGCCCCGAAGAGCAACGGTGGGCGGTCCACTCGAACCCGCATCCTCTACCAACCGGACATCACCGCTACCTTGCTACTTCGTAACAAAACATTGCTGACGCCGGAGTTCGTCAGGCAATCATTGCCGCCAATTTTGGGGAAGCGCCGGTGATCTCGATCGGATTGCCGCCTGCGCGACGGCGCACGAGGAACTCTTTCAACAGTTCGGCACAGGTATGGTCGACCTTGGTCAAGCCGGAGACATCCATCCGCACCGTGCGGTGGTCGGTCCCGCGCAACGGAAGCGATTCCAGCGTATCCGAGAGCTTGGGCAGCGTCACGAAGGTCGCGCTGCCCGACAGGGCCATGTCGGTCCCGGCGGCGACATGCTCGCGGTCCACCTTGAGCCCGAGCCGCCGGGCGTGCGGGACCAGTTCCAGCACGGAAAGCGCGATCCCGACGAGCACGCCGGTCAGAAGATCCTGCGTCACCACGGTGACGAGCGTGACGAACCAGATCAACGCCGGGAGAACCCCATAGCTGTGGAACAGGTGCTTGACGTGCGCGAGGCTTACCAACCGCACGCCGGTGATGACGAGTACCGCACCAAGCGCTGCCATCGGAATCTCGCGCAGCAGCCATGGCAGCAGCGCAACAAAGCCGAGGATCCAGACGCCGTGGAGCATCGTCGACAAGCGTGAGGTTGCGCCCGCCTGGACGTTCGCCGAACTGCGCACGATGACGCCGGTCATCGGCAACGCCCCGGCAACGCCGCACAACAAATTGCCGATGCCCTGCGCGCGAAGCTCCTTGTTGTAATCAGTCCGGACGCCATCGTGCATCCGGTCGACCGCTGCCGCCGACAGCAACGTCTCCGCGCTCGCAATGAACGCGATCGCGATCGCCGCGACGATGATCGACGGATCGACCCACTTCGCGAGGAACTCTGGCCCCGGCAGCGCGATCGCCGAGACGATCGATTGCGGGACGTCGACGCGGTTGATCTGAAGCCCCAGCGCAAACGCCGTAAGCGTTCCGACCAGCACGCCGATCAGTGCAGCAGGAACCTGCTTGAGCGCGGCGGGACGGAAGCGTTCCCAGCCCAGCATCACTAGGATCGTCAGGACACCGATCATGAACGCATGCTCGACGTTGCTGACGTTGAGCGGGGACAGGCCCATCAACCGTTCGGGCGCCGCGACCAGATTCTGCAACCCGCTTGGCAAGGGGCGCGCATCGAACAGCACGTGAAATTGACCGACGACGATCAGCACACCGATCCCGGCCAGCATCCCGTGAACGACTGCGGGTGAAATTGCCCTGAACCATCCACCAAGCCTAGCAATGCCCGCAATGAGCTGGATCAGCCCAGCGAGAATGAGGATCGGCCCGAGCGCCGAGAGACCCTTGTCGCGAACGAGTTCGAACACGACGACGGCAAGCCCCGCCGCCGGTCCGGAGACCTGCAACGGGGAGCCTGAAAACGCACCGACGACAATGCCGCCGATGATACCGGTGATCAGCCCCTTTTCCGGCGGAACGCCGGACGCGACCGCAATGCCCATGCACAACGGCATCGCGACGAGAAACACGACGATCGACGCCGTGAAGTCACGCGTTGCCACGGCCATCGTGGGGAGCTTCACACCGAATTTGGTCATTCCGCAGCCTCCAGGAGAGGTTCACCGGCAGCGAACCGCTTCTGTGCGGCCAACGCGACCGGCATCGGGCGGCTCGCGTCGATTTCCTCGAACCGGCCACTCGCGCCGTCCAGCGCAAGCACGACGCCGTGGTGGATGTCGAAGAACCAGCCGTGGAGTGCGATCTCACCACGCGCGATGCCCGAGGCGACCGACGGGTGCGTGCGCAGATGCGCAAGCTGGACCACGACGTTCTCGAGCGCGGCGGCACGGGCCTGTTCCGGCCCGGACAATTCTGGATAACCGTCCCGCACGACGCTGAACGCGGCATCGCTGTGGCGCAGCCACGCGGCAACGTTGGGCATGGTCTCCAGCGAGCCCGGCTTCATCAGCGCCTTCATCGCGCCGCAGTCGGAATGGCCGCAGATGATGATGTCGCGCACACCGAGCACCATCACGGCAAACTCGACTGTCGAGGTCACGCCGCCATTCGCGTTGCTGAACGGCGGGACGATGTTGCCGGCGTTGCGGCAAACGAACAGATCGCCTGGGTTCGCCTGGAGGATTTCCTCGGGGACGACTCGCGAATCCGAGCAGGAAATGATCAGCGCCTTCGGGCTCTGCCCGTTGGCGGCCAGGTTCTGATAGAGCGCGCTCTTCTGGGGAAAGACGTTCTTCTGGAAGTCGAAGACCCGACCGATGAGCTCGTTCATGCACTATGCTCCTGCTGTTGCTTCCGCTTATGGAACTCGCGGATTTCACAGGACCGAATACACGGCGGGGCTTGCTGCGATGCGGCAGCATTGTAAAAAAGAATTGCCGGTCAGGGGCAAACCGGCGTCACGGCACTGTCGGTCAGTCGGGTCGCGGCAACCGAATCTCCGCGCACAAGCCACCTTCCGGGCGGTTGCTGAGCGTCAATTTGCCTTTCTCGAGCTCGACCGCACGGCACACGATCGCGAGCCCCAACCCGAGCCCAAGCGTATCGCGCCGTCGCGCCGTATCGAGCCGAACGAACGGCTCGAGCACGCTCTGCAGCAAGTCTTCGGGAATTCCTGGACCATCATCCTCGACACGCACGATCACGCAGTCCGGTTCACGGCGCAGCCCTAGGATGACGTGCTCGCCGTGATGCAGGCCGTTCTCAACCAGGTTCGAAACCGCGCGCTTGACGCCAAGCTGGCGGAACACGTGTTCCAGATGATCGGGCCCGACATACGTGACCGCGCGCCCATGATCGGCGGCATCGTCGGCCAGTGTCGCGCAAAGGACCGCAAGATCCGCCAGCACGGGCTTTTCCGGATCATCCTCGCCGCCGAGGAACGCCAGCAACGATCCCACCATCGCGTCCATCTCGGCGACGTCCTCCAGGATTTCGTCCCGGACCGGTTCGGTCGCAATGCTTTCCGCGCGCAACCGCAACCGCGCGAGGGGCGTGCGAATATCATGCCCGACCGCCGCCAGCGCCTGCGTGCGATCGGTGATGAGCTGCTGGATCCGCGCCTGCATCCGGTTGAACGCGGTGATCACGCGCCGGACTTCGGTCGGCCCCTCCTCCGCCAGCGGCGCGGCTTCGGCCGTTCCGAACCGGTCCGCGGCACTGGCGAGCAGGCGCATCGGCCGCAAGGCTCGGCCGATCAACCCGCCGCCGAGCGTCATCACGACGCCCGCAATCCCCAAGGCGATCAGGATCCGGTTGCGGGACTGATCCAGGCTATCGATCGCCTCGGCGGTCCGAAAATACAGCCAGCTGCCATCCGGCAACTGCGCGGCGCCAGACACGTAGGAGCCGGTCGTCGCAGGTTCGAGCCGCATCCGGAGTGGGGAGGATTGCAGCACGGGTTCCCAAGCGAGCACCTTCGCGCGCATTTCCGACAGCGCGGGATCACTCGGGGGTGGCGCAACGGTATGCCACGCCATCGCGTAATGCGCGGTGGAGACCGAGCGCGCCATCGCTTCGCGTCCCTCGCGCGGGTGCTCCGCCATCAGGCGCCTCGCGATGACCAGATGCTCGGCCAGCCGCCGCCCTTCGTCGTCGCGCACCGAAAACTGGCTCGCACGCTCGTACAGCACTGTACTCATGCCGAATTCGACCAGCGTGGCGAACAGCAGGATCGCGACCACTCGCCCGATCAGTCCGAGCGAGGGCGATGGGATCGGCATTACGACCGCTCGACGGTCGCGTTGAACATATAGCCTACGCCGCGGACGGTGACGATTGGCGGCGGGCCGTCGTCGATCGAAAGCTTGCGCCGAAGTCGGCTGATGAGCACGTCGACGCTGCGATCGGTACTGTCGCCCATCCGCGTCCGCGACAATTCGATCAGCCGTTCACGCGCAATCACCCGCCCCGCGTGATCGAGCAGGCTCGTCAACAGGTCAAACTCCGCGCCGGTCAGATCGACCACGGCACCGCTCGGCGCGCGCAATTCGCGTCTGGGCAAGTTCACCGTCCAGCCGTCGAAGGTGATCAGCCCCTGCTCGCGGTCCTTGGTTTCGCGCGGCGCGTCGACGCGTCGCAGGACCGCACGGATCCGCGCCGTCAGCTCGCGCGTCCCGAACGGCTTCGCCAGATAATCGTCCGCACCCAGTTCCAGGCCCACCACGCGATCGGTTTCACTGCCGCGCGCGCTGACGAAAATGATCGGCACGTTGCTCTGCTGACGCAACTTGCGGCACAATTCGATCCCGTCGGTCCCGGGCAGCATGATGTCGAGCAGAACCAAATCGACCGGCCCCGCCTCCATCGCCAGCCACATCTCCGGCGCCGAGGCGGCGGGGCGGACGAGGTAGCCGTGTTCCTGCAACGCTCGCGTGGTGAGCGTGCGCAATGCTGGGTCGTCCTCGACAAGCACGATCGTGGGGGGAGTTGTCATAAGCGTCACGTCTAACCGTTGAGGGTTGGAGGGGCTTCGGTACGGACGGCGACCAGCGCGGTCAACGCGGCACCGTAGCCTGCCGCAAGGGGGTTTGAAGAGCAACGTTTCATCACAGTGGAGCGAAGGGCGAGACAATCGCCCCCCATATATCCTGAGCAGTCCATTTCTTCGGAGACTGCATCATGCTTCGCCTTGCATTAACGGTCGCCGCCATGCCGGCACTCCTCATCGCAGCCGCCCCCGCCGTCGCGGAGGGTACATCGTCCATGAGCAAGGCCGAACAAACCGCCTTCGCGCGGTGCCAACTTCGCCAACCCCATATGCAGTCGGGCAAGGGCTTGATCTTCCAGCCGCAGAATTGCCGCCAGATCGCCCGTGTCGAGACTGCCAATCTTTCGCCGAAGCTTCCCCTGGCTTCGCGCGGAGTTGGGCTCGACTGAGGCAGCCTCAGCGACCCGAGGGACCGTCGTTCCCCCCACCCTGATCCTCGACGGTTCAGAACAGACTTGGAAGCCCCGGGAAACCGGGGCTTCTTTTTTGTCCGGCAGCTTTTTCGTCGAGACACAAAACGTCCCCCGCTATATCTGGCAGAATATAGCGAGTCGCCCGTTTGATGGCGAGATTACGGGGACGCCATGCCAACCAGAACATGCGCCGCGACGACATTGACGGCAGCACTGATTGCGATAGTTGCCACTCCCACTCCCACATCCGCTGCCGCCCGTGAGACGCCATCCGACCGCACAGGGGCGACCGAACCCGAGAGCGCGTCGCCCGATGGAGAAATCGTCGTCACGGCGCGGCAACGCAGCGAGAATGCCCAGACCGTTCCCCTTGCCGTATCCGTCGTTAGCGACGCGCTGATCGACCGGTCCTACACGGTCAACACGCAGCAACTGGCGCTGCTGGTGCCGAGCCTGACCTACAGTTCGGCCAATCCGCGCAACACCGCCTTCACGATCCGCGGACTGGGCAGCAGCGTCGTCGCCGTCAGTCAGGCGAACGACGGGTTGGAACCAGGCGTCGGCTTCTACGTCGACCAGGTCTATCACGCGCGCCCGGCAACCGCCGCGTTCGATTTCTCGGATATCGAACGGATCGAAGTCCTGCGCGGGCCGCAAGGCACCGTGTTCGGCAAGAACACCACCGCGGGCGCCATCAACATCGTGACTCGCGCACCCGCCTTTACGCCGGAGGCCAGCGAGGAACTGTCGGTCGGCAGCAGCGGCTTCGTCCAGGCCAAGGCCGCAGCATCCGGACCACTGATCGACGACACCCTCGCCTACCGGGTGTCCGGTATGGTGACGCGGCGCGACGGCTATATCCGCAACGTCGCGACCGGCGCGCGCCAGAATGGCATCGGCAATCAGGCGATCCGCGGCCAGTTGCTGTTCCGGCCGACCACCGATCTCTCGGTGCGGCTAACCGCCGATTTTTCGAACTTTGAAAGTGAATGCTGCACCCAGGTCTATTTGCGCGTCGGGCAGAGCTTGCGACCCGCCGCACGGCAATATCCAGCGCTCGCGGCGGGGCTCCACTACGCGCCGCCCAGTACCAACCCATACGACCGGCTGACCAACATCGATGCACCCCTGTCCGTCGACACCAGCGAAGGCGGCGTCTCCGCGATCGTGGACTGGAGCCTCGGGTTCGCGACGCTGACGTCGGTCAGCGCGTGGCGTTTCTGGAACTGGGATGCGGCCAACGATCGCGATTACACCGGCATTCCGATCCAATTGATCCAGCACATCCCGTCACGGCAGGACCAGTTCAGTCAGGAGCTGCGGCTCGCCTCCAACGGCCATCACCGGTTGGACTATGTCGCTGGCCTGTATGTCTTCGATCAGAAAATCGTCGGCCGGCCCAACAGTGTCTACGGGTCGCAGGCCGCTTATTGGCTGATCGGGCCGACCACCGGAACCGGCACGAATACCGTGCGGGTGCCTGTGAATTTGCTCGACGGGTACGGCACCGATGGCAAGACCCGACTTACGCAGGACAGCTACGCCGCCTTTGCCGAGGTCAATGCCCGGATCGTCCCACGAGTCACGCTCACCGGCGGCGTGCGCTACACGCGTGAGATCAAAGACGGCAGCTACGCAAGCTTCGTTTTCGGCGGATTGCAGACGACCAACGCCGCGCTGCTCAACGCCAAACTCGGGGTACTGCGCCCACAAAGCTACGATGCGCACAACGCCGAAAGCAATACTTCGGGCCGCGTGAACCTCGCGTGGACAGTCACCGATCAGGTGCTCGCCTACGCAAGTTACGCGCGGGGGTTCAAATCGGGCGGGATCAACCTGTCCGGCTTGCCGCTCGACGCGCAGAACCGGCCCGTGCTGACCACCGCCGTCATCCGCCCGGAACGCAACCAGACTTACGAAGCCGGGCTGAAATCGCAGGTTTTCGACCGGCGCCTGACCGCGAACCTGGCTGCCTATCTGACGGACGTTCGGGATTTCCAGGCAACGCTGGTCGACAGTTCGCAGACCGTCGCGCTTCGGGGATATCTGTCGAACATTCCGAAAGTGACGGTCAAAGGGGTCGAGGCCGATCTCACCGCGCAAGTGACGCCTAGGTTTCAGCTGCGGGCAAACCTTGCCTTTGCGGACGGGCGCTACAGCGCCTATCCCGCCGGCCCCTGCCCGCTGGAGCGACAAACCAACGCGACCACCGCGTGCGACCTCACCGGGCGACCGCTGGCGGGGCTGTCGAAATGGTCGGAGACGATCGGCGTCGATTATGCGCTTCCCCTGGGGTCTGGCACGATCGTGCTTCACGCCGATTCCAACTTCCGGTCGCGCTATTACGGCGATCCGACCTTGTCCCGCTTCACCCTGATCCAAGGCTATAACCAGACCAACGCAAGCCTCGGATTCCGTGCCGCAAAGGGACTGGAAATCTTTCTATTTGCACGCAACCTGTTCAACGCGAACTACATCCAGAACGTGACGATCCAGGCCGGCAACTCCGGGCTCATTCTTGGCACGCCGAGCGAACCGCGCGTGATCGGCATAACATGGCGCGCGCGGCAATAAGGGCTGCGTAACACTACGGATGGCGCACACCGGACGCCGACAGCACACTGCCCCGAACGTCCCTTATCGGAGATCAGTCGTGGCGCATGGTACCAGTAGAGCGCAGTCGCTTCGCCACGTCGTCGTGCTTGGCCACCCGTCACCCGACAGCTTCAACCACGCCATTGCCGAACGCTATTGCGAGGCGGTTCGCGCGCGCGGGCAGGAAGTGGTTCTGCGCGACCTGTATGCGCTCGATTTCGACCCGCGCCTTCGCGCGGAACATCGCCCCGGATCGGTCAGCAACCATCTGTCGTCGGATGTCTCCCGCGAACTCGGGCTGTTGCGGGAAGCGGACGTCGTCGTCTTCGTCTATCCCTTGTGGTTCGGCATGCCGCCCGCGATCATCAAGGGCTATGTCGACCGTGTCCTCGGCGCGGCGCTCACCCCGGATGCGATCGTGCACAACGTTCCGGATGCGGTGCTGAATGGTCGAACCTTCGCGACCTTCTCGACCTCCGCCACGACGCGCGCCTGGCTGGAAGAACAGGGCCAGTGGCAATCGCTCCATCAGGCGTTCGACCGCTATCTGTTGTCGATCTTCGCCATGGCCGATGGCGGGCACACGCATTTCGAGGCGGTCGTCGAAAATCTCAACCCGCAATATGCGCGCGAAATGCTCGAGACCGTCGAGCACAACGCGCGCAAGATTTGCAGCACGCTCGCCGCCGCGCGTCACGCCATCGGCGCGCAACGTGCGATCGGAACGTTCGCGATCGCGGAGTGACCGGGCGGCTTCGTTAGAGAAACAGTTTCCGGATCGACAGCCGCACCGTCCGTCCGAGCGGGTTGAGATAGCCGGGCTGATAGGCGACCGGTGTCGTGCCATTCGCGTCGGTCACGCGCTGGCGCGTGTCGAACAGGTTGTCGACCGACACTGCCACGCGCATGCCCCGCATCCAAGGGTGCGCCTTGACGAGATCGAGCCGCTGCCCGAGATCGCCGAAAAACCGCACGCCGACCGTGCCGAGCCCCGAGAACCGCAGGTTTTGCGGATTGCCGATCGTCCCGCCGTTGACGTCGGTCGCGCTTTGCCAATTGGCCGACATGCGCACCCCGAGACCGTTGTTGTTATACCCCGCCTGCCCTTCGAGCTCGTGCCGCGGCTGCCCGCCGCTCGCGCCGATCGCATCGCCGTTGAGCAAGTCGAGCGCGGGGCCGCCTTGCTGAACCAGCACGCGATTGGTGAAGTGCCAGGTGTGATACAGCGCGAACTGCAACCGCCCCCCGGCATTGCCGCGTCCGCCGCCGCCAAAGCCCCGACCACCACCGCCGCCACCTGGACCACCAGGACCACCAGCACCACGACCCGCCCCAGGACCCTCGCCCGCGCCCGCGCCGCCACCGGGGCGACGCATCCCCGCGAACGGGTTCGGCCCGGTCCCGGCCCGGAAGGCCTCGATCTGTTTCTGAAGTTTGGACTTGAGCGGCGCGGAGAAATTGACTCCCCAGCGCAACTCGGACCGGCTCGTCTCGGCAAAGTTTATCGGCCTCGTATCAAGGCGTTGCAGCACACCGCTCGTGTCGCGCAGGAAGCGATCCGGAAACGCCTCCTCGATCGCTGCGGTCGCGGTCGGGAAAGCCACGATCGGATTTTCGACCCGCGCCTGAACGTAATTGGCCGACAGCGTGAGTTGCTTCGTGCTCCACGGCTTCAAGGTCGCACCGACCTTGACCGTATGGCTGTTGCTCGCGCGCAAATTGGGGTTGCCGCCCGACAAGGTCGTGACCACCGCATTCTGCCCAAGCACGTAATCGAACACCGCCACGTTCGGCGTGGTGATCTGCGGGTTGCCGAGTTGCTGCGGGGTCGGAGCGCCGTCCTGATCGGTCACCGACGCGATGATCCGCAGCGGCACCACCGGCGACCAATTGAGGCCATAGCCAATCGTCTTGAGCGTCCCGAAGTCGGAAAGCTCGTCCAGCGCAAAATTGCCGTTGACCGACAGGCTCCCGATTGCGCCGAGCACGTCCTTTGCCCGGCTGGCGATCGGCACGTCGAGGTTAAGCTGCCCGCTCCCGGTCTTGCGCGAAACCGCCCCGGTCGAGGTCAGCCCGGCACGCAACGAACGACTGCTGAAATCGGTGATGTCGCCGCCGACGTGGATACTGGTGGTCACGTCGCCAGCGGGCAGCTTGAACAGGCTGCCGGTGAACAGCGCATCGACTTGCGTATCGTTTGATACCGAATAGCCGAAATTGGACGGCAGCGGACCGATCATGCCGGGGGTCAGCAACCCGAACGGATTGGCGCTCGGGTCATTGGCGGAGAGGCGGGCCTGGAACCCGCTCGCGTCGAGCCCGGTATTGGTGAAGGTCTTGGCCTCGCTATGATCATAACCCCCGGTGACCGACCATTGCCACGACCCGACAGTCCCGTTGAGCACCGTCCCGAAGTGGGCTGCGACGGTCGACGCATGCTGGCTGAGCGGCAGATAGTCCCCGCTGAGCGCGCGATCGACCACCACCGTGTTGGCGAACGGCGAGAACGGATTCCCCGCCGGCAAGGTCAGCGCGACCGTCGGCAGCCCGAGCAACGAATCGCTGGTCGTCGTCCCCAGCGTGCCGTTGATCGTCGCGGACACCTTGCCGATCGACCGGGCGTAGGTGGCGTTGGCGTTGAACGTCTGCGTCTCGGGCAACAGCGTGCGGTACCGCGTCACGTCGGTGCTGTTCGGGCGCCCGGCGGTGCCCGCGAAGTCCGCGAGCGTCGGGGTCGTGCCGGGCACGCCGGCGATCGTCGCGGTGCCAAGCGCCGGATCGATCGCCGCGCCGCCAAGCCCGACGACATTGCCCCCGAGCGCGAACGGCGTCGGGGTGCGGACGATTCCGCGCTCGTCCTCGGTCAGTGCATTCGCGCCCTGATATTCGAGGTGGAGGTTGAGCCGGCCGGTCCGTGCGATCTTGAGCAGGTCGAGCTCGGCTTGCGGCGCATTCCGACCGCCCGCGGTCGCCAGCCGGTCGGCCAGTTCGACCGTCGCCGCGCGGAAGCGCTTGCGCAGGACGAAGTTCACCACTTTCTGGTCGGCGCGATAGCCGTATTTGAGCGCGACTTCCTCAGGCAGGATATCGACGCGCTGGATCGCCTCGGTCGGCAGGTCGCGGATCTCCTGGAACCCCGAAATGCGCTTGCCGTCGATCAGCACCACCGGCGCGCCCCCGCTGCCCCGATCGCTGCGGATCTGCGGGGAAAGCTCGGCGAGCAATTCGGTCACCGACCCGACGCCGTAGGAGCGGATGTCGGCCGGGCTCAATTGCTGTTCGGGCGGAATGTCGCCGACCACGGACCCTGGCGGACGCGCGCCCTGCACGACGATATCGGGGCCGTCCTCGCCCGCATCGGTGCCACCCTCGCCTGCCTCGGTCACGGGCGGGGCGGCCTGCGCGGGCACGGTCGCCTGTTGCGCCAGGGCAAAGCTTGGGGTCGCCGCAAGCGCGAGCGTAAGCAGGACAGTCGATCGCGTCATTGGGGTTCCGGTGTAGTGCAGTGGCGCAGGGTGCATGCCCCCGGTACGGCGCAAGTGTCGCAAGATTGTGCCGGGGATCGCGCCGGGCGAAACAATTGCGCCTTCATCCCGGCGGTAAGCCCGGATGACGAAGGTGGAGAGCTGCCCCTCAGTCCGCCCGCGCGATCCGCACCAGCACCGTACCCTCGCTCACTTGCCCGCCGCTCGCCGCCGACAGCTCGGCGACGGTGCCGTCGAACGGCGCGGTCAGGCTGTGCTCCATCTTCATCGCCTCGAGCGTGACGAGCTTCTGCCCCTTGGTCACCACATCCCCTGCCGCGACATCGACCGCGATGATCCGCCCCGGCATCGGCGACAGGATCGCGCCATCCGCCGCCGCCC
Organism: Sphingomonas echinoides; assembly: GCF_029623395.1. Classification (GTDB taxonomy): domain Bacteria; phylum Pseudomonadota; class Alphaproteobacteria; order Sphingomonadales; family Sphingomonadaceae; genus Sphingomonas; species Sphingomonas echinoides_A. The sequence continues at coordinate 46,867 of NZ_JAPYKK010000005.1, forward strand.
CGGACGCGGTGCCGTACGGCCGCCACAACCGATACGACCGCGCCTCGCCGAGCGCGAACAGCGTGATTTCGTCCTCCGCCAGATCGTCGTCCGGGATCACGTTTTCGATCGCATGGACCGTCCCCGCCTGATCGACGATCCGCACGGTCCGGCGTGGCGCGCCATTCAACCGGAACCCGCTACCCGCCGTCCACGGCGCGCTCTCGTCCGCGCTCACCAGCGCGGCAGCGACCGCGTGCAACGCAGCCGGCTCGGTCTCCGGCGGTTGCGTCAGCGCATCCCCCCGCCGCGCGATCAACCCGGTGTCGACCGCGCCCGACCGGAAATCTGGATCGCTGCACAACCGCCCGAGGAAGCCCGCATTGGTCTGGACCGGCCACACCTCGACCTCGGTGGTCGCGTCCCACAGCCGGTCGATCGCCGCGACGCGCGTGGGCGCGTGGACGATCAGCTTGGCGATCATCGGATCGTAGAAGGGCGACACCGCGCCCCCCTGCTCGACCCCGGTCTCGACCCGCGCGTCCTCGGGCAGGACGAGATGATCGAGCGGCCCGGTCGAGGGCAGGAAGCCGGTCGACGGATTTTCGGCATAGAGCCGCGCTTCCATCGCCCAGCCGTTGATGCTCAGCTCATTCTGCTGCCGTGGCAACGGCTCGCCACTGGCGACCAGAAGCTGCCATTCGACCAGATCGACCCCGGTGATTTCCTCGGTGACGGGATGCTCGACCTGCAGCCGGGTGTTCATTTCCATGAACCAGATGCGGTCGGCGCGAAGCCCCTCGCTCGCATCCGCGATGAACTCGATCGTGCCTGCGCCGACATAATCGACCGCCTTCGCCGCCCGCACCGCCGCCGCGCAAATCGCGTCACGCGTTGCGGGCGTCATGCCGGGGGCCGGCGCTTCCTCGATCACCTTCTGGTGGCGGCGCTGGAGCGAACAGTCGCGCTCGAACAAATGGACGACGTTGCCCTGTGTATCGCCGAACACCTGCACCTCGAGATGGCGCGGCGACAGGATATACTTCTCGATCAGCACGCGCGCATCGCCGAACGACGCCGCCGCCTCGCGCTGGCACGACAGCAGCCCGTCGGCGAACTCGGCTGCGCTTTCGATGCGTCGCATCCCCTTGCCGCCGCCGCCCGCGACCGCCTTGATCAGCACCGGGTAGCCGATCGCATCCGCCTCGGCGCGAAGCCGTTCGGGCGACTGGTCCTCGCCAAGATAGCCCGGCGTCACCGGGACACCCGCTTCGATCATCCGTGCCTTGGCGGCATCCTTCAGCCCCATCGCGCGGATGCTGTCGGGATTAGGTCCGACCCAGATCAGCCCCGCGTCGATCACGCTCTGCGCGAAATCGGCATTCTCCGAGAGGAAGCCATAGCCCGGATGAATCGCCTCCGCGCCGGTCTGGCGTGCCGCCGCGATGATCCTGTCGCCGACCAGATAGCTTTCGCGCGCCGGGCTCGGCCCGATGTGGACGGCTTCATCCGCCTCGCGCACGTGCAATGCGCCCGCATCGGCGTCGGAATAGACCGCGATCGTCCGCACCCCCATGTGGCGCGCGGTGCGGATGATGCGGCAGGCGATCTCGCCGCGATTGGCGATGAGCAGCGATTGGATCACGTCAGTTCTCGCAACCCGTCGTCCGCGACGACCAGGTGATGTTCTGCACCAGCCAGCGCCCGTTCTCGCGGACCAGATCGAAATGATCGTAGCCGCAATGGTGCCGCACGCCGTTGATGCTGAAGGTATAAGGCGCCCACACCATGGCGATATCACCGTCGATCTCGATCGCGGGGGTGGCGATCTTTTCCGCGTACTGCTCCGCTCCCGGGGCGAAACGTGCGAGCAGTTCGGCGCGAGTCATGTGCTTTACGGTGCGGGTACCGTCGGCGTTTTCCGTCGCTGCGGTGGCAGTCGCATCGGGGCGCATCGCCTCCCCGATCCGCGCAGCATCGCGCGCGCCGATCCCGGCAAGCAGCGCGGTGACGGGGGCGAGGACCTGCCCCTCCTCGGAAGCGGGGGGCGGCAGGCCGGTGCCCTTGGGCATCGGTTGCACCGGGGTGACTTGCGACGACATTTGCGCAGCGAGAAGGGCGAAGATCATCGACATGGCAGGCACTCCGGCAAATTCCTCCCCGAGCTTGTCTCGGGGAGGGGGACCATGCGAAGCATGGTGGAGGGGTTGGCGCGACGCTTGGGGGAGCGAGCAGCATGATCAGGGGCACAGCCGACGCGTTTCGTCGCTCGCGCGCGTCGCGGCGCGAAATGACCTTGCCCGAGGTCTTGCTGTGGCAGCAGTTGCGCAAACGCGGCACGGGGCACAAATGGCGGCGGCAACATCCCGCAGGCGACTACTCGCTCGATTTCTATTGCTATGCCGCGCGGCTTTGCATCGAGGTTGACGGCGAGGCACACAATCGCAGCGACCGGCCGCAACGCGATGCCAGACGGGACGCCTGGCTCGAAGCACAGAGGATCGTCACGCTGCGAATCCCGGCAATCGACATCCTGCGCGACCTCGATGCAGTCCTGCGGGCCATCGTCGCGCACGCTACGGAGCGCGCACCCCTCCACCCCCCGGCTGCGCCGGGCGGTCCCCCTCCCCGAAACGAGCTCGGGAAGGAATGATTCTCTCCTAAATCCTCCCCGAGCTCTGCTCGGGGAGGGGGACCGTGAGCATTCAGCGACCGGTGGAGGGGTGGATGCCGGGTGCGACGTCTGCGGTCGCGCAGACCCCTCCACCACCAGTCTGAAGAAGACTGGCGGTCCCCCTCCCCCGTTGGGGGAGGATTGAAAAGCGTGCACCCCCATCACATCCGGAACACGCCAAACGCCGGCCGCTCCGGGATGGGCGCGTTCAGCGTCACCGCGAACGCCAACCCCAGCACGTCGCGCGTCTGCGCCGGATCGATGATCCCATCATCCCACAGCCGCGCGGTCGCATACCAGGGATTGCCCTCATCCTCATATTTCTGCCGGATCGGTGCCTTGAACGCCTCCGCCTCATCCGGCGACCAGCCCTCAGCATCCCGGTGCACCGTCGCCAGCACCGAAGCCGCCTGCTCGCCCCCCATCACCGAGATCCGGCTGTTGGGCCAGCTGAACAGGAACCGCGGCGAATAGGCCCGCCCGCACATCCCGTAATTCCCCGCCCCGAAGCTCCCCCCGATCAGCACGGTAATCTTGGGCACCGTAGCCGTCGCAACGGCGGTAACGAGCTTCGCGCCATGCTTGGCGATCCCCTCCGCCTCATACCGCCCGCCAACCATGAACCCCGATATGTTCTGCAGGAACAGCAACGGGATCTTCCGCTGGCACGCGAGCTCGATGAAATGCGCGCCCTTCTGCGCGCTCTCCGAAAACAGCACGCCGTTGTTGGCGAGGATCGCGATCGGAATTCCCCAGATATGCGCAAACCCGCACACCAGCGACGTCCCGTACAACGCTTTGAACTCGTGGAACTCCGACCCGTCGACCAGCCGCGCGATGATCTCGTGCACGTCATACGGCGCACGCACATCTGCAGGCACGATCCCGTACAATTCCTCGGCAGCAAACTTCGGCAACCGCGGTTCGACGTAATTGACCGCACCCTCAGTCTGCGGCGGCAACATCGAAACGATATCGCGCACGATCGTCAGAGCATGATCGTCATCCTCCGCAACATGATCGACCACGCCCGACTTGCGTCCATGCGTATCCGCACCGCCAAGTTCCTCAGCCGAAATCACCTCGCCCGTCGCCGCCTTCACCAGCGGCGGTCCGGCGAGGAAGATCGTCCCCTGCCCGCGCACGATGATAGTCTCGTCCGACATCGCGGGAACATACGCCCCGCCCGCAGTACAGCTTCCCATCACGCAGGCGATCTGCGGAATGCCCTTCGCCGACATGTTCGCCTGGTTGAAGAAGATCCGCCCGAAATGATCGCGATCCGGGAACACCTCCGCCTGATGCGGCAGGTTCGCGCCGCCGCTGTCGACGAGGTAGATGCACGGCAGATGGTTCGCCTCGGCGATCTCCTGCGCGCGCAGATGCTTCTTCACGGTCAGCGGATAATAGGTCCCGCCCTTCACGGTCGCATCGTTGCACAGGATCATGCACTGCCGCCCCGACACGCGCCCGATCCCCGCGATCACGCCCGCGCCCGGCACCTCGTCATCATACAGGCCGTTCGCCGCAAGCTGGCCGATCTCGAGGAACGGCGACCCCGGATCGAGCAGCCGCTCGACCCGCTCACGCGGAAGCAATTTGCCGCGCGCGGTATGGCGCTCTCGGCTCTTGGCGTTGCCCCCCAGCGCGGCGGTCGCGACGTCCGCCGCCAGCCGCTCTACAAGCGCGCGATTGTGCGCGGCATTGGCGTTGAAAGTGCCGCTGTCGATGCTGATCTTAGAGTCTAGGACGGGGGCGCTCAAGGGCGGTTTCCTGCTTGCAGTATCCGTTGCATTTGAAACTGCCTAGCGACCCCGGACGGCGAAGGAAAGCCGATTGGCAGAACCGTGGCGCGGGTCTATCGCCGCCCCACGTGATAGTTACCGAGGATACTTGTCGATGAAACGCCTGACCGTCTTTTCCATCGCGCTGCTCGCGACCTCGGCAATCGGCACCGGGCTCGCAGCGCAGGCGGTCGGCACGCAATCGGGCGTCGACAAGGCGTTGATCGACCAAAGCGTCAAGCCGGGTGACAATTTCGACGACTATGCCAACGGCACCTGGCGCAAGACCGCCGAGATCGAGCCCGCGCGCTCCTCGACCGGTGTCGGCGTCGAAGTCTCGAAGGTCGCCGAGATGCGCAACGCGACGATCATCGAGGATGCCGCCAAGGCGAACGCCGCCCCGGGCAGCAGCCAGCGGCTGATCGCGGATTATTACGCTGCCTATCACGACGCCGCCGCGATCGAAGCGCGCGGGGTCGCGCCGCTCAAGACGCTGATCGCGCCTTATTACGCGCTGCGCGACAAGGCTGCACTGGCGAAGGTGATGGGCGCGCAGATGCGCGCCGACACCGACCCGTTCAACAACAACAATTACGCGAGCACGACCAACCTGTTCGGCCTGTTCGTTTCGCAGGATCTCAACCAGCCCAAGCGCAACGTGCCCTATCTGATGCAGGGCGGCCTCGGCCTCGCGGACCGCGATTATTACCTGTCGCCAAGCCCGCAGATGGCGGAACTCCGCGAGGGCTATAAGGCGTATCTTGCACAGATCTTCGGCCTCGCCGGGCTGAGCGACCCCGCCGCCCGCGCGGCGCGCGTCTTCGCGCTGGAAATGAAGATCGCCGCCGCACAGACCGACATCGAGGCAAGTCAGGACGCCAGCAAGGGCGACAACCCGTGGACCCGCGCCGACTTCGCGCGCAAGGCGCCGGGGATCGACTGGGCGACCTACTGGACCGCCGCGGGTATCCCCGCCGGCCAGCAGGACTTCATCGCGTGGCAGCCCGAAGCGATCACCAAGCTCTCCGCGCTCGTCGCCAGCGAACCGCTCGACGCGTGGCAGGACTGGCTGACCGCGCATCGCATCTCGGCGGTCGCGTCGGTCCTGCCAAAGGCGTTCGATGACGCGCGCTTCGCCTTCTACGGCAAGCAGTTGAACGGCACCCCGGCACAGCAAACCCGCGACAAGCGCAGCATCGCGGCGGTCAACGCAGCGCTCGGCGATGAAGTCGGGCGGCTGTACGCATCGCGCTATTTCTCCGCGCAGTCGAAGGCCGAGATCCAGACGATGGTCAAGAACATCGTCGGCGCGTTCGACCAGCGGATCAGCAAGCTCGACTGGATGGCCCCCGCGACCAAGGCCGAGGCACGCCGCAAACTCTCGGTGCTGTACGTCGGCGTCGGCTACCCCGATCACTGGCGCGCGTTCCCCAAGTTCGCGGTCAATGCGAAGGACCCGATCGGCAATCTCGAACGCGCCGATCTGGCGATATACCGCTATCAGGTCGGCAAGCTCGGCAAGGCCCCCGACCGGACCGAATGGTGGATGACTCCGCAAACCGTCAATGCGGTCAATTTGCCGCTCCAGAACGCACTCAACTTCCCCGCGGCGATTTTGCAGGCGCCGTATTTCGACGCAAAATACGACTCGGCTGCCAATTATGGCGCTATAGGTGCGGTAATCGGGCACGAAATCAGCCACAGTTTCGACAATCTCGGCGCTGATTTCGACTCGACCGGCAAGTATCGCAACTGGTGGACGCCCGCCGACTTGAAGCGGTTCGAACAGGCCGGCTCGGCGCTGATCGCGCAATATGACGCCTACGAAGCGCTTCCGGGCCTCAAGCTCAAGGGCCGCCAGGAACTCGGCGAAAATATCGCGGATACCGCTGGCCTTACAGCCGCTTACGAGGCGTACCGTGCATCCTATGCCGGCAAGGAACCCCCCGTGATCGACGGCATGACCGGCGACCAACGCTTCTTCCTCGCCTTCGCGCAGAGCTGGCGCACCAAGATGCGCGACAAGGCGCTCCGCGCGCGCATCGCCACCGACGTCCACGCCCCAGCGATGTTCCGCGTCCTCACGGTCCGCAACCTCGATGCCTGGTATCCCGCCTACAAGGTCCAGCCCGGCGACAAGCTGTATCTCGCGCCGGCAGACCGGGTCCACGTCTGGTAAAGCCCGCCGCGACGGTTCCCAGGTTCAGGCCGGGGGGCCGTCGCGTCGGCCGCGATCGACGCGCTGACGCAACTGGCTGGAAAATTCCCGCGAACGCGCCTACATGCCGCCATTCCCATGGCAACAATACTCCCCTCCCCGCCGAAAATCGGCATGGTCTCGCTCGGCTGTCCCAAGAATCTGGTCGATAGCGAGCGGATCCTGACCAAGCTGCGCTCCGATGGCTATGCCATGTCGCCCGATTATGCGGGGGCGGACGTCGTGCTGGTCAACACCTGCGGCTTCCTCGATTCCGCCAAGGAAGAATCGCTCGAGGCGATCGGCGAGGCGATCGCGGAAAACGGGCGCGTGATCGTCACCGGCTGCATGGGCAAGGAAGCGGAGATGATCCGCGCGAAATTTCCCGGCATCCTTGCGGTCACCGGCGCGCATCAATATGAGGAAGTCGTTGGCGCGGTCCACACCGCCGCCCCTATGCCGCCGAGCGCATTCCTCAATCTCGTCCCCGAAAGCGGACTCAAGCTCACCCCGCGGCACTACAGCTATCTCAAGATTTCGGAGGGCTGCAACCACCGCTGCGCCTTCTGCATCATCCCCAGTCTGCGCGGCGACCTGGTCAGCCGCCGTCCCGATGCGATCCTGCGCGAAGCCGAGAAGCTGATCGAAGCGGGCACGCGCGAACTGCTCGTCATCAGCCAGGACACCTCGGCATACGGCGTCGACATCCGGCATCAGCCGCGGATGTGGCACGGTAACGAAGTCCGCGCGCACATGACCGATCTGTCGCGCGAACTCGGCAAGCTCGGCGCGTGGGTGCGGCTCCACTATGTCTACCCTTATCCGCACGTCGATCAGGTCATCCCGTTGATGGCCGAGGGGCTGATCCTCCCCTATCTCGACATCCCGTTCCAGCATGCCAGCCGCACCGTGCTCAAGCTGATGAAGCGCCCGGCGAACGAGACCAAGGTGCTCGAGCGGATCAAAAACTGGCGCACCATCGCGCCCGACATCGCGATCCGCTCGACCTTCGTCGTCGGCTTCCCCGGCGAGACCGAGGACGATTTCGCCTATCTGATGGATTGGCTCGAGGAAGCGCAGCTCGACCGCGTCGGCGCGTTCCGGTTCGAGCCGGTCGAGGGCGCTGCGGCCAACGACCTGCCCAACCACGTGCCCGAGGAGATCAAGGAAGAGCGCTACGCCCGCCTGATGGAACTGACCGCACGCATCTCGGCGGACAAGCTCCAGGCCAAGGTCGGCCGCACGCTCGACGTCATCATCGACGCAGTCGATGACGAAGGCGGCGCAACCGGCCGATCGAAGGCCGACGCGCCCGAGATCGACGGCGAGGTGTTCCTGCGCGACGCCGGGCATCTGTCGGTCGGCGATATCGTGGCGGTTTCGATCGAAGATGCCGACGAGCATGATCTTTACGGCGTCCCGACCGTTTGACGCGGGCACCCCTTCCCTTTCGGGATGGGACGGTGACATATCGGCCCGTGTCTCGTTGAGGATCCCGCTCCCGTGAAGCTTGCTCATTCCTGGCTGGCGACCGGCCTTCTGCTGGTCGCTGCCCCCGCCGCAGCGCAGTCGCTGACCCCGGCGGAAACCGCGCAGATCGACCAGACCGTCACCGCGACGCTCGCTAAGTCGGGCGTCCCTTCGGCATCGGTCGCGATCGTGCGCGGCGGGCAAATCGTTTACGCCAAAGCGTATGGCAAGCAGGCTGAGACCGGTACGACGCGCGACGAGGCGCCGTACCAGATCGCGTCGGTTTCGAAGCAGTTCACCGCCGCGGCGATCCTGCTGCTCCAGCGCGAGGGCAAGCTGAGCCTCGACGATCACGTTTCGAAATACGTTTCCGGCATCACCAACGGCGACACGATCACGATCCGCCAGTTGCTCAGCCACACGTCGGGACTGCGCGATTACTGGCCGCAGGATTACAGCTTCAAGGCGATGGCGACCCCGGTCACGCCGCAGCAGATCGTCGATCGCTGGGCGAAGACGCCGCTTGATTTCAAACCGGGCACGCAGTGGCAATACTCCAATACCGGCTATGTCGTCGCAGGCATGATTGTCGAGAAAGTGTCGGGGAAGCCGCTGCTCGACTTCCTCAAGGCCCGGATCTTCAAGCCGCTCGGCGTGACCGTTTACGATCAGGATCTGGCGGTCGGCCCGGGCTTTCCGCAAGGCTATGGCCGCGCAGCGCTCGGACCGGTCCGCCCGGTCCAGCCACCCGCGCGTGGGTGGCTCTATGCCGCTGGCGAACTCGCGATGAGCGCGCGCGCGCTCGCGACATGGGATGTGGCACGGCTCGACCACACCGTGCTCGCTCCCGAGGACTGGGCGACACAGGAGACCCCGGTCAAGCTCGCCGATGGAAGCACTAGCGGCTACGGCCTCGGTGTCTCTGTGGGCACTCCGGACGGACGCCGCACCATCGAACATAGCGGCGAGGCGGTCGGCTTCCTGTCGGAGAACATCGTCTATCCCGACCAGAAAGCCGCGATCGTCGTGCTGACCAACACCTGGTCGAGCAATGCGTATCAGACAATCGCGCAGAAGCTCGCCGGCATCGTGTTGAGCCCGGCCGCGACCGATCCCGCCGACGCTGCCGCGCTGGCGCGGGTGCGCCGTGTGTTCGATCAGCTACGCGACGGGTCGCTCGATCGCACGATGCTGACCGAGAACGCGAACTTCTACTTCACCCCGACCACCTTGGGCGATTACCGCGCGAGCCTCGCCCCGCTCGGCGCGCCCGTCGCGATCGTCCAGAACGGCAAGCCCCGCTTGCGCGGGGGCTTTGTCAATCGGTCGTACCGGGTGCGCTATGCCGACGCGACCCTGTCGATCAGCACCTATGCCGAGCCCGGCACCAACGGAAAGCTGGAGCAATTCATCGTGGCCCCAACGCAATGACCGATTTCGCCCCCCTGCTCCAACCCGATCGCGGCCAACCCGCGCGCACGATTCACGTCGTCCATCCCGATGCGTGGGAAACGTGGCTGACCGCACAACCGCAGCGCGTGCGCAGCACCGTGGCGGCGCATCGCGTGACCGGGAAGCCCGGCAATCGCGCGGTATTGCCGGGTGATGGCGCGGACGACTGGTCGATGCTGCTGGTCTGCAACGAAAGCCTCGATTCGCCGTGGCGAATCGCGTCGCTCGGCGCGCAGCTTCCCGCCGGCACCTACCGCCTTGCCAATGGCGAACCCGGCGCCGCGATGCTCGGCTGGGTGCTCGCACAGCATGGCTTCCACCGCTACCGCAAGGATGACGCGGCGGACGGCCCGCGCGTCCTGCTGACGGGCGAGCCCGCGCGGATCGCGGAAACCCTCCAGATCGCACAGGCGGTCGCCAAGGTCCGCGATCTCGTCAACACCCCCGCCGCCGACATGGGCCCGGCAGAACTGGAGGCGGAAGCCGCCGCGCTCGCGCAGGCGCACGGCGGCACGCTGAGCGTCACGCGGGGCGACGCGCTGGTGAAGGGTTATCCGATGATCCACGCGGTCGGCCAGGCTGCGGCAAAGGGGCGCGAACCCCGGCTGATCGAAGTCGAATGGGGCAACCCCGCGCATCCGCGGATCGCCGTGATCGGCAAGGGTGTGTGCTTCGATTCGGGCGGGCTCGATATCAAGCCGTCGTCGGGGATGCGCCTGATGAAGAAGGACATGGGCGGTGCGGCACATGCGCTGTCGCTGGCGTTGCTGATCATGGGCGCGCGTTTGCCCGTTCGGCTGCATCTGCTGATCCCGGCGGTCGAGAACAGCATTTCGGGCAACGCCTTCCGCCCGGGCGACGTGCTCGCGACCCGCAAGGGCGTGACCGTCGAGAACACCAACACCGACGCGGAGGGGCGCCTCGTCCTCGCCGACGCGATCACGCGCGCGGGAGAGGACGCCCCCACGCTGATCCTCGATTTCGCGACGCTGACCGGTGCGGCGCGCGTGGCGCTCGGCCCGGATCTGCCCGCGACCTTCGCCAATGACGACGCCTTGGCCGAGGCGCTGCTCGCGGCCGGGACCGCGACCGGCGATCCGCTGTGGCGGTTGCCGTTGTGGGACGGATATGACGATATGCTCGCCTCCGACATCGCGGACATGGTCAACGCGCCCGATGGCGGCTTTGCCGGGTCGGTGACCGCGGCGCTGTTCCTACGCCGGTTCATTCCCGCAAACACGCCTTGGGCGCATTTCGACACCTTCGCGTGGCGGCCGTCCGCCAAGCCGGGTCGCCCCAAGGGCGGCGAAGCGCTCGGGCTGCGTGCGGCTTGGGCAATGCTCAAGGCGCGGTATCCGGCGGCGTGATCTATATCCTGCTCAACCTCGCGCCGATCCTCGTCGCGACGGGGATCGGGATGCTGTTGGGCGCAGCGTATCGCGCGACCTTCGACCGGGGCGCGCCTCGGTTGCGGATGTCGACGCTGGTGCTCGGCACACTCGGGCTGTTCTGGTTCGCGTCGATCCTCGCGGGCGCTCTGATCCTCGCACCGCCCAAGGCAGCGCCGTGGATCATGGCGGTCGGCAGCGCAGTGGTGATCTGGATCGGGTTCGTCCTGCCGGTCGTCGCGATCACGCAAAGCTATCGTGGTGCGCGCGCCGGGCAGATCGTCCGCGACAGCCTGTTCTGGCTGGGGACGATGGTGGCGCAGGCGGTCGCAATGAAACTGATCGGGCTCGCCCCGCCTCCAGCCTGACCACCGACGATCAGGGCTGGGCGATCTCGATCGTCGTATACGGCGCAACGACCTGCCACCCCAGCGTTTCGTACAATGCACGCCCGGCATTGGTGGCCGCGAGGACGCGGTGCGTCCCTGCCGGTTGATGCTGCCCCAGCGTCGCCATGATCACCCGTCCTAGACCCCGGCGGTAATGATCCGGCTGGGTCACGATCCGGTCGTAACAAAAGACGCCGCCCGCCGACGCTGCATAGCCGCTCGCCGCCGGACTTCCTGCGGCGTCCAGCACGACGGCGTACAGGACCTCGTCTTGCGTCGTTAGGTCAAGCCTGTAGCCGTTCGGTAGCCGCGCCGCAGGATCGGTGGCTTGCGGCACCTGCAGCATCATCCACGCGACCGATTGCAGCGTCCAGCGTGGCGGAACGATCGCCAGCACGTCCGTTGGGGGCGCACACGCCTTCAGGAACATGCGCGGCGTATCGATCGCGTCGGCCAGGGCACGGAACCCGTCGTCAGCGTCGAGGAACACGTACCGACAGCGCTCCGCCGCACTCGCGGTATCGACGCGTCACCCACCACCATCCTCGACCGGCGCTGGAACCCCGCGCGCGATTGACCGTGCCGAAAGCCAGCCCGCGAGCAGCTCCGGAGTCAACGCAGCGGTCATCCCTGCGCCAGCCGGGTCATGCCGCCTCGATGATCGGTACGAACTTCGCGGCGGCCAAACTCGCGCCGCCGACCAGCGCGCCGTCGACGTCTTCGGTCTCTAGGATGGCGGCAGCATTCGCGCCCGTCACCGATCCGCCATAGATGATCCGGATCCCGTCCGCCGCATCCCCGACCAGCGTCCGCAGCTTGGCACGCGCGATCGAATGCACCTCTGCGATTTCGTCGAGCGTCGGCGTGCGACCGGTGCCGATCGCCCAGCGTGGTTCGTAGGCGATCGTCAGCCAATCGCCGTTGGCGAGGTCTGGCACCGATTTTTCGATCTGCGCCTGGACGACGCGCGCAGCGCGCCCGGCGTCACGTTCGGCATCGGTTTCGCCGACGCAGAGGATGACGGAAAGTCCATGGCGATGCGCCGCGCTCGCTTTCGCCCACGCGTCCTGGCTCGTCTCGCCCTGATCCGCGCGGCGCTCGCTATGCCCGACGATCGTGAACCGCGCGCCGGCCTCGACCAGCATCCCGGCGGACAGGCATCCCGTGTGGGCGCCGCTTTCCGCGGAATGGACGTCCTGTCCGCCGAACGCAAAGCCCGGCGCGAACGCCACGGCGGGCGCGATCAGCGTCGCCGGCATCGCGATCGCCACATCGACCGCGCTCGCGGCGCTCGCCGCCTCTGCAATCGCCGTCAGTTCGGAAAGCGCGGCATGGCTGCCGTTCATCTTCCAGTTGCCCGCCACCAGCTTGCGTCGCATCATTCTGCGTCTCTCCGTTTGCTCTTGCGGACAGCGATAGCGCCACAGGCGTGCTGCACAAGCTTGATGCAACACCGCCCTGCCCGTAAAGCAACCGCTCTTCGCTCCTTTTACACGACAGATCGGCCGACCCCGACCATGCTCAGTTTCTTCCGTCGAATGATCCGCCACCCGCTCGGCGGGGCCGTTGCGCTCGGCTTCGTCGCCTTGCTCGGCCTGGCCTTCGTCCTGTCGGACCACAGCGGCACGGCGACCGGTACGACGGTCAATGCGGCCGATGTCGCGGTCAAGGTCGGCAACAAGACGATCACGATCAGCGAACTGCGCGCCGCCGTCGCCCGCGACGTCGACACCTATCGCCAGCAGCAGCCGACGCTCGACACGCAGCAGTTCGTTGCGGGCGGTGGCTATGAAGCGACGCTGGAGCGGCTGATCGACTCGACCGCCTTCCGGCAGTTCGCGCAGAAGCAGGGCATGGTCGTCAGCAAGCGCGCCGTGGACGGCCTGATCGCGAGCCAGCCCGGGCTCGCCGGGCTGGACGGCAAGTTCAGCCAGGAAAAGTACGAGCAGGTGCTGCGCCAGATCGGGATGACCGATGCGGAAGTCCGGCTCCAGACCACTGATCAGGTGCTGACCCGGCAGTTGCTGCTGTCGCCGATCCAGGCGAAGCAGGTGCCGGTTGGTCTCGCCGTGCCCTACGCCAACCTTCTGCTGGAAAAGCGCAGCGGCCAAATCGGCTTCATCCCCGCTGCGGCCATGCCCGCCGGGCCGGCGCCGACCGACGCCGAGCTGACGACCTATTATGCGCGCAACAGCGGCAAATATCGCCTGCCCGAGCGCCGCATCGTCCGCTACGCGACACTGACCCCCGCATCGCTCGCCGCGCAGGCCGCGCCGAGCGACGCCGAAATCGCCGCCGCCTATAAGGCACAGGCCCAGAAGTACGCGGCTGCCGAACTCCGCACGATCGTTCAGGTCGTCGTCGGCGACAAGGCGTCCGCGACGGCGCTTGCCGCCAAGGTGCGCGGTGGCGCGCCGATCGAACAGGTCGCCCGTGCCGCTGGTCTCGAGCCCGCCACGGTCAAGGATACGCAGAAGGCCGCCTTCGCCGGCCAGTCCTCGCCCGAGATCGCCAATGCGGTGTTCGCCGCCAAGACCGGCGACGTCGTCGGGCCGTTGCGCGCACCGCTCGGCTTCGTCGTCGCGAAGGTCGCGTCGGTCCGCACGCAAGCCGCCAGGTCGCTTGCCGAGGCGACCCCCGAGCTCAAGGCGTCGCTTGCCCCGCAAAAGACGACCGCGCTGCTGACCGAAAAGCGCGCCGCGTTCGACGATGCCCTCGGCAAGACGAGCTTCGACGGACTGGTCACCAAGAACCAGCTCACCGCGCAGACCACGCCAGCGCTGACCGCGAGCGGCCAGAACATCGATACGCCGACCGCCAAACCCGATCCCGCGCTGACCCCGATCCTCGCCGCCGCGTTCGCCGCATCGGCCGGAGACCAGCCGCAGACGGTCCCGCTCGGCCAGGACGGCAGCTTCGCGCTGGTGACGCTGGACAAGGTGATCGCCGCCGCGCCGCGTCCGCTCGCGCAGATCCGCGAGACGGTCGTTCGGGACTACCAGCTCGATCGGGCACAGCGTGCCGCGCGCGAGGTTGCCGCGAAGGTTGTCGCCACCGCCAACAAGGGAACGCCGTTGCCCCAGGCGCTCGTCGCGACGGGCCTCAAGCTCCCGCCGCTACAGCCCGTCACGGGGCCCCGCGCCGCGCTGATCGGCAACCCGCAGCGCGTGCCCCCGCCGCTCGCGCTGATGTTCGCCATGCCCGCGAAGACGACGAAGCTGCTGGAAGCGCCTGACAAGTCCGGCTGGGTAATCGTTCACCTCGACACGATCACCCCCGGCAATGCGCAAGGCAACGCCAAGGTGATCGCCGGGACGCAAAGCGACATCGGCAACGTCGTCGGGCGCGAATATGTTTCGCAGTTCGGCAAGGCCGTGCAGAATGCGATCGGCACGTCGCGCAACGCGAAAGCCATCGCATCCTTGAAGGCCGAACTCCTGGGCGTCGCCAGTGCCGACCAGCCCTGATCGTCCGGACGCGGCGGCGGCACGGCTCGCGCTCGCGAGCGGACGTCCCGCGCTGCTGTGGCAGCGCCAGATCGCCGATACCGAAACCCCCGTCGCCGCCGCGCTCAAGCTGATCGAGCCGGGGCGCGGAGACTTCTTGCTCGAGTCGGTCGAGGGCGGCGAGACGCGCGGTCGCCACAGCCTGATCGGTCTAGCGCCGGATCTGCTGTTCCGCGCGCACGGCGCGGCTGCCGAGATCAACCCCGCGTGGCTGACCGATCGCGAGGCCTTCGCGCCGTGCAGCGAACCGACGCTCGACGCACTGCGCACGCTGGTCGCATCGTGCCGGATGGACGTTCCCGCCGAACTCCCCCGCGCGCTTGCGTGCCTGGTCGGTTATTTCGGCTATGAGACGATCGGCCTGGTCGAACGCCTGCCGCGCCCGACCAACGACGCGCTCGGCCTGCCCGACATGATCTTCGTGCGCCCGACCGTGATCCTGATCTTTGATCGGCTCGCCGATGCGTTGTTCGTGGTGGCGCCGGTCTGGCCCGATGCGACTCGTGATCCAGACGCGATCGTTGCCCAGGGACTCGAGCGGATCGATGCCGTCGCCGCCCGTCTGGCGACCGCGACGCTCCCCGCCCCGGTGCGGACCGAAACCGCCGCCGAGATCGCGCTGACCTCGACGCTCGCGCCCGGTCGCTATGCGGAGATGGTGGCGCGCGCGAAGGACTATATCGTCGCGGGCGACATCTTCCAGGTCGTGCTGGCGCAGCGGTTCACCGCGCCGTTCCCGCTTCCCGCGTTCGAACTGTATCGCGCGCTGCGGCGGATCAATCCGTCGCCGTTCCTGTACCACCTCGATCTGCCGGGGTTCGCGCTGACGGGCTCATCGCCTGAAATTCTGGTGCGCGTGCGCGACGGCGAAGTGACGATCCGCCCGATCGCCGGAACGCGACCGCGCGGCAAGACTGCGGCGGAAGACGAAGCCAATCGCGCGGGATTGCTCGCCGATCCCAAGGAGCGCGCCGAACATCTGATGCTGCTCGATCTCGGACGCAACGACGTGGGGCGCGTGGCGGAAGCTGGCAGTGTCACGGTGACCGCGAGCTACACGACCGAATTCTACAGTCACGTCATGCACATCGTGTCGAACGTCGTCGGTCGGCTCGCGCCGGACAAGGACGCGCTGGACGCGCTGTTTGCCGGATTCCCCGCGGGCACAGTCTCCGGTGCGCCCAAGGTGCGCGCGTGTGAAATCATCGCGGAACTCGAGGATGCGGTCCGCGGTGCCTATGCGGGCGGCGTCGGCTATTTTTCGCCCGACGGGTCGATGGACTCATGCATCGTTCTGCGTACGGCGGTGGTGAAGGACGGGGTCATGCACGTTCAGGCCGGCGCGGGCATCGTTGCCGATAGCGTGGCGATCTCCGAACAACGCGAATGCGAGGCCAAGGCCGGCGCGTTGCTCGCCGCCGCGCGCGAGGCGCTCGCGCGTTCAGCGGCTACGGCATACGGCCAGTAACGCCAGTTCTCAAAGGCCGTCCTTCCCCGATGTTCACCGGGAAAGGACGTTCGCCTTATGGAATGATCTCAGCCTGACGGCGTGCCTCAGCCCGCTCGGCCGCAAACTGCTCGGCGCGAAGCTTGCCGCAGCCGGTCTGGCCACCCGATCCGACGGGCGAACACGTATCAGGCAAGCCGCCAGCGCGCCGCCCGGCCTCGTCGGCCACGGCCGTGCGATTGACCCAGCTCTGGTTCTGCGCTGCGATCGGCTTGTCGTCGCGCAACTCCTTCGGGATGCGGTACGGCTCGCCGACTCGAGCGCACACGACAATCTCGGCATCGGGGTCGCTCGACTTGGGGCACGCCTGATTCCCCGTGATCGTCACCGATCGAATCCGCTGCGGCGGCTTCCCCGACTCGGCCTGTTGCTGAGAGCCGGACGCGGCCGTTTGAGCCAAGGCCGTGGCGGGCAGCGCGGCCAGCAATCCAATCACGGCTAAAGTGCGCAACATGTTCAATTCTCCTGAGGTTCATCAACGTGCGGGGGGCAAGGTTGATCCACCCTGAACCGCTCGTGTGATCGTCCGACCGCGTAACCGTTGTGGTATATCCCCAAACACGGTAGCGGCGCGAGGATGATCCTCGTCATCGACAATTACGACAGCTTCACCTGGAACCTCGTCCATTATCTGATGGAGTTGGGCGCGGAAGTGAAGGTCGTCCGAAACGATGCGCTGACCGCCGCCGACGCCATGGCGAGCAACGCGCAGGGGTTCCTGATTTCGCCCGGCCCGAAGACCCCGACCGAAGCGGGCGTTTCGCTCGATCTCGTTGCAGCGTGCGCGGAGGCGGGTCGACCGCTGCTCGGCGTGTGTCTCGGCCATCAGGCGATCGGCCAGCATTTCGGGGGTTCGGTCGTGCGCGGCGGTCTGATGCACGGCAAGACGTCTCCCGTCACGCATGACGGCAGCGGCGTTTTCGCCGGCCTCCCCTCGCCCTTCACCGCGACCCGTTATCATTCGCTGATCGTGGAAGACATGCCCGACGCGCTCGTCGCCAACGCACACGCGGACGACGGGTCGGTGATGGGTGTTCGCCATCGCACGCTCCCGATCCACGGGGTGCAGTTCCACCCGGAAAGCATCGCCACCGAACATGGCCATGCGCTGCTGGCGAATTTCCTGTCGGACGCGGGCATCGTCCGCAAGGGCGCCGCATGAGCACCCTTACGCTGCTCCCGGACCCGAGCACCCCGCTCAACCGCGAAACCGCGGCGCAGGCGTTCGTCGACGTGCTGGACGGCCATGCTACCGACGACGCGATCGCAGCGTTCCTGATCGGTCTGACCGAACGGGGAGAATCGAGCATCGAGATCGCGGAAGCCGCCCGGGCGCTCCGCAACCGGCTGATCCCGATCTCCGCCCCCGCAGGGGCGATCGACGTGTGCGGGACCGGTGGCGACGGACATCACACGCTCAACGTCTCGACTGCGGTCTCGCTCGTCGTCGCGAGCACCGGCGTTCCGGTTGCCAAGCACGGCAACCGTGCTGCCTCCTCCAAGGCGGGCGCCGCCGATACGCTGGAGATCCTCGGCCTCGACATGGAGCGGGCGGGCGCAAACGCGGAGGCGAGCCTCCACGAGATCGGCATCGCCTTCCTGTTCGCGGCCAATCATCACCCCGCGATGCGCCGGATCACCCCGATCCGGCAGCGGATCGGGCGCCGCACGATCTTCAACCTGATGGGTCCGCTCGCCAACCCGGCGGGTGTGACGCGCCAGCTAATCGGTATCGCCAGGCCCGACTACGCCGCAACCTATGCCGCCGCGCTCGAACAGCTCGGCACCGAAGCCGCGGTGGTCGTGTCAGGCGAGGAAGGGCTGGACGAGATCTCGTGCGCAGGCCCGTCGCGTGCGGTCAGCATCGGAAACACCACCCTGCCCGAGCGGATCACGCCCGAGGATGCCGGTCTGCCGCGCCACCCGATCAGCGCGATCGTCGGTGGCGACCCGGCGTATAACGCCGCCGCGCTGCGCCGTCTGTTGCTGGGAGAGAAAGGCGCGTATCGCGATGCGGTGCTGCTCAACGCGGCCGCGGCGCTGATCGTCGCCGGAACCGCGCAAACCCTGCCGCAAGGTGTACACATCGCCGCCGACGCACTGGATTCCGGTGCTGCCAACGCCCTGCTCGATCGCTGGATCGCTTATTCATGACCGATATTCTCAACCGCATCCTCGAAACCAAGCGCGCCGATGTCGCCGCGCGCAAGGCGACGATCCCGATGTCCGAACTCGATGCACGGATCGCCGCGCAGACCAAGCCGCGCGGATTCCGCGCCGCGCTCGACGCACGCGCGAAGACGGGCTTCGCGCTCATCGCCGAGATCAAGAAGGCGAGCCCGTCGAAGGGCCTGATCCGCGAGGACTTCGACCCCCCGGCGCATGCCGCCGCTTATGCCGCAGGCGGCGCCGCCTGCCTGTCGGTGCTGACCGACGAAGCGTGGTTCAAGGGATCGGACGCGTTTCTGGTCGCGGCACGCGCGGCGTGCGATCTGCCGGTGCTGCGCAAGGATTTCATGGTCGACCCGTGGCAGGTCCCGGAATCGCGCGGGATCGGCGCGGACGCGATCCTGCTCATCATGGCGGCGCTGGATGACACGGTGCTCGCCGAGATTGAGGCGAGCGCGCTGGAATGCGGGATGGACGTGCTGGTCGAGGTCCATTCGGAAAGCGAGATGGAGCGCGCAATGAAGCTCAAGTCGCGGCTGATCGGCGTCAACAACCGCGATTTGCGCACCTTTACCGTGGATTTCGCGCGCACTCGCGAGCTCGTGTCGAAGGCGCCCAAGGACTGCACGTTCGTCGCCGAAAGCGGACTGACGACGCGCGCCGATCTCGACGCGATGGCGGAACAGGACATCCGTTGCTTCCTGATCGGGGAGGCGCTGATGCGCCAGCCCGACGTCGAGGCCGCGACGCGCGCGCTCATCGGATGAGCGGCCTGACGCACCTCGATGCGGCGGGCGCGGCGCATATGGTCGATGTCGGGGGGAAGGCCCCGACGCGCCGCGAGGCGGTCGCCAGTGGCCGGATCGACATGGTGCCCGAGGCCGTCCGCGCAATCCGCGACGGCAGCGCGATCAAGGGCGACGTGCTTGCGGTTGCGCGCGTCGCCGGGATCATGGGCGCGAAGAAGACGAGCGATCTGATCCCGCTGTGCCACCCCTTGCCGCTCACGCGCGTCGCGATCGACCTTGCGATTGATGACTCGGGAGTCGTCGCAACCGCAACCGCGGCGACCGAGGGCAAGACCGGGGTGGAAATGGAAGCGCTGACCGCGGTGACGGTCGCGCTACTGACGGTCTATGACATGGCCAAGGCGATCGACAAGGCGATGACGATCCGCGACATCCAACTGCTGACGAAAGTCGGCGGCAAGTCGGGCGACTGGGCGCGCTGAACCCTGGTGCCGGCCTGCGGCGGGGTTAGCCCCTACCGCGTCCGCGACGGTGGAAGGGAGAGGCCGCTTTAGCAGCCTCCCCCGTGTCCGTTACCCGAACAGCTTCGCCGCCGTCTCGGCAATGCGCTTGCCCTGGTAGCGGGCGCCATCCAGTTCTTCCTGCGCGGGCTGACGGCTGCCGTCGCCATCTGCGATTGTCGTCGCGCCATACGGCGTGCCACCAAGGACCTTGTCGACGCCCATCTGGCCCTTGAAGCCATAATCGAGGCCGACGATCGTCATGCCGTGGTGCAGCAGGTTGGTGATGATCGAAAACAGCGTCGTCTCTTGGCCGCCATGCTGACTGGCGGTCGAGGTGAACGCACCGCCGACCTTGCCGATCAGCTTGCCCTGGAACCACAGACCACCGGTCGTATCCCAGAACGACGCCATCTGCGCGGGCATCCGGCCGTAGCGCGTTGGCGCACCGACGATGATCGCGTCATAGTTGGCGAGCGCGTCGGGGCCTTCGATCAGCGGGTGCGCGGTATCGGTCTTGAAGTGCGCGGCCTCGACCACGTCCTTGGGCGCGGTTTCGGCAACGCGGCGGATGTCGACCTCTGCACCCCCCGAGCGTGCGCCCTCGGCGACGGCATCGGCCATCTGCTCGATGTGACCATAAGACGAGTAATAGAGCACGAGAACTTTAGCCATCATGACTTCCTTCGGTTTGAAAACATAGGGTTGTAAACGTTTATTGAGAGTCGACGAGAACCAGTTCGGCATCCTCGATCGCGGTGATCGTCACGGTCTGGCCGCCGTCCATCGCCGCGCCATCGCGCGCCTTGAACGTCTCACCAGCGATTTCGATCACGCCCGTCGCCGGCACGAGATACGCGTGCCGCCCCGGCAGCACTTCATGCGTGATCGTCTCCCCGGCGCGCACCATCGCCGCGAGTACGCGGGCTTCGGCGCGGATCGGCAGCGCGTCGGTGTCGTCCGCAAAACCGCTCGCCAAGGTGACGAACTGACCCGAGCGATCGTCCTTCGGAAAAGGCTTCGCGCCCCACGACGGCGACCCGCCGGTACGGCTCGGTTCGATCCAGATCTGGAAGATCGTCGTCTGTTCGGCTTCCAGATTATATTCGGCATGCCGCACGCCAGACCCGGCGCTCATCACCTGAACGTCGCCAGCGCCCGTCCGGCCCTCGTTGCCGAGCGAGTCCTTGTGCGTGATCGCGCCCTTACGGACATAGGTGATGATCTCCATGTCGCGGTGCGGATGCGGCGGGAAACCACTGTTGGCAGCGATCTCGTCGTCATTCCATACGCGGATCGCACCCCATCCCATCCGGGCCGGCTCGTGGTAATTGGCGAAGGAAAAATGGTGACGCGCGTTCAACCAGCCGTGATTGGCATGCCCAAGGCTTTCGAAAGACCGTTTCTCGATCATGACATGTCTCCAGGAGGAACCAGTCGTTCCGTTGAGTGCAAGATAGGCGTTTCAATCACGTCGTAAATGGAAACACTGGAAACCGATCGTTTCCATGGCTAAACGACCCTCTCTGTCGCGAAGGGACAAACGATGCGCCTGCCCGATCTCGAAGCCTGGGCCATCTTCGCAAGCGTGGTGGAACACCGCTCGTTCAGCGGCGCGGCGGAAGCGATCGGCGTTTCGAAGGCGACCGTGTCCAAGGCGGTCACCCGGCTCGAAGCGCATCTTGGCCAGTCGCTGTTCCACCGGACGTCGCGCCGCCTGACGCTGACCGAAAACGGCAAGGGGCTGGCGGAACATGCTGCCCGGATCCTCGCCGAGGCCAACGCCGCCGAGGAAGCCGCGCTCGATGCCGCCAACGCACCGACTGGCCTGGTCCGGGTCGCCGCGCCGATGTCGCTCGGGCTGCTGGCGATCGCGCCCGTCATCGCAGACTTTCTGGTCCTCAATCCGGGGATCGAGATCGACCTCCACCTGTCCGACGCGCGAGTCGATATCGTCGCGGAAGGATTCGACATCGCGCTGCGGATCGCGACGCTTCCCGACAGTTCGCTGCGCTCGCGCAAGCTCGCCGACATGCGGATGCACGTGGTCGCGGCACCCGCCTATCTCGCGCTCCACGGGCGCCCGACCCATCCCGGTCAACTCGGCGAGCATCGCTGCTTCGCCTATACCAACGTCACCACGCCGTGGCGCTTCGTCGGGGCCGACGGCACGGAAGTGTCGGTCCGGCTCAACGGTCCGCTGGCAACCAATAGTGGAGAGGCGATGCTGCCGGCGCTGCGCCGCGGGCTCGGCATCGCGATGCTGCCCGAATTCATCGTCGCGGAGGATTTGCAGGCCGGTCGGATCGAAACGATTCTGGGAGACTGGGCGCCCCACACCGGGGCGCTCCACCTGATGACGCCACCCGGTACGTTGCGCCCCGCGCGAGTCGAAGGTCTCATCGCATTTCTGACCGACCGTCTAAAACAGATTTGCGTCCTACCATGACCTTTTCCTGCCTCCCCTACCGCGTTGTTTCCACGGCTTAATCGCAAATTAACCTTTTGCCTTCATCACTGTTGAGGTTAATAGTTACCACAAGGGTTGGTCAGGCCACGGGAGGTACTGGCCCCTTGAAACGGGGAACAGCAAGATGCGGGTGCTGCTGATCGAAGACGAGCCGACGACTGCAAAAGCGATTGAGCTCATGCTGTCGGCTGAAGGTTTCAACGTCTACACGACAGATCTTGGCGAAGAAGGCCTCGATCTCGGCAAGCTGTATGATTATGACATCATCCTGCTCGACCTCAACTTGCCCGACATGCACGGCTATGACGTTCTCAAGCGACTCCGCGTCGCCCGCGTCCAGACCCCGGTGCTGATTCTCTCGGGGATCAACGAGATGGACTCGAAGGTCCGCTCGTTCGGCTTCGGCGCAGACGATTACGTGACCAAGCCGTTCCACCGTGAAGAACTCACCGCGCGCATCCATGCGGTCGTTCGTCGGTCGAAGGGGCACAGCCAGTCCGTCATCCGGACCGGCAAGCTCGCGGTCAACCTCGACGCCAAGACGGTCGAGGTCGATGGCGCGCGCGTGCATCTGACCGGCAAGGAATATGCGATGCTCGAGCTGCTGTCGCTGCGCAAGGGCACCACCCTGACCAAGGAAATGTTCCTCAACCACCTGTACGGCGGGATGGACGAACCCGAGCTCAAGATCATCGACGTGTTCATCTGCAAGCTTCGCAAGAAGCTCAGCATGGCATGCGAGGGCGAAAACTATATCGAGACCGTCTGGGGCCGCGGCTACGTGCTGCGCGAACCCGAAGACATGCTCGGTTCGGTGGAAGTCGCCTAACCCGTTCCGTTGATCCTATGCAGTACGGCTGGCCGGGTGGTGATCGCATCATCGCCGGCGGCGGCTTCGTGCGCGCCTGTGACTTCTAGCAACAACACGTAATTTAATGACGCCAAAACAACTGTTTGCGTGACATTTCGTTTACCATAAGTCACGTTTCCGTCACGATCGTCAGTTAGCGCCCAGTTTCGGCGGGCGCTTCGGCGGTCTGGCCAGTCCAATGTCCTGGGGCAAATCTATGAAGATGCAATCCGCGCTGGCAGCGCTGTGTGCGACCAGTCTCGTCCTCTCCGGCTGCAGTGGCGGTGGTGGTGGAACACAAACCGCGCCGACCCCCGCGCCCTCCCCGACGCCTTCACCGACCCCGACCCCTTCGGCCCCGGCGGTCCGGACGATCGTAATGGTCTGGGATGGTCTGCGTCCGGACGACGTCAACGCGACCGATACGCCCAACCTGTTTGCGCTCCAGCAAGCTGGCGTCAATTTCCAGGACAATCACTCGACCTATCCGACGTTCACGATGATGAACGGATCGAGCTTTGCGACCGGGTCGTTCCCGAAGACGTCGGGCTTCTACGGCAACACCTTCTGGACCCCGCCGCAGGGCACGGGCAACACGATCCCGGCGGGCAAGACCGCCGCGGGCGGCACCCAAAGCTACACCGACCCGGTCTTTACCGAGGATTATCAGGTCCTGAGCACGCTCAACGACTATTATGGCGGCCAGTTGCTGCTGGTGAAGAGCCTGTTCGCGACCGCGCAGGCCGCTGGCCTCACCACCGCCGCGATCGGCAAGTCGGGCGCGGCGTTCATCCAGGATCTCGGCAAGGGCGGCGTGTTCCTCGACGAGAACACCGTCCAGCCGCGCAGCCTCGTAACCGAACTGCAAGCCGCGAACATTCCGCTCCCGACGAACGTCGTCAACAATTATACCGCGGGCGAAGCGGTCACGCTCGCAGGCACGAACGGCACCCCGACCGCCCGTGCCGGCTATGTGACGTTCGACACCACCGCCTACGATCCGAACGGCACGCTCACGGTCGCTGCGCGCGACTCCAGCGACGAAACGCAGGGTGCTCCCGAGGATGCGTCCAACAAGTACATGTTGAACGTCTTCACGTCCTACATCCTGCCCCAGAAGAAGCCGATGCTGTCGGTCATCTGGTTCCGTACCCCCGACAACGTCGAGCATGGCTACGGACCGGGCAGCGCGAACGCCAAGGCCGGGCTGCAATCGCAGGACGCGCGGCTGGGCGAGTTGATGGCCGCGCTCAAGGCGCAGGGTCTGGATAGCACGACCAACGTCGTCGTCGTGTCCGATCATGCGCATTCCAGCGTCTCCGGACCGCTCAACCTGTATCCGCTGCGGACGATCAACCCGTCGGCTTCCGCGCCGAACGGTCCCACGATCAATGGCGCCACCAGCGGCACGAGTGCGGCGAGCCTCGGCGGGGTCAATCCGTCGGGTTATTCCTTCTCGGGCGACGTCCGCTCGGCCGATCTGCTGACTTATCGCGGCTTCCGCGCCTATGACGGTGCGGGCTGCTCGACCAGCGCGATGTACGGCATCTCGGCAACGGGGACTGCGACCATCCCCGTCCGTCTGGACACGACCGGCTCGGTCTGCGGCGCGGCAAACACCAAGTACCAGGCGATCAGCGCGACCGGCACGTTCCGCGTTCCCGCCCCCGGCAGCCTGCCGACCAACGGCATCGTCGTCTCGGCGAACGGGGGGTCGGACTATTTCTACGTCCCCAGCCACGACGTGACGACGATCCGCAACCTCGTCACCTTCCTCCAGCAACGCGAGGAATATGGTGCGATCTTCGTCGACAGCCGGTACGGCGCGCTGCCGGGCACGTTGCAGATGAACCAGGTCAACCTGGAAAACGCCACCCGCAGCGGCAACGGTCAGCCCGACGTCGTGGTGTCGTTCAACTGGGACGATCAGGCCGTCGTCCAGGGCAAGGCCGGGATCGAGTTCGAAAGCACAGGCGGTCAACGCGGGATGCACGGCAGTTTCAGCCCGGTCGACGTCCACAACACGCTGATCGCCTCGGGTCCGTCGTTCCGCAAGGGCGCGACCGTGACGACGCCGACCGGCAACGTCGATGTCGCCCCGACCGTCGCCTATCTGCTGCGCCTGGCGATGCCGCAAGCCGATGGCCGTATCATCAACGAGGCACTGGCCACGCCGGCGAGCGGATCGACCCCGACGGTCGCCGCATCCTCCATCTCCCCCACCGCACCCGCGACGGGGCTCGCGTTCGAGACCCCGCTGGATCCGACCGGCCGGACACGCGACACCTCGCTGCCGCTGGGCACCTATACCATCACGCTGCAGGTGAAGGATCTGACGATCGACGGAAAGACCTACCGCTACTTTGATCACGCCAAGGCCATCCGCCAGTAATGCGTATGCGCAAATCGACCGTGCCGATGCGTCTCGCGCTTCCACTGCTCGCCCTGGCGGCTGCGCCCGGGCTGGCAGCACCGGCACCCCGCGCGGGAACGTTCGACACCGTTTTCGCGGCGACGGGCGAACCCGCCTTCCTCCACGCGCAGATCCTCTACGCCTCCGACGGCGCGATCCATCGGCTGGAGCTGTGGCGCGACCATGATCGCAGGATCAAGCGCGTCACCGATGCCGCGCTGGCGACCTACGCGACGCGCAAGGCCGGGGAAGTCGGCTATACGCTCAAGGTGCTCGACCTGAAGCGCCGGATCAGCACGGTGATCGACCGGACCAACCTGTACCGGATCGGGCAGTTCACCGACTGGTACGATCTGGGCCATGGCCTGCGCCACCCCAAGGGCCCTTATCGCCTGGTCGCCGCGCGGACCGCGCCCGCAGGCATGCCGCGGATCGGACGGGCATGTCGCTGGTACGATCTGATCGAGGGCGCGCGGACGACGCACATCTGCTGGGACGATACGGTCAAGCTACCGCTGCTCATCGCTCCCGCCAGCGGCCCGCCGGTGTGGCGCGTCACGGCGGTCGATCAGCGCACCATCCCGTCCGCGACGTTCGTCCCCGACGATCGCGGCTTCATCAAGAACGATGCCAACCGCGACATCGAGGCGGACTGACCCCGACGCTGGGGGATCAGGGGCGCACGAACACCTTTTCCCCGCCGACCCACGTCTGTTCCACCTTGGTCGCGCGCAGATCGGTCGGGCTCGCCAACAGCGGATCGCGGTCGACGATGATGAAGTCCGCGCGCTGGCCGACCGCCAGCCGCCCGAACTTCTCCTCGGCGAACCCGGCATAGGCCGCCGCTCCGGTAAACGCCCACCACGCCTGTTCGCGCGTCACGCGCTCCTCAGGACGCCAGCCGCCATAGGGCTGCCCGTCCGCCCCCTGCCGCGTGAACGCTGCGGCCCAGCCCGCGAACGCATCGGGCTTCTCGACCGGATAGTCCGACCCGAACGCCAGCGTCGCGCCGTTGCGCAGCATCGACGCCCAGGCATAGGCCCCCGCAAGCCGCGTCGGCCCCAGCCGCGCTTCCGCCATCGTCCGGTCGCTCGTCGCGTGCGTCGGTTGCATCGAGGCGATGATGCCGTTCTTGCCGAAGCGCGGAAGATCGACCGGATCGACGATCTGCGCATGCTCGATCCGCCAGCGCCGATCGCCCTTGTAGGTATCGACCATGTCGTCGATCGCGCCGAGCACCTCGGCATTGGCACGGTCGCCGATCGCATGGACCGCGACCTGATAATGGTCGACCGCCGCACGGCTCATCAGGTTGCGCAGCACGTCGTCGGACATGAACCCCGCCCCGGTCTGCCCCGGCGCATCGCTATACGGCGCCTTGAGCCACGCCCCGCGCGACCCGAGCGCGCCATCGGCATACAGCTTCACGCCCCCCATCCGCAGCTTGTCGGCATACAACCACGGAGTCGGGCCGGAACCGCCGACCCTTACTGCGGTCTCGACACCGGCGGCGTAACTCATGATCCGCACCCGCAGCGCCCCGACATCCCCCGCGCGGCGATAGCTGAGCCAGTCGTCCAGCGAACTGCCCATGTCGCTGGTCGCGGTAATGCCGTGGCTGAGCAGCGCCTCCTGCGCCTTGAGGAAAGCGAAATCGCGCTCCTTGGGGAGCGGTTGCGGCGCTGCCTTTTCGATCAGGTCGCGCGCGGAATCGACGAACACGCCGCTGGGCAGCGTCCCCGTCTTTTCGATCCGACCGCCTGCGGGCGAGACCGTCTTGGCGGTGACCCCGGCGACCTTCATCGCCGCGCTGTTCGCCCAGGCGGCATGGCCGTCGGCGCGTTGCAACCAGACCGGACGGTCGCTGACCACCGCGTCGAGATCTGCCGCGGTCGGGAACCGTCCGAGCGCCCACGCCTCCTGGTTCCAGCCGCCCCCGACGATCCACTTGCGATCCGGGTTCGCCGCCGCATAAGCCGCGATCCGCGCCTTGGCGTCGTCTAGCGAGGTCGCGCCCGACAGGTCGAGTTCGAGCGCGCGAAACCCCAGCTCCATCACGTGCCCGTGCGCATCGATGAACCCCGGCAGCAATACCTTGCCATGCTCATCCGCGCGCCAGTCGAGCTTCACCGGGCGCTTTTCGTTCTCTGCCAGCAGTTTGACGACCTTGCCATCCGGCGACATCAACAAGCCGGTAAAGCGAACCACCTTCCCGTCCTTGTCGAGCGTAATCCCGTTGACGTTGTCGATCAGCGCGTCGGCCCAGGCCGCGCAGGGCACGATCAAACTGGAAAGCGCGACGGCGGACAGCAGCGACGTGGCAAGGCGAGCGCAGGATACAGTGAGCATAGGCCCCGCGATAAGGCTTGTTCCTTCATCGCGCCAGATGGTCTAGGCGACGGACGCACCCGCGTGCCGAGCCTATCGACGCACCGCCCACTCCAGGCGAGGGAACGCAAGGCTGGCCCCTCAGGCTCGGGGGCGAACGGAAGTGAACGATGGCGACGCAAGCGAAGTCCGAACCCCTCCCCGTCCTGCTGGCCGACGTCCAGGCGGCGCATATGCGGATTTCGGACAAGATCGTCCGCACGCCTTGCTTCATCAGCCGCACGCTGTCGCAACTCACCGGCGCGACCGTCTATCTCAAGTTCGAAAATCTCCAGTTCACCGCAGCCTATAAGGAGCGCGGCGCGCTCAACACGCTGCTCCAGCTCCCGCCCGAGACCGCCGGCGTCATCGCCGCGTCGGCGGGCAACCACGCCCAGGGTCTCGCCTATCACGCCAACCGGCTGGGCATCCCCGCGACGATCGTGATGCCGACCAACACCCCGATCGTGAAGGTCACGCAGACCGAAGGCCACGGCGCGACGGTCGTCCTGTTCGGCGACACGTTCGACGCCGCCTACGCCCACGCGCGCGAACTCGAGGCGGAATGCGGCCTGACGTTCGTCCATCCGTTCGACGACACGCGCGTCATCGCAGGCCAGGGAACGGTCGCGCTCGAAATGCTCGAGGACGTGCCGCAGATCGACACGTTCCTGACGCCGATCGGCGGGGGCGGCCTGATCTCCGGCATGGCGGTCGTCGCCGAGGCGGCCAGCCGCAAGCCCGGTGGGCACCGCATTGAAGTCGTCGGGGTCGAGGCCGAGCTGTTCCCATCGATGTACAACCGCATCAACGGCACGACGATGCCGTGCGCCGGCGATACGCTTGCAGAAGGCATCGCGGTCAAGGAACCCGGCGCGATCACGTCACACATGGTCGAGGCGCTGGTCGACGACATCGTGCTGGTCAACGAACGCAGTCTCGAACAGGCCGTCAGCCTGCTGCTGCAGATCGAGAAGACCGTGGTCGAGGGCGCCGGCGCGGCGGGCCTCGCGGCATTGCTCCAGCATCCCGAACGCTTCGCCGGTCGTACCGTCGGAGTCGTCCTGTGCGGCGGCAACATCGATACCCGGCTGCTCGCCAACGTGCTGTTGCGCGACCTGGCCCGGTCCGGACGGCTCGCGCGGCTCCGGATTCGGTTGCAAGATCAGCCCGGCGCGCTGTTCAACGTCGCACGGATCTTCGATGCCCAGCGGGTCAACATTCTCGAACTGTCGCATCAGCGGATCTTCACGAAGCTTCCGGCCAAGGGTCTGTTCCTCGACGTGGAGTGCGAGACGCGTGACCGCGCGCATCTCGACCGGCTGACCGATGCGCTGCAAGTCGCGGGCTATACCGTGTCCACGGTAGAACTCGCCTGAGCCTTGGGTCGTTAACCGGATTGAGGGGAATAGGCGGCTAACACCGGATGATGTCGGTCGCTCGGGATGGGACGGAAAACTTGGCAAACGTCCTTTCCAACCTGACGGGGACAAAGCATAACGCGATGCCAGGCCGGAAATGCAGACCGCACCTTCCTGCCGCAGAGGACTTCCGCCGGTGACTGCGCCTTTTCGTTTCCCGCGATTTTTCGTGACCAGCCCGGCGCCTTGCCCGTATCTGCCGGATCGGCTGGAGCGCAAGGTGTTCACCGAGTTGCGTGGAGAACAGGCGAGCGACCTCAACGATGCGCTCGGCCGGATCGGTTTCCGGCGCAGCCAGTCCGTTGCCTATCGCCCGAGCTGCGCGGGGTGCACCGCCTGCGTGTCGGTGCGCGTCGTCTCGGCTGATTTCGAAGCGAATGCCACGCAGCGCAAGCAACTGCGCCGCAACCGCGATCTCGAAGTTACCGCGTGCCGGCCATGGGCGACCGACGAGCAGTTCCAGCTGCTCAGCCGCTACCTCGGGTCGCGCCATCCCGGCGGCGGCATGGCCGAAATGGACGAGAGCGACTATGCCGACATGGTCGAACATTCGCCGGTCAACAGCTTCATCGTCGAATATCGCGAGCCCGCCCGCCATGGGGAGCGCGGTCGGCTGGTCGGCGCTTGCCTGACCGACCAGCAGGCGGATGGCCTTTCGATGATCTATTCGTTCTTCGACACCGAACATGCCACGCGCGGCGGCCTCGGGAATTTCATCATCCTCGACCATATCCTCCGCTCGCGCGCGGTCGGGCTTCCCTACGTTTATCTGGGCTATTGGGTGAAGGGCTCGCCGCGGATGCAATACAAGGTCCGCTATCGCCCGATCGAGGCGCTCGGGCCAACCGGCTGGAACCTGCTCGTCGACGAAGACGCCAAGTTCGCGCCGCCTGCCGAAAAATATGCGGCGATGGCAGGGCAACTGCTCGAAACCCGATAGGTCGTCAGGCGCGGGGCTATTGTCCGTCGCGCTCGACGTGCAGATCGACGTCGAGCGTCTCAAAACCCTCCCCCAGCCGTGATCCGGCGACGGGCGCAGCCCCCGCCGAATCCAGCGCGACCGCGACACGGACATAGGCCGTGTCCGCACTGAGGCCAGTGGACGGATCGAACGCGACCCATCCCAGCCGCTCGACATACGCTTCCGCCCAGCCATGCGGCGCTGGCCGGCCATCCGCCTCCGCTTGGCATACCGGGCTGTAGCCCGAGACATAGCGCGCCGCGACGCCCGTCGCCCGCGCAGACGCGATGAAGACTTGCGCCATGTCGCGCGAACTGACCGATCCTTCCGCAAACGCCTCGATCGCGGTTCGACCGGCGATCGGTCGGCCATGGTCCAGCGCGAACCGCCGGTTGATCGCGATGTTGAGCGCGTGGAGCCAAGCGACCGGATCGCTCTCACCAATCGCCATGGCAAATTCGGCAATATCGGCATCGGCCCGCGTCAGCGGCGTATCGCGAAGGAACAGCGCTGGCGGAAGCGGCTCCTGCCCACCGTGGACGATCCCGTTCGACGGATGCGTCAGCACTTCGCCCGAAACCGCAATCTCGATGTCGGAAATCGGACCGGCGACATACAGCATCGTGACGCGATTACCGAAGCCGTCGCGTCCGTGGCGCATCCGCGCATCGCAATCGACGTGCAGGTTCCACCCCGTCACCGACTGGTCATGCGTGTCCTCGGGAATGAGGCGAAGCATCTGGGTCAATCGCGCTTGCGGCGCGGAGAAATGATAGGTCGTGCGATGATCGACGGATAGGCGCATCAACTGAACTTGAACTGGCGACCGACTGCTTCGTGAAGCTGGTCGTTTTCGCCGATGAAGCCCTGGAGATACTGGTGCAGGCCCCCGGCGATGACCTGGCCTGACCGGGTCCGTGCAATCCGCGCATGCCGCGCGCGCGCCATGCGGTCCGCTTCGCCGTGGAGCCCGGTGCGCTTGGCGAGCAAGTTCAGGATGTCGACCGCCTCCTCGACCGACGCCGCCAGGCTGCGCGGCAGTTCCGACCGCGCGATCAGCAGGTCGATCACATTGGCGGGGCGCAACCCCTCCGAATACAACCAGCGATAGGCCGTGACGGCGGATACCGTCTGCAGGATCGTCGTCCACTGGTCGCGATCGACCACACCGCCGACCCGCTCGCCTTCAGGGAGCAGAATATGGTATTTCACGTCGAGCAATCGCGCGGTGTTGTCCGCCCGCTCGATCGCCTGGCCGAGCCTGATGAACCAGGTCGTCTGGTTGCGCAGCATCCGGTGGATCGCGCCTTCAAAACCGCGCGTCTCGGCCTTCACCGACTCCACCAGGTTCAGCGTCGCGGTCGCATTGCCTGCGCTCGCGCGGCGATCGAACACCAGCCACGCGCCATTGATCGCCGTCCACGCTTCTCGCGTCAGCGCGGTCCGAACGGCCTTCGCGTTGTTCCGCGCCATGTCGAGCGCGCGCACGATCGACCCCGGGTGGCTCGCGTCGAGGGTCAGGAACCGCGCGACGTTGGTCTTGGTGATCGACTGGCCGGTCTTGGCGAACGCCGCGTCGGTTTCGGTCACCGCCAGCGCGGAGGCCCAGGCAGCCTCCCCCGCCGGACGCGGCGACAAAACGTCGAGGCGGACGGTCGCCTCGACCAGTCGGGCGATGAAATCGGCACGCTCGACATAACGCCCGAGCCAGTAGAGCGAGGATGCGGTCCGGCTGAGCATCAGAGCGGCTGCCCCATCGTCTGGACCTGCGCCTGGCCGAACGCATCCGAAACCTGCGCCTGTTCGCCCGCCCCATTGTCCATCAGCACGAAACTGTCCTTCGTCCCGCCGCCCTGCGACGAATTCACGACGAGCGATCCTTCCTTGAGCGCGACGCGCGTCAGGCCGCCGGGGACGACTTGCACACCCTTGGATCCTGTCAGCACAAACGGCCTGAAATCGACGTGCCGTGGCGCTAAACCGGCGTCAGCCAGTGTCGGAACCGTCGACAAAGCGAGGGTAGGTTGCGCTATATAGCGGTGCGGTTCGGCAATCAGCGCGGCGCGGAACGTCTCGATTTCCGCCTTGGTCGCGGTCGGGCCGACCAGCATCCCGTATCCGCCCGAGCCATCGACCAGCTTGACCACCACGTCCTTCAGATTGTCGAGCACGTACTTCAACGCCTGCGGTTCCCGGCAGCGCCACGTCTCGACGTTGGGCAGCTTCGGCTCGCTACCCGAATAGAACTTAACGATTTCAGGCATGTACGAGTAGATTGCCTTGTCGTCCGCGATCCCGTTCCCCGGCGCGTTGAGCAACGCGACGTTCCCCGCCGCATAGGCCGCGATCAGGCCGGGCACGCCCAGCATCGAATCCGGCCGGAACACCAATGGGTCGAGATAATCGTCGTCGATCCGCCGATAAATGACATCGACCTTCACCAGCCCGGCGATCGTCCGCATCCAGACGATGTCGTCGTCGACCACCAGATCAGCCGCCTCGACGAGCTCTACGCCCATGGAATCGGCCAGGAAACTATGCTCGTAATAGGCCGAGTTGTAATGCCCCGGGGTCAGCACGACGCACACCGGCGAGGCGACCCCGATCGGCGCGACCGACTTCATCGTTTCCAGCAACTTATCGGGATAGGAATCAACCGCAGCCACACGGAAGGACCGGAAAAGCTCGGGGCACAACCGCAACATCGCCTCGCGGTTTTCGAGCATGTAGCTGACGCCCGAAGGGGTCCGCGCATTGTCTTCGAGCACGTAGAAATCATCGGGCCCGGTCCGCACCAGATCGATCCCGCAGATATGCGCCCAGATGTCGTGCGGTGGCCGAATCCCTGCGATTTCAGGCCGAAACTGCGGGTTGCCGAAGATCAGGTCGGCGGGCAGCACACCTTCTGCAAGGATCCGCCGCTCGCCGTAAATGTCGTGGAGAAAAGCGTTGATCGCTTCGACCCGCTGGACAAGACCCTCGGACAACCGGTTCCATTCGTTAGCCAAAAAGATCCGCGGGACGATGTCGAATGGAATGATCCGCTCGCTCGCATCGCTCTCGCCATACACGGCGAACGTGATCCCGAGCTGGCGGAATGTCGCCTCGGCCGACTGCTGTCGACGGCGCAATTCATTGGAAGGTGTGCTCTCGATCCACTCGCCGAGTGCGGCAAGCTCCGATCGCGGGATCATGCTCCCGCTTTTGCCCATGATTTCGTCGAACGCCCGCCTTATCCCCATGTGACGATAAAGCCTCCAACTGCGTGCCGGTTCCATGCTGCGATGGATTGTTGCGTCGCACAAGGGGATATTACGTCTGAAAGAGCGTTCAACCGCGCTGGGCGCGCAATCAGTGCTTTCGTTGCGCCCCGCGGGCAACGGCATAGTCCGCCTTGGCCGAAGCGACGATTCGCGGAAGTACCGTTGGGTCGACGAACGCGTCCGCCTGCCCCGCGTCCCGGCGTTGGGCCCGCTCAACGACTTCGGCGATCTCCGGATGCATCGGCAGTACGATGTCAGCCTTGACTGCGGACAACCGCGCAAAGCTTCGGCGATAATCCGAATCGATCGTCGGATAGGCCCGGTTGCCGTACAAATGGTTCCCCGCCACCGTGATGCTGCAGGGAAACACCACGCGAAGCGTCCGTCGTCCGTCGACGATCGGCAAGAGCCAAGTCGTACAGCCGGCGGTATGTCCCGGTGTCAGCATCGCCGTCACGCTGACATCCCCGGTGCGGACCTGTTCCCCATCGCGGATCACGCGGTCGACCGGAACGGGCGGAAAGCGGGTGTACCCGTTGTCATTGTCCGCCTCATGCCGCCCGCGGCGCAGCGCGCTCGCATCGCCCGCCGAGGCGGCGAGCTTCGCGCCGCTCCACCGCCGGAGTTCAGCGAAGCCGGCCGCATGGTCGAAGTGCGCGTGCGAGTTGAGGATCCACGTCACTTGCCGCGGCCGCACCCCGATCGTCGCAAGGTTGCGTTCGACCTGCCACGCGTCTCCCGCCATCGGCCCGCTGAGAAGGATCGTCCCCTCGCGCGCAACGATCGCATAGACCGCGAGCCCGCGTGTGCCGACGTACCACACCGGCCCCGCGACATGGAACGGCTTGATCGGTTGCGACCAGGATGGAGGCGACTCGATCGCGCCGCCGGTCAGCAGCAACACCGGCGCGACGAGTGCGGACAGAAGACGGCGTTTCATAGCCCGGCGAGCATCGCAGACGTCAACACCTGCGGCAATACGCGCGGTTCGGCAGCATTTGGCGCGTAATAGAGATACAACGGCACCCCGGCGCGATTATGCGTTTCGATAAAGCGCCCCATCACCGGATCGCCATTGGTCCAGTCGCCGATCAGCACCGCAACCTTGTGATCGGCAAATGCCTTGCGTGTCGTATCGGTCTCGATCGCTGCTTTCTCGTTGACCTTGCACGTCAGGCACCAGTCCGCGGTGAAGTAAACGAACACCGGTCGCCCCGCCTGCCGCAGCGCCGCCAGCCGCGCCTCCGTGAAGGGTTCCGCCCCCCCCGGAACCGTCGCCGACGCCACCGTATCGGGACGTCGCCCGCCGATCAGCCAGACGCTAGCGGCAACCGTCGCCAACAGCAGCACGCCGATCCCCGCGCCGATCGCCCGCCCCTTCTTCTGCCGCGCACCGCCGACCCACAGCAGCACCGCGAACAGCAGCGCGACGACCAGGCCGATCGCCATTCCGTCGACGCCCGCCTCATGCCCTAGCACCCACGCCAGCGCGATCGCAGTCAACCACATCGGGATCGCGAGAATTCGGCGGAACGTCTCCATCCATAGGCCCGGCTTGGGCAAGCGCCGCCGTAGCGCCGGCACGAAGCCAAGCGCAAGAAACGGCAATGCAAGTCCGATCCCCAACCCAGCAAACACCGCCAGCGCCGCGCCCCATGGCAGCACCAGTGCCGCCCCCAGCGCAGCGCCCATGAACGGCCCGGTGCACGGCGTCGCGATGAACGCCGCCAGCGCCCCGGTTGCGAAAGCACCGCCCGCACCGCCGCTACGGTTGACGAAGGCAGGCGTCGGAATCTCGAACAATCCGCTGAGGTTGAGCGACAAGGCCACCGTCAACAGCAACAGTACGACGATCGCCCGGGGATCCTGCAACTGGAAGGCCCAGCCAACCGCCGTCCCCCCGGCGCGCAGCGCGAGGATCACGCCGCCCAGCCCGACGCACACCGAAACAACGCCAGCAGCGTAAGCCAGTGCTTCCTGCCGCGCGTGCCGCTCGTCGAGGTGCCCGCGCGCGAGACTCAACGCCTTCAAACTGAGGATCGGGAAGACACAGGGCATGATGTTGAGAATCAACCCGCCTAGCATCGCGCCGGCAAAGGCGATCAGCGTCGCGCTCAGGACGCTTGCCCCACCGAGGCCCGCCGCCGTGGCGGGCGTCCCTGCGGAGGCGGCAACCGTCCCCGCGCCAGCCGTTACGACCAACCCCTGTTGGGCGCCGATCTGCAATACCCCCTGAACCGGTCCCGTACTCGCCGCCGGGCTCGCCGCCGCCTTGGTCTCGATCACGATGCGGTCGCCATCCTGCGTGATCGTCTGTGGGGCGGCGTAATCCATCACCCCCGTCGTGATCGGGTAGAAATACGTCTGCCCCAATGCCGCTCCGGCCGGATAGGGGATCGCGATCCGAACGCGCCCGTTGCTCAACTGGAACGTCGCTTTTGCATCGAGCGGCTTGGGCACCGCCCGGCGCCACGCATCGAACCGCGCGCGCGTATCCGGCGCGATCGTGCCGTCGCCGACGACCAGATCGATCGCAAGTTCCGCCGATTCGGGAACGCAGACTTCCGCCGAGCAGACGAGGTAGTTGGTCTTCAACCGAACCGGCAACGCCGTGCCGATCGCCAATCCGCCTGGTATCTTGAGCGTCACGAGCGGCGCATAGGGCTTTTCGAAGACGTAATTCATCAAGTCCGCGACGATCAGCCGCCCCGGCACCGGATAGGCGGGCTCGCTCGCAACCACGCCCTTCGGCAGCGTCCAGTCGAGCTTCGCGGGAAAGCCCGCATCGCCCGGATTCTGCCAATATCCATGCCACCCGGGCGCGGGCACGCTTTCCAGCGCGAGCGTGACGGTCTGCCCAGGGGCCGGCGTGCGACTTTCTGCGACCAGCGTGATCTTCAGATGCGCACCGGATCCAATCGGATCGAGCGTCGCCGCACTGGCTTGCGCGCTACTGCTAAAAACAAGCAGCGCAAGCAGCGTAACAACGACGTCATGAAACCAGCGCATCGCACATCCTTGTCGAGCTCGAACCCTCGGGCCATAGCGGCGAAATCGGCCCGCCGTCCAACTCGGAGAATTCGTTTGAACCGCTACGCGTCCATCCTGGCGATCGCTTTCAGCCTGGCCAGTGTTCCGATCGCCGCGAAGACCGCGCCAGCCCCCGCCCCGCAGGCGGCCGCAGCCGCGACTCCCGCTCCGAACACGCCGCCCAAGCTGATCGTCGCGATCTCGGTCGATCAATTCTCCGCCGACCTGTTCGGCGAATATCGCGGCAGCTTCACTGGCGGTCTTGCACGGCTGCAGAAGGGCGCCGTGTTCCCCAGCGGCTATCAAAGCCATGCCGCGACCGAGACGTGCCCCGGCCATTCGACCATCCTGACCGGCTTCCGTCCCGAACATACCGGCATCATCGCGAACACCTGGACCGACCTCGGCGTCGCACGCGAGGACAAGCAGGTCTATTGCGCGGAAGACGAAACCGTTCCCGGCACCGACCACACCGGCACCTACACCGTCTCGGACAAGCATTTGCTCGTACCCACGCTTGGCGAACGGATGAAGGCCGCCAACCCTAAAGTGCGAGTCGTGTCGGTCGCGGGCAAGGACCGCGCGGCGGTTATGATGGGCGGCCACAATGTCGACGAGCTCTGGTGGTGGAACGGCAAGGCGATGGTCAGCTACGCCGGGCGCGCAACCCCGCCCGTCGTCGCGCGCGCCAACGCTGCGATCGCCGCCCGCATCGCCGCGCCGCAAGCCGCGCTCGAGGTACCGCAACAGTGCAAGGCGCACGACGTCGCCATCCCGATCGGCGGCGGCAAGACGGTGGGCGCAGGCCATTTCGCGCGGGAAGCCGGCAACGCCAGCGCCTTCCGTGCCTCGCCCGCGTTCGACGGCGCGATCGTCGCGCTGGCGGCTGGCTTGGTGCAAGACATGAAGCTCGGCCAAGGCGACACCACCGACATTATCGACGTAGGCGCTTCCGCCACCGATTATGTCGGCCACACCTTTGGCACCGAAGGCGCGGAGATGTGCATCCAGCTCCAGCAACTCGACGCCACGCTTGGTTCGTTTTTTGACGTCCTCGATTCCACCGGCGTCGATTATGAAGTCGTGTTGACCGCGGATCATGGCGGCAACGACATCCCCGAACGCGAAATCAATGCCGGCTTGCCGGAAGCGCAGCGTGCGCGGGTCGCCCTCGCGCCCGCGGTGGCTGGCAAGGCGATTGCGGCGAAGCTCGGGATCGGAAAGCCCGTGCTGTTCGGCGACATTCCCAACGGCGACGTCTACATCGCGCGCGACCTCACCCCTGCCCAGCGCAAGGCCGTACAGGACGCGGCAATCGCTTATTACAAGGCTGATCCGCAAGTTGCCGAGGTCTTCACTGCGGCACAAATTGCGGCCACCCCGACACCGAAAGGACCGCCGGAGCGCTGGACCCTGTTGCAGCGTGCACGCGCATCTTACCGAGCCGGTCGCTCGGGCGAATTGCTGGTCCTGCTCAAGCCGCGCGTCACGCCGATCCCCGATCCGACCAAGGGCTATGTTGCGACCCACGGCAGCCCGTATGACTATGATCGCCGCGTACCGATCCTGTTCTGGCGCAAGGGAATGACCGGGTTCGAACATCCCGCCGGGATCGAGACGGTGGATATTGCACCGACGCTTGCTAATCAGATCGGGTTGAAGATCGCGGCACCCCGGATGGACGGAAAGTGCCTCGATCTCAGCAAGGCCGGAGCGCCGTGCGCTTGACAGGGTGGCCCGTGCCCGGCCCCGTTGGCTGCGCCGTACGGGCTATTCCGTAATCGCGTCGTGACGGGGCAAGGGTATCATTGCGCAACCGTCACGATGGAGCCGCGCCATGCCATCCTTGCACCCGATCCATGTCGCCCTGCACGGAACCGGCGGGGACGTCGATATATCGGGAACGTGGCGGAACGAACTCGGCTCGTTCATGCTGATCGAACAGGTCGGACCGTTGCTGTCGGGGATGTACACGAGCACGGTGAGCGGGGACGCTTCGAGCACGTCCGGTCCGCTGCAAGGCTCGGTCGACGGGCAACAGGTGGCGTTCCTCGTCCACTGGACCGAATTTCAGGCGATCACCGCTTGGGTCGGGCGGCTGGACGAAGGCTCTGATGAACTCGTGATGCTATGGCAGATGACGAGCCAGACCGATCCCGGGCAGGCATGGGCCTCGATCAACGCGGGGGCGGATACTTTCTCGCGGATCCCGTGACCAGGATCGTTCAGCGCCGCTCGAACGCCCGCACGCCCGGGCCAAGCCTGTTGTTGCCGATCCCGAGGGGAGCGTGGCTATAGTCGGCGACGAACGCAGGACTGCGGCTTTCACCCGGCGCAAGCGATGCTTCGTTTGTTTCGACGCGCAAACCCTTTGACGGATAGGTCCGGGCTTCCGCGCCTACGACCACGAAACCCGTCCAATTCTCCTTGTTGCGTCCCTGGACGAAGATATTGCGCGCAATCACCCCGGTCGCCCCTTCGGGCAGGTCGATCATGTAATTCGTCTTCGTCCCGCGCGTGTCGTCGAAGCTGTCGTCCGTGATCGTCACATTGGGCACGCGGAGCTTGACGTAGTGCCCACCCGTCCCGCGTTCGAAGCGGCTGTGGGTGATCGTTACGCTGCCCTGATTGGCGAGATAGATCGCATGCGCGCAATCGGTCGACTGGTCGCACTGGCCAAGACCGGCGAAGCTGGAATGGTCGATCACGATCTTCTGTCCGGAAGGATGGCCACCCAGAATGCCTTCCTGGCTATCGAGGAACGTCGCGTTGCGGACGGTCAGGTCACCGATCTCGGTCCGGATCCCCGCGCCGTTGCCGTCTGCGACGCGCATGCCGCGAAAGACGATCCCGTCGACCGTCGAGCCCTGCCCGCGCAACACGAACGCCGCCTTGCCCTCGCACGTCGTGCCCTCGAAAATCACGCTGCCCGGGGTGGCCGCCTTGAACGTGATGACCCCGCCCGCTTGCACGGTACATTGATGATAGGTCCCGGGCGCGATGAGGATCGTCGCCGTCCCCATCCGGACCGATTGCACCGCGGCATCGATCGTCTCGAAACTCTGCCCGGTCTCTACGATCGTGAACGCCGCGCGGGGCGGGGCCGCGTCTGCGGGCGCGGCCAGCGCCAGAGCGAAAAGCGGCAACAATCGACGCATTGGAAGAACTCCTCATCTCCCTCCTGCCCGCCACGCGCAACGACAGGAAGGGCGAAAGGAGGTTAACGGCAGACTGTCCAGCGCTGGCACGGTTTGCGTCATGTTGCCCAAACCGTGGCGTCATCGTACAGCGCGCCGCAAAGGCCGGGGGAAATCGGCCTGTCGGGGGGAAATCGATGCACGCAATGTCGCCGACCGAGGTGTTTCTCCTCGCGATGCTGCTGATCTTCAGCGTGCCGTATCTGGTCTGGCGGTTCGCGCGGACGGACTATTGGGCCCCACTCGTCGTCGTCCAGATCATCGGCGGAATCCTGTTGGGTCCGGGCGTGCTCGGCGCCTTCTTCCCGGGCTATTACGCACTCGTTTTCACCCCGGCGACGATCGGGTCGCTCAACGGCGTCGCTTGGTGGGCCGTGATGCTGTTCGTGTGGATCGCCGGAATCGAACTCGACCTGGGTGAGGCATGGCGGCGGCGCGGCGAAACCAGCGTGACGGCCGGATTTGCGCTTGCCACTCCGCTGCTTGCCGGGAGCGCGGCCGCGCTGCTGATGCTGCGCTATCCCGGCTGGGCCGGGCCGTCGGGAGCGACATGGCAGGTCGTGCTCGGCATTGGCATGGCATGCGCCGTTACCGCCTTGCCGATCCTAGTGCTGTTTCTCGAAAAGCTCGATATCCTCCGCGCGCCGCTTGGCCAACGGACGCTACGCTATGCCAGCCTCGATGACATCGCGATCTGGGGCGTGCTTGCGCTGATCCTGCTCGATTGGGAGCGGGTCGGGCGGCAGGCGGCGTTCCTCGTCGGCTTTGCGGCAGCGACCTGGGCGGTCCGTCGACTGATGGCGGCGATCGCCGAGACCGACCGCTGGTACGTCAGCCTGATCTGGCTCGCGCTGTGCGGGTTCGCGGCGGACTGGGCGGGGCTGCACTTCATGGTCGGCGCGTTCCTCGCGGGCGCGGTGCTCGACGGAAACCTGTTCGATCGCGCGCGGATGGACCAGTTCCGCCACTTCGTGCTGCTCGCGATCATGCCGGTGTTCTTCCTATCGACCGGGTTGCGCACGCAGTTCCAGGTCGGCGGCGGCGCGGTGTTTGCGGCGGCGGCGTTGCTGCTCGTGGCGTCGGTCGGCGGCAAGCTGCTCGGGGTTCAGATCGCCGGGCGGCTGCTCAAATGGGGCAAGGGCGAAGCGAGCACGATCGGCTGGCTGCTTCAGACCAAGGCGCTGATCATGATCATCTTCGTCAACATCCTGCTCGACAAGAAGATCATCACCAACGACGCGTTTACCGCGCTCTTGTTGATGGCGATCGGCTCGACGATGCTGACGATCCCGATGGTGACACCGCGGTTGCGGGCGCTGGGGCGCGCCGCGCTCTAATCCAGGTTCGGCCGCAACCAACGCGTCGCCGTCGCCAGGTCCACCCCGCGCCGCGTCGCATATTCGTGCAACTGATCCGGCCCGACGCGCGCCACGCCGAAATACTCCGCCTGCGGGTGCCCGAAGTAGAAGCCCGACACCGCCGCGGTCGGCAGCATCGCGAAACTGTCGGTCAGCGTGATGCCCGTTGCGTTGGTCGCATCGAGCAGCTCGAACAGCATCGGCTTCTCGCTGTGATCAGGACATGCGGGATAGCCTGGTGCCGGGCGGATGCCGCGATATTGTTCGCGGATCAGCGCCTCGTTGGTGAGCTGCTCGCCGTCGGCATAGCCCCAGAGCGTCGTGCGGACATGCTGGTGGAGCCGCTCGGCGAACGCTTCCGCCAGACGATCGGCGAGCGCTTTCAGCAGGATGTCGGAATAGTCGTCGTTATCCGCCTTGAAGCGCTTGAGATGCGCGTCGATCCCGTGCCCGGTGGTGACCGCGAACCCACCGATCCAGTCGCCTGCGGGGTCGATGAAGTCGGTCAGGCACATGTTCGCGCGCCCCTCGCGCTTGGCGATCTGCTGGCGGAGGAACGGCATGCGCACTTCCTCTAGCCCCTCCCCCTCGGGGGAGGGGTTGGGGTGGGGCAGTCCAGCAATCTGGCCGTCGGAAGCAGGCACGGCCCCACCCCCAACCCCTCCCCTAAAGGGGAGGGGCTTAAGGGAAATCACCACATCATCCCCCTCACGCCGGCAAGGCCACAACCCAGCGACACCCTTCGCCGTCAGCCACTTCTCCGCAATGATCTGGTCGAGCATCTTCTGCGCATCCTCGAACAGGTTGCGCGCGCTTTCCCCAACGATCTCGTCGTCCAGAATCGCCGGATAATTCCCCGCCAGCTCCCACGCGCGGAAGAACGGCGTCCAGTCGATCAGCTCGCGCAGATCCGCCAGATCCCAGTCGTCGAACACATGCACGCCCGGCTGCACCGGCGCCCCCGGCTTCAACGCCATGTCGGCCACGAACCCGTTCGCTCGCGCAATCTCGATCGGAACGAGCTCGCTCTGTCCCTTGTTGGCGCGCGCCACCCGCACCGCCTCATATTCGTCCGACGTCTTCTGCACGAACTCGTCGCGGATCGTGTCGCTAACCAGAGTCGAAGCAACGCCAACCGCTCGGCTCGCATCGAGCACATGCACGACCGGCCCCTTATACGCCGGCGCGATCCGCAGCGCGGTGTGAACCTTGGACGTCGTTGCGCCCCCGATCAGCAGCGGCATCGTCATACCAGCGCGCTGCATTTCCTCGGCAACCGTCACCATCTCGTCGAGCGACGGCGTGATCAGCCCCGACAGGCCGATCATGTCCGCGTCATTCTCGTTCGCCGCCTTCAGGATATCCGACCAGGGGACCATCACCCCCATGTCGACCACGTCGAACCCGTTGCACTGGAGCACCACGCCGACGATGTTCTTGCCGATGTCATGCACGTCGCCCTTGACGGTCGCCATGATGATCTTGCCCTTGCCGCGCGCGCCGGGTTCCTTCGCCGCTTCGATGAAGGGGAGCAGATGCGCGACCGCTTTCTTCATCACGCGCGCCGATTTCACCACCTGCGGCAGGAACATTTTGCCCGACCCGAACAGGTCGCCGACCACGTTCATCCCGTCCATCAGCGGCCCCTCGATCACTTCGATCGGGCGCCCCCCCTTGTCGAAGATCGCCTGGCGCGCTTCCTCGGTATCCTCGACGACATGCATGTCGATGCCCTTGACGAGCGCATATTCGAGCCGCTTGTTGACCGGCAGCCCGCGCCATTCCGCCGCCGCCTTCTCGGCCACCGCATCGGTGCCCTTGAAGCTCTCGGCCAGCGCGATCAGCCGCTCGGTTGCGCCCTCGTCCTTGTTGAGGATGACGTCCTCGCACGCCTGCCGCAGCTTGGGGTCGATCGCATCATAAATGTCGAGCTGCCCGGCGTTGACGATCGCCATGTCGAGCCCCGCGGGGATCGCGTAATAAAGGAACACCGAATGCATCGCGCGGCGCACCGGCTCGTTGCCGCGGAAGCTGAACGACAGGTTCGACAGTCCGCCCGAGATATGCGCGTGCGGGCAGCGCGCCTTGATGTCGCGGCAGGCCTCGATGAAGTCGACCGCGTAATTGTTATGCTCCTCGATCCCCGTCGCGACCGCGAAGATGTTGGGATCGAAGATGATGTCCTCAGGGGGAAAGCCGATCCCCATCAGCAGATCATAGGCGCGGCCGCAGATCTCGAGCTTGCGCGCGCGCGTGTCCGCCTGCCCGACCGTGTCGAACGCCATCACGACGACTGCTGCGCCGTATTGCATGACCTTCCTGGCCTGCGCGAGGAACTGCTCCTCGCCTTCCTTCATGCTGATCGAATTGACGATCGGCTTGCCGCTGACGCACTTGAGCCCCGCCTCGATCACCGACCATTTCGAGCTGTCGACCATGAACGGGATGCGCGCGATGTCGGGCTCGGCGGCGATCAGCTTGAGGAAGGTGACCATCGCATATTCGGCGTCGAGCAGGCCCTCGTCCATGTTGACGTCGAGCACTTGCGCGCCGCTCTCGACCTGCTGCCGCGCGACCTCGACCGCAGCGGGGTAATCCCCCGCCATGATGAGCTTCTTGAAGCGCGCCGAACCGGTGACGTTGGTGCGCTCACCGATGTTGACGAAATTGGTCGAGGAATTGGTGGTCGTCATTACTTTTCCTTCTCCCTCTCCCCGCTTGCGGGGAGAGGGTCGGGGAGAGGGGCAGTATTAAGCGGTGTCGCCCGATACTGCCCCTCTCCCCCGCTTCGCTTCGCTCGCTTGCCCTCTCCCCGCAAGCGGGGAGAGGGAGATGTCACGCCGCCATCGTCATCGGCTCGAGCCCGGCAAGCCGCGTCACCACCGGCGGCACCGGCAGCGCGCGCGGCGTCAGCCCGCGCACCCCATCCGCAATCGCCTTGATGTGCGCAGGCGTCGATCCGCAGCAGCCGCCGAGCACGTTGACCTGACCCGCACTCGCCCACTCGCCGACCAGCCCGGCAGTCGTCGCGGGCATTTCGTCATATTCGCCGAGCTCATTGGGCAGCCCGGCATTGGGATAGACCATGATCAGCGTATCGCAGATATCGGAAAGCGTGCGCACATGCGGCCGCAACTGCTCCGCGCCGAACGAGCAGTTGAGCCCGATCGTCACCGGCTTGGCATGCCGCACCGCATGCCAGAACGCCTCGACCGTATGCCCAGACAGGTTGCGCCCGGACAGATCGGTCAGCGTCATCGACAGCATGATCGGCACGTCACGCCCAAGCGCCTCGCCCGCCTCGAGCGCCGCCATGATCGCCGCCTTGGCGTTGAGCGTATCGAACACCGTCTCGACCAGGATGAAGTCCGCCCCCCCCTCGATCAGCGCGTCGGTCTGCTCGCGGTAGACGCCCTTGAGATAATCGAAGTCGATCTCGCGGAAGCCCGGATCGTTGACGTCGGGGCTGAGCGACAGCGTCTTGTTGGTCGGCCCGATCGCCCCTGCGACGAAGCGCGGGCGGCCGTCCTTCGCCTGATATTCGTCCGCCAGCGCCCGCGCGAGCTTCGCGCTCTCGACGTTGATCTCGCGCACCAGATGTTCGGCGGCATAATCGGCCTGGCTGATGCGGTTGGCGGAGAAAGTGTT
This sequence comes from Sphingomonas echinoides, assembly GCF_029623395.1. Lineage (GTDB taxonomy): Bacteria > Pseudomonadota > Alphaproteobacteria > Sphingomonadales > Sphingomonadaceae > Sphingomonas > Sphingomonas echinoides_A. The sequence goes on from NZ_JAPYKK010000005.1 coordinate 91,609, forward strand.
GGTCTCGGCGATGTCCGCGCCTGCCTCAAAATAGGCGCGGTGGATCGCTTCGGGGACTTCGCGCTTGGTCAGCGCGAGAATGTCGTTGTTGCCCTTCTGGTCCTTCGCGAGGCCGAGGTCGCCGGCATAGTCCGCCTCGGACAGCTTCCAGTTCTGGATCTCGGTCCCGAACGCTCCGTCGGTGATGAGGATGCGCTTGGCCGCCTCGGCAAGGAATGTTTCACGGATCGTCATAAGCTGGTTCCACTTTAAAGCCCCTCCCCTTCAGGGGAGGGGTTGGGGGTGGGGAAGTGCCTCGCAGAGAGCGAAACCCCGCTGCACTGCCCCACCCCAACCCCTCCCCTGAAGGGGAGGGGCTATGAAAAAGTCACGCCGCCGCTGCGTTCGCCACGGTCTTCGCCCGCAGCCCCAGCAAATGGCAGATCGCGAAACTCAACTCCGCACGGTTGAGCGTGTAGAAATGGAAGTTCCGCACGTCGCCCGCATACAACTTGCGACACAGCTCGGCCGCCAGCGTCGCCGCGATCAGACCGCGCGCGCCCGCATGATCCTCGAGCCCCTCGAACAACCGCCCCATCCACGCCGGCACCTCGGTGCCGCACATCGCCGACATCTTCACGATGCTCTGGAAATTGGTGACGGGCATGATCCCCGGCACCATCGGCGCATCGATCCCCGCCGCCGCCGCACGATCCCGAAAACGGAAGAACGTCTCGGGTTCGAAGAAAAACTGCGTGATCCCCCGCGTCGCGCCCGCGTCCAGCTTGCGCTTGAGATTGTCGAGATCATGCGCATCGTCATGCGAGTCGGGATGGCATTCGGGATAAGCGGCGACCGAAATCTCAAACGGATGCAGCCGCTTGAGCCCCGCCACCAGATCGGCAGCATTGGTATAGCCGTCCTTGTGCGGAACGAACCCGTCCGCGCCCGGCGCGTCTCCGCGCAGCGCGACGATATGCCGCACGCCCGCCGCCCAATATTCCTGCGCGATCTCGTCGATCTCGCCCCGCGATGCCTCGACACAGGTGAGATGCGCCGCCGCCGGCATCGTCGTCTCGCGCTGGATGCGCGCGACGGTCGCGTGGGTGCGATCCCGCGTCGTCCCGCCGGCACCATAGGTCACCGACACGAACTCGGGCGCGAACGGCTCCAGCGTGCGCACGGTCTGCCACAGCGCCTCTTCCATCTTCTCTGTCTTGGGCGGGAAGAATTCGAACGATACTGCCGCATCGCCCGCCAAATCCGCGAACAACGGCGCTTCGAGCGCGCGCCGCGCCTCCTCGAGCTGGTTTACCGAAATCGTCATGCCGCCATCGCCTCTTGTATTCCGGAACGTTCGGCATCGCGCTTGCGCGCCAGCCACAATTTGACCGTGAGTTCGCCACCCATCAGCGTTTCGGTGCGCACCGGGTCGAGCCCGGCCGCCGCGAACCACGTCGTCATCTGCTCATCGGCGAAACCCAGTCGGGTATGCCCGTCCTGCGCGCGCAATTCCTCGCGGTCATGCGCCGCGAAGTCGGCGATCAGCAGCCGCCCCCCCACGTTGAGCACGCGTGCCGCTTCAGAAATCGCAGCGCCAGGCTGTTGCGCGAAATGCAGCACGTGATGGACGATCGCGACGTCCGCCGCGCGATCGGCTAGCGGCAGCGCATACAGATCCGCCTGCCGCAACTCGATGTTGGTGAGCCCCCGCTCGGACAATTTTGCACGCGCAAGCCGCAGCATTTCCGACGATCGGTCGATTCCCAAAGCCTGATCCGCCCGTCCGGCGAACAGTTCGAGCATCCGGCCAGTCCCCGTCCCGATATCGATCAACTGCCCGATCGGCGCATCGCCGACTACGGCAGAAATCGCCGCTTCGACTTCGCTTTCGGCGATATGGAGGGAGCGGATCGCGTCCCATTGGCCGGCATTCGCCTCGAACCAGCTTGCTGCAGACGCCGCCCGGTCCGCGCGAACCGCCGCCAGCCGCGCCGCATCCGCGACCGCCCAGTGATCGGGCGAGAGCGCGGCCCATTGGTCGAGCGCGCCTAGCACGGGGCCGACCGTGGCCCCTTCCCCCAGCGCCACGAACACCCAGCTGCCTTCTTTCCGCCGCTCGGCCAGCCCGGCGTCGCACAGGATCTTGACGTGGCGGGACACGCGCGGCTGGCTTTGCCCCAACACTTGCGCAAGCTCCCCGACGGAAAGCTCCATCGAGCGCAGCAACGCCACGATCCGCAAGCGCGTCGCGTCCGCCAGAGCGCGAAAGATATCGAGAGCGATGGTCATCTGGCAGCGACATATAAAGATATCTTTATATGCGGTCAACGACGACGATGGCTGCGCTGTGCGACTTTCGCAACGTATCGCGTCCCCGGGTCCGATCGTCCCGTCAGCGGACCTTTGCGCGATTGCGTGGGTTAGACCCCTTCGATACCTTAACCGATCCTATCACGGGAGCCTTTATGACCAAGTCCATCCTCCTCCTGCCGATCCTCGCCCTCGCCGCCGGCGGCATGTCGGCCTGCAGCGAAAAGGCACAAAACGACGCCAGCACCGCTGCAAACTCGATTGCGGGTGACGTCAACGAAACCGCCCGGAAGGCGCGCGACGATACCGACGCCGCGCTCAGCGACGCCGAGACACGGATGGACAATTTCGGCCAGGCGGCCGGTGAGAAAGCAGACCGGCTCGGCGACGACGCAGACCGGGCTGCAGACCGCCTCGGCGAAAAGGCCGACCGCGTGGGCGATCGCGCCGGTGCCGCTGCCCGCGATATCGGTAACGAGATCGACAACTGATGCGCTGGGGCGTCCTGTTGGTGGCAGCGCTGGTCAGCGCGTGTTCGGGCGGCACTCCTGCTGCCCGTAACGCGATGGCTGGCGAGGATTTGTCGCATAACACCGCCACCGTCCCACTCGACGCGAACAGTGCCGACATGAACGCCGCTGAAGTCGTCCCCGATGATGAGGGCGGCACCGAAGACGAATCTGGAGCCAAGCCGCAATGACCGAACACCGTCGCCTCGGGGCCACCGACCTCCGCATCGCGCCGCTCGTGCTGGGCGGCAACGTCTTTGGCTGGACCGCGGATCAGGCCACCAGCTTCGCCGTGCTAGACGCGTTCGTCGCGGGCGGTGGTACGATGATCGATACGGCCGACGTCTATTCCGCCTGGGTACCCGGACATCAGGGCGGCGAGTCCGAGAGCATGATCGGCGCCTGGCTCAAGCAGAGCGGCAAGCGCGATCAGGTTCAGATTGCGACAAAGGTCGGGATGCTTCCTGGCGAGGGCGGCGAAAAGCTCGCCCCGGCGCGGATCGCGGCGGCGTGCGAGGCGTCGTTGCAGCGGCTCGGGGTCGACACGATCGACCTCTATTTCGCGCATCAGGACGATGAGTCGGTGTCGCAGGAGGACGTGCTCGCGGCGTTCGGGAAGCTGATCGATGCGGGCAAGATCCGCGCGCTGGGAGCGTCGAACTTCCACGCCAAGCGGCTGAAATCGGCAAACGATGCGGCTCGCGAGCATGGCCTGCCGCATTTCCATGTGCTTCAGCCCGAGTATAACCTCGTCAGTCGCAAGAAGTTCGAAGGCGAACTGCAGTCCTATTGCGTTGAGAACAACATCGGGGTCGTGCCCTATTACGGGCTCGCCTCCGGGTTCCTGACCGGCAAGTATCGCAGCGCGGACGATTTTGGGAAGAGCGTACGCGGTGGGCGGATGCAAGAACTCCTCGATGGCAACGGTCCTGCCGTGCTGGCGGCGATGGATTCGGTCGCCGACGAAACCGGTGCCAGCCTCGCGCAGGTCGCACTGGCGTGGCTCAAGGAGCAGCCCGCGGTGACCGCGCCGATCGCCAGCGCCACGTCGGTGCAGCAGGTCGAGGATCTGCTGGGTGCGATGAACCTTGCGCTGACCACCGAGCAGCTGGACCGGCTGACGGCGGCGGGCGCGTAAACAGGTCCTCCCCTTCCCCGGCCTCCGCCGGGGAAGGGGTACCGTTTCAGGCAGCGAACTGGTTCATCGTATTGTGCGCGCCGCCGGCCTTGAGGGCTGCCTCGCCCGCGAAATATTCCTTGTGGTCGTCGCCGATGTCGCTGCCCGACATGTTCTGGTGCTTGACGCAGGCGATCCCCTCACGGATTTCCTTGCGCTGGACGCCTTTCACATAACCGAGCATCCCCGCCTCGCCGAAATACTCCTTGGCAAGATTGTCGGTCGACAGCGCTACGGTGTGATAGGTCGGCAGCGTGATGAGGTGATGGAAGATCCCCGCACGCGCCGCGGCGTCGCGCTGGAAGGTCCGGATGCGCTCGTCCGCTTCGTCCGCCAGTGCGGTGCCGTCATAGTCGACCGACATCAGCTTCGTCCGATCGTACGCTGACAGGTCGCGGCTTTCCGCGGCCCAGGCGTCATAGACCTGTTGGCGGAAGTTGAGCGTCCAGTTGAACGACGGCGAATTGTTGTAGACCAGCTTGGCGTTGGGAATGACCTCCCTGATCCGGTCGACCATACCCGCGATCTGTTCGATATGCGGCTTCTCGGTCTCGATCCACAACAAGTCCGCGCCATGCTGAAGCGAGGTGATGCAATCGAGCACGCAGCGGTCTTCGCCCGATCCGGCGCGGAACTGGAATAGATTCGAGGGCAGCCGCTTGGGGCGCAGCAGCTTGCCGTCGCGGTTGAGGATGACGTCGCCGTTGCGTGCGGTCGTCGGGTCGATCTCCTCGCAGTCGAGGAAGCTGTTATACTGGTCGCCGAGGTCGCCCGGTGCCTTCGACACCGCGATCTGCTTGGTCAGTCCCGCCCCCAGCGAGTCGGTGCGCGTGACGATGATACCGTCGTCCACCCCCAGCTCGAGGAAGGCGTAGCGGCACGCGCGGACCTTCGCGAGGAAGTCCTCGTGCGGGACCGTGACCTTGCCGTCCTGATGGCCGCACTGCTTCTCGTCACTGACCTGATTCTCGATCTGGAGCGCGCACGCCCCCGCCTCGATCATCTTCTTGGCGAGAAGATACGTTGCCTCGGCATTGCCGAAGCCGGCGTCGATGTCGGCAATGATCGGAACGACATGCGTCTGGTAATTCTCAATCGCGTTGAGCAGGCGCTGCTCCTCGATCGCATTGCCCGAAGCGCGCGCCGCATCGATGTCGCGGAACATCATCCCGAGCTCGCGGGCGTCGGCCTGACGCAAGAACGTGTAGAGTTCCTCGATCAGCGCGGGGACGCTGGTCTTCTCGTGCATCGACTGGTCGGGCAACGGGCCGAACTCGCTGCGGAGCGCCGCGATCATCCAACCCGACAGGTACAAATAGCGCCGCTCGGTCGAGCCGAAGTGCTTCTTGATGCTGATCATCTTCTGCTGCCCGATGAACCCGTGCCAGCAGCCGAGCGACTGGGTGTAGTGCGCTGGGTCCGCATCATAGGCCGCCATGTCGCGCCGCATGATGGCCGCCGTATAGCGCGCGATGTCGAGGCCGGTCTGGAACCGGTTCTGGAGCCGCATCCGCGCGACCGACTCGGCCGAGATGCCGTCCCACGAGCCGTTGTGGCTGCGGATCAGCGTGTTGGTTTGAGCGATGCTGGACTGGTACGTCATCGAGGGCCTCACTGTGTAGCGATTTCCACGGAATAGCGTTCTTTACAGGAATCCAGACGGGAAACGTCCGAACTACAGCGTACCGCCGTCAATCCTTCGCCAGGTTATTTGTAAATGTGTGATGTTGTTGACACCGCAGATGGTCGGAAGGTTAGGGGAAAGTTAGGCGGAATCGCATCGTAATTTGGCCCCTCCCCTTTATCAAACGCGGCTGAGCACATCGGGGAGAGCCGTACCCCACACCATAGAAAGACGCCGCGCTGTAGAACAGCACCGCCGGAAACGGGCGAGGTCGGCTCAGTCGCCGCCGAACGAGAAGCCGCTGATTCCGCGCTCCCGTTCGTTGACGATCAGCGCGCGACCCGACGGCGGCAGCGACCGTTGCGGACACTGTCCGCGCCCACAGGCACGACACCCCAGCCCGATCGGCGTCGCTTCCCCTGTCAGGTCGACCCCACGCGCCGCGGCAAGCGCGCCCGCATGTGCAGCGGCAACGCCGACCCCGACGACGAACTCCGCCGGCACCGTGCCATACCGCCGCCCCTGCGGAGTGACGGTGCGCGCGATCGTGAACCAGCGCGATCCGTCCTCCAGCGCCACCAGTTGAACCGCCAGCGTTCCCGGACGCTCGAACGCTGCGTGGAGCCGCCATAGCGGACAGCGCGCCTCCGCCTCGGCAAGCGGCGATGCGCTCGCGCCCGAGAAACGCTTCGACGCCTGCCCCGCCCGGTCGATCCGCACCAGGAAGAACGGCAGCCCGCGTGCGCCAACCCGTTGCAGCGCGGTCATACGATGCGCGACCTGTTCGAACCCCGCGCCGAACCGGCGTTGCAGCAATTCGATGTCGTAGCCCGTCGCCTCGCACGCACGCAGGAACCGGGCGTAGGGCATCATCAACGCCGCCGCATAGTAATTGGCGAGGTGGCGCCGATAGAGCCGCTCGGCTGCGCGGTCGGCAAATCCTGCGCCCTTGGCCAGTGCCTCGATCTCGTCGCGCGCTTCGATCTGCGCGAGCTGGACCGCGACGGCAAACGTCCGGCTGGCGGGATCAAGCATTTCCGACAATTGCACCTGTCGCGCATGGAGATCGGTGCGGCGCAGCAGTTCGGGCATCACGTCGACCGGCAGGACGCGGATCGTCAGCTGGTGCTTGACGCGCAACCGTTCCGAGATCGCGCCGTACAGATCCCCCGCGCCCATCCGCAATTCGTCCGCGAGCGCCTCCGCCGCGGCATCCAGGTCGGCGAAATGGCCGCGCCAGCGTTCGATCTCGCGGCGGACCTCGCTGATCGGATCGACTGCGGCGGGATCGTCGGGCGTCCCGCCCGCGCGGATCCGGTCGAACGCACGCGCGAACGCTTCCGCGCCGCCGGGTGCGCCTGCGAGCCACTCCTCGATCTCGTTGCGGTCGATCTCGAGGTCGGCGAACATCGGGTCGGCCAATCTGCGCCGGAGCGCCGCCTCGCCGCCGCCGGGCTCGCCCGCCGCCAGCGCGCGGGGATCGAAGTCGAACGTTTCGGCCAGCTTGACCAGCAGCGTCGCGGAGAGCGGGCGCTGGTTCTTTTCCACGAGGTTGAGATAGCTGGGGGAAATCGTCAACACTTCGGCCATTGCGGCCTGGGTGAGGCCAGCGCCGCGGCGCAGGCGACGCACCGCGTGTCCAGCGAACAGCTTGCGATCGGCCATGTATCCCTCCGCTCGTCAATACTTTACAAACGTACGTACGCTTGACCAGGGAAGTTTACAAGCCGACCGCGCTGCGATGCGATGCGCCGTTACGCGAACGAGATTCGCCGCCTAGGGACTGGTCAAGAAAGTTTCCTGGGGAGGAAAGGATGCCCGCCACACGCAAGTGTGGCGGGCATTTCCCGTTCTGGGGCAAGGCGTTACGTTCCGTACACAAGTGCTTCCCCGGCGAAGGCCGCTGTAACCGACCACTGCCGCCGCGATCCACCGCCCACTCCTGGGCTCCGGCCTTCGCCGGGGAAGCGCCCGCCGTGCAAACGGAAGCCTTCATCAAGCACGAAAAAGGGGCAGGTTTCCCCGCCCCTCCTTGCACCTCACAAAACCGGCGGGCCGAAGCCCGCCCGCCCCGCTTACGCAGCCAGCTTGCGCAGCACGTACTGCAGGATGCCGCCGTTGAGGAAATATTCCAGCTCGTTGACGGTATCGATCCGGCAGCGCGTCATGAACGTCTCGACCGTGCCGTCGGCGCGGGTCATCGTCACTTCGACGTTCTGGCGCGGGCGGATTTCCGAGACCTTCATGATCGTGAAGCTCTCCGACCCGTCGAGGTTCAGCGTCTTGCGATCGACGCCGTCGGCGAACTGCAGCGGCAGCACGCCCATGCCGACGAGGTTCGAGCGATGGATCCGCTCGAAGCTCTCGGTGATGACGACGCGGACGCCGAGCAAATTGGTGCCCTTCGCCGCCCAGTCGCGCGACGAACCGGTGCCATATTCCTTGCCCGCGATGACGATCAACGGAACGCCGTCTTCCTTGAAGCGCATCGCCGCATCGTAGATCGGCATCGTCTCGCCCTTGTACGAGGACATGCCGCCCTCGACGCCCGGGACCATCTCGTTCTTGATGCGGATGTTGGCGAAGGTGCCGCGGACCATGACATTGTCGTTGCCGCGACGCGCGCCATAGCTGTTGAAGTCCGCACGCGCGACCTGACGCTCCATCAGCCACGCACCCGCAGGGCTGTCTGCCTTGATCGAACCAGCCGGCGAGATGTGATCGGTCGTGATCGAATCCCCGAGGATCGCAAGCGGACGCGCCTCGATGATGTCCTGCACCGGCGCCGGGGTCATCGACATGCCCTCGAAATACGGCGGGTTGGCGATGTAGGTCGAGCTTGCCGGCCACGCATAGGTGTCCGACCCGTCGATATCGATCGCCTGCCACTTGGCATCGCCCGTGAAGACGCTGGCGTAGCGCGACTGGAACATGCCGCGGTCGATGTTGGCGTCCATCACTTCGCGGACTTCGGCGTTGGTCGGCCAGATGTCCTTGAGGTACACGTCCTCGCCCGCGGTCGACTGGCCGATCGGCGTGGTGGTGAAGTCCTCGGTCACCGTGCCCTTGAGCGCGTAGGCGACGACGAGCGGCGGCGAAGCCAGGAAGTTCGCGCGCACGTCGGCCGAGACGCGGCCCTCGAAGTTGCGGTTGCCCGACAGGACCGACGCCGCGACGATGTCGTTGCCATTGATCGCTGCGGAAATCGCAGGCGCGAGCGGGCCCGAGTTACCGATGCAGGTCGTGCAGCCATAGCCGACGAGGTTGAAGCCGACCGCGTTGAGATCGGTCGTGAGACCGGCCTTGTCGAGATAGTCGGTGACGACCTGCGAGCCAGGGGCGAGCGAGGTCTTGACCCACGGCTTGGGCTTGAGGCCCAGCGCGTTCGCCTTGCGCGCGACCAGCCCTGCGGCGACCAGCACCGACGGGTTGGAGGTGTTGGTGCAGCTCGTGATCGCGGCGATCACGACGTCGCCGTCGCCGATGTCATGGTCGCGGCCTTCGACGGGGACGCGAATGGCGTTCGAATGGCCGTAGACCTTGGCGAGATCCGCGTTGAACGTGTCGTCGACCTCGGTGAGGATGACCTTGTCCTGCGGGCGCTTCGGACCGGCGAGCGACGGGACGACGTTCGCCATGTCGAGGCCGAGCGTGTCGGTGAAGACGGGATCGGGCGCATCCGCGAGACGCCACATGCCCTGTGCCTTGGCATATGCCTCGGTGAGCGCGATCTGCTCTTCGCTGCGCCCGGTGAGGCGCATGTAGTCGAGCGTGGCGTCATCGACCGGGAAGAAGCCGCAGGTCGCGCCATATTCAGGTGCCATGTTGGCGATCGTCGCGCGGTCAGCGAGGCTGAGCGCGTCGAGGCCCGGGCCGTAGAACTCGACGAAGCGGCCGACGACGCCCTTGGCGCGCAGCATCTGCGTGACGGTGAGCACGAGATCGGTCGCGGTGATGCCCTCGGCGAGTTCACCGGTGAGCTTGAAGCCGACGACTTCGGGGATCAGCATCGAGACCGGCTGGCCGAGCATCGCGGCTTCCGCTTCGATCCCGCCGACGCCCCAGCCGAGCACGCCGAGGCCGTTGACCATCGTGGTGTGGCTGTCTGTGCCGACGCAGGTGTCGGGATAGGCGATCGTCTTGCCGTCGGGCGCGGTCGAGGACCACACCGCCTGCGCGATGTTCTCGAGATTGACCTGGTGGCAGATGCCGGTGCCGGGAGGCACGACCTTGAAGTTGTCGAGCGCCTTCGAGCCCCACTTGAGGAACTCATAGCGCTCGTTGTTGCGCTGGTACTCGAGCTCGACGTTATCCTCGAACGCCTGCGGCGTGCCGAATTCGTCGACCATCACCGAGTGATCGATCACGAGATGGACCGGCACGAGCGGGTTGATCTTGACCGGGTCGCCGCCGAGCTTGGTAATCGCATCGCGCATCGCCGCGAGATCGACGACGCACGGGACGCCGGTGAAATCCTGCATCAGCACGCGCGCGGGGCGATACTGGACTTCGCGGTCCGACTTGCGCTCCTGCTGCCAGTCGATGATCGCCTGGAGATCCTCGGTGGTGACGGTGACGCCATCCTCGAAGCGGAGCAGGTTCTCGAGCAGCACCTTCATCGAGAACGGCAGGCGGCTGATGTCGCCCAGCTTCTCGGCGGCGGTGGCGAGGCTGTAATAGTCGTAAGCGGTGCCACCAACGTCAAGCGTGGTGCGCGTGCCGAGTGTATCCTGGCCAATGGCGGTCATGTGCAGCGGGTCCTTCCCTATGCGTCGGGCCGCGGCGGGGAGGCGAAACCGTCAAGGCTCCGCGCGGGCGCGACCGACTGTGCGAATGCAAGAGTCGAGGTGCCCTTAGCAAGGGGGCTGCGCGGGGGAAAGGGCGCGTCTGCGTTCACCGTGGGTTCGCGCATACTCCGGGGAAAACCCGACACATTCTTTTACTACGCAGAGATACTAAGTAATTTTTTAACGGTCGTGCGTCCTTGGCCAAATACCGAGCGTAGCTGTGCCACGACGGGAGAGGGTTCGGTTCATGCGGTTCCGGGCACCGTCTGCGCGCGCCTTGAATTTCGGTTTTTGCCTTTGTTTACAACGGCTTGGAACCATAACTCGATGTGCGGGTTAGCGAAGTACCATCCACAGGGAGGTCGAGTTCAATGACCGAAGATGTAAACCAGCAGTTGATCGAAGCGCTCGATCGGCGCGTAGAACGACGCAACGATCGTCGTGATTTCTTTAAATCCGCGTTCGGCGCAGCCGCCGTGGCGGGTCTCGCGGGCGGAGCCGCAATCGGCCTGGCGGGTCGTGCGGAAGCGCAAAGCGCACCAAGCGACGCCGACGTGCTCAACTTCGCGCTCAATCTCGAATATCTCGAAGCGCAATTCTACAGCTTTGCCGCCAACGGCACGGGCCTCGCCGCCAACATGCTGACCGGTCTCGGCACTCAGGGCGCAGTTACGGGCGGTCGCAAGGTGACGTTCAGTGACCCGATCGTCGCTGCCTACGCCAAGGAGATCGCAGGCGACGAGCTCGCGCACGTAACCTTTCTGCGCACGCAGCTCGGCACGTCGGCGATCGCGCAACCGGCGATCGACATCGACGTGACCCCGACCTCCGCCTTCAGCAACGCCGCACGCGCGGCCGGCCTGATCGGCGCTGGCGAGGCGTTCAACGTGTATGAGAACGACAACAACTTCCTGCTCGGCGCGTACATCTTCGAAGACGTCGGCGTCACGGCCTATAAGGGCGGCGCGACGCTGCTGACCAACAAGACGTATCTGGAAGCCGCAGCCGGCATCCTCGCGGTCGAGGCGTATCATGCCGCACTCGTTCGAACCGTACTGTACCGCAAGGGTGTCGACACGCCCGCGCTTCGCACGTCGGCGGACAAGATCTCGAACGCGCGGGACAGCCTCGACGGTACGACCGATCTCGATCAGGGTATTTCGACCGTCCAGATCAACGGTGGAGATGCATCCAACATCGTGCCACTCGACGAGAACGGTCTCGCGTTCTCGCGCACCGTCGCGCAAGTCCATAACATTGCGTACCTCACCAACGCGCGCGTGATGGCAGGCGGCTTCTTCCCCAACGGGACGAACAACCCGAACGCCGACCTGCGGTTCAGCGGCGCCAATTAAGCCGCTTTAGACATCACGCCTTCTCCAAGGGAGAGTAGCAATGGATACTACGAATATTTTGACGCAGGTGCTGGAGGCGAGTGACCGCCGCCGCGACGAGCGCCGCAACTTCCTTCGCGTCGCCGGTCAGGCGACGGTCGCAGCGGGCGGTCTTTCGCTGCTCGCCGCGTGCGATAACGGGCCGAAGGGCTTCAACCCGACGCCGACCCCGACGCCCACCCCTACCCCGACGCCGACCAGTGCGCCCGTTTCCGACGGGGATATTCTGAACTTCGCGCTCAATCTCGAATATCTCGAAGCACAGTTCTACTCGTTCGCGGTGTACGGCACGGGTCTTCCCGCATCGCAAGTCACCGGTGTCGGAACGCAAGGTGCCGTAACCGGCGGCCGCAAGGTAACCTTCGAAGACCCGATCGTCGCACAATATGCGCGTGAGATCGCGGCAGACGAGATCGCGCATGTCGCCTACCTGCGTACTGCGCTCGGGTCTGCGGCGGTGGCGATGCCGGCGATCAACATCGACGGCAGCGCGACGGGGGCGTTCACCGCAGCCGCGCGGGCGGCCGGTGTCGTCTCGTCGACGGGCGTGTTCGATCCGTACGCCAACGACAATGCGTTCCTGCTCGGCGCTTTCATCTTCGAGGACGTCGGCGTCAGCGCCTACAAGGGCGCCGCGCCGTTGCTGACGAGCAAGACCTATCTGGACGCCGCAGCGGGCATTCTGGCGGCAGAAGCGTATCACGCGGGTCTGATCCGCACGATCCTGTACGGCAAGGGCTTCGCCGCCGGCACGGCCACGGGTTCGATCTTCGATCAGGTTCGGATGATCAGTGACGCGCGAGACAGTCTGGATGGATCAATCGAGGACGATCAGGGGATTGCCGGGGCAGACTCGTCGATTTCGAACATCGTTCCGACCGACGGCTCGGGTATCGCTTACAGCCGCAGTGCAGCGAATGTGCTGAACATCGTGTACCTTACCAAGTCTGCGACGGTAGGGGGGGGCTTCTTCCCCAATGGCGTGAACGGGTCGATCAAGACCAGCAACGCCAACTGATCGTATCTCCACCATGTCAGGCAATTGACATGGTGGAACCTTGCAAGGACCGTGCGACGATCGTCGCACGGTCCTTTTTTATGCAATTCCCGGCTCCGCTTGTCGCGCAATGCGTTACAGGGCAACACGTCCCCGACACATAACAGGAGATACCCCATGCGCGTACCGATCCTCGCTGCGGCAGCCTTGGCGACGCTCAGCCTCTCCGCCTGCGACAAGGCAGGTCCAAAGACCGGCGCCCCGATGGCGAACGGCGCCCGTGCCGTTGCCATGCTGCGAACCGCGGACGGCGCCGAAGTGGGCCGCGCAAGCGCGACCGAAGTCGGCGGTGGCCTTCGCCTCACGGTCGACGTGACCGGGATGCCCGCGGGCACCCACGGCGCGCATGTCCATACGGTCGGCAAGTGCGATGCCCCTGACTTTGCCAGCGCCGGCGGACATTGGAATCCGACATCCACCAAGCACGGGTCGATGAACCCGCAGGGCCCACATGCGGGCGACCTGCCGAACCTGGTCGTCGGCACGAACGGTCGCGGGACGATCGGGATGGTTCTTCCCGGCGCAACGATGGCCGGGTTGCTCGACGCAGACGGGTCAGCGCTGGTCGTTCATGCCAACCCGGATGATCTGATGACCGACCCCTCGGGCAACAGCGGCGGGCGCGTTGCCTGCGGCGTATTCGCCGCGAGTTAAGGTTTCGCGGGCTGCGGGGGGCGAGTTGGTCTGGACTAGATGTCCTCGCCCGCACCCCGCGCCCACGCCTCTCGTTGCGCCTCGGCATTCGGCACTAGCCGGTACGCCGCAAGGCCTGCTGCGATCGTAATTGGCGCGGCGCACAGCAGCGACAAAACCCCCACAGACAAACTGCCGGAGAGCGTCGAGATTCGCCCTGCGAGATACGGCCCCATCGCCAACCCGAGCAGCGTCGTCCCGATGAAGAATGTCCCCGTCGCGGTTCCACGCATTCTAGGGAGCACGAGGTCCTGCATCGTCGCTCCGGCAGCCCCGAGCGCGGTGCTGGCGAAGATGCTCGACAAGAAGAAGCACGGGAAGAAGACTGCAGCGCTCGTCGCGGTAAACGCTCCGATGACGAACGGGATCGGCGCGATCGCGCCGAACAGGACGACGATCACGCGCCCCGCCGGATTCCGCCGCCGCAGCCGATCCGCCATCAGGCCGCCGAGCATAACCCCCAGAAATCCCGCGAGCGCACCGGTCGACCCGACCAGGAGCCCCGCCATCGCCGGCGACGTACCCAACGTCCGCATCACGAACGGCGCCGCCCAGAAACTGATCGCATAGGCCATGAACGCATTGAGGCCATAAGCCACGACGATGCACAGAAAGGCCGGATTACCGACGATCAACCGATACGTCGGCGGATCGCGACGCTTCAGCGCCGCCGCCCAGGAAAAGACCGCATACACCCCGATCCCTACGGCGATCCACTGTGGCCATGGCTCGCCGATCGCATGCAGGCCGAGCACGGCGGCAACGACGATCCCGAGGGCGAGGATGTTGGTCAGAAACGCCTGTAACCCGCCCCGCGCAGCGCCGATCAGCGTCAACGGTGGAAGGATCGTGAGCAATTCCGACAGGAACGCGCTGAACGGTGCCGGATGCCGCTCCGGTCGCGGCAAGCCTTCGACGGCACCACGGATCGGTTCGCGCAGCGTCGCGACGACCGCCGCCAGGATCAGGCCGGGAATGCCGACGATCATGAACGCGGCTTGCCAACCGTGCAGACCGAACGGCCCGCCGTCGGGATAGGCCTGGTTCCACCGCTGAACGATCAACCCGCCGACTCCGAGCGACAGCCCGCCCCCGACGTACAATCCGGACGAATAGATCGCGAGCGCGGTCGCGCGCAGGCGTTTCGGGAAATAATCCGAGATCAGCGAATAGGCCGAGGGACTCGCGGTCGCCTCCCCGACGCCCACGCCGATCCGCGCCGCGGCGAGCGCACCCCCGCTCTGGGCGAGCCCGGATGCCGCCGTCATCGCGGACCACAGCCCCAGACCGAGCGTCATCAGGCGGACCCGGTGCCACGTGTCCGCAAGCCGACCCAGTGGAATACCGAACAGCGAATAGAACACGCCGAATGCGGTCCCATACAGAAAGCCGAGATCCTCATCCTTCAAATTGAGGTCACGCTTGATGTCTTCCGCGAGGATCGAGATGATCTGCCGATCGACGAAATTGAGCACGTAGACGAGGAACAGGATCCCGAGCACCAGCCACGCATAACGGGAAACGCGGGCCGTTTCGGGCGAATCCGCGATGGCCGGGCCGGTATGCATTGGGAGCGCTCCTCTCGAACTTTTGTTCTTGTACGAAGCGTAGCAGAGCATACCGCGATTACGAAAGCGATTTAGCAACCCGAATTGGAGCGCCCCGCCGCCGCGCTTGCAGGCGCGTTTTAGGATCGGCGCGGCCGCCTACGGCACCGGATCCCGTGGCTGCGTCATGTTACGCTATGTTGCTGCCGCCGGAAGCCCCCCGGATTCGCTTGAAATACGGGCAAGGTGCGCCGATATTCAAGGCAACCGGCACACGGCCGGCTGCAAGGAGCTTTTCGTAATGGCAAACTGGTCTGATCCCCGTCCGAACGCCTCCGCGTTCCAGACGGCTGGGACCACCCGCGCGGGGGCGTATGACGCTGGCCTGCGGCGGTACATGCTGTCCGTCTATAACTACATGGCGTCCGCGGTCCTGCTGACCGGGATCGTCGCGCTCGGCTTCGTGGCGAGCGGTGCGGCAGCGACCGTTTTCGGTGGCCCAGGCATCCTCAAGTGGGTGATCACCCTCGCCCCGCTCGGTTTCGTGTTCGGCATGAGCTTCGGCCAGAACCGGATGACCAACTCGACGCTGCAGATCATGTTCTGGGGCTTCGCGGTGGCGATGGGCCTGTCGCTCTCGACGGTCTTCCTGGTCTACAGCCCGACGGCGATCGCACAGGCGTTCTTCGCGACGGCAGCGGCGTTCGGTGGCCTCAGTCTGTATGGCTACACCACCAAGCGTGACCTGTCCGCGTTCGGCACGTTCCTGACGATGGGGCTGATCGGCCTGATCGTCGCAAGCCTGCTCAACATGTTCCTGAATTCGGGTCCGCTTGGCCTCGTCATCAGCTTCGTCGGCGTCCTGCTGTTCGCTGGTCTGACGGCTTATGACACCCAGCGCACCAAGGCTATGTACGCCCAGGTTGCTGGTACCGACATGGAGCAGCGCGTGACGATCATGTCGGCGCTGAGCCTGTACCTCGACTTCATCAACATGTTCCTGTTCATCCTGCGCCTGTTCGGCAACCGCAACTGATCGCCGCTTAGGTAAGAGCTCTTCCGAAAGGGCCCGATGGCGCGATCCATCGGGCCTTTTTTATTGGCGTTTCCCTCCGACCGCACAAAGGACATTCATGCGCATCGCGATCGAGGCCATGCTCGACTATACTATCGATGGCGCGGCGGACGTGCTGTTGCTGATCGAAGCGGCCAAACAGCCCGATCAGCATCTCGAGATGCAGGATCTGCGAGTCTATTCGCCCGAGCCGCTGCGCGCGGTGCGCGGGGAAGACGGGATCGGGCAACGCTGCTGGGCCCGGGGGGAAGGCGCATTCCGTGCGGATTACCGCGCGATCGTGCGGATCGATCGGCCCGTGATCGACTTTTCGGTCCTCCCCAACACGCCGGTACGGCTCATGCCGGTCGACACGATCCCGTATCTGCTGCCGAGCCGCTATTGTGAGTCGGACCGTCTGGAAGGCTTTGTCGAGCAGCATTTCGGTGGCTTAAGCGGCGGCCCCCTCGCCGCGGCGCTGGTTGATTGGGTCGCCGGGCATTTGCGCTACGAGGGCGGCACGTCGAACGGCACGACCACGGCGATGATGACCTTTGCCGAACGACACGGCGTATGTCGCGACTATGCGCACCTCCTCGTCGCGCTGGCGCGGGCCGGCGGGATACCGGCGCGCTGCGTCTCCGCTTACGCGCCTGGGGTCGACCCGCCCGATTTCCATGCGGTGGCGGAATTGTGGGTCGGGGGCGGCTGGCATCTGGTCGATGCAACCCGCATGGCGTGCTGTTCGGATCTCGTCCGGGTCGCGGTCGGGCGCGATGCAACGGACATCGCCTTCATGACCGTGTTCGGCCGCGCTGCCTTCGTCGCGCAACGTGTTTTGGTCACGCGTCTGGAATGAGGGAACAGGCGCGTCGGTCGGATCGTTCTCCTTGGCTAACGATCAGGAGTGAATTCATGACCGACGACCCCAAGCTGATCGACGACAAGGCCCTCGACGGCCTCTCGGTGGCGCCCGGCGATCCCGAGGAAGAGGCAACCGCGAACAAGCAGGATGCGGGCCAGGACGCATCGATCGCGCACCGTCTGGAACGGAACCCGTCGAGCCCCGATGCAGCGCTCGACAACGCTCTGGACGAGTCGATGGACGCGTCCGACCCGCCCTCGACCAGCCGCCCCGGCGAAAACGGCGAACCGCCGCGGTCTTCCGGCTATGATGCAGAAGCCGAGGCAAAGCGGTCTTCCGACAAACGCTGACGCCTACGATCCCGCCTCCCCCCGCACGGAACGGCCGTTCCGTGCGGGGACGATCCGCATTCGTACAAATATCTCATCTCGTCGCATCGGATGTTGCGCCGCAACACGATTTATGGTCGCTTAGTTTCGCAGTGGGTTTCCGGCGTTAACCATGTGGTAATGCAAGAAGCGCATTTTTGCTGGACTGCACGATTGTAGCGGAGTGGCACGATGGGTTCTCGGATGAAAGCGGCCAACGGCACGATGACGCTGGCCGAGATGAAAGAGTTCGCGGGGTTCCCCGCATCGACCCAGAGATATATCCGTCGCGCCCTCGATATCGGTCTCGACCGTCAGGACGCACTCGCTTTGTGGTCGCGCGATGTCGTCGAAGCCGCGAGCATTCGCGCACAAGCCCGGTTGTACGACCGCCTACCCAATATCCGTATGATGATCCCGGATGACGGCGGCCTCGAGGGGGTCGAGACGATCATGGGGCCGCTGCTCACGCTTTCCGCCTTCGACCTCGGACAGGGCCGCCTCACCACCTTTGCCGCCTACCGTTTCCTTTACGAACGGTTGATCGGTGCCGAAATCCGGCCGTGGCTCCCCGCAGCTTTCTGCGCGGCAGCGGCATTGCCGCACCTTCACCCTGAACTGCGTCGGAAGTTGCTGCAATCAATCAGCGAAGCTGCGGCGACGGCGTCGGGATGGTCCAACCGCCAGCCCGGATTCTTCCCCAACTGGGTGGAAAAGGTAGAAGCGGCAGCAATGCCGCACTGACGCGCGTCAGCCGCGGACGGTTTTATGCATCGGTTCAGCGGTGATCGGGTACCCGAGGTCCGTCGGAATGCAGAGATGCGGAACGTCGTCGCGCGGCTCGACCCACGGCGTAATGGTGCGGATTGGATGACGGGCGGCGTGCGATACGGCTGCCGCGAAGCTGTCGAACAATGCCAGCCGCTCCAGATTGCGGCGGGTGGGGAAAATGATCGTCGCGGCGCCCCGGTCCGCCAGGTCGAGCACGTCTTGCGCGGTTGCCCAGAATACGCGGACATTCTCAGTGTCGTCGACGATCGGTTCGGGCGCGTCGACCGGAATCTCGGCCAGATAGAATCGCGCATCGAAGATCCGCGCCGGCGCATGCGACGGACACCATCGCGCGAACGGGACCAGGTCCGTGATCGACAGCGTCACATCGATGGCGGACAGCGCCTGTCCGAACGGAACGCCAGCCTGCAACGCGGCGCGCAACCCTGAAATCTCCGCCGCCGACAGTGGCGGCAGCCCGACCGGCACCCCGACTTCCTCCAGCGTCTCGCGGATCGCCGCGATCCGGCTCGCGCCGTCCTCCACATCGTCGCCAAATTGCTGCGCCAACACATGGTCTCCCGGATCGACCCGGCCACCGGGGAAGACCAACGCACCCGCCGCAAAGGCCATCGCGCGCGATCGCTCCACGAACAGCAGTTCGGGTGTCCCCGTGCGCTGCCGGAACAACACGAGCGTCGCCGCCGGGATCGGCACCGTGGCAGGCTCCGGCGTCATCGGAACGCCCAACGCAGCGTACTGGCGACACCGAAGGTACTCGCGCGCAACAGCGGCAGCGTTATGCCGGGCCGCTCCAGTCCATGGAGCGTCCGCGCCCACCCCGGCAGCAGATCGATCGCGGCTTGCATCGTCATCGCCTGGAATGGTCGCGCAGCGATCGATGGCGCCGGCTGGTTGAGCAGCACATCGGCAACGTCCCGAGTCCGCGCATCGACCCGGAGATCTTCCCGCATCCGGCGCTGGATCGCCTCCGCTTCGGCGCGGGTCGTCGGGATCGGATCGACCCCCAGCGGCTCCGCGATCCGCGCCATCTCGCGGACATAGCGGTCTTGGTCGGCGCGGCTCATGCCCGGCTCCCCATACCGTATCCAGCCGTCGAGAAAACTCAGCACTTCACTCACATGGACCCAGGCGAGTAAAGCGGGTTCGCTGGCGCGATACGGCGTACCGTCCGGAAGCGATCCGCCAATGTGATCATGAATGCGACGCACCTTCGCCAGCAGCGCGCGGGCATCCTCGGGCGCGCCGTAGGTCGTCACCGCGATGAAGCGCGCGGTCCGGCGGAGCCGCCCCTGCATGTCGTCCCGAAACCCTGAATGATCCCAGACTCCTGCAAGCACGGCGGGATGGAGCATCTGAAGCATCAGCGCAGTAACGCCGCCCACCAGCATCGACGTCACGTCGCCATGGACGCGCCACGCGACCGAGTCCGGCGGGAACAAGGCATCGGCACGCCGTACCACCGGCACCTCACCGCTGGACCGATCGTTGAAGACGGCACGAACCTGTCCGGCGATCAATCCTTTAAGCGGGCGGGCGAGACGATCGGCGGAGGACATCAACGGCATGATGCACGAACGAAGCACCCGCCGCTAGGCTCCCCACGCGAACCCGTCCTAGCGGAACCGGTGGCGGATGCCGTCAGGGATGTCGGAAAAATGCGTGGTGGTGGAGCTGAGCGGAATCGAACCGCTGGCCTCTGCAGTGCGATTGCAGCGCTCTCCCATCTGAGCTACAGCCCCGCACCACGCCCGACCGCCCCAGCGGAGCGTTCATTCTTGCAATATCATGGTTTGTGCACGGTGCAACGACAATGCGCCGCCGACCGTACGCAATTTTCAAATGCTTCACCGTGGCTGGACGACGATCCGCCCCGACATTGCGTCAAACAGCGGAACCGGTTTGCTTTTCTCCGAGTTTATTCCCCGTCAATGCGACGCGGCAAACGTCGCGCACCTTGATGCTCACTGTCTCAGGAGGACGTTATCATGGCTGATGAACGCTATTCCCGATCCTATTCGGACCGCCCCGGCAACCGCGACCAGAATGACCGCTACGGTCAGAGCGCATACGGCGACCGAGGAAATCCCTTTGGTGGACCCGACCGGCACGACGACTACGGACCGTCCGATCGAAGCGGGTATCAGGGACAAGGCGGTAGCGACCGATATGGCGCACGCGGATATGGCGACCGCAGTTTCGGACAGGAAGGCGGTGGCTACTATGGCGGCAACCGGAGCAGTGGCGATCGCTTCCAAAGCCAGAACCGCGACGGACGCGATAGCTACGGCCAAGGTGACCAATATGGCAATCGCGGTGGCAACCAGGCCTATGGTCGCCCCCAGCAAGGATATGGTCGCCAGCCCCAAGGTTATGACTATGACGACCGCGGCTTCTTCGATCGCGCGGGCGACGAAGTCCGCTCGTGGTTCGGCGACGACGAAGCTCAGCGTCGCCGTGAGTTCGATGCGCGCTACGACGACCAGCGCGGCGGCAACGAGCGCGGACATCATGACGAGAACTACGGCAGTTGGCGTCGTACGCAGATCGAGGCGCTCGATCGCGACTATGATGAATATCGCCGCGAAAACCGGTCGAAGTTCGAGTCGGAATTCGGGTCGTGGCGGAGCAATCGGCAGACGCAGCGCTCGTCCCTGTCGCAGGTCACTGAGCATATGGAAGTCGTCGGTTCGGACGGCGCGCATGTCGGCACGGTCGACAAGGTGCGCGGCGATCGCATCATTCTGACCAAGACCGATGCCGACGCCGGTGGACGCCACCACTCGATCCCATCGAGCTGGTTGCAGACCGTGGCCGACAAGGTGACGATCTCGAAGTCGGCAGAGGATGCAAAGGCGCATTGGCGCGACGAGGAACGCAACCAGGCGCTCTTCGGCGAGAACGACAAAAATGCGGGTGCAGCCGATGCGGACAAGAATAATGGCCCGCGCACGCTCAACCGGAGCTTTGGCGGGACCTACTGAAGTCCTTGCGACGTAAGTAAACTTCCCTGAACTTGGAAAGCCCCCTTCCCTGCCACCGCAGGGAGGGGGTTTTTTCGTTGCCTCAAGCTTCCTCAGGGCATACCCCCCGTTCGAAACACATGAAGGAGAAAGCCCCGATGCCCCGTTCCTGGACTTTGAAAAGCCGCCCGGCCGGCATGCCGAAGATGGACGATTTCGCGCTGATGGAGACCGCGTCGGCCAGCCTTGGTGACGGCGAAGTACGCGTCGCCAACCGCTGGTTGTCGGTCGATCCGTATATGCGCGGCCGGATGAACGACACGAAATCCTACGTCGCGCCATTCGCGCTCGGCGAGCCAATGCAGGGCGGCGCGATCGGCGAAGTCGTCGAGAGCAACGCCGACTCGGTCAAGGTCGGCGATATGGTCCAGCACATGCTCGGCTGGCGCGACGAGGCCGTGCTGCCCGCCGCGCAGGTTCAGAAGCTGCCGGATCTGGGTGTGCCGGTGCAACAGTTCCTCGGCATGCTCGGGATGCCGGGCATGACCGCATATTGGGGATTGCTCGACGTCGCTTCCGCCAAACCCGGTGAGACGGTGTTCGTGTCGGCAGCCGCCGGCGCAGTCGGCTCGACGGTGGTGCAGGTTGCCAAAGCCAAGGGCATGACGGTGATCGGCTCTGCCGGCGGCGCGGAGAAGTGCGCGTGGGTCAAGTCGTTGGGCGCCGACCATGTCATTGATTACAAGGACGGCACGTCACTGGTCAAAGCGCTCGGTGCAGCCGCCCCGGACGGGATCGACGTGTATTTCGACAATGTCGGTGGAAGTCACCTCGACGCCGCGCTCGCCCATGCGCGCGATGGCGCCCGGTTCGCGATTTGCGGGATGATCGAAGGGTATAACAGCGGCACGCCGACCGAACTGAAGTATCTGATGCGCGTGATCGCCGCGCGCATCCGCGTGCAGGGGTTCCTGGTCACGCCGTACTTCGCGCGCGCGACGGAATTCTACGAGGACATGGCCGCGATGGTGAAGTCGGGCGCGTTGACGAGCCAGGATACCGTGCACGACGGGCTGGACGCGACGCCTGACGCGTTCCTCGGCCTGTTCAGCGGCGGCAACACCGGCAAGATGCTCGTCCGCCTCTAAAACACCCTCTACGTCCCGGGGCGTTGCCGAATGGCGACGCCCCGGGTCTCAAACCTCCTCAGAGCGCGCCCGAAAACGTGTTGCAGGCATTCGGATCACCGCTTTCCATGCCGACACGAAGCCACTTCATCCGCTGGGCCGACGTGCCGTGCGTGAAGCTGTCGGGCACTACCCGTCCCTGCGACTGCTTCTGCAACGTGTCGTCGCCGATCGCGCGCGCGGCGGTCATTCCTTCCTCGATATCGCCGGGTTCCAAACGGTCACGGTTCTGCGCTGCCCATACGCCCGCATAGCAATCGGCCTGTAGCTCGAGCTTCACCGATGCCTGGTTCCCGGCGACTTCGTCCCCGCTGCGCTGGATACGCGAAACCTGGTCGGACGTGCCCAGCAGGTTCTGGATGTGATGGCCGAACTCATGCGCGATCACATAATATTGCGCGAAATCGCCCTTAGCGCCGAACCGGTCGGCCAGCTCCGCGAAGAAGCTCGTGTCGAGATAGACGCCTTGGTCGCGCGGGCAATAGAACGGCCCCATCGCGCTCTGCGCCGCGCCGCAGCCGGACTGACCGTTGCCGCCGTAGAACACGAGCTTGGGCTGCTGGAACTGCTTGCCCTCACGCTGGAAAATCGCCGCCCAAGTCTTGTCGGCCGAGCTGAACGCGTTGCACGCCGCCTTGCTCTCCGCGTTGAGCGAACAGCTCGACGCGACGTCGCTACCGGCCTTCTCGCGGCTGACCTGCTGGGTCGGCGCACCGACCTGACCGCCGCCGCCGAGCATCCCCAGGCCACCGCCGAAGAAGAACAGCACCGCCAGCAGGATCGCGACGCCGCCGCAGCCGAACCGGCTGAACACCATCGGCAGCAGGCCGAACAACAGCCCGCCGCCACCGCCGCCGCCGAAACCGCCGAAGCCGCTGCCGCCGCCCTGGCCGCGCTGGTCCTCGACGTTGATGTTGGGATCGAAATCATCGAGACGCATGGCGGGAGTATTCCGAAAGTCGTTGCCGTTGCGGCATGAATGCGCGGCGGCCCGGCTTGTTGCAAGTCGGGTTGGCGGGTTCGTTCTTTTGTGCGCCAAGCGTTGATCGCGCACCGCAACGCGCGCATGGCGGCGCCATGTCGAAAAGCGAATCGATCAAACCGAAACGGCGTGCGAAAGCGCTGCCCCTGCCCGAGTGCGTGGCGCTGGTGTTGCAGGGCGGCGGCGCGCTGGGAAGTTACCAGGCCGGCGTGATCGAGGGCCTGGCGTCGAGCGGGATCGAGATCGACTGGGTCTCGGGCATCTCGATCGGCGCGATCAACGCGGCGATCTTCGCCGGCAATCTGCCCGAGCACCGCGTCGAGAAACTCGCGAAATTCTGGGACGTGATGACCGGGGCGTTGCCGAGCTTCCCGATCTTTCCCGACGACCGGATCCGCGAGTTCCTGCATGAATGGTCGGCGGCGACCGTCCTCGCCGGCGGCGTTCCCGGGTTCTTCTCGCCCCGGCTCATTCCCCCGACCTTCGCGCTTCCCGGCACCCCCGAAGCGACGAGCTTTTACGACAGCGCCCCGCTGCGCGCGACGCTCGACAGCCTGATCGACTGGGATCTGCTCAACAGCGGCCGCGTCCGCCTCTCGGTCGGCGCGGTCGATGTGGAGAGCGGCAATTTCGCTTATTTCGATACGACCGAAATGCGGATCGACGCGCGGCACATCATGGCATCGGGCGCGCTGCCGCCCGGCTTGCCCGCGGTCGAGATCGACGGACGCCTATGGTGGGATGGCGGGCTCGTCTCGAACACCCCGCTGACTCACGTCCTCGAACATCAGAGCGGGGAATTGCTGGCTTTCCAGATCGACCTGTTCCCCGCCGCGACCGAGCGTCCCCGCACGATCATGGACGTTATGGCACGCGAGAAGGAAATCCGCTTTTCGAGCCGGACGCGTCAGGTCTCCGACCAGATGATGCGGGTCCGCAAGGACCGCGAACTTGCGCGACGCGTGCTCGACAAGCTTCCCAAGGAATTACTGGACGACCCGGACGTGATCGCGCTCGCAGCGAGCGCGCGCGAGGATCCGGTCAACCTCGTCCATCTCATCCACCGCGCCAACGCCTGGGAGGGCGGCAGCCGCGACTTCGAGTTTTCGGCGCGGACGATGCGCGAGCATTGGAACGCCGGAATGGCGGACGTCGCCAAGACGATGGAGAACGCACGCCTGATCGCGCACAACATCGAAACGGGCAAGAGCGCGGCGTTCGACCTGACGCAACCGGCTCCGACGCACCCCTTCTGACGCCCGCATTCAAGACATCCTGCTATCAATGACGGAGACCAAGGCCATGTTCCTCAAGGGCAAAACCGCGATCGTCACCGGGTCCACCTCGGGCATCGGGCTGGAATATGCGAAGGTCTTCGCACAAGAGGGCGCAAACGTCGTGATCAACGGCTTCGGCGCGCCCGAAGCGATCGAGGACGCGCGCGCCAAGCTGGAGGCCGCGAGCGGCGCGAAGGCGCTCTACGACCCCGCCGACATGACTCGCCCCGACCAGATCGCGGCAATGGTGAAGCGGTGTCATGAAGAACTGGGTGGCCCGGATATCATCGTCAACAACGCCGGCATCCAGCACGTCGCGCCGATCGAGGATTTTCCGGCCGATAAGTTCGAAGCGATCCTGCAGATCAACCTGCATTCGGCTTGGTACATGATGCAGGCTGCGGTGCCGTACATGAAGGCGGCAGGCTGGGGCCGGATCATCTCGACCGCCTCGGCGCATTCGCTCGTCGCGAGTCCGAACAAGTCCGCTTATGTCATGGCGAAACACGGCCTCGCCGGCTTGACCAAGACGATCGCGCTGGAAACCGCGACGCATGGCGTGACCGTCAACTGCATCTCGCCCGGCTATGTCTGGACCCCGCTGGTCGAAGCGCAGATCCCCGACACGATGAAGGCGCGCGGGATGACGCGCGAGCAAGTGATGGAAGACGTCCTGCTTGCGGCGCAACCGACCAAGGAATTCGTGACGGTCGATCAGGTCGCCGCGCTCGCGCTGTTCCTGTGCCGGGACGAGGCAAAGGCGATTACCGGCGCGAACTTGTCGGTCGATGGGGGATGGACCGCCGCCTGACCTGCCTGGGTCCCGGCGCCCGCACGGAAGTCCTTGGCATTGCGGGAATTGCGTGGTTGATGGGCGGTCCGGTCATCTCTCTGTGGAACTGCACATTATGACGTCCTGCCGGTGAACGGCCCCGCCCGCCTCTCGGGTCTGATCGCATGTACGATGGCGGGGGTGTCCGCCGGATGCGGGGGAACGGCGTCGGCCCGGCCGCTGCCCGTTCCAGCGGCGGATACCCAGACGGATCGTCAGACGGACTGGCGCCGCGTGGCCACGCCGGCCGACCGCGCACGCCTGCGATCCTGGCGTGGGGCCTGGATCGACGCCATGGCAAAGATCCGCGCCGCCGGGCTGATCGCCTCGATCGAAGCCGACCCGACGCTGTTCGATCCGGACCGCGCCCTGCCCAACCCGGTGCCGCCCGCCGGGCTCTATCGCTGCCAGGTCGTCAAACTGGGCGCCAACGGCACCGCGATGCGCGATCTGACGCGCTACCCCGCAGTCGATTGCCGGGTCGAAAGCGCGGAGGGGATCGTGCGCCTGTACAAGATCGACGGCGCGCAGCGCCCTTTCGGGACGCTGTACGAAGACTCATCGTCGCGCGCGGTGTTTCTCGGCACGATGGTGCTGGGGGACGAGCACCGCCCGCTGGCCTATGGCAAGGACGCCAACCACGACCTTGCCGGGTACGTCGAGCGGATCGAACCGCAACGCTGGCGTATGGTGCTCCCGTGGCCGCGGTTCGAATCGCTATTGAACGTCGTCGAGATCGTTCCGGCGCGATAACACTCGGGCCGGGGGCGTCCTCGCGACGGAAACGCGGCCCGAAGACCGCGCCGCCAGGTCAGGCTGGCTTGGCCCCGGGGGTACCGCATTTCGCGAACTTGCCGTTGAGGCGGCACTTCGTTGCCTTTGGCGCGACGGTAGGGCACTTCATGAACCGTCCCTTGGCGTCCTTGCACGGTGCCGCCACGGCGGGCGCGGTGCCGGCTGCAAACGCCAGAACGGACGCCGCCAGAATAAGCTTACGCATACAGACTCTCCAACACGCTCACGGCCCGTACACGAGCCAGGCGCGAACCTACGCCGCATGCGCGCAACGTCAATTGACGATTATGTCATCCGTCAGCCGTTCAGTGGGAGGGTAAAGACGAACCGCGCGCCCAGCCCTGGCCCACTGTCGACTCGCACGTCCCCACCCATCGCGCGCGCCAGCCGTCGTGCGATGTAGAGGCCCAGCCCTGATCCTCCCGCCTCGCCGGGGTCGACGCGTTCGAACTTCGCGAAGATCCGCGCCTGATCGTCGAGTGCGATGCCCTTGCCCTGATCCCCGACGATGATGGCGGCGAGATGCGCGTCGCGCTCCGCCCGGATCCAGATCGTCCCGTCGAGCGGTGAGTAACGGACCGCATTGGCAAGAAGGTTGACCAGAACTTGCAACGCCCGCCGCGCATCGCCCGTCGCCATCAGGCTTTCCGCGGCAGCAGGCACATCGATCTGCACTCGCGCCGACGACGCCCGGAGCCGCAACAACCCGGCCGCCTGGCGTGCGACATGGGCAAAGTCGATCGGCTGGCGCACGACCGTGAAACCGGGCTGTTCGATCGCGCGCAGGTCGATCAGATCGTCGACCAGCCCGATCAAATGCCGCCCCGCGTTCGCAATGTCAGCGGCATAATCCGCATAATCCTGGCGCAGCGGCCCATCGGATTGCGCTCGGATCGTTTCCGCCGAAGCGATGATCCGGTCGAGCGGTCCCCGTAGCGTCCGATCGAGCCGCGCCGCGATCCCGTCCGTCAGCGCGTCCAGATCGCTCCTGACATCCGACGTCGACAGCGCACCGGTCCGGGCCGCACCCGACGGGTCCACATCCTCGGCGTATCCGGCGAACCCGGCAAACTCGCCGCCTGCGTCGAGCCGCGGCACTGCCGAGAGCAGGACCGTCTGGCCGGTTTGGCGCACGATCGCGCGTTGCCGAACGAAGCGTTCGCGCGCCGCGAGACCGCGCAGGATCGGAAACACTCCGGCGTCGTCTTCCGCCAGCACGAACAGCTGTGTCAGCGGGCGTCCAAGGGCGGCCTGCCCGTCCACGCCCATCGCTGCGCTTGCTCTGCCCGACAAGGCGGTCAGCGACAGGATCGCATCGGTTTCCCATTCCCACTGCGCGGCACTGCGCAGGAAGTCGGCCTCGCGTGTTTCGTGCAAAGCATCCGATTGCCACGGGGAGCGGGTACGCCACCCGACCAGAATAAGATCGACCCCGCCACGCACACCAGCCGGATCGGTGATCGGATCGGCGCGGACCCACAGGTCCAGATCCTCGGCACCATCCGCGACGACCACCGTCCGCGCGACCGGAATCGCCAACTGCAGCGCGAGCCGCACCACCGTGTCCAGCCCCGGGATCGCCAACGGCATGCCGGTCTCCCCGCCCGCCCGCGCGTTGAGCGAAAGCAGCCGGCGGTCCGCCGCGATCAGCCGTCCTGCGCGATCGAGTGTGGCGCGTACGGTGGTTGGCGGTACCGGGTCGTCCAGGCTCACCCGGGCAAATCCCACGATGGCCACGCCCCGTCCATACCCCGAGCGAGTGCGGTCAGCGCCGCGCGATAATCGCGATGGAGCAGCAGGGGCGCCAGCGCTTGTCGCGCCACGGCGCCGTCGGTCGCCATAATGGCGTCGAGCACCGCGACGAACCCGTCGATGTCGCGCCGCGGGTCTGCCTCGGCGAGCGCCAGACCGACCCGCGCAATCGCCGCCCGATCGAGGCCGAGCGCGCGCAGCACGAGCCACAGGCGCACACCGCTCGGATCGAGCACGATCGCGCGCATGTCGGCGTACGACAGCCCGAGTCCGTCCGCCAGCAAGGCGATGAACAGCGACAGGCGCCGGTCGCGCAACGCCTCGATCAGCCAGCGAGCCCGTTCGCTCGAACTGGGGTCGAGTGCCCGGGCCAACCGCATCGCCACTGCGTCGAGCCTGTCTCCGTCGACATGAGCATCGATCGCGTGGAGCGCCGCCTCGGCCAGCGCCCGGTCCAGCGCCGGTACGGCCCCCGCGCCGACCTGGCCAATGCCCATGCGCAGCGCTGCCGCGCTCCACCAGACCAGGTGGCGGTGCAGGTCCGCCGGCAAGTCACTCGACCCACGCGCGCCGACCGGCGCGACGCCGCGGCGGCGGCTTTCCGCGGCGAGCAGCGCTGCCGCTGCTGCGCTTACCGACGAGTCCGCATGATACAACAGTCGCGGCAGGAGGCTTGGCCGATCGCGATCCTCCGGAGCGTGGGGCGGTAAGGCGTCGGCGATGGCGTCCTGCTGGACTCGCCCGATCACTTCACGGATCAACGCCGGGTCGCGAAGCAACCCGCTGGCGTTCAGCCGTGCAAAGACGGGCGTGCCGTTCGTGATGAGGCGTTCCGCCAGGGACGCTGCGTCGCGCAGCGTGAGCAAGCGCGCGGCCTGCACGCGCAAGACCGTTTCGACCTCGCCGGCAAGTTGGGCGAGCACCGCCCGCACACGGAGACGGGTGCGATCATCCAGCCGGACGGCATCGTCGAGGAACACGTCGGCAATCGCGCCGCCCAGCCGCTCCTCCGCGGTCGCCGCGGCGTGGACGGCACGGGCAAGCAGCGTCGCGACCCCATCCTCAGCTCCCCTATCCATGCTGCGTCCATCGCTCCACATGGGAGCGACTTACGCCGTTTGCTCGGACGGCGAGACTACGGCTTTTGCCGAAAAGCCTCGATCGCGGCCGCAAGTGTCCCAGCGCCGTACAGTGCGGCCCCCGCCAGGCCGACGAGCGGCCATCCGAGGATCACCAGCGGCAGCAGGATCACGAGATAGGCAGTCGGACTCGCCCACCACCGCCGCAGCAACGCGGGCAATGCGGCACGTTCGAGCAAAGCCCCTGCAACGACCAGCGCCCCGGCCAGCGCCGTGCCGGCGACCGGATCGGCGCGCACCCCGATCGCCAGCACCGCGCCGGCGACGATCGCGGAGCGGGCGTGCGTCGCGATCGCCGCGATCCGGTTCTCCTCCCGGACCCACCCCAGCGCCGCGGCGATGCTCACCCCGACCAGCGCCGCAAAGGCAAGCAGCAGCCCGATCACGGGGTGTTTTCCAAGAATGCCGATCAAGGCCCCGACACTCAGCGCCCCGGCAACCGCGAGCGGCACGATCGTGGATATCAGCCGCGCCATCAGCGGCGGCAACGCGACCCGGACGAGCGGTGCCAGCAGGAACCGTTCGGCCCAGCGCACCGGTTTCGCCACCAGCGCCGCAACGGTCGCGGTCCCGCGCCGGATCAGCGCGTCGGCGCTGCGTTCGATCGCATGCTTGGGCGCATCGCGGGGATCGAGCCGCACCTGCTCCGCGCCCGCCTGCGCCGCCACGCGCAACAGCGTCGATTGGAAATCATAATCCCGCGGCATCGCGGCGACTTCGCTGACGCGCTTGCAATCGAGCAGCGCAAGTCCGGCCCACGCCGCCTTGGCACTGACGCGTTCGTAACGGTGATCGTCGGGATCGCAGATCACCAGCGTGTCGTGGCCCGCGGACGCGAGGCTCTGGATGATATCGCCGCTCGTCACCACGCCGTCAGCAACGACAAGCACGCGCGCCAGCGGGTGGAGCTTGGCGACCGCATCCTGCGCGGTACGCACTGCATCGACCAGCCCACCGCGCCGCCCGATCCGACCGATCACGCCGAGCAATTCGGGCGTCATCCGCGAGACGACGAGGATGATCTGCGTCGCCCCCGCCGCAGCGAGCAACCGCGCCTGGAATTCCACCAGCGTCAATCCGCCGAACGGCAAGGTGGCCGCAAGCGTCCCTGGCCGATCGTCGGCGTCTTCGGTCGTGAAAATCAGTCCTGCCAGCATGGACGCGCTGTTACGGCGTTCGGAACAGCTTGGCAAAGGCCGCAAGCCCCCTGCCGAACGGCGAGCGGCCGAAAGGCAAGGGATCGAAAGATCGCCAGGCAGCC
This sequence comes from Sphingomonas echinoides, assembly GCF_029623395.1. Classification (GTDB taxonomy): domain Bacteria; phylum Pseudomonadota; class Alphaproteobacteria; order Sphingomonadales; family Sphingomonadaceae; genus Sphingomonas; species Sphingomonas echinoides_A. The sequence continues at coordinate 121,956 of NZ_JAPYKK010000005.1, forward strand.
CGGGAGGGACCCACACGACCTGCAGAACGGCGCGTTACAGCTGCTCGACCGCGCGACGCAAACGCCGCATCAGTGCCGGGTCCTGTACCTCGCACGCCGCCGCCTCGGTCGCGATCGTCATCAGCCGAACCGCACCGAAGCTCGCCGCGAGGCCGCGTAACCGCCATGCGGCACCTTTCCATTCCGCTTCGTCCACCGCACACTCCAACCCGTGGAGCCCACGTCGAACGCTTTCGAGAAACGCGATCCGCAATTCCGCGATCAGCAGGGGTTCGTCGCCCACCGCCGCCGCCAGCGTCGCATCGATTGCACCAGGTTCATACGCCATGATTCGGACCGTATGGACGAAGGACTTAATGTTGGGTTTCGCTATTCGCTTTGCGTCTGCGCTTTTCATGATAAACGAGCCTTATGAACGGGGGTTCTCGCATCATCGATCTTCGGCCCAATCATCGTCCGAAACCCGGCTACCCGCCGCACGGCGATCTGCTGCCCAACCCGCAAGCCCTGTCGTCCGACGCGGAAACCGTGCCCATGCAAAATCTGTCCGATTCCGCCACGTTCGTCGACGCCGAACCCGACGCCGACCCCGACAACGTCGAGGTCGATGTTCCCGGCAAGCCCTTCCCGTGGCTGATGGTCACTGGTTTGGTTCTGTCGCTGGCATGGCTGGTTACGATGCTGCTACTGTCGGCGCCGTCCCTGCCGCGGATGGGCGCCCCCGAACTGGTCAGCTTCGTCGCTGGCCTGTGCGTGCCCCCGGCCTTCATCGGAATTCTGCTCCTGCTTGCGCTGCGCACCAGCACAGCCGAGGCACGCCGCTTCGGGCGCACCGCACAGGCGATGCGCGCAGAGGCCGCCAATCTGGAGCGCACGATCGATCGCCTTTCCACCCGGATCGACGATCACCGGATCCAGCTTAGCGAACAGAGTGAACGGCTCGACACGCTCGGCAATACCGCCGTCGCAAGGCTCGCGGGAGTCGGCGGTGGCATGCGCGACCATATTGCCTCGGCGGAGTCGCACGCGACCACGCTCGCCAAGGCTGCCGAGAATGCGCAGACCCGGCTCGATGTCCTGCTGGCGCTGTTGCCGCGCGCGCACGGCGAGACCGATGCGCTCGCGCAATTGCTCAAGGCGACCGGGGTGACGGCGACCGAGCATGCCGCCGCGCTCGACGCGCAACTGGCGGCGCTCGCTGAACGCGGCCGCGAAGCGGATGCCGTCGCCAACGGTGCCGCCCAGAAGCTCGCCGCGCACATCACGCGGATGGAAGCGACCAGCGAAACGGCCGGCGCCCGGCTCGAGCGGGTTACCGGCGACATGTCGGTCGCGGTCGACGGACTGCTCGGGCGTACGGCCGACGCGATCGACGAAGCACGCCGCGGGATCGCGGCACAGGGCGATGCGTTGCTCGCGATGCTCGGCACCAACCAGGCCGCGCTCGAACGCGTCGCGCATGACAGTGCCGATGGCCTCGCCGCGCGCATCGTCGAGATCGAGGGATTGATCGAGCATGTTGCCGCCCGACTGAACGAACAGCGCGGCACGGGTGGCGAGATCTTCGCCGAACTCGACCACCACATTGTCCACGTGTCTGGCCGCTTCGACGCGTTGCATGCGCAGGGGATCGACCGCAGCCAGGCGCTCGCTGCGTCGATCAGCGCGCTCGGCGGCTCCGCGCATGCGATGACCGAAGCGTTGCGGATGGGCGATACCGTCGCCAGCACCGCGATCGAGACGACCGAGCGTCTGTTGCTCGCGCTCGACGCCGCCGCGCGTGAAATTGACGAGACCTTGCCGGACGCCCTGACCCGCCTTGATACCAAGGTCGGCGACACCCGCCGCCACGTCGGCGCGACCAAGCCCGAACTGCTCGCGCTCGTCACCGCCGCGGAAAGCACGCACGACGCGATCGAAGCGATCGCGCACGTCGTCGCCACGCAGCACGACACGGTCGAGAAGCTTGCGGGCACGTTGATCGACACGCTCAGCGACGGCAAGCTCAAGGCGGATGCCCTCGGGCAGATGGTCGACGACACGATCGGCCAGACCAACCGCTTCGCCGACGAAGCCGCGCCGCGACTGGTGGAAGCGCTGCTGCGGGTCCGCGATACCGCCAATGCCGCCGCGGATCGCGCGCGTGAGACGCTCGCCAGCGTCATCCCCGACGCCGCGCTCGCGATCGAACAGCATAGCGCCGCCGCCGTCGAGCGCGGTGCGACCCATGCCGTCCAGCAACAGCTCGCCGCGATCGCGGCAGCGGCCGATGCCGCAGCGGATTCGGCAGCGCGGGCGTCCGAACGCCTGACCGAGCGCGTCACCGCGCTGGCCAACGCCTCCGCAGTCCTCGAAACGCGGTTCGAGGACGATCGTCTGCAGCGAGCCGAAGCCGACCAGAATTCGATGACGCGGCGCGTATCGCTGCTCGTCGAGGCACTCAATTCCGCGTCGATCGACATCGCCAAGACGTTTTCGGCGGACGTCTCCGACAGCGCGTGGTCAGCCTATCTGAAGGGCGACCGCGGTGTCTTCACGCGCCGCGCGGTGCGGTTGCTGGATACGACCGATGCGCGCGAGATCGCCTATCTGTACGACGAGGACGATGCGTTCCGCGAGCATGTGAACCGCTATATCCACGATTTCGAAGCGATGCTTCGCGCGATCCTGTCCGGTCCCGACGGGTCGCCGCTCGGGGTGACGCTGTTGTCGTCCGACATGGGCAAGCTTTACGTCGCGCTGGCGCAAGCGATCGAGCGACTGCGGACCTGAGACGGTCCGAGGCCCGCCGCCGTGCGGGTCGCCTAGATCATCCGATCCGTCTGCCGAACCCTTGCCGCCGCGGGGTGACGGGGTTGGCTTCGGCCTCGAGAATGGCGAGGCTCCGCTCGAACATCTGCCGAAGTGCGGCGACATCGGCCATCGCCTCGTCGGGCGTGTCGCGGCTCTCCACGCAGTCCCGCGCGACGGTTTCGATCTTCTCGGCCAGCGCGCCCAGCGGCTCCGCACCGAACTGGCGGGCTTCGCCTTTCAGCGTGTGGGCGGGGATCACGATGGCAGCCGCGTTCTGCGCGCGCATCGCGGCCTCGATGGCGAGCACGGACTTGACGCCATCCTCGCGAAAATAGCCGAGAATCCGCACGAAACCGCCGCCAAGTTCGCTACGTGCGCGGGCAAACACGACCCAATCGATCAGGCTTTTGTCGTCGTGTGGCACCTTCGTCTCCCCCAAACACGTCCGCCGCGGACGCGAAGGTCATGACGTCGATGTAGGGCGATATCGTAAACGACCCGTTGACACGCCGCGGAACGGTAGACGGAAAACGGCGCTTCTGGTTGTTCCGGCAACAAAAAACCCCGCCCCCTGGAAAGGGAGCGGGGTAATCGGGACATTCCGACGACGCCCCTGCCTGAGGAGCGGCGTTAGCGGATCAGATCAGCAACCGTTCTTCCGGTTCTGGGCAGCATCATGCTTCTTGTCCATGCTACGACCGAGCAACGCACCGCCGACACCGCCAGCAACCGTGCCGAGCGTACCGCCGCCAAGAACGTTGCCGAGAATTGCGCCACCTGCGCCACCGGCGATCGTGCCGGTCGTGCCGCTGCTGCGCTTGCAATCCTGGTAACGACGCGAGTCACGGCCGCGATAGTTCCGTCCGCGGTCACGATAGTCGCGGTCACGATAGCCATCGCGATATCCGTCGCGATCGCGATCCTGCGCCGCGAGGACCGGACCAGGAAGCGTCACCGCAGCCACCATCAGCGCCATCATAAACTTCTTCATCGTCTTGTCCTTTGACTTTGAACCCTGTGGCCGAACAACCAACGACCCTTGCGAAAGTTCATTTGCCCGTCTTCGGACTAACCCCGCATGAACGCTGCGAAGCGATCCATCCAGTCGGGGTGCCACCGCGACAGGGCTGGTCGGTTTTCGACGAGATCGCCCGCCGCCCACAGGATGCGCTTGCGATCCTGCTCCGGGCTGGTTTCGTTGTCGGGACAGAGCAGATAGAAATCGCCCGCCGCAATTCCGTCGAGCATGAAGGCAACGACCTCATCCGCGGACCACGCCCCGGCGGGCTTGTCCGGTGTGCTGGCCGCCGTCATCCCGGTAAAGGTGAAGCCTGGAATCAGCAGATGTGCGGTAACGCGGTCCCCGGACCGCTGCCGAAGCGTGTGCGCCAGACCTTCCGTCAACGCCTTCACCCCTGCCTTGCTGACGTTGTACGCCGTGTTGCCCGGTGGTTGGGTGATCCCCTGCTTCGACCCGGTGTTGATTATGATTCCCGGCCGCTCGCTATCGATCATGGCAGGGACGAAGCTCTGGACCCCGTGCACGACACCCATGAGGTTCACGCCGAGCACATGTTCCCATGCCGAAGGATCCGCCAGCACGTCGCCCCCGGCGCCTACGCCCGCATTGTTCATCAGGACCGAAACCGCGCCATATTGGTCGGCGATCGTAGCCGCGAGCGCCTCGACCGCGACCCGATCCGCAACGTCGACCGCCATGCCGACCACCTCGCCCCGGAGCAGCGCGACCGCCGCCTCGAGCGCTTCGCCCGGTCGATCGACGATCACGACGCGCAATCCAAGGCCGACGAACGCTTTCGCGGCGGCAAGCCCGATCCCGCTCGCGCCGCCGGTCACGACGGCAAGGTTGCCCGATGCCAGCGCGGTCATTGATTGTCGTCCAATTTCAGATACTTGCGAACAGGTCGTCCGAAGCCTTGCGAGCCGTTTTCACACAGTGTCATCAGCAATCTCCCTGTCCGGCGCCACGTCACGGCCGTTGCCTTCGATCGCCCAATGTTCCGCCGCCCGAAGGGTTGCCGTCGCGCGGTGATACGACACCTTGTTGCGCTCAACCGTCGGTCGGTACGACCGCGACGATATCGAGCGCATAGCTCCGCCAGCCGCGCATCTTCGATGCCTCCCCCGCCGCCGCGGTCTTGCGCTTCGCTTCGGCAAGCGATTTGGTGTGGCCCCAGAAAACCTCGCTCTTGCCATTCTCGAGCGTCGCGACGATCCGCCAATAATGCGTGAACGCGGTCGTGGTCGGCCCGATCGTCTTGACGTACCCATCGGGGAGCGTTGCGGTGAGGTACGTGCGTTTCTTGGCCATGAACTACTCGTTTGAACCTCGTGCGGTTTCCCCGCGAAGGCGAAGATCCAGAGTTACGAATGCAACGCCCGACAACCCTGGGCTCCCGCCTACGCGGGAGAACCGGAGCGCAGCCGCTCCGCATGCCAGGCGACATGCTCCGCCATGAAGGTCGAGATGAAATAGTAGCTGTGGTCATACCCAGGCTGCATCCGCAGCGTCAGGTCGATCCCTCCCTCCTCACACGCAGCGCGCAGCAGTTCCGGACGAAGCTGCTCCGCCAGAAAATTGTCCGCATCCCCCTGGTCGACCAGCAACGCGGACACCCGCGCACCATCCTCGATCAGCGCAACCGCATCATGCGCGCGCCACGCCGCACGATCCTCCCCAAGATACCCGCCGAGCGCCTTCTGCCCCCACGGCACCTGCGACGGCGCGACGATCGGCGCCAACGCCGAGACGCCCGCAAAGCGATCCGGGAAGGTCAGTCCGATCGTCAACGCGCCATGCCCGCCCATCGAATGCCCCATGATCCCCTGCCGGCCCATGTCCGCCGCGAACGTCTCGCCGATCAGCGCCGGGAGTTCCTCGGTGACATAGCTCCACATCCGGTAATGCTCGGCAAACGGTGCCTCGGTCGCATCGACGTAAAACCCCGCGCCCAGCCCGAAGTCATACGCCCCGTCCGGATCGTCCGCCACGCCCTCCCCGCGCGGGCTGGTATCGGGTGCGATGAGGATCACGCGGTGCGCGGCGCAGGCCGCGCGGAATTCGCCCTTTTCGGTCACGTTCGCCTGCGTACAGGTCAGCCCCGAGAGGAACCACAAGACCGGCAGCGTCTCGCCCTCGGCATGCTCCGGCACGAACACCGAGAAGGTCATCTCGGTGCCGGTCGCGGTCGAGGCGTGGCTGTAGACGCCCTGCACCCCGCCATGCGCCTTGACCTCGGACACGGTCTTCACCGCCGCCATCAGAACAGCACCACGCTGCGGATGCTCTCGCCCGAATGCATCAGGTCGAAGCCCTTGTTGATCTCGTCGAGCGTCAGCACGTGCGTGATCATCGGGTCGATCTCGATCATCCCGTTCATGTACCAGTCGACGATCTTGGGAACGTCGGTCCGCCCCTTCGCGCCGCCGAACGCGGTCCCGCGCCAGTTGCGCCCGGTCACGAGCTGGAACGGCCGCGTGCTGATTTCCTTGCCCGCTTCCGCGACGCCAATGACGATCGACGTGCCCCAGCCGCGATGGCATGCCTCCAGCGCCTGCCGCATCACGGTCGTGTTGCCGGTGCAATCGAACGTATAGTCCGCGCCGCCATCGGTCAGCTTGACCAGATGCGCGACGAGATCGCCGCTCACATCCTTCGGATTGACGAAGTCGGTCATGCCGAAGCGCCGGCCCCATTCCTCGCGGTCCGGGTTGATGTCAACGCCGACGATTTTCGCCGCGCCTGCGAGCCGTGCGCCCTGCAACACGTTGAGCCCGATCCCGCCGAGCCCGAACACGATCACCGTATCGCCGACTTCGACCTTGGCGGTGTTGACCACCGCGCCGACGCCCGTCGTCACGCCGCAGCCGATGTAGCAGCTCGTCTTGAACGGAGCGTCCTCGCGGATTTTCGCGACCGCGATCTCGGGGAGGACGGTGAAGTTGGAGAAGGTCGAGCAGCCCATATAATGGTAGATCGGCTGGCCCTTGTAGCTGAAGCGCGTCGTGCCGTCGGGCATCAGCCCCTTCCCTTGCGTCGCGCGGATCGCGGTGCACAGGTTGGTCTTGCCGCTGAGGCACGACTTACACTGGCGGCATTCCGGCGTGTAGAGCGGGATGACATGATCGCCCGGCTTGACCGAGGTGACGCCCGGCCCGACTTCGCGGACGATCCCGGCGCCTTCATGCCCCAGCACGCTCGGGAACAGCCCCTCGCTGTCGAGCCCGTCGAGCGTATAGGCGTCGGTATGGCAGATGCCCGTCGCCATGATCTCGACCAGCACTTCACCCGCCTTCGGGCCTTCCAGGTCGAGTTCGACGATCTCGAGGGGCTTCTTCGCTTCGAACGCGACGGCGGCACGGGTCTTCATGGCATACTCCGGTGTCTGGGCCTGGCGCTTATAGGCCGGCCTTCCATTGCATAAAGCGCAGAGTGGCCGAACGGTCCCCCCAAATGGTCCCTAGGCTACGCCAGCTTGCCCGGATGCCCGAGGCGCACGTCGTCGCTGTCGAACGTCCGAACGCTCGTCAGATAGTGATAGCCCGCCCAGAAGCCGGTCAGCGACAGTGCGAGCAAAGCATAGCGCAGCGACTCCGCATTGCTCCCCAGCCGCGGTGCGAGCGTGTCGCTGATCCAGCCGACGACCGTCGGCGCGACGATCAGATTGCACACGTTGGCGGCGAGCAGGCTGATCGCCATCCCCTGCGCGCGCATCGTCGGCGGCAGGAAGTTGAGCAGCAGCGCCATCGTCGGCCCCATGTAGAGATAGACGCACGGGATCACGATCCACAGCATCGCGGTCGCCACGCTCAGCGAATGCGTCCAGAAAATCAGGAAGGACGGGATCGTCGACACGATCACGATTGCAGCGAGGAACCACGCGATCCGCTTGACGTCCTGCATCTGCGGCAACGCCAGCAGCGCGCCCGTCGCGATCGTCGCCAGTGTGCCTGCCCAGAAATAGATCGTCCCCAACCGCGCGCCCGCTTCCGAGGTCGACAGGCCGTAAGCGCGCTCGAAATACGTCTGCATCCAGAACAGCATCCCCCAGCCCCACAGGCAGATCACCGCGCCCGCCGCATTGATGTGCCACGCCGATCGCTGGGTCCACAGGAAGCGGCACGTCTCGACGAAGGTGGCGGCGTCGTCCGTACGCCCGCGGAGTTCGAACCGTCCGCGCACCGGTTCGCGCACCGTGAAAAGGATGACCGCGCCGAACAGCACGCCCGGCACGCCGAGCGCGATGAACGCTGCCCGCCAGCTATGGAAATGATCGACGATCGCACCAGCGACGCTCGAACCCAGCCACGCGCCAAGCGGCAACCCCAGCGCCCACAGGGTCAGCGCAAACGCGCGCCGACCCCGTGGAAAGTTGTCCGCGATGATCGACGTCGAGGGTGGCGTGCACCCCGCCTCGCCGATCCCGACCCCGATCCGCGCCAGCAGGAACTGCCAGAAATTGTGCGTCAGCCCGAGCAGCGCGGTCATTCCCGACCAGGTCACCAGCGCGACCGCGACGATGTTGCGGCGGTTGCCGCGATCGGCATAGCGCGCGATCGGCAGACCCGCGATGATGTAGAAGAACGCCAGCGACACCCCCGTCAGCCAGCCGACCCCGGTATCGCTCAGAGCGAATTCCTTGCGGATCGGCTCGAGCACCGTCGATACGATATAGCGGTCCGCGATGTTGAGCGCATAGACCAGCGCGAGGATCGTCACGACATACCAGCGCGCAGGGGACAGGGTTGGCGTCGTCTCGCTGTTCAAAAACCGTTCTCCGCTGTCACCGTGCAAGTCCGCTCCCTTGTTCGTGCAGGCGCGGTTCCGCAAGAGGGAGACCGCCGTTGCGCCGCTACGCCGGAATGACGCCATCCGCCGCAAGATCGTCCAGATCGCGCGCCGTCAGGCCCAGTGCCGCGCTCAAGGCTTGCCGCGTATCGGCCCCGGCGCGCGGCGGCGCGCGGTCGTAGCGGGCGGGCGTTTCGGAAAGCTTGACGGGAAAGCCGACGACCCGGAGCGGCGTGCCGTCGTCACGGTACATCGTCTGCACGCTCGACCGATCCGCGACATGCGGGTCGTCGAAGACTTCCGGCACGGTCTGCACCTTGCCCGCCGGAAGTTTGGCGGCTTCCATCGCGTCGACCAGATCAGCGACCCGCCACCGCGCGACGGCCGGGCCGATCACCGCGTGCAGCGCCGCGCGGTTTAGGCTGCGCAACGCAACGCTTGCGAAGCGAGGGTCCTCAACCAAAAACGCCAGCCCGAGGATCGCGGCGAAATCGCGGAACTGCCGGTCGTTCCCCAACGCGACGACGATGTCGCCATCGGCGCAGGCATAGTCGCGATACGGCACGATATCGGGATGATCGTTGCCCAATCGCCCGGGCACCGCACCCCCGTTGAGATAGCGCGACGCCTGGTTCGACAACAGGCTGAGTTGCGTGTCGAGCAGCGCGCAATCGATATGCTGGCCCTCCCCGGTCGCATCGCGGTGGCGCAACGCCGCCAGGATCGCGACCGTCGCATAGGTGCCGGTGAACAGGTCGATGATCGGCACGCCGACCTTCATCGGCCCACCACCCGGGACGCCATCCGGCAAGCCGGTGATGCTCATCAGCCCGCCCATCGCCTGGATCAGGAAGTCGTAGCCGCCTTTGTCCGCATAGCGCCCGGTCTGGCCGAACCCGGTGATCGAGCAATAGACCAGTCGCGGGTTGAGCGCGGACAGCGTGGCATAATCGAGCCCGTATTTCGCCAGCCCGCCGACGCGAAAATTCTCCACCAGCACGTCGCTCTGCTGCACCAATCGACGGATCAGTGCGGCGCCTTCCGGCTTGGCGAGATCGATCGCGAGCGACCGTTTGTTGCGATTGGCGCACAGGAAATAAGCGGAATCGCCCGATCCGTCATCAAGCGCCGGGCCACCCCAACGGCGCGTATCATCCCCCTGCCCCGGCTGCTCGATCTTGAGGACTTCGGCGCCGAGATCCCCCAGCATCTGCGTCGCCCACGGCCCTGCCAGGACCCGCGAGAGATCGAGGACCTTGATGCCTTGGAGGGCGGCGGGAGTGGATGGACCGGGAGGTGGCACGCTGGACATGCCGGCGGTGCTGCCACGAAAAAGGGCGGCATGCGAGGGGGGAGAGCGTTTCCCCTTCCGCTACCCCCGACACGACTGCGCCCTTCAGAGCCGGATCGTCCGCCCCTCGCGCGCGGATCGATAGATCGCCTCGACGATCCGCATGTCGCGCAGGCCTTCCTCGCCCGACACGATCGGTTCCTGCCCGCGCCGCACGCTTTGCGCCATGTGGTCGAGTTGTCCCGCGAACTGTGTCTTCGCCGGGCCAGGCGGCGGGACGATCTTGCGCTCCCGGCCATCCTTGCCGGTCCACATTTCGTTCCCGTCATAGCGCGTCGCCGGTTCGAGCTCGATCCGCCCGGTGTCCCCCATCAGTAGGATGCGGTTCTGGTTCGCGCTATACATCGACAGGCAGCCCGCCATCGCGCCAGACGGGAATTCGAGCGTCCAGTCGATCATGTCCTCGACCTCGGTGAAGCGCGGGTCTCGACGATCCGTGGATTCACGCGCGGTCACCGCGACCGGCTCCTCGCCGGTCATGTACCGCGCGGCCTGAAGGCTGTAGATGCCCATGTCCATCAGCGACCCGCCCCCCGACAAGGCGCGCTTGAGCCGCCATTTCGTGGGATCCCGCTGAACGAACCCGTGTTCCGACCGGACATAGCGGATCTTGCCCGCCGCGCCGCTCCGCGCGAGCCGCATCGCCTCCAGATTATGCGCTTCGAAATGGCAGCGATAGCCGATCATCAGCTTGCGATCCGCCTTGCGGCACGCGGCGATCATCGCCTCGCATTCGGCGACCGAGATCGCCATCGGCTTCTCGCACAGCACGTGCTTGCCCGCCCGCGCGGCGCGGATGGTATATTCGGCATGCATCCCGTTGGGCAGACAGACATAGACGATGTCGACGTCGGGATTGTCGCGGATCGTGTCGAAATCGGCATAAGAGTAGATCGCCTTGTCCGACAGACCGTGTTCGCGCGCGACACGTTGCGCCTTTGCGCGATCGCCGCTGACGACCGCTGCGAGGCGGCTATGCGTGCAGTTGACGAATTGCGGGATGATGACGTTGAGCCCGTAATACCCCAGCCCGACGATCGCATAGCCAAGCGGACGATCCGTCGCGGCACAGGCCGAGCCTCCAGGAGCAAGCAGCAGCGCGGCCGAGCCGAGCAGAATATCGCGACGCCCGATTTCCATGACGATCCTTCCTCAATGACGAAAGCGCACTCAGTGCGCGAGCGTACGCCCGTTCCAGCCGAGCGACTGCGCGGTGATCGCGAGTTGCGTGCGGTTGCGCACCTTCAGCTTGCGCATCAGGGCCGTCATGTGCGCCTTGACCGTCGCCTCGGCGATGCCGAGATCGAACGCGATCTGTTTGTTGAGCTGGCCCGAATAGACCCCGTCGAGCACCTTGCGTTGCGTCGGGGTCAGTAACGCAAGCGGCGGCAACGCCGCGGTCGCCTCAATTGCCGGCGCTTCTTGACGATTGGTCTTCACACAACCTCTCCCTGTTGATCCACCTGACGATGCAAGCAGTGCACGGCTGGCCCCAACCGCCCGTTCGAGTCCCGTTTTCGGATCCTTCGTTCGTCAGTCTAGGCAAATTGGTTGGACAGACTCAACCGTCTATTGCAGCCTGACGCCAGAATAGTCGCAATTGTTGCCGATTTAACGCAAACGTTGTCGTACAGGTCGGTCATCAGAATGTGCGACTGCAAGAGCGTTGCTCGCCATCCAGTGCCTGCGCTACCCTGCGTCCCACATGCAGAGAGAAAGCAAGCGATGAGGGAGGGGCGGCTGGCGGACCGGGCCTATGCCGGCATCGTTGAGATCATCGACACCGACAATCTTTCGGTCGGGGATCGCTTGCCGTCGGAAGCGCGGCTTGCCGAAATCTTTGGCATGTCCCGAACGATCGTCCGCGAAGCGCTGGTGCGGCTTGCATCGGATGGCATTACGGAAGCGCGGCGCGGTGCGGGGTCGTTCGTCAAGAGCCGCCCGTCGAACCAGCTGATCGCCTTCATGCCGATGGACCACATGTCCGCAACGCTTGGCACCTATGAGGTACGGTTCGTGCTCGAAGCGGAAGCGGCCCGGCTCGCCGCGACACGGCGGTCGACCGATGAAATGGCGCAGATCGAGGACGGCCTGCACCAGCTCCGCACCGCCTTGTTGTCGAGCGCACCCGCGCATGACGAGGATATGGAGTTCCACCGCCGAGTCATGCTCGCGACCGCCAACCCCGCGTTCCTCGTGACGTTCGAAGCGCTGTTCGCCGACGTCGACCGGATCATGCGGGCGGGCGTCGACATCTCCCGCTCGCGTCCACCTGAAGTGATCGGCGCGATGCTGCGCGAACATGAGATGATCGTCGCGGCCATTCGCGCGCAGGATGCAGACGGCGCCGCCCTGGCGATGCGCTGGCATTTGTCGGAGGGCCGAAAGCGGCTGATGCCGTGAGCCTTTACGATGTCGAAAGAACGTAACGGCCTCATTCAACGGGATAGAATTTCCGATAGGCCGGTCGGATGCGTGGTCGGGAACGAACCACGCCGCATTCCTGTTTGTTCTCAAAGTCGGAATTCCGAGTGTCGGAAAGACGGAATGCCCGTTGACATAAGACAGGAAACGACGGAAATACGCGGCGTTGCGGGTGTAGCTCAATGGTAGAGCAGAAGCTTCCCAAGCTTACGACGAGGGTTCGATTCCCTTCACCCGCTCCATTCCCAAACAACGGTTCCTCGCCGCGCCCGCGCTGATTGATGGGCATGCACGGCAGACGCTCCAGCTTCGAGCCACGCGCTCGCGCTTTTGGCTTGCTTGGAGGCGCCAAACACCGTCAGCTTCCTTTCCGATACGATCGATCGCGAGAGGTCCAGCAATGTCCAATCCAATGATTGTCCTTTCCTTGCTGGCAATTTCCCCGTCGTCGGTTTCGATTGCGCCCGTCCCTGATGCGGCATCGAACCCCGAGATGACGGCGATTTTCGAGGCGGACCAAAAGGACCGACAAAGCCTCGATATCGACTGGGCAATCGTCGGACCACAGGACGAGGCGCGTCTTAAGCGTACACAAGCATTACTTGATGCCGGTACCTTGAAGAGCGGGGACGACTTCTTCAACGCCGCCTTCGTGTTTCAACACGGCGGATCGTCCGACGCCTATTTGAAAGCGCACCTGCTCGCGACGATCGCCGTCGCGAAGGGCAAGGTCGGCGCTACCTGGATCGCGGCTGCCACGCTCGATCGGTATCTCCAGACCACGGGCAAGCCGCAGGTTCTTGGCACGCAATTTCTGACCGGTGCGGACGGTCGGATAACACAGGAGCCGTTCGATCGCTCCCTCGTTTCGGACGCGCTGCGGGGCGCGCTCGGTGTGCCGACGCTTGCGGCGCAAGAAGAGCGACGCGCTGCGGCTGAAACGTCGGCACGCCGCGCTCCCGCCAGCGTCTCGAAGTCGCCGCCGCGGCCTCCCGTCCCGGCGCCCCCGGCGAGGATCTTCGCGGCAAAGCTACAACCGTCCGTTTGCGCCGCGATCCCTGGTTCGGAACAGCTTCTCGGGCGGTCGTCGCTGCGCTGGATCGTCGTCGGCGAGATCCATGGAACGACCGAAACACCCAAAGCCTTTGGCGACCTCGTTTGTCTGGCAGCGACAGCCCAGCCGGTGGTGGTCGCGGTCGAGCAAGCGACTACCGAACAGCCCGCGATCGATGACTACATCGGGTCCAATGGGGATGCCGCAGCGACATCCCGCTTTCTTGCGAGCAGGATATGGACTGAACCCTTCAAGGCCGGTCTCTCCAGTGAGGCGTATTTCGAGCTTTTCCGGCGCCTGCGCGCGCTGCGAGCAGCAGGGCAGATAACGAGCGTGGTTGCCTTCCAACCCTTGTACGATCCCGGGTTCAACGCGGGAGACTATGAGAAAGCGCTCGCGGCATCCTTGATCGGCCGGGTGGCGAGCCAAGGCCGGGTGCTCGTTCTGGTAGGCAACGTTCACGCAATGCGGACACCCGCGGCCTGGGCGAAGCCAGCCTATCTCCCGATGGCTGGCTATCTGCCTGCCCATTCCACCGTCACGCTCGATGCCAGATGGAACGGCGGATCGTATTGGGCATGTACCTCGGCTACGACCTGCGGCCGACAGTCGTCCGCTCCATCGTCTCCGGTAACCGTCGCGCACGGGGTGGTCATGGACGGCGGGGATGGACCCTATGCGGGCACCCTGAACCTCGGCGTTGCGGCGACCGCGTCACCACCGAAGACACCATCCACCCCGGCGCACCACTAGAACTTCGCGCCGATCCGGACATACGCCTGCCGCCCATACGGATCGCCGAGCGTCGAAAGATACCCGGTATACAAGGCCTTGGCGGGCGCCTTGTCGAACGCGTTGATCATGCCGAGCGTCAGCTCATACTGCTTGTCCGACCCGAACTGCAGGCCATATTGCACGTCGAACACCGACCATGCGCCGACCCGCGCGACGGTGGGCGCACCGACGACCTGCTGATAATCGTCGATCACGCTCGAAACATAGCGCCACGTCCCCGACAGGAAATGATCGCCGAGCGAGAGGTCGATCCCGGCGATATTGCGCCAGCGCGGTGCCGCGGCGGACGTCAGCGGCGAGGTCTGGTAATTGTTGCGATGCCCGACGCCGTCGTAGACGACCGACCCCGTATCCACGTCATACGTCGCGAGATAGCTGAGGTTGTCGCGCAGCGTGATCCGCGCCGCGCCGATGTCGAAGCGATAGCTGGCCGCCGCATCGATCCCGGACGTTCCGGTCCCGCTCGGTGCGTTGTACGAGGAGATGACGATCGACTGAACGACGCCGCTGCCGTCCCGGATGACGTTCGGACCGTTGGGGTCGGCGTTGATCACCGCCTGCCCGTTCTGCAGCTGGATCTGGTTCTTGTACTTATAGTGCCAGTAATCGAGCGACAGGGTCAGGTTGGAAACCGGCAGCACGGTCGCGCCGATGTTGAAGACGTCCGCCTTCTGCGGTTGCAGCCCCGGATTGCCATATTGCTGGATCGACCGGAACGTCGTCGTGCCGTCGCGCGGATCGATGATGTTGGCGATGTTGGTCGCGATCAGCACCGCCGCCGAATTGGCGATCGACGGCGCCTGGAATGCCTTGCTCGCCGATGCCCGGAGCGACAACTGCGGGATGATCCGCCAGTTTACCGCGAGCTTGGGCGCCGTCGTGTTGAAATTGCCGTAATCTTCATAACGGGCGGCAGCATTGACGTTGAGCCCGTCGATCACCTCGTAATTCGCTTCGGCAAAGACGCTCTTCACTTCGCGCTCGAACGCGGTGTTGCGGTTTGGCCCGAGGAACCCGCCGAAACCGCTCAGCAGCAGATCCGAATATTGGGTGGACTGCTTTTCCTTGCGATATTGCGCGCCGACCGCGACCGCCAGCGCATGACCGTTGATCGTCGCCAGCGTGCCGTTCACCACCGCCTCGCCGATCATATATTCGATCCGCGACTGGGTGACGACGTTGCTCTGGAGATTGTAGATCAGCGACGGGTCCATTTTCGACACGTCGGCGGTGAACGGGCTGAGGTACAGGCAGTTGCCCGCGCCCGGCTGTGCGCCCGCGCCGGGTCCGCTGTAGCGGATGTTGCAGTTCGGGCCGCCGTATCCGTTGAGCGCGGCCTGGAACAGGTTCATGTCGGTGTCGCGATCGGTCGAGGCGACGTCCGCGCGCGAATAGGTTGCGTTCGCGGTATATTTCCAGTTCCCGTCGATCCGCCCGCGCGCCCCCACCACGAACTGGCCCTGGTCGACCTTGTCCTGAATCAGGCGATATTGGTAACCGGGGAACCCCTGCGAGCCGATCGCGCGGCCGATGAAGCCGACATCGACCCCGAACGGATTATAGGGGTTGCTGCCCGGTACGATCGGCGGACGCGCACCGACCCGGTTCTGCGCGTAGGACGGCACGCTGAACCGCTTGGAATCCTGATGATACAGGCCGATTTCGGCGAACAGCGTCTGCCCCGGCGCGATCTCGAACGTGGTGTCGTTATGGACCAGATAGCTCTTGGCTTCCGGCCGGATCGGGTTCTGCGCCTGGAAGCTGAACTGGCACGACCCAAGCCCGAACCCCGGACTGTTCGCAGACGGCACATAGCGGCTCTGGCTCGCCGCCGATCCGCAATTCGGATCGACCACCGTCACCGTCCCCGCCGCCGAGCGGAAGCGGTCGTACAAGGCCGAATAATTGTTGCCGTTGATGACCACGTCGCCACCCGCCGCGGTGCGCGGCCGCGAGTAGAGCGTGAAGGCACCCGGGTTCGCGCCAGCCCCCGAGGATGGGTTGAAGAAATTGGTGACGTCGCGCTCGCTGTTCTGCAACCCGTCCTGATAGCGATAGGCGACCGAAGTGACGGTGTGGAACCGGCCATCGCCGACGCCCCACATCGCCTGGACCGTCGCCGCCGGGGAATCCGCGATATTGGTATATTGCGCGGAGAGTTTCAGCCCCTTGAACCGCGTGTTGGTCAGGACGTTGAATACGCCTGCGACCGCATCCGCGCCGTAGGTCGACGAGGCACCGTCGAGCACCGTCTCGACCCGCTCGATCGCGATCTCGGGCGTCAGGCTGTTGAGGTTGACGAACCCGTCGGCGGGGACGACCCGGCGTCCGTTGAGCAGCACCAGCGTCGCGCCGGCACCGAGCCCGCGCAGATTGGCCGAGCGCGTATCGCGGGAATCGGCGCCGCCGCCCTTGGCCAGATCCTGAATGCCACCCGCGCTGCCGACGTTCTGCGGAATGAAGCGCGTGATGTCGCCGAGCGAGGTGACGCCGGTCCGCGCGAGGCTCTGCGAGTCGATCGACAGGATCGGCGAAGCGCGGTCCTCCTGCCGGACATTGCCCAGATAGGATCCGGTGACGACGATATCGGGACCATTGTCTTCCGGCGCGGCCACGGGCGGCGGCGCGTCTGCCGGTACCACCTGCCCCTCGGGCGCTGCACCCGGCGCAACCTGCGCGGAGGCGGCAGGGACGAGCATCATCGCCAGCGCGGTGATCGAAAGCCCGCCGAGCAGGCGGTTCGCAGCGGCGGTCGATATTGGTCGCGACATGAGACTTTCCCCTTCTTGCCGTTCCTGACAGCGAAGGACGTGAAGGATCATGCCGCCAGCCTGAAGGTGACGGGTGTATCAGGCTGGTCGCAAGCGACGGTGCCTTGCATCCTCTCGACGTCTCCGCGACCGGAACGTTCTTGTTGGTGATGGAATGACCCACCGGGTTTCAGAACGGAAATACAATCTTCTGATTGATCGATCCGTTTGACTGATCAATCCTCTAGTCCGTCAGAACCTTGCTCGCCTGCGCCTGCTCGACCAGCCGCGCGGCATCCTCGTCGCGCAGCCAGCCCGCGGCCTGTTGGCGGGCAACGACGCTGCGGACCTGCGTGACGAAGCCCGCATGGTCGCGATAGCGTTCCTCGAGCGAGGGTCGCGGATCGTGCGCCGCCAGACGCTCGGCCTTGGTTCGTGCGAACGGCACGAAGCCGCCGAAAAAGCCGCAGCCGCCGCCTTTTCCAAAACCCGTCGCCTGCCCGTTCCAGCCGAGATAGCTGCCGAGCGGAACCTGCAACTGGACCGATGGGACGCCCGACGTTTCATTGCCATCCGCGTTGACCCGCGGGACGCGCGACGGAATCGTCCCGCGCACCGTCGGCGGCTGGGGCGTAATCATGCCGCTGATGTCGTGATAGCGAAAGGCGTTGCCCATGTCGTAATCGAGAAAGACGTTGAGCTTGCCGTCGGGTGACGGCGCACCGGGCCAGGATGGGAACCCCATCGCCGCGGCATTGGCTTCCACCAGATCCCCCGCCTTCAGTGTCGGATAGCGGCTCGGCGGTGGCGCCTTGCCGGAACGGACCCACGAAACGAGCATCGCCTGCGCCGCGCGCAAGCTGTCGATCGACGGGTTGGGATTACCCGGCAATGCACAAATCGCCAGCCCCTTGTCCCCTGCCGTCGGGAAGCCCCCGGTGTACGATCCGCCGTGCGTGACGCTCGGGAAATAGTAACGGCGGACGTTGCCCGGCAGCGGCAAGTCCGCCTTTGCGTCGGTGCCAATCAGCCCGGGCGACATCCGCAAACCCCAGAATTCGGCCGATCCGAACGTCTCGATCACCTTGGGGCAAGTGTTGCTCGCGCCGCACCGGTCGAGCAGGCTGCTCGTTCCCCGCCCGCGCGCGACGTCGTCATACCGCCCCCACCACAGCGTTCCTTCGCTGCCGGGTTCGTACAGCGTCGCCGCGCCGCCCGGGACCGCGAAGCGCAGGTTGAGCGGAACTTGTCGTGCGGCGATGTTGGGATTGACCCCATCGAACACGCGGTGCCCGCGCTCATCCGCATTGAACCCCAAATTGATGAAGCTCTTGAGGAAATTGCCCGATTGCGACGTCCCGCTGGCAACCGTCCAGCGGATCGCCCCCGCCGGGTTGGGCGTGCCGACGTCATCGGGTTTGCCGCCGCGCAGATACGCGACCAGATCGCGCGTCGCGGCGAACCCTACCCCCTGCACCAGCGGATCCTTGCCCTGATACACCAGCGTGTAGGCGAACGCCGGATCGAACCCGCCGCGCACGCACAGCTTGGCCGGATCGGGCCGTCCGGGGAAAGGCTGCGCGTTGCAATCCGCAAACGCCCAGTCGCCCGGCGCGATGTCGACCGGGGCGGCGGTGTCCGCGCTTTGTCGGAACAGCCGCGCTTGCCTGGTATCGAGCGACACCGGCACGGGCCGCGCGGTCGGCTTGCCGATACTGCCGGTAATCGCGATCGTCCGCGCCCCCGCCGGCATGTCGATGAACCGCGCGAGGACGGGCCCGGTCAACGGGCTGCCGCCCGGCCCATGCGCCACCGGTACGGTCGCGCGCTGGACGTCCGGTCCGGCGGGCAAGTCGCCCTGCCACCCGCTGATGACCCGGACATGCCCATCCGGATCGGCGGCGATCGGCCAGCCGCCCCGGTTGGGAACGTCGTAGAACAGCACGCCGCTCGCCTTGGCCCGGTCGATCGGTCGTGCGATCGCGAAGGTCGCCGAATAGCCGACGCGACCCCGCGCATCGCGGGTCGCGGCCGCGATATCGGTGATGATCCCGTTATGCGGGTCCGCCGGATCGAGCGACCCGAAGAACTGGCCGCGCACGATCTCGTAGCGCAGCGCCCCGGCTTTCGCGGGCGGCGGCGCGGGCGTGACGCTGTCGATCCGGACGCGTTCGAGCCGCGCGAGCGCGGGATCGACCAACACGGCGGACAGCAGGGAACCGGCGGCAAGAAGCACGGACCGTCGCATGAGCGAACCTTTCAAAATGGGTCGATCACCAGATCGAGCAGTTGCGCGCCCAGCGTCTTGCCGTGCGCATCCAGCGCGAGCGAGCGCGTGACGCCGCCGCGCAGCGCGCCTTCCAGTACGAAATTGAGCGCGCCGATTCCGGGCAACTCATAGCGGCGGATGGCGCGGATCGGCAGATCGGCGAAATGCGCGACGATCCGCTCCGCCGTCACGCAGCGCACGAGCAGCTCATAGTCTTCGGCGGCATGCACGAAGATCGCGATCTGCGAAATGTCGCCTTTGTCGCCGGTCCTTAAATGCGCAATGTCGCGAAGGATCATGTCACGCCACCTCGTAGTGAACGCTGGGCGACACGCGCGTCCGGTCGATCAGCGTGGACGCGACCGCGAGCACGTCGCGCACCGCCGCGACCGCGCCACCACCGCCAAACGGCCCGTTGGTGTACAGGGCCTCGACCTCGGCGCCGATCCGTTCGGCGGCGGCGCGGGTCGGTGCGCGCCCGGCGACCCGCGCGCGCACCTCGCGCGGTTCGGTCCCGGCCTGCCGACCGGTCCGGTCGATCGAGTCGACCCCGATCAATTCGGTCCGCAAGTCGGTCACCGGCACCCCGGTCAGCCGCAACCGCTCTTCGACGATCGCCAGCGCCAGCCGACCCCGCGCCACCGCACCCGGACCGGCATAGGAAATCTGCCCCTCCCCGACGAAGCCATCCTCATAGCCGATCGACACCTTGAGCGTATCCGGCCGCGCACGACCGGTCCCCCCGCGCACCGCGACGCGGTCCGCGCCAAGTTGTTCGAACGCTACAGTCCGGAAATCGGCGACGACATCGGCCTGCAGATAAGCGGCCGGGTCGAGGATCTCGTACAGCAACTGCTCCTTGCATGTCGCCACCGACAGGCACCCGCCCGATCCAGCGACCTTGCCCAGCACCGCCGTCCCGTCTTCGCGCACGTCGGCGAAGGGGAAGCCCAGCCGCGCCAGCCCCGGCACGTCCTTGACGCCCGGATCGGCGAAATAGCCCCCCGTCACCTGCCCCGCACATTCGAGCAGATGCCCGACCACCGTCCCGCGCCCGAGCCGGTCCCAATCGTCCATCGCCCAGCCGAAGCCGTGGATCAGCGGACCGAGGAACAACGCCGGATCGCCGACCCGCCCCGTGATCACCACGTCCGCCTGTCCGGCCAGCGCGGCGACGATCCCCTCCGCGCCGAGATAGGCGTTGGCCGAGACCATCCCCGGCTCGATGTCGCGGCTCGTCCCCGCGCGGTCGACCAGCGGGAAGCGATCCGACCGGACGATATCGAGCACGTCGTCCCCCAGCACCGCCGCGATCCGTACCCCGTGCAGCCCCAGCGCGCGCGCAATCCGCGTGACGAGCCGCGCCGCGCCCAGCGGGTTGGCCGCCCCCATGTTGGTGACGATCTTCACCCCACGCGAGCGCGCCGCCGGCAGCACCGCGCGCATCCGGCTTTCCAGCAGCGGGTCAAACCCGACCGCGGGATCGACCCGCCGCGCCGCCTGCGCCAGCGCGATCGTCCGTTCGGCGAGGCATTCGAACGCGAGGTAATCGAGCGCACCGTGCTCGACCAGTTCGAGCGCCGGTTCGATCCGGTCGCCCGAAAATCCTGCGCCCGCCCCGATACGGATGGTTCGGCCGGTCATAAGGCAAAGATTCCGAACAGAAGAGCGGCGATCGTCATCACCACCGAAGCGGCAAACAGCCAGGGAATGGAAAACCGCTGATGCGCGCCGAGCTCGATCCCGCTCAGCCCCGCCACCAGGAAGGTCGCAGGCGTCAGCGGACTGACCGGAAAGCCGGTCGTCATCTGCCCGAGCAGCGCCGCCTGCGCGACCTGCACCGCCGGAACACCGAAATGCCCCGCCACTTCGGCGATGACCGGCAGTACGCCAAAATAGAAGCTGTCCGGATCGAACAGCAGGCTGAGCGGCATCGACAGCAACCCGAGCAGCACCGGAATGCGCGGACCGATCGCATCGGGGACATGCGCGACCGACGCCTGCGCCAGCGCCTTGATCATCCCCGACCCCGCCATGATCCCGGTAAAGGCCCCCGCCGCGAACAAGATCCCCGCCATCATGAGCGCAGCGCGGGCATGCGCGTCGATCCGCTCGCGCTGCTCCGCCGCGGTCGGATAATTGAGGATCAGCGCCAGCGCGGTGCCCGCCATGAACACCACCACCGGCTCCATCAGCCCCGCCACCATCGTCACGACGACGACCAGCGTGATCAGCACGTTGACCCAGTACAGCCGCGGGCGCCGCAATGCCTGCTCGGCGGCGCTCGGCACGGCCGTCGTGACGGCAAGGCGATCACCGGAAACCGGACCCCGCCGTTCCACCGCGAGCCGCCGTTCCTCCCGAATACCCAGCCACCACGAAGCAGCGAAGACGAATCCAAGGCCGACCAGCTGCACGCCGATCATCGGGGTAAAGATCGTCGCAACCGGGAGCTTCAACGCAGCGCCTGCGCGGAGTGTCGGCCCAGTCCACGGCAGGAAGTTCACGCCCGCCGCCATCGACGCGGTGCACGCCAGCACGCGCCGGTCCATGCCGAGCCGGTCGTACAGCGGGCGCAGCGCCGGGATCGTCACCAGAAAACAAACCGCGCCCGAGCCGTCGAGATGGATCAGCAACGCCAGCGCTGCCGTACCAACCGTGATCCGCGACGGACGCTCGCCGACCAGCCGCAACACGCCGTTGACCAGCGGCGCGAGCAGCCCCGCGTCGGTCATGATCCCGAAGAACAGGATCGCGAACACGAACATCCCCGCAACGGGCGCGATCTTGGTCAGTCCCGCGACGATATAGCCGGGAATGCCCGGCGCCATCCCCGCCGCGACCGCCCCCAGAATGGGAATGAGGATCAGCGCGGCAAGCGGCGACACGCGGTTGGACAGGATGACGGCAAGCAACGACAGAATGGTCGCGGCGGCGACGATAGCCAGCATGATCCCCTCCTGTCCGCACTTCTGTTCAATCTTGCCGGCACCATGCCCGCAGAAGATTTATCCAGCAATTAGACTTATCTGATAGATCGATCAGCTACGCGCATCGGTCGCCGCATGCGCCATCACCGCCTCGAGGAACGCCGCCGCCGCCGGGGACGGCGTGCGCTTGTCCAACCGCGCAACCCCGATCGCGCGAGAAATCCGCGGCGGCGCCATCGTCCGCCAGGCAACGTCGCCCGCCACGCCCAGAAGCGGCAAGGTCGACTTGGGCAGCAGCGTGATCCCCAATCCCGCCGATACCAGCCCGCCGACGGTGGCGAGCTGCGCGCATTCGTACAGCGGGCGCACCGCCAGATCGGTCTTGGCGAAGGCGGTGTCCGTCAGCAGCCGCACGCTGCTGCGCGGTGCCATCGCGATGAAGGGATGCTCGCCGAACACGCTCCACGCGACGGGCGCGGGCATGGCGGCGGCATCTTCGTGCCGGCACACCAGAACGCATTCGTCGTCCATCAGCGGATCGAACCGGAACCCGTTGTCGATATCGGGGGGCGTGGTGATCGCGAAGTCGATCATCCGGTCGATCATCTGCTGGTACAGCGCCCCCGACAGATTGTCGCGCAGGATGATCTCGACGTGCGGATGGCTCTGCCGGAACCCGGCGATGATCGCGGGCAGCACGTGCGCGGCGGCCGACGGCAGCGCGCCGACGATCACGCGCCCGCGCTGCCCCGCGAACGTCTGCCGCAATGCCTGGAACGCAAGGTCAAAGTCCCCCGCAAGCCGCTCCACCGTCGGCATCAACGCCGCACCCGCCGCGGTCAGCGCGACGTTGCGCGAATTGCGGTCGAACAACCGCACGCCCAGGTCTTCCTCCAGCAACTTGATCGTCCGGCTGAGCGCCGGCTGGGAGAGGTTGGCGAGCCGCGCGGTCTCGCTGAAACTGCACGTTTGCGCGACCTGCAGGAACAGCCGCAAACTGGAAAGGCTTGGGGTCCGCGGCATCGTTTCTCTCCTTGCCTCGGATCGATACGCTACGCTGATCGATCGATGCAAAGACTTTACTTTTCTTCCCCGCCGCCACGATCGATACTGTTGCGAAACGGGGGAGAGCAGCATGAAGAACCGCGCAGCACACGGACGAGTCGGCGGCATCATGCTCGCGGCGACGCTCCTGACGGCGGGATCGCCGCTCGCCGCGCAAACGGCGCGCGCGAGCGATCCGGACACCCGCGCCGCGGCGATCGAACGGCAAATGACCGCCGCCGAACACGTCATCCTCTCGCACGGCATCATGGCGCTCCCGTTCGGTCCCATCACGATCCCGCAGGGTGTCGTGCTCGGGGCTGGCTATGTCTCGGGTATCCCGCGGCTCAATGTCCCTGCGCTCAGCGAAACCGATGCAAGCCTGGGGGTCGCCTATGTCGGTGGTATCCGCAAGGACGGCGCGACGGCGCTGCCATCGGGTCTGGCGATGGGCGCAACCTGGGATCCCGCGCTGATGGCGCATGGCGGCGAGACGATCGCGAACGAAGCGCATGCCAAGGGGTTCAACGTCCTGCTCGCCGGAGGGATCAACCTCGTCCGCGATCCGCGCGGGGGGCGCAACTTCGAATATCTCGGCGAGGATCCGCTCCACTCGGGCCTGCTCGGCGGCGCCGCCATCGCGGGCATCCAGTCCCGCCACGTCATTTCCACCGTCAAGCATTTCGCGATCAACGCGGTCGAAACCGGTCGCCAGTTCCACGACGCGGTGATCGGCGACGCGGCGCTGCGGATGAGCGACCTGCTCGCTTTCCAGATCGCGATCGAACGCGGCAATCCGGGGTCGGTGATGTGCGCCTACAACCGAGTCAACGGGCAATCCGCCTGTGGCAACGATGCGCTGCTCAACGGCGTGCTCAAGCGGGACTGGGGCTATAAGGGGTTCGTGATGTCGGACTGGGGCGCCGTCCACGGGCTCGATTTCGCGCTCAACGGGCTCGACCAGCAATCCGGGTCGCAGCTCGACGACAAACTCTATTTCGCGGAGGATCTGCGCGCGGCGGCAGCGCGCGACCCGCGCTACGCAACGCGGCTTGCGGACATGAACCGGCGGATCCTGCGGACGATGTTCGCGGTCGGCGTGGACACCAACCCGCCGGTCAAGACCGCGATCGATTTCGCCGCCGGCGCGCGGGTCGCGCAGGATGTCGCCGAACAGGGGATCGTGCTGTTGCGCAACCGTGGCGATGCGCTGCCGTTGAGCGCGAAGGCCAGCCGGATCGCGGTGATCGGCGGCTATGCCGACAGCGGCGTCCTTTCGGGCGGCGGATCGTCGCAAACCCAGGGGCCGGGGGGACCGGCAGTCGCGATCCCGACGATCGGCGGCCCCTTCGCCGCGTTGCTCGCGCAATCCTATCACGCCTCCTCCCCGCTCGCGGCGATCAAGGCACACGCGCCAAAGGCCGACGTGGTGTTTCGCAACGGCCGCTACATCGCCGACGCCGTGCAGGCGGCGCGGCAGGCGGACGTCGCGATCGTGTTCGCGACGCAGTGGATGACCGAGGGGCTCGACGCCCCCGACCTGTCGCTGCCGGAAGGACAGGATGCGTTGATCGCCGCCGTCGCCGCCGCCAACCCCAACACGATCGTCGTGCTGGAAACCGGAAGCCAGGTGGCGATGCCGTGGCTCGACCAGACCGCCGCAGTGATCGAGGCATGGTATCCCGGCGCGCGCGGCGGAGAGGCGATCGCCAATATCCTGTTCGGGGACGTCAATCCCTCGGGCCGCCTGCCGGTGACCTTCCCCGCCTCGGTCGCGCAGCTTCCGCGTCCGGCGTTGCCGGGCAGCGGCACGGTGGAGCCGGACTTCATGGGCAAGGGCAAGCCCGGCCAGACGCTGACGATCAATTACGACATCGAAGGCGCCGACGTCGGCTATCGCTGGTTCGCACGAACCGGGGCCAAGCCGTTGTTCCCGTTCGGCTTCGGACTCAGCTACACGCAGTTCGAGCATGCCCCGCTGGTGGTCACCGGCGGCCCCCGTCCCACCGCGAAAGTCACCATCACCAACACCGGCAAACGCGCGGGCGCCGATGTCGGTCAGATCTATCTCGTCGGCACGCCGAAGGGCGACGTGCGGCGGCTCGTCGGATTTGCCAAACTGGATCTGAAACCCGGCGAGCGTCGCACGGTCGAGGTGCCGATCGACGCGCGCCTGTTGAGCGAATGGCGCGCGGGCAAGTGGCACCGTGACGCGGGCACCTATCGCTTCGCGCTCGGAAGCTCGGCAACCACGCTCGGCAGCGAAACCCGCCAGACCTTACCGGCGGCCACGTTCTAAGGCGCTACTTCCCGATTTCGTCGAGCGCGGCCAACGCTGCGTCCGGCAAAGTCAGGGAGGTGGCCGCCATATTCTCGCGCAGGTGGCTGACCGACGACGTGCCGGGGATCAGCAGGATGTTGGGCGACCGGTGCAGCAACCACGCGAGGGCGACCTGCATCGGCGTGACATCCAGCCCGCGCGCCACCGTGTCCAGGGCGGTCGACTGCAACGGGCTGAAGCCCCCCAGCGGGAAAAACGGCACATAAGCGATCCCCTCCGCCGCCAGCATATCGATCAGCGCGTCGTCCTCCCGATGCGCGAGGTTATACTGGTTCTGGACGCACGCGATCGGGGCGATCGCGCGCGCTTCCGCCACTTGCCTGGCCGTGACGTTGCTCACGCCAAGGTGCCGGATCAGTCCCTCCTCGCGCATTCGCGCCAAGGCGGCGAACGGCTCGGCGATCGACCCTTCGGTCACCCCGCCGGCACCGCCCAGCATGCAGCGGAAGTTGACCACCTCCAGCGTTTCCAGCCCCAGGTTGCGCAAATTGTCCTCGACCGCACGCCGCAACGCGTCCGGGGATGCCGCGATGTTCCACGAGGCATCATCGCCGCGCACCGCGCCGACCTTGGTCACGAGAACGAGATCCTCCGTATAGGGCGATAGCGCTTCGCGGATGAGCTGGTTGACGACGTGCGGCCCGTAAAAGTCGCTGGTGTCGATATGGTTCACGCCCGCGGCCACCGCGTCGCGCAGCACCGCAATCGCCGCTTCCCGGTCTTTCGGCGGCCCGAAGACATGCGGCCCCGCGAGTTGCATTGCGCCATAGCCCATCCGCTGGACGGTGCGGTCGCCAAGGTTGAAACTCCCGGCGTGCTTGTTGGTCTGCATGGTTCGTCTCCTTCGCTGCCGGATTTAAACCTTGGCGATCACCGCGATAATCCGGCATGATCTGCACAGGCTGTGCGGAAAATCGAACAATGACGCCCGATCTTGCCGATTTGAACGCTTTCCTCGCGGTCGCGCGCGCGCGCGGCTTTCGCGAGGCGTCGCGCACGGCGGGGGCCAGCGCTTCCACGCTGAGCGAAGCCGTCCGTCGGCTCGAGGCGTCGCTCGGCGTCCGCCTGCTACACCGCACCACGCGCAGCGTGACCCCGACCGAGGCGGGCGCGCGTTTGATGGAGCGTCTGGGCCCGGCGCTGCAGGAGGTCGATGCGGCGCTGGGTGCGGTCGACGATCTGCGTGACGGCGTGACGGGGATGCTGCGGCTGAACGTCCCGGTCAGCGCCGCCAAACTGGTGCTCCCCGCGATCCTCCCCGGTTTCCTGGCCGCGCATCCCGGCGTGAAGGTCGAGATCGTCGCCGAAGACGGGTTCGTGGACGTCCTCGCGTCGGGCTGCGACGCCGGGATCCGCTACGACGAGCGGCTCGAGCAGGACATGATCGCGCTGCCGATCGGTCCACGCATCCAGCGCTTCGCGACCGCCGCGGCACCGGCGCACCTCGACCGGCATGGCCGCCCGCAACATCCGCGCGACCTGCTGCAACACCCGTGTATCCTGGGCCGGTTCGCCAGCGGTCGCCTGACCTCGCCGTGGGAATTCGAACAGGACGGAGCGGTCGTCCTGATCGAGCCGCAGCCCCGCCTCACCGTCGGCATCAGCGGTGCCATCGAACTGGGGGTGGAGGCGGCGATCGCGGGCGTTGGCGTGATCCACTTGTTCGAAGGCTGGCTCCGCCCATATATCACAAGCGGCGCGTTGGAGCCGGTGTTGGAAGATTGGTGGCAGCCCTTTCCGGGCCCGTTCCTGTATCACTCCAGCCGCCGGCTCGTGCCCCCGCCGCTTCGTGCGTTCATCGACTATATCAGGACAGCGCCCGTTGAATTGCGCGTAAAACTGTAGCAAAAGCTGCCTCGGACGTACCATTTCCGGCAGTGTGCTGACGCATTCCGGACATCAAACGCACGAAACCGGCGTCATTCCGCGCGCTTTTCTCACGGGTTTCAGGGCAATACGCTGACCGTCGCTTCCCATCTTCGCCGCACGATCACGGCCAACGCCGCGCACCTGCGTCAGGTCGCCCGCGTGATGGTCGGCGCCTCGGCAGCCTTCGCCGCGTACCGGATGCTGGGGCTGCAAGAAGGCTATTGGTCGGTCTTCACCGTGCTGATCGTGATGCAGGGATCGATCGGCGGCACCCTCACTGCGGCAACGGACCGGTTGCTCGGCACCTTAATTGGCGCAGTTCTCGGTGGGTTAGGCGCCGCCTTGCAGCGAACGGCCGTGCTCGAAGTCGGGCTGGTGCTGGTCATTGTCACCGGGCTCGCCGCCTTCGTCGCCGCGGTCCGCCCGCGGCTGCGCGTCGCCCCCGTCACCGCCGCGATCATGCTGCTCAGCGCGCCGCCCGGTGCCCCGGTGCAGGATTTCGTCCGCGACCGGATCATCGAAATCGGGATCGGTGGCGTCATCGGCGTGCTCGCGGCGATGTTCGTATTTCCGGCGCGATCTCATGGACTTGTCATCGCCCGGACCGCGACGGTGCTGAGCCACATCGCCCGCATGTTGGGCGAGCAGGCCCGCGCGCTCGAGACAGAGTCGGCGCTCCCCTCCTCGCCCGAACATGCCGCGCTGCGACAGGCGCTCGCCACCGTCGAAGCCGCGATGAAGGATGCGGACCGCGAACGCGCCACCCGGCTGGCCGATCATCAGATCCCCGCCTCGGTCCCGCGAACATTATGGCGTATTCGCAACGACCTAGTGTTGATCGGCCGCGCGCTCGACGAAGTGCTCCCGCCCGCTGCGATCGCCGCGCTGGCAACCCCCGCCGCCGCCATGCTCGACGCGCACGCATCCCTCGCGAAGCGCTGTGCCGCCGCGCTCGCTGCGGGGACCGTCGTCGACCGAGCCGATGCGATCACCTGCTACCGCCGTTTCGGTGCCGCCCTCGACGCCTTCCGCAAGAGCACCCAGGCCGCAACGCTCGATTTCGAAGCATCGGGCCGTGTCTTCGGGCTCGCGTTCGCGGCAGGCCGGCTACATCGCGATCTGCTCGATCTCGCATCCCGCGTGGACGAGATCGCCCCCGGCAAAGTGCTCACCTCCCGGTCGGCGTGACGCTGGCGCGGGGCGCTAGCGATGCGCGGAGTCACCCCCAAGCCGTACCCCGATCCACAATCGGCGCGGCGTCCCGAGATCGATCGATCCGCCGGCATTCCGCGTGACGATCGTGGTGTCGGTCAGGTTCTCACCCCGCGCGATCACCGCCCAGCGCGCGCCGACCGGCACGCTAACTACGCCGTCCAGCGTCGTCGCGGCGGGCAGCACGTCGGTCTGCAAATCGTCCTCAAACTGTTTCCCGACGTGTCGCCCGGTCAGCGACAGGCCGAACCCACGCCGGTCCTGCCATCCAAGCGTCGCGCTCGCGGTATGCCGCGGGCTTTGCGCCGGACGATAGCCATTGAGCTGCGCGGAAACGCCCGATGCCCGGACCTTGCTGTCGCTGAACGCATAGGAAGCATCGAGCGATACGTGGCCCCGCTTCGCACGCGCAGTCACTTCCACCCCACGCGCGACGATCGCGTCGACATTCTGCCGCTGGCGTAAATTGGGCGCGATCGTGACGTTGGCGATGGCGCCTTCCAGACGATTGTAGAACCCCGTCACCCCGATCGACACACCGCGCAGCGGGACCAGGTCAAACCCGCCTTCGACCCCACGCAACCGCTCGAGCCCGAGTCCGGCGTTGGCCTGCGTGGTGACCGGAAAGACCACGAAAGGCCGATACAATTCGTTGAGAGTCGGCAGACGGAACCCAGTGTACCCCGCCGCGCGCACCGCAACCGCATCGCTCGCATGGAACAAAGCACCGGCGCGGCCGGTCGCCTCTACCCCATCGCGATCGGCGAACCGCTGGTTGGTGGTGATCGCCCCGGCGCGCGTGCGTTCGCGGAAGAAGCCGTCAGTGATCGTCCAGTGATCCCCCCGCACCCCGGCCGTCAGCACCAGCCGCCCGAGCGTCCAGTCGTCCTCCGCGAAAAGCCCGGCGGTGCTGGTGTTCCCGCCCGCAGTCCGTCGCGTCGTAACCGCACCGCTGGCGGCGTAAGCGTCCTCGTACAGCGTTCCCTCACCCAACCGCACGTCTGCGCCGATCCGTAGCACATGGTCCGGCCCCACCGGTGGGCGCAGTTCGATCTTGCCGCCGATCCCGGTCGCGGGCGTGTTGCGCTGGTCTAGCGTCAGCCGCGATGTGGTCGCGCTAATCACGCGATTGGTGAAGTTGCGCGCCTGGACATAGGCGAGCACATCGAGCGCCCACGGGCCGCGATGAATCACCCGGACGCTCGCGTCCTCCCCCGAAGAACTGCTGTCCGCACCGGCGAAACGCAACGTGCGATTGTCGCGGAATACCACCATTCGCGCCTGCAACTCGGTCTGCGCGTCGATCGGCACCACGCCGCGCATCTGCCCCGACCAATCCCGATAGCGTGCGCGCACCGTCGCGGCAGTGCGTTGCGCGTCCGGGGTCGTAAAGAACCCGTCGCCACGCTCGAACCGGCCTGCCACCGTCAGATACCCCGCGCCGACATCCGGCGAAATGCTCGCGGTGGTTTCGACGGCATTGTTGCTGCCATAAAAGGCGCTTCCCGCCACATGCGGGAGATCGGCACGCGTTGCGCTGGCGAGCTCGATCGTCCCCGCGACCGCGCCCGCGCCGAACGCCCCCGCCCCGCCCCCGCGCGTGATCCGCACGCTCGACAAGCGGTCAGGCGACAAAGCGTTGAACGGGATGTAGCCGAAGAACGGGTCCGCCAGCGGCACCCCGTCGAGCAGCACCAAAGCGCGCGACGACGCATTCCCGCCAAGCGCGCGCAGCGTGACGCCTTGCGCGGACGGGTTGGCCGACCGGCTGTCGCTGCGCCGGAACTGCTGAAACCCCGCGACGTCGGACAGGACGTTCTCTACCCGGCCCGACGCATCGCTGGTGAGGCGCGAACGATCGATCGTGACCGATCCGTAAGCGGGGACTCCGGGCGGCAACGGTAGCGGCGATCCCAACACGACGATGTCCGGCGCAGCGGCTTCGGTCGCCGTCGGCCCGGCAACGGTTTGCGCCGACACTGCAACGGGCACGCCGCCCAGGGCGAGCGCGACTTTCCAGATTTTCACAGGCGTCAGGGCTTCTTGGCTTGGGGCACACCGCTCACCCAGAACACACCGCCGGGCTGCAACGTGATGACATATTGTCCGCGATCGTCGCACTCGGCGATCCATACGGCATGGCCATCGATCGGCGCATGCTTCTCGAACCGGACGATCTTCTGGCAAGTGTAGCCGCCATCACGAATTGCGCGGAACATCGTCGTTTCCTGCAACGCACGCGGCAGGGCATCGATCTTGGCTTCCATCGGATCGGGCTTGGTGGTCGCTGCGACGGTCGTGGCCGCTTTCTCCCCGGGATCACATGCCGAAAGAACCGCGAGGCCCAAAAGCATGGGGACGGCGAACAGGGACGAGACGTGCTTCATGACCATTCTCCTGCTCAGATACCGTCGCTAACGACGGTGCGGCCTGATTGCTCCAGTGCCGCGGTAAGATCGGCGATACACCGGTCGGCCAGCGCCGCGTCGGTCGCGCGGACGACGAAGTTGGCGCCAGTCCGGCCGTCGCGGAAGAACGGGTAACTGCCGATCGCAACGCCCTCATGTGTCTTCTCGGCGGTGCGCAACATCTCGGCCACCTCGCTTTCGGCAACCCAGCAGCCGATCGTCCGCGACAATACCGGCAACCCGCCTTCGAGCGTGCCGGTCAGCGCGTCGAGCATCCCGGCGGTGATGTGCGGGACGCCGGCCATGATGAAGATGTTGCCGACCCGGATCCCCGGCGCGCCCGACATGCGATTTTCAATCAGGTCCGCCCCCTCGGGCACCCGCGCCATCCGCTTGCGAGCTTCGGTGAGACCGCCGCGCTCGGCGTAATAAGATTCGAGCACTGCTACCGCCTGGGGATGAAAATCGACCGGGACTCCCAGTGCCTCGGCAATCGCGTCGACCGTGATGTCGTCGTGCGTCGGGCCGATCCCCCCGGTGGTGAACAGGTAATCGTTGCGCGATCGCAGGATGTTGACGGCTTCGACGATCGCCTCGGTCTTGTCCGCGACGATCCGCACTTCAGCGAGCCGGATCCCCTGGACGTTGAGCCAGGTCGCGATTTGCGCGACATTCTTGTCCTGCGTGCGACCCGAAAGGATCTCGTCGCCAATCACCGCGAGTGCGGCTGTCCAGATGCGATGCGTCATCCCGCCCGCATAGCCCCCCGGCGCCCCCTCGCAAAGCCCGGACGGTGGCGCTATATCGATTGTCATGACCGAATATGTAACCGTAACCGCCGACGCACCCATGGGCCGGACCGGCGCGATCAAGCTCCATGGCCGCGATGCGTTCGACGGCATGCTCGCCGCCGGGCAACTTGCTGCCGAAACGCTCGACATGGTCGTACCGCACATGGTGCCGGGCATGGCCACCGCCGAGCTCGACGACATGATCCGCCGCTTCATCGTCGATCGCGGTGGGATTCCCGCGACGCTCGGGTATCGCGGCTACACGCATTCCAGCTGCATCTCGACCAACCATGTCGTATGTCACGGGATTCCCAGCGAAAAGACGCTCAAGTCGGGCGATATCGTTAATGTCGACGTGACCCCGATCTTCGATGGCTGGCACGGCGACAGCAGCCGGATGTATCTGGTCGGCGACGTGCCGATCAAGGCGAAGCGGCTGGTCGACGTGACCTATGAATGCCTGATGATCGGGATCGAGCAGGCCAAGCCGGGCAATCACCTCGGCGATATCGGCCATGCGATTCAACGGCATGCCGAGAAACACCGCTACGGCGTCGTACGTGATTTCTGCGGGCACGGACTCGGGCGACTGTTTCATGACGCGCCCGAAGTTGTCCATGCGGGACGCGCCGGAACCGGGCCAGAACTCAAGCCCGGGATGATCTTCACGATCGAACCGATGATCAACACCGGACGGGCCGACGTGAAACTGCTCGACGACGGTTGGACCGCCGTGACGCGCGACCGTTCGCTGTCGGCGCAGTTCGAACATTCGATCGGGATCACCGAAGACGGTTGCGAGATCTTCACGCTCAGCCCGGGCGGGTTCGACCGACCGCCTTATTGATCGGGCGACCCAGCAATTTTACTCCCGCTTCCCTGTCTGACGTCTCAACCGTGCCATAAAATCGGGCACCCGCTAGGCAGTTGCGCGCCGGTTAAGCACCTTTCTGCGGTGCTATTGGTAGACAAACCACGCATTTCGGCCCCTCGCGCGGCTGGCATGGTTATTGTAAGGTAAACGGACATTCCGGGAGGCGTATTCAGCGTGAAAAAAATCGAAGCGATCATCAAGCCGTTCAAGCTCGATGAAGTGAAGGAAGCGCTGCACGAGGTCGGAGTGAGCGGTATCACGGTCACCGAGGCCAAGGGGTTCGGTCGCCAGAAGGGCCATACCGAGCTGTACCGCGGCGCTGAATATGTCGTCGATTTCCTCCCCAAGGTAAAACTCGAAGTCGTCGTCGAAGACGGTCTGGCGGATCGGGTCGTCGAGGCGATCGCCGCGGCCGCGCAGACCGGACGGATCGGCGACGGCAAGATTTTTGTGATTCCGGTCGAAACCGTGTTGCGGATCCGCACCGGCGAACGCAACGAAGACGCTATCTGATCGCGCAACGATCGGAATGCGAGTTTGACGCAACGCAACATCTTGTGACAGCGTAAAGCTCCGGACTTAACACGAGTCCCGCATCCGGTTGACCGGGACGGGCAATTTTTTCGTATCCAGAAAGGGCGTGGGGACATGGCTAAAACAGGCAACAGCGCAAACGACGTGCTGAAGATGATCAAGGACCAGGAGATCGAGTGGGTCGATCTGCGGTTCACCGATCCCAAGGGCAAGTGGCAGCATCTGACGATGGTCGCGGGCGTCGTCGGCGAAGACGAGCTGACCGACGGGTTCATGTTCGACGGGTCGTCGATCGAGGGCTGGAAGGCGATCAACGAGTCCGACATGATCCTCATGCCGGATCTGGACGCGGTGTGGACCGATCCGTTCTCCGCAACACCGATGCTCATCCTGGTCTGCGACATCGTCGAGCCGTCGACGGGCGAACTCTACGCGCGCGATCCGCGCTCGACCGCCAAGCGCGCCGAGGCGTATCTCAAGACCACGGGCATCGGCGACACGATCTTCATCGGGCCGGAAGCCGAGTTCTTCATGTTCGACAACGTCCAGTTCGAGAACAGCTACGCGACAAGCTATTACAAGATCGACGATATCGAGCTGCCGACCAACACCGGCCGCGAATATGAAGGCGGCAACCTCGGTCACCGTCCGCGCGCCAAGGGCGGCTATTTTCCGTGCGCGCCGATCGACAGCGCAGTCGACATCCGTGGCGAGATGGTCTCGACCATGCTCGAAATGGGTCTCCCCTGCGACAAGCATCACCACGAAGTCGCTGCCGGTCAGCATGAGCTGGGCCTCACCTTCGGCACGATGACGCTGACCGCGGATCGCATGCAGATCTACAAGTACGTTTGCCACAACGTCGCGCAGGCGTACGGCAAGACGGTCACGTTCATGCCCAAGCCGATCAAGGAAGATAACGGCTCCGGGATGCACACGCATCTGTCGATCTGGGACAAGGGCAACCCGCTGTTCGCCGGCAACGGCTATGCGGGTCTGTCGGAGACGTGCCTGTTCTTCATCGGCGGCATCATCAAGCATGCCAAGGCGGTCAACGCTTTCACCAACCCGACGACCAACAGCTACAAGCGCTTGGTTCCGGGCTATGAAGCACCGGTCCTGCTCGCCTATTCGGCGCGTAACCGTTCGGCATCGTGCCGTATTCCGTACGGCACCGGCCCCAAGGCGAAGCGCGTCGAAGTGCGCTTCCCCGATGCGATGGCGAACCCGTACCTCTGCTACGCGGCGCTGTTCATGGCCGGCATGGACGGGATCCAGAACCGCATCCACCCGGGTGAGGCGATGGACAAGAACCTGTACGACCTGCCCCCGGCAGAGCTCGCCGAGGTTCCGACCGTCTGCGGTTCGCTCCGCGAGGCACTCGACTCGCTGGCTGCGGATCACGACTTCCTGTTGAAGGGCGACGTGTTCTCCAAGGACCAGATCGAATCGTACATCGAGCTGAAGATGCATGACGTGCTGCGCTGGGAAATGACCCCGAGCCCGGTCGAATTCGATATGTATTACAGCTACTAAGACGCAGCCCCGGCCGCGCCAATGCGAGGACCGAGGGCGTGGCTTTGCCACGACGGGACACACAGAAAGGGCGTCCGGAGCAATCCGGGCGCCCTTTCCTTATTCGCAAACCAACATTCCAAACCCCCGCGAAACCTATTAAAGCCCGCGCATGATCCACGTCGCCGCGCTCTATCGTTTCGCCCGTTTCCCTGACCCGAAGGCGCTGCGCCAACCATTGCTCGACGTGTGCGAAGCGGAGGGGATCAAGGGTACTCTGCTGCTCGCGCCGGAAGGGATCAACGGGACGATTGCGGGGAGCGAGGGCGGAATCGACGCCGTTTTGACGCATATTCGCACGCTTCCGGACTGCTCTGACATCGCTTTCAAGCGAAGTTATGCCGAAACCATGCCGTTTCACCGCATAAAAGTGCGCATCAAACGCGAGATCGTGACGATGGGCGAACCCGCGATCGACCCGCTCGGTGGGACCGGAACCTATGTCAAACCGACCGACTGGAACGCGCTGATCGAAGCGCCGGATACTGTCGTGATAGATACGCGTAACGCCTATGAAATCAAGGTCGGCACCTTCGCGGGCGCGATCGACCCCGAGACGGACAGTTTCAGCGATTTCCCCGCCTGGGCCCGCGCGCATCGCTCCGAGCTGGAGGGGAAGCGGATCGCGATGTTCTGCACCGGCGGCATTCGCTGCGAGAAATCGACCGCCTTCCTGAAGGCCGAGGGGCTGACCGACGTCTTTCACCTGGAAGGCGGCATCCTGAAATATCTAGAGGAGGTGCCGCAGGAAAGCAGCCGCTGGGAGGGCGAGTGCTTCGTCTTCGATGAGCGCGTCGCGGTCGGCCATGGCCTTGCACCCGGGACGCATGCCTTGTGCCGCGCGTGTCGGATGCCCGTATCCCCCGAGGAGCGCGCGTCGCCGCTGTTCGAGGAGGGCGTCGCCTGCCCCGCCTGCGCGGGAACCCGCGACGCGGCCAAGCGCGCGGCCTATGCCGAGCGGCATCGACAAGTGGGGTTGGCGCAGCAGCGGGGGCAGGCGCATGTCGGTGCGGTCGCTCCCAAACGCGAGAGTTCGCCAGCGACCCCGGAGGAATGACGCGATTTCTCCCGTCTCGGGACTAGCGTAAAGCGCGCGCACATGGCTTGAGCGGCATGCGGCAGTGTTCGGCCGCCGTGTACGTGAGAACCTCGATGCTGTATTCCAACCTCGGTCGCCTTGCCGTGGCGACGTCCGCAACCGCCCTGTTCCTGGCGCAGCCCGCCATTGCGCAGCAGGTCGATATCGGCGCCCCCGCCCCGCCGCCCGCCGCCGATGCCCCGGTCGCCCAGCCGCCCGCCAACGACAGCCAGAAACCCGCGACCGAACCCGCCGGTCCATCCGGCCCCGATACACCCACCGAAACCACCGCGCCCGCCAATCGGCGTGGGGCGGGCCGGATTCAGCGTCCGCGCAACATCCTGTTCACGCCGCAAATCGGCGATACGCAAAGCAGCGCGCCCCCCGGTCTGTTCGCGGACTGGCGGCATGCGCGGACGTGGCTGGGGGATCGTGGGTTTGATGTGTCCGCGCGCTATGCGTCGGAAAGCGGGTATAATGTCGCTGGCGGCGAGCGCAGGAAGCTGACCGAAACCGGCCAGGTCGATGTCGGCGCCAAGATCGACATGGCCAAGATCGCCGGGATCGAAGGCGGCACCGTGCAGGCGACGCTGACGTGGCGCCGCGGACGCAACCTCTCCGACGACGCTGGGCTCGGCACCTTGCAGCAGGTGCAGGAGGTATTCGGACGCGGCCAGACCGTCCGCGTCACCGAATTATGGTATGAACAGAAGATCGGCGACACGATCGAGGTGAAGGTCGGCCGGACCAACCCGGGATCGGATTTCGCGGGCTTCTCCTGCCACTTCCAGAACCTGACCTTCTGTGGCGCGCAGCCCGGCAATCTCGTCGGCGATTACTGGTACAACTGGCCGGTGAGCCAATGGGGCGGACGAGTGCACGTCGATATCGGCAGCGGCGGCTATGTCCAATTGGGAGCCTATGAGGTCAACCCCCTCAACCTGAAGAAAAATTTCTTCATCGCGCGCTGGCATGGCGCGACCGGCGCGCTGATCCCGGTGGAAGCGGGCTGGACCCGGCTGGGCGACACCGGTCACGTCGGATCGTACAAGGTCGGTGCCTGGTATTCGACCGCCAACGGCGACGACGTGCTGCTCGATCGGAACCGTCGCCCGATCGCCATCACCGGCCTGGCGCCGTTGCAGCGATCCGGGCGGTACGGCGTCTATGCCAATATCCAGCAGCAGCTCAGCGGGACGTCGAAGGACGGCAAGGCGCTGACCGGGCTGGGGATCTTCGCCAACGTGACGCAGGCAGACCGCGCCACCAGCGTGACCGACAATCAGGCAACCCTCGGCATTTTCTACAAGGGGTTACTGCCCGGGCTCGAAGGGGACGTGCTCGGCGTCGCGGTCGGGCGGACCAACGTCAACGGTCGTGCCGCCGACGGCGATCGCCTGATTCCGGGAACACCGGTGCGCGATGCGGAATATGCCGCTGAAGTCTATTACAGCCTGACCCCAGTCGCCTGGCTGGAGCTTCAGCCCAACGTCCAATGGATCCACCATCCGGGCGGCGTTCGTACGCGGGGCGACGTCGTGGTCCTCGGGCTGAAGGCTGCGCTGACGCTGTAATCGATCCTTGGTCGCAACCGCGCGCGCCCGCCAACCCGCTGGTCGATCCCCGCCACAACAAGAAAGGGCGGGGAATGTTGCCATTCCCCGCCCCCTCAAGGCTGTCCGACGATTCGGAAAATATTAGAAGTGCGTGATCACGCCCAGCATCGGACGGAAGCTGTGGAAGTCACCGAAGGTGTTGACTTCTGCACGGATGCGGAAGCCTGCGTTGCCGGTGATGCCGTTCAGGCCGATGTCCTTCGGACCGAATTCGGTGCCGATGCCGTAGGTGATGCCGTCGACCTTCTTGTCGTTACGGTTGCCGCTGACGAAGGCGGGGTAGTTGTCGAAGTTGACCCACTGATAGCCGACCTTGCCGTAGAACATGCCGCTATCGCCAGCGCGAACGCCGAAACGGCCTGCTGCGCCATATTCCCAATCGATGTTGCCGGAAATGCCCTTTGCGACATTGCCTTCTGCACCGACGAAGACCGGGCCGAGCGGAACGTTGAAGCCGACGACGCCCTGAACCAGAGCGCCTGCGAGACGGTAGTTGTTACGCAGCGTGCCGTTCGAGTTGACTGCCTGCGGGATACCGTGGTTCGGCTCGTTGTCGAACTGCTCCCAGCCGCCCATCACGCCGACATACGGCTCAATGCCGAATGCGCGCGTGCCGTCGGGTGCCTTCGGGCCAGTGTCGGCAGGGGCTGCCATCGTGGTGTCGGCAGGAGCGGCAGGTGCCATGTCCTGAGCGAAAACCGGCGCTGCGAAGAGAACGCCGGCGGCGGCGGCTGCAAGCTTGAGAGTACGCATGTGTTATAGCCTCGTAATTGGCAGTTGGATCGCACCCTGGGGATGCGTCGGGTGTCCCGTAGCGACTTGAACTAGATTGTCCGCAGGTTGTTGCATCGCGGCAGAATTAAAAATCTGAAACGCGGAAATGTCACATTTGTGCAACGCTTTCTTTCGTCAGGATGAACGAACTGCGGCGCAAAGGTGGCGATGATGGGGAGCAAATGTGATGAGCCGCCCCGGATGTGCGACGACCGGAAGCGTCTTTTTCCGAATCATTGCCGGAAACCCCAGCCGGGGTGCCCCCCGGCCGGACCACAGGATCAGTAGGCGCGCCCGATCAGCACACGCTCTACCGCGGGATCGCCGGTGAAAATGCACGCCGCGTCGATCGAAGGCTGTTCCATCGGGGCATTGCGGATCGTCAGCTTGAGCGCCTTCAGCCGCGCAACCACCGCGTCGAGCGCGCTGCCGGTCGGCCGCGACCATTGCACTTCGAGCCAGCCGGGATTTTTCGCCCCGTCTGCGAAATGCGCCTCGATCGCCGCGAAATCGGTGGCGCGCGCGATGTTCGCATCGAGCCGTGATCGCGCTTCGCTATGGAGCGACGCCTGGATCTCCTCCAGCGTCGCCGCCGCCGCCGCGACGAAATCATCGCGCGCGAGGACGTTGCTGTCGAGCTTGCCGTCCTCGCGGTACAGCCGGTCGCGGCGGATCACCGAGACGTTGCCGCCGGACACGTCACGCCCGCCAACTTCGATCACGATCGGCGCGCCCTTCTTGACCCAGCTCCACCGCTTGGTCGCGGTCTTGCCGAACTTGAGGTCGAGCAGCGCACGCACCGGCTCGCCGAGCGCACTCTGCTGCGCGAGTTCCGCCTGCAGCGCCTTGCAATAGTCGACGATCGCGGCGTCCTCCGGCTGGTCGCGCAGCATCGGCACGATCACGATCTGCCACGGCGCGATCCGCGGAGGAACCCGCAGGCCGTCATCGTCGCCGTGGACCATGATGACCCCGCCGATCATCCGCGTCGACACGCCCCAGCTGGTCGTATTGGCAAGCTCGAACACACCTTCGGCATTCTGGAACTTGATGTCCTGCGCGTGCGCGAAGTTGGTGCCGAGGAAGTGCGAGGTGCCCGCCTGGAGCGCCTTGCCGTCCTGCATCATCGCCTCGATGCTGTAGGTCGCGACCGCACCGGGGAAACGCTCGTTCTCGGGCTTCTCGCCCGCCACCACCGGCAGCGCGAGACAGGTTTCGGAGAAGTCGCGGTAGACCTCGAGCATCTTGAGCGTCTCCTCACGCGCTTCGTCGGCCGAGGCGTGCGCGGTATGGCCTTCCTGCCACAGGAACTCGCTGGTGCGCAGGAACATCCGGGTGCGCATTTCCCAGCGGACGACGTTCGCCCACTGGTTGATGAGGACGGGCAAGTCGCGCCACGACTGGACCCAGCGCGCGAACGCCGCGCCGATCACCATTTCGGACGTGGGCCGCACGACGAGCGGTTCCTCGAGCTTCGCTTCGGGATCGGGGATCAGCTTGCCGAGGCCATCCGCCTTGAGCCGGTGATGCGTGACGACCGCCATTTCCTTGGCGAAGCCTTCGACATGCTCGGCTTCTTTTTCGAAATAGGATAGCGGGATGAACAGCGGGAAATAGCAATTCTCATGCCCCGTCGCCTTGATTCGGTCGTCGAGCAGACGCTGGATCCGCTCCCAGATGCCATAGCCCCATGGCCGGATGACCATGCAGCCGCGGACGCCGGACTCCTCGGCGAGGTCGGCCTCGGTGATGACGGACTGGTACCAGGCGGAGAAATCGGCCTCGCGGGTGACGGGGAGTGCGCGTTTGATCATGTCCGCGCGGATAGCGGGAAATGCGGCGGCGGCAAAGCCCGGATGACCGAGCTAGCCCCTCCCCTTCAGGGGAGGGGTTGGGGTGGGGACGTCCAGCAGAACCGAACTCTCTGCGAGGCACTGCCCCACCCCCAACCCCTCCCCTGAAGGGGAGGGGCTTGAAAGGATCAGTGATAACGCCAGCCGTTGCGATACCGATAGCGGTGCTGCCAATAGCGCCCCTGGTTCCAATAGCCGCGACCGCGGTAATAATAGCCCACCCGCGGCGGACCACGATGCGCATAGACGGGTGGCCCATTCGGGCGGCAGATCCCGCGCGGGCCAGGATGGAACCCGCGACCGCATCCGCCTGCCGCTTCGGCAGGACCGACCGCGGTCAAGGCGATGCCGGCGGCGAACACGGCGGCAAGAAGCTTTTTCATGAAGCACCTCTCGAAATACGCATCAACGCCTCCCTTGCTCGGGAGACGGAAAAAACGCCCTCGCCTTGCCCGCGTTCCGTTCGCCCCGCTTCGGTCCTTTCCGGGGTTCACACCGTCAGCAGCGTCGCCCCCGTGGTCTCGCCAGCCGCGAGCGCGCGATGCGCGTCGACCGCGTCTTCCAGCGCGAAGGTCTGCCCGATCACGGGCGCGATCGCGCCCGAGCGCAACATTGCGTACAGCCGCTCGATCCCGGCTGCGCGCTCCTCCGGCGTGACGTAATAGCTGAACAGCGTCGGCCGCGTGACGAACAGCGATCCGCGCGTCGAGAGCGTGCCGAGGTCCACTCCCGTCACCTTCCCCCCGGCATTGCCGTAACTCACGATCAGCCCGCGCCGCGCGGTGCACGCCAGCGACGTTTCCCACGTCGCCATCCCGACCCCGTCGAGCACGATCGGCACCAGCGCGCCGCCGGTAATCTCGCGGACCTGCGCGACCACGTCCTCCTGCTTGTGGACGATCACGTGATCCGCCCCCGCCGCGCGCGCCTGTGCGGCCTTGTCCGCGGTCCCGACCGTGCCGATCACGGTCGCGCCGATCGCCTTGAGCCACCCGACCAGCAGATGCCCGACCCCGCCCGCCGCGGCATGGACCAGCACGGTCTGCCCCGCCTGCACCTTGGCGCACCGTTCGACGAGAAACTCGGTGGTGCAACCCTTGAGCAGGATCGCCGCCGCAGTGCAGTCGTCAATGTCGTCGGGCAGCTTGAACACGGTCGCGGCTGGCAGGTTGCGGGCCTGCGCATACGCACCCGGGGTCGGGCCGAACGTGCCGACGCGGTCGCCGACCGACAAGCCGGTGACGCCCTCCCCCACCGCCTCGACCACGCCCACCGCTTCGGACCCGAGCCCGGTCGGCAGCTTCGCCGGATAGACTCCGCTGCGGAAATAGAGGTCGATGAAGTTGAGGCCGACCACGGTATTGCGCATCCGGATCTCGCCGGGGCCGGGCGCGGGCACGTCGACGTCGATCCATTCGATCACCTCCGGTCCCCCGGTGCGTTCGATCCGTGCGGTGCGTGTCATGCCTTGGTACCTTCTTGTGTCGTCGCGCCAACGTACCGAACGGGTTTCAGGTTGCAACGCGTCTTCGCCCGCGCCAAGAGTGCGCCGACGTACCCCATATTCAAAAGCGGTGGAGGCTGACATGCAAAGCTATCTCAAGCACTATATCGACGGCGCATGGGTCGACAGCATCGGTGGCCACCGCCACGACGTGATCGACCCGGCGACCGAACAGCCGTGCACCGAGATCACGCTTGGCACCCCCGCCGATGTCGACGCCGCGGTCGCCGCCGCACGCACCGCGTTCGAGACCTTCTCGCAGACCTCGGTCGCCGAGCGCGCCGCGCTGCTCGAGCGGATCATCGAGGAATATAAGAAGCGCATCCCCGATCTCGCGCAGGCGGTCAGCCGCGAGATGGGCGCGCCGATCGGCTTTGCGATGGCGGCGCAAGTCCCCGCTGGGCTTGGGCATTTCCTCTCGACGTTGAAGGCGCTCAACGCCTTTCAATTTGAGGAACGGCTTGGCCGATCGAAGGTCGTTCACGAACCGCTCGGCGTCGTCGCGATGATCACGCCGTGGAACTGGCCGCTCAACCAGGTCACCGCCAAGGTCGCCCCCGCGCTCGCGGCGGGTGATACGATGATCCTGAAACCCAGCGAGGAATCGCCCGGTTGCGCGATGATCCTCGCCGAGATCCTGGACGCGGCAGACGTGCCGAAGGGCGTGTTCAACCTCGTCAACGGCGACGGTGCGGGGGTCGGCAACGCGCTGTCGAGCCATAAGGACGTCGACATGGTGAGCTTCACCGGATCGACTCGCGCAGGCATAGCGGTCGCACAGGCCGCCGCCGCGACGGTCAAACGGGTGCATCAGGAACTCGGCGGAAAGGCCGCGAACCTCGTGCTGAAGG
The DNA here is from genome assembly GCF_029623395.1 of Sphingomonas echinoides. GTDB lineage: Bacteria > Pseudomonadota > Alphaproteobacteria > Sphingomonadales > Sphingomonadaceae > Sphingomonas > Sphingomonas echinoides_A. Next base: position 164,455 of record NZ_JAPYKK010000005.1, read on the forward strand.
GCGCGGATCTGGGTGCGGTCCTGCCGCCGACGGTGCAGGGCGTGCTCGCCAATTCGGGGCAAAGCTGCATCGCGCCGACCCGCTTGCTGGTCCACGCCAGCCAGGTCGAGGAGGCCTCCGCGATCGTCAAGGCGATGATGGAAGGCACCGAGGTCGGCGACCCGACGCAGATGGGTGCGCACATCGGCCCGGTCGTCAACAAGGCGCAGTTCGACAAGATCCAGGGGCTGATCCAGTCCGCGATCGACGAAGGCGCGACGCTCGTCACCGGCGGCACGGGACGTCCCGATGGCCGCAACGTCGGCTATTTCATCAAACCGACGCTGTTCGCCGACGTGACCCCCGACATGCGGATCGCGCAGGAGGAAGTGTTCGGCCCCGTGGCGACGATCACGCGGTACGAGACCGAGGACGAGGCGGTGAAGATCGCCAACGGGACGCCCTACGGCCTGTCCGCGACGATCTCGGGCGACCCCGCCGCCGCCGCCAAGGTCGCACCGCGGCTGCGCGCCGGACTGGTGACGATCAATTCGTGGAGCCCCGACGGCAACGCGCCGTTCGGCGGCTACAAGCAATCGGGCAATGGCCGCGAGAACGGGAAGTTCGGGCTGGCAGACTTCATGGAAGTGAAGACCGTGGTCGGAGAGCCGGGCTAAGGCGCCTGCTCCCGCCAGCGCCATAGGTTTCCGGGGCGACCGCCGCGTGGCGCGGGAGCGCGAGCCCGGCAGGTCGAAGGGTCGCATCCAGGATGCGACCCTCGTTCCGTTTAGGAGACGCGCCTAGAACCTGCGCGGTTCGTGACCGATCATGTCGCAGGTGCCGCGGAACCCGTAGTCGGCGGTGCCCTGCACGGTAATTCGACCGCTCCGCCGATCGATCATGACGCGCGGCTTGTTAAGGCCGTTGAGGCGGTAGGTGCCACGGATGACGTCGGGACCGATCGACACGTCGTAGAGATCCCACCAGCCGTTGTTGCCGCGCGAGTTGATCGGTGGAATCAGCGACCGCGGCAGGCGGATGCGCCCGCCACCGCCCCAGGTCTGAACCATCAGCGACGCGTCGAACACTTCGGTCCGGGTCGTGTTGTAGGTGCCATATTCATAGCGATCGCGGTCCCGGTTCCACGTCCAGGTGGTCCCGCTCGCGAGCCCGGTCTTGGACCCGTCGCCGAAGCAGACGAGGCCGAGATCGACG
>NZ_JAPYKK010000050.1 GCF_029623395.1 Sphingomonas echinoides
CCCTCCCTTCCCGGGAGGGGAGTAGAAATGGCGCTCGATCCGCTCGAGAAATACAATTCCAAGCGGGACTTCGCGAAGACCGCGGAGCCTGCGGGGACGCTTGCGCCGGGGCATGGCAATCGTTTCATCGTGCAGAAGCATGACGCCAGCCGGCTCCACTGGGACTTCCGGATCGAAGTCGACGGCGTGCTCAAGAGCTGGGCGGTGACGCGCGGGCCGAGCATCGATCCCGACCAGAAAAGGCTTGCGGTGCGGACCGAGGATCATCCGATGTCCTATGCCGAGTTCGAGGGGACGATTCCCAAGGGCGAATATGGCGGGGGCACGGTGATGCTGTGGGACAGCGGCACCTGGTCGCCGATCGCGGGCAAGAGCGCGAAGGACCTCGAGCACGGCCATCTCCACTTCGTCCTCGATGGCGAGCGGATGAAGGGCGAGTGGATGCTGATCCGGCTGAAACCGCGCGGCAAGGAGAAGGGCGAGAACTGGCTGCTGCGAAAGGTCGGCGATGCGGAGGCTGGCGGAACCGATGTGCTGGTCGAGATCGGGCTGACGAGTGTTTCTACCGGTAGGACCATGGTGGAAATTGCGGAGGGGAAGAAGCCAACCAAACCCTCCCCGGCACGGGGAGGGGGACCATCTGCTTCTTCAGCAGATGGTGGAGGGGTTTCGAAACAGGCGAAGCGCTCGCCTTCCAACCCCTCCACCACCAGCCTGAAGAAGGCTGGCGGTTCCCCTCCCCGTTCCGGGGAGGAATTGACGTTCCAGGAGCCGCAGCTTTGCACCTTGGTCGACTCGGTGCCGACCGGGAACCAGTGGCTCCACGAGGTGAAGTACGACGGCTATCGCGCGCTGATTGCGGTCGCGGGCGGCAAGGCGAAGGTCTTTACCCGCTCGGGCCTCGATTGGACCGACAAGTTCCAGGCGATTGCCGACGCAGTGGCGAAGCTCCCGGTCGACACCGCGATGTTCGACGGCGAGATCGTCGCGTTCAAGGACGGACGCCCCGATTTCTCGACGCTCAAGAATGCGATCGCGTCGGGCGGGGACATGACCTTCTTCGCGTTCGACCTGCTCAGCGTGGACGGCGAGGACCTGACCGGGCTCGCCAACAGCGCGCGCAAGGATCGGCTCCAGCCGCTGATCGACGGCAAGGCCGCGCGCGTGCAATATTCGGAGCATGTCGTCGGGCAGGGCGAGGCGCTGTTCGAGACGATGTGCCGCGAGGGGTATGAAGGTGTCGTCTCCAAGCGCGCCGATGCGCCGTATCGCGGCAAGCGGACGCAGGCGTGGCTCAAGATCAAATGCACCCGGCGGCAGGAATTCGTCATCGTCGGCTGGACCCCGAGCGCGAAGTCACGCGGGTTTGCGTCGCTGTTGCTCGGCGTCAACGGTCCGGACGGGATGGTCTATGCGGGCAAGGTCGGCACGGGTTTCGACACCGCGACGATGCTGGACCTGCGCGAGCGGTTGGAGAAGATCGAGCGCAAGACGCCGACGGTCGAGGCTCCGCGCGCGGCGGTGAAGGGCGCGCACTGGGTCACCCCCAAGCTCGTTGCCGAGGTCGCCTTCGCCGAGACGACGCCCGACGGCGTGCTGCGCCATTCCAGCTTCCTGGGGCTGCGCGAAGACAAGAAGGCGTCCGAAGTCGTCGCGGAAAAGCCCGTCGAAACCCCCGTCGAAACTGGCGAAGTCCCCAAGACCAACGTCAAGGTCAGCAACCGCGACCGCGCGATCTTCCCCGAATCGAACGTCACCAAGGGGCAGCTCGCGGACTATTACGCCAAGGTCGCCGGAATCATGCTGCCATTCGCGGGCAACCGCCCGATCAGCCTGGTCCGTTGTCCGCAGGGACGCGCGAAACAGTGTTTCTTCCAGAAGCATGACGCCGGGAGCTTCAAGGGCGATGTCGTGCACAAGGTGCCGATTCCCGAAAAAGACGGGTCGACCGAAGACTACCTCTATGTCGACGACGCCGATGGGCTGGTTGCCTGCGTCCAGATGGGGACGATCGAATTCCATGGCTGGGGATCGTCTGTCGCGACGCTCGAGCAGCCCGACCGGCTGGTGTTCGATCTCGACCCGGACGAGGACCTCGGGTTCGACGTGGTCAAGAAGGCGGCGGAGGATCTGAAGGAGCATCTCGCCGAACTCGGTCTGGTGAGTTTCGCGATGCTGTCGGGCGGCAAGGGCGTTCACGTCGTCGTGCCGCTCACCCCGCAGGCGGAATGGCCTGCGGTCAAGGACTTCGCGGATCGTTTCGCGCGTGCGCTGGGCGAGGCCCAGCCCGAACGGTTCGTTGCGACCATGTCCAAGGCGAAGCGGAAAGGGCGGATCTTCATCGACTGGCTGCGTAACCAGCGGGGCGCAACCGCAGTGCTGCCCTATGTTGCGCGCGCCCGCGCCGGGGCGCCGGTCGCGGCACCGGTGTCGTGGACCGAACTCCGCGACATCGAGGCTGCGAACCGCTGGAGCGTTGGCGATGCGGACGCGCTCCTTGCTCGCGCCGCGTCGCCTGGATTGGCGGGATGGGGCGTTGCCGATCAAGTTCTGCCCGATCTTTGATTGTGATGTTGCGCATGCGAGGGACTTGTGGCCAAGTCCTTCGGGGATCAAAGGGGCCCGAGTGATCGTCACGCCATCCATTTGCCGTTCCCACGCGTCGGCAGGCGCACCGCGCCGGGCAGCGGAGCGCTCGCTTGCGTTCGGGCATGGTCTTGCTCAAGGCCGGATGAACTGATGGCGACCTCTCCCTCCCCCTCCTTACTCGACGCCGGAACCCACGCCGCGCGCTGGATCGCGGAGTATCGCGCACGCGCCGGCGCGGGCGACGTGCTCGGCGCGCAGCCCGATCCCGCCTGGGCGGCGATGTTCGAGGAACTCGCGGCGGGCGCGGGCGACGACCTCGCCACCGCACGCGACCGGGTGCAGCGGCATGCCGAGGATATCGGCACGGGTTTCCGCATCATCGGCGAAAGCGAGGAACGGCCGTGGCCGCTCTCGCCCGTCCCGCTGCTGATCGACAGCGATGAATGGCGGCATATCGAGGCGGGGATCGTCCAGCGCGCCGATTTGCTCGAAACCATCATCGCCGATCTGTACGGCGACGCGACGCTGGTCACGCGCGGGCTGCTCCCCGCGGCGCTGGTCGGCGGGTCGCCGCATTTCCTGCGCCCGATGGCGGGACTGGTGCCGCCGGGCGGGCATCATCTTCATTTCGTCGCGATCGACCTCGGGCGCGGGCCGACCGGCGAGTGGCGCGTGCTTGCGGATCATCTGCGCGCGCCCGCGGGGGCGGGCTATGCGCTCGAGAACCGGCTCGCGATCGCGCGGACGCTCGGCGGGCTGCAGGCGCGGCTCAACGTCGAGCGCCATGCGCCGTTCTTCGCGGCGTTCCGCGACGGTCTTGCGGCGGCGTGTCGCCGGGTCGAGCCGCGGATCGGCTTGCTGACGCCGGGGCGGTACAGCGCGAGCTATGCCGAACAGGCGCATCTGGCGCGCTATCTCGGGTTCCTGCTGGTCGAGGGGCCCGATCTCGCTGCGCTCGAGGACAAGCTCTATGTCCGCACGATCGGCGGGCTCAAGCGTGTCGATGCGTTGTGGCACCGGATCGACCCGCGGCTGCTCGATCCGCTCGCGTTCGATTCGCATTCGCGGATCGGGGTTGCCGGGTTGATCGACGCGGTGGCGGCGGGGAATCTCGTGATCGCCAATGCGCCGGGCGCGGGCGTGCTCGAATCGCCCGCGTTCGGCGCGTTCCTGCCGCGGATCGCGGCGCGCGAGACCGGGCGCGACCTGATCCTCCCCAATATCGCGACCTGGTGGTGCGGGCAGGATGCCGCGCGCGCCAGCGTGATCGAGGAACTCGACACGATGCTGATCGGCCCCGCCTTCGGGGTCGCACCGTTGGGGTTGCCCGACGGGATCGCGCGGCCCGGGACCGAAATCACGGGGGAGGCGCGCGCGGCGTTGCTCGCCGATCTGGAACGCCGTCCGCAGGACTATGTCGGGCAGGAGATCGTCCGCCTCTCGACCATGCCGGTGGTGACCGACACGGGGCTCGCGGCGCGCCCGTTCACGCTGCGCGTCTTCGCCGCACGCGGGGGCGATGGCCGCTGGACCGTGCTCCCCGGCGGGTTCGCGCGGATTGGCGAGCATCCTGATCCCCGCGCGTCGGTGATGGGGCAGGGGACGTGGTCCGCCGACGTCGTCGTCCATGGCAGCGGGGAATCGGTCGCGCCGGTGTCGTTGCTCCAGCCCGCCGACACGATTCACGTCCGCCGCAACCCGGGGACGTTGCCGAGCCGGGTCGCGGACAATTTCTTCTGGCTCGGGCGGTATCTCGAGCGCGGCGAGGCGTTGCTTGGCGTCATCCGCGTGATGCTGGGCAATTCGATCGATGCCGATGCGGGCGCGGCGCTCGCGGCGGAGACGGTCGGCAAGCTCGTCGGGCTCGTCGTCAACGGCGGCGGGGCGCCGCATCCGGCGAGCTTGCGCCGCGCGGATCTCGCCGCCTTCGCGCGGACTGCGCTCGAGGACAGCGACTGGCACAGCGTGCGGACGATCAACCGGCTTGCGCGCGGGATCGGGCAGGGATCGCGCGACCGGCTGGCGGCGGACGTGATCCGCCTGCTCGACGCGCCCTTCCCCAGCCGGGGCGGGATGCTCGACCGTGCGGGGTCGCTCCAGCGGCGCTATGCGGCTTTGTCGGGGTTGTCGGCGGAGCATATGGGGCGGACCGCGTCGTGGCGGTTTCATGATCTCGGGCGGCGGCTCGAGCGCGCGACGACGATGACGCGCGCCGTGCGCGCGTTCGGTCTGGCGCGTGCCTCGGTCGACGATCTGTCGACGCTGCTCGACCTAGCCGACAGCCAGATCAGTTATCGCCAGCGCTATCTGACCGGGATGGCGCGGGTGCCGGTGGTCGATCTGGTCGCGCTCGACCCGAACAACCCGCGCTCGCTGGCCTATCAGATCGTGCGGATCTGTGAGCATCTGAAGGAGTTGCCCGTGCTCGAAGACGACGGGATGGAGGAACCGCAGCAGGCGCAGGGCACCGTGCTCAACGCGATCGTATCGACCGCGACTGCGGCGGCGCTGGATGCGGATATCCTCGGCGATGTCGAGCGGCGGCTGTTCCAATTGTCTGAGGCGATCGCGCGGCGGTATTTCCTGCAAGGCGCGGAGCCGCTGCGCGCGGCGGGGATGGTGTTGGCGTGAGGGGATATATGATCGCCTCTGACCGGGTGCCTCCCCTCCCTGGAAGGGAGGGGCCGGGGGTGGGTCGGTCTAATGCTGGCGTCACTCTCGCCACGGGGCGACCCACCCCCAACCCCTCCCTTCCAGGGAGGGGAGGAAGAGCAACAAGGGTCGGCAGAAAATGATCTACGACATCCGCCACGTCACGCGGTTCGATTATGGCGGGAACGTCAAGTTCGCGCGGTGCAACCTGCGGCTCAAGCCGATCCACTGGTCGGGGCAGCAGCTGCTCGACTATGACCTGCGGATCTCTCCCGCCGGGCGCGTGTCTCCGGCGCGCGCGGAGGCGGGGCTCGCCAATGTCGTGCGGCTGGTGGTCGATGAACCCGTCCGCCATCTCGTGATCGAGAGCATCTCGCGGATCGACATCGACCGGCCCGTGCCGATGCCGTCGGACGGATCGCCACGCCTCCACGATATCGCGATCGCAGCGCGCGCGAGCCGCGATCCGTCCCCGGCGGGGCCCGCGAGCTATCTGTTCCCGTCGCCGCTGATCCCGCTCGACCGCGACATTGCGGACTATTGCGCGCTCGATCTCGACCCGGATCGACCCGCGCTCGACGCCGCGATCGCGCTGGCGCAGCGGATCCAGAACGACTTCGCGTTCGATCCGCATGCGACGCTGGTCGACACGCCCCCGCACGAGGCGTTCCTCAAGCGTGGCGGCGTCTGCCAGGATTTTGCGCAGATCATGATCACCGGCCTGCGTGCCGCCGGGCTGCCCGCGGCCTATGCCTCCGGCTATATCCGCACGATCCCGCCGCCTGGACAGGCGCGGCTCGTCGGGGCGGATGCGACGCACGCCTGGGTGCTGCTGTGGTGCGGGCCGGATCTCGGCTGGGTCGGGGTCGATCCGACCAACGGGATCTGGATGGCGGGCGACCATATCGTGATGGCGATCGGGCGCGATTACGGCGAGATCGCGCCGATCGACGGGGTCGTGCTCGGGTCGAGCGCGCAGAAGATGGATGTCAGCGTCGACGTCGCACCTGTGCTAGAGACGGTCGCCTGAGATTTGCGCCCAGTATTTGCGCTGGGCGTACTGACTCCCCAACTATGGGGAAAGACCAACACCGGGGATAGAAGTGGCCGATCCGTACACGACATTGGGCGTCGAACGCACCGCCAGCGAAGCGGACATCAAGAAGGCGTATCGCAAGCTTGCCAAGGAACTCCATCCGGATCGCAACAAGGATAATCCCAAGGCCAGCGACCGCTTCGGCAAGGTGACGCAAGCCTATGATATCCTGAACGACAAGGACAAGCGCGCGCGCTTCGACCGGGGCGAGATCGATGGCGAGGGTAATCCTGCGTCACCGTTTGGCTTCGGTGGCCAAGCCGGCGGTGGCGGCGGGTTCCGCCCTGGTCCCGGCGGGCAGGGCTTCCAGGCGGACGGACCCGACCTCAGCGATATCTTCGAGGGCATGTTCTCCGGCGGCGGACGTGGCGGCGGCTTTTCCGGCGGGTTCGGCGGGTTCGGGCGGGGCCGCGAACAGCCCAAGGGCGCGAACGTGCTCTATAAGCTCGACGTCCCCTTCGCCGATGCCGCTGCCGCCAAGCCGCAGCGGATCACGCTCGCGGACGGCAAGACGATCGACCTCAAGCTTCCCGCGGGACTCGAAAGCGGCGCGCAGATGCGACTTGCGGGCAAGGGCCAGCCCGGGCCGGGGGGCAATGGCGACGGGATCGTCACCATCGGGATCGAGCCGCATCGCTTCTTCGAGCGCGATGGCGATAATGTGTTGCTCGACCTTCCCATCAGCCTGTCCGAAGCGGTGCTGGGTGCGAGCGTGCGCGTGCCGACGGTCGAGGGCGCGGTGATGCTGACGGTGCCCAAGGGCGCGTCGTCGGGCAAGGTCCTGCGTCTGCGCGGGCGCGGATTCCACCGCAAGGATGGTACGCGCGGGGATCAACTCGTGACGTTGATGGTCGATCTTCCGGTCAACGACGATGCGCTGATCGAGTTCGTGCAAGGCTGGAAAGACCGTGACTTAGGGAACCCCCGGGGTGACATGGGCGTCTAAGCCCGAATGAGTGACGTTTCCCCCGAATCCCCCGAAGAGCGTGCGCTGCGTGGCAGCACCGGCAATTGTACCGAGCCGTCCGCGACGCACGCCAGCCTTCCCGCCCGCGCCTGGGAAATCACCAAGCGCGCGCTGATCGGCGTTTTTACCGATGGGTTCATCCACGCGGGTAATCTCGCTTACCTGGCGCTGCTGACCGTCTTTCCATTTTTCATCCTCGCCGCGGCGATTGCCTCGCTGATCGGACAGAGTGCCGAGACGCAGCGTGCGGTGGCGTCGTTCCTCCACGTACTCCCGCGAAACGTCGCCGAACTGCTCGAAAAACCGATCCACGACGTGTTGCTCGCGCGGACGGGATCGCTGCTGTGGATCGGCGCGCTCGTCGCCTTGTGGTCGGTCGGGAGCTTCGTCGAGACGATTCGCGACATCTTCCGGCGGGCTTATGGCGTCAAGTCGAGCAAGCCGTTCTGGCATTACCGGATCAGCTCGATGCTGGTGATCATCGCTTCGGTCGTGCTCGCGTTGCTGTCGTTCCTCGTCCAGGGCGTGCTGACGGCGGCGGAGCGGTTCATCTATGCGCTGCTGCCGTTCGCGGAGGATATCGCGGGCTGGGTTGGATTGTCGCGCGCAGTGCCGGGCGTGGTCATGTTCGGCGCTTTATACATGCTGTTCCTGTCAGTTACGCCGTCCAAATACCGGCTCAGCAAATGCCCGAAATGGCCGGGCGCGTTGTTTACCACCGTCTGGTGGGTTAGCATCACCGCGTTGCTTCCACTCGTCCTGTCGCAGCTTGGCAGTTACGATCTGACCTATGGCAGCCTTGCGGGCGTGATCGTGGCGCTGTTGTTCTTCTTTCTGGTCGGGCTGGGGATCGTGTTCGGGGCGCATCTCAATGCGGCACTGGCGGAACCCGCTCAACACGGGGTAGAGAGCATATCAGACCAACAGGAGGCGGTAACGGCGTGATGGAATTGATGGCGGGCAAGCGCGGGTTGATCATGGGCTTGGCCAATGATCGCTCGCTCGCCTGGGGGATTGCCAAGAAATTGAGCGAAGCCGGGGCGGAGCTGGCCTTCAGTTATCAGGGCGAGGCGATGGAGAAGCGCGTGCGACCGCTCGCCGAGCAGCTCGGCGTGGCCCGCCTGTTCGATTGCGACGTGTCCGACATGGCCGCGCTCGACGCCACCTTCGAGGATCTTGCGAAGGAATGGCCGACGATCGATTTCGTCGTCCACGCGATCGGCTTTTCCGACAAGAACGAGCTGCGCGGCGGCTATGTCGACACCAGCCTCGACAATTTCCTGATGACGATGAACATCTCGGTCTATTCGTTCGTCGCGGTGTGCAAGCGCGCAGCGGCGATGATGCCGAACGGTGGATCGTTGCTCACGCTGAGCTATTATGGCGCCGAAAAGGTCATCCCGCATTACAACGTCATGGGCGTCGCCAAGGCTGCGCTTGAGACAAGCGTGCAGTATCTGGCGGTTGATCTCGGACGCGACAACATCCGCGTCAATGCGATTTCGGCCGGGCCGATCAAGACCTTGGCTGCTTCGGGCATCGGCGACTTCCGCCTGATCCTCAAGTGGAACGAGCTCAACTCGCCGCTCAAGCGCAATGTCACGATCGAGGACGTCGGCGGCGCCGGGCTGTATCTGCTCAGCGACCTCGCCAGTGGCGTGACCGGCGAGACGCATCATGTCGACGCGGGCTATCACGTGATCGGGATGAAGGCCGAGGACGCGCCGGACATCGCGCTGGCGTAATGGCGTTCGCGCTGGATCACGTGCAGATCGCCATCCCGCCGGGGAGCGAGACCGAAGCACGTGCCTTTTACGGCGCGCTGCTAGGGTTGCGCGAACTCGACCGCCCCGCGAGTCTGACGGGGCGGAGCGGGTGTTGGTACGATCTCGGGCTGCACCAGTTGCATCTCGGCGCGGACGCGGACTTCCACCCGGCGCGCAAAGCGCATGTCGCGTTGACGACCGACGATCTTGCCACGTTGCGGGGGCGCCTGGGGGACGCGGGGTGCCCGATCGGCGAGGACGTGCCGATCCCCGGGCGCACGCGGTTCTTTACCGAGGATCCGTTCGGCAACCGGTTAGAGCTGATCCAACTGGGTTGAGCTGCGATTGTGCGGGTTTGTCTTTATCGTATGTCGGGCTGGCCGTAGCGGGCGCTCTGAGAACGCCCACGCGCGGAAATCATTTCGTGTGTCGACCGCGAGCTAAATGCTGCAGTGTCTCGGCGGAACGAGCGTTCCTATCGTGGCGCTTTGTTTCCCAAGGATCTGACAGGCCTTCCGACGCACATACGCTTCGTGCCCAGGGCTAAGCTTGCCGCCATCACTTTTCACCAAAGCGCTCACTTCGGTTCGCAGCGCAATCGCCCGTTTAAGCTTTTCAGCCTGCATCGTCGGCGTTTCCATAATACCGCCTTTATTAATCAGGCCAGGCACATAGGTGCTGTAATTGGGCGAGTTCATACCCGTGCCGGAAACCGTAGTCTGCGCCGAAGCTGAGACCGCCGTCAACACTGCCGCCAAGCCTATAAAAATCTTCATAGATTGGTTCTTTCCTGCACCACAAGCACCAGCGGCCTGTCGTGGCGTGATGATCCGTCAGATTCGACTTCGTTGCAACAAGGAACGACTGCTTTCCGCCAAAGGCGTCCGTTCACCCGAACCAATCGCCAATCGGACACAGCGCTGACAAAGCCCATAGGCTTGACCCGCGCGCACAGGCGGATGACAGGGACTGCATGAGCTTCAACACCTTTGGCCACGTCTTCCGCTTCACCACTTGGGGGGAATCCCACGGTCCCGCGATCGGGGCGGTGGTCGACGGGTGCCCGCCGGGCATCCCGCTCAGCGAAACCGACATCCAGCCGTGGCTCGACCAGCGCCGCCCGGGCACCTCGCGCTTCACCACGCAGCGGCAGGAGCCGGATCAGGTCCGCATCCTCTCGGGGGTGTTCGAGGGGCGCACCACCGGCACGCCGATCAGCCTGATGATCGAAAATGTCGACCAGCGCTCGAAGGATTATTCCGAGGTCGCCAAGGCGTACCGTCCGGGCCATGCCGATTACGCCTATGACGCCAAATACGGCTTCCGCGATTATCGCGGCGGCGGGCGCTCCTCGGCGCGCGAGACCGCTTCGCGTGTGGCGGCGGGTGCGGTCGCGCGGTGCGTGATCCCCGAAGTGACGATTACCGCCTGGGTCGAGGCGATCGGCGGCGATGCGATCGACCCGGCCAATTTCGACGTTGCCGAGATCGGCCGCAACCCGTTCTTCTGCCCCGATGCACAGGCGGCGGCACGGTGGGAGACGCTGGTCGATGCAGCGCGCAAGTCGGGCTCGTCGCTCGGCGCGATCGTCGCTTGCGCTGCCACGGGTGTCCCCGCCGGCTGGGGCGCGCCGCTTTATGCCAAGCTCGACGCCGAACTGGCGGCGGCGTGCATGGGGATCAACGCGGTCAAAGGCGTCGAGATCGGAGATGGCTTCGGCGCGGCGACGCTACGTGGCGAGGACAATGCCGATCCGATGCGCCCCGGCGCGGACGGTCCCGAATTCCTCGCCAATCACGCGGGCGGCATTGCGGGCGGGATCGCGACGGGCCAGCCGGTGACGCTGCGGGTCGCATTCAAGCCGACCAGTTCGATCCTGACGCCGGTTGCGACGATCTCCCCCACCGGAGAAGCCGCCGAGATCGCCACCAGGGGGCGTCATGACCCGTGTGTCGGGATCCGTGGTGTTCCCGTGGTCGAAGCGATGGTGGCGTTGGTGCTGGCCGACCAGAAACTGCTCCACCACGCGCAGTGTGGCGGGGGAATTGGTTAATAAACCGACAAGTAGGTCGAAATCGGAGACGGAGAGAGCGACTAAAGCCGACTAGGGTCGTTTGTACCCCGACCCATTCGAAGGTCACGTCACAGAAGAGGACCAGACCCATGCGTATCGCAACTTTGGCAGCAATTGCCGCTCTCGGACTTTCCACCGCAGCCGTGTCGCAGATGGCACCAGCCCCAGGCGGCACACAGCCCGGCGCGCCGGGTTCGATGCCAGGCGCACCCGGTTCGATGCCTGGCAGCCCCGGCGCACCTTCGACCATGCCCGGCGCGCCGACCGGTGCACCGGCAGACCCGTCGATGCAGCCAGCCACGCCGATGGCGCCGACCACCGCTGACCCAGCGACGTCGACCGACTCGGCTATGACGACCGGTACATCGACGGACACGACGACCACCACCAAGTCGAAGCGCACCAAAAAGCGCCCGATGTAATCTTGCTTCGGTAAGCTCGGAGAAGGCCCCGATCGCGCAAGCGACCGGGGCCTTTTTCGTGTCAGTCGGAGAAGGGATCGCGGACCAGGATCGTGTCCTCGCGCTCGGGGCTGGTCGAGACCAGCGCGACCGGGCATTTGATCAGTTCCTCGATCCGGCGGATGTACTTGATCGCCTGCGCGGGCAGATCGGCCCAACTGCGCGCGCCCGCGGTGGTCTCCTGCCAGCCGGGCATGCTTTCATAGACCGGCTCGACCTCGGCCTGATCGGCGGCATGCGCGGGGAAGTAATCGAGCGTCTCGCCGCGCAAGCGGTAGCCGGTGCAGATCTTCACTTCGTCGAAGCCGTCGAGCACGTCGATCTTGGTGAGCGCGATCCCGGTGATCCCGCCGACCGCTGCCGATTGCCGCACCAGCACTGAATCAAACCAGCCGCACCGACGCTTGCGCCCGGTGACGGTGCCGAATTCATGCCCGCGCATCCCGAGCTGCTCGCCGGTCGCGTCCTCCAGCTCGGTCGGGAACGGGCCGGAACCGACGCGCGTGGTATACGCCTTGGCGATCCCGAGCACGAAGCCGACCGCGCTCGGGCCGAGGCCCGAACCGCCCGCTGCGGTGCCCGAGATCGTGTTCGACGAGGTGACGAACGGATAGGTGCCGTGGTCGACGTCGAGCAGCACGCCCTGTGCGCCCTCGAACAGGATCCGCTTGCCGCGCGCCTTGGCGTCGTTGAGCACGCGCCACGTCGGCTTGGCAAAAGACAACACAAAATCGGCGATTTCGCGCAGTTCCTGCACCAGCGCGTCGCGGTCGATCGGCGGCTCGCCGAACCCGGCGCGGAGCGCGTCGTGATGCGCAGTGAGGCGGTCGAGCTGCGCATCGAGCGAATCGAGATGCGCCAGATCGCACACGCGGATCGCGCGGCGGCCAACCTTGTCCTCATAGGCAGGACCGATCCCGCGCCGGGTGGTGCCGATCTTGCCCGCACCGCTCGCATCCTCGCGCAGCGCGTCGAGATCGCGGTGGAACGGCAGGATCAGCGCGCAGGTGTCCGCGAGCATCAGCGTGTCCGGCGTGATCGTCACGCCCTGGCCGCGGAGCTTCTCGACCTCGGCCTTGAGTGCCCACGGATCGAGCACCACGCCATTGCCGATCACCGACGGCGTGCCGCGCACGATCCCCGAGGGGAGCAGCGACAGCTTGTAGACGCTCTCGCCCACGACGAGCGTATGGCCGGCATTGTGCCCGCCCTGAAAGCGCACGACGACATCGGCGCGCTCGGCGAGCCAGTCGACGATCTTGCCCTTGCCCTCATCGCCCCATTGGGCGCCGATTACTGCTACGTTTCCCACGGCCTGTTCCACACATCGTCTGTGACAAAGCGTGCAGCCCTAATGCGGGCGGGGCGGGGGGTCCATCGGTAATGCGCCCTGTGGGGGTACATGGTTTGGAGGCGGGGTGCGCGCGGAAGGTTAGGGGAAAGTTAGGGGTAAATGCATCGTGTTTTTGCCGCTGGGGCGGTCTCCGGCTGCGCGGTGTCGGCTGAGGCGACAGCGGGGGGTGCGTCGACGGTGGGAAAGAGCGGGACGGAGGGTGGCAGCTTTGGGGGGTGTAGGACAGGGGTTGGCCCCAGCATCTCTGGATCTCGCTCCTATAGTCTGGCATGTAACGGCAAGTGGCTGTACGCGAACAGGCGAATAGGCGAACGCCATGTGTCCATACGACCGGGGGGGTGATGGTCTTTTCATGGGGTATTGCCGCCGCGCTACTTGGTGCGCCGCCGGACTTGACCGTGCTTTCGGAACAAGCACCGTCCGACGTCGTGGCTGCATTGCACGATGCCGATCGACAGCTTGCGTTTGTCGACAATTGTCTGGAACGCCATTTCCACGATCCTGCGGACGACGATTATGCACAGCGCGCGCTTCGCTATTCGCAGATCGAGCGGAGCCTTTACGAAATCTGGAGTCGTCCGAAGGGGGACTTGCTGATCGATCACCCCACGAGGCGCAGGGCAAGATGTTTGCGGACGAATATCCGGGCGGCCCTGCTTGCGGCCGACGCTGGCCTGTTGCGGGCGGAGCAAGGGTTCGAGACAGCAACCGTTGCGCTGCGATCCGGTGTGTGGATGGGGCCGTTGCACCTGTGTCGCGAAACGGTGAGCGACGCGCGCGTGGATCGACGTGCCGACAGGACCGAGGCCGAGAATTGGGACGGTAACGACCCGCATCTGTTGATCGCGCTGAGGCCGGCTGCCGCTAAGGCCTACGCGACTATAACGCGCCGTCACTTAGGGACGCTTATGGCGGTTCGCCTGGGAGGGGAGGTTGTGTCGCGACCGCGGATCAACGTGCCGATCACGAATGGGCGGTTTTATCTTACCGGTCCCGAGATCGAGCTGCTCGACCGAGCTGTGTGGGCAGCGCTTGGTCCATGTTAGGAACAGTGCAATTGTTTGTTTGATAGCAGTGCGTGCTGTAAATTCAGACACGAACAACATTGATCGGTTCAGCCGGTTCATAGAGAAAGTACTTCTATCGAAGTGTTCCAAACCGAGCTGACAAGCCCTTCACTAAACCCGTTCGTCCTTCGGCATTGTTTAAGTAATGCAGATAGCGATGATGTTGTAGATCAAACGGAATATCTGCTTGAGACTGTGTGATTGGGATAACATGCTTCCCAAGAGTGTGAGCGATGCCAGCTTCGTAAAAGACATTCGGATTCTTTCCAGTAAAATCGCAGACAACTATGTGAGCTCTGAAAATTAAGCTGAAAACATCTTGGATGACCGATGAGTGTTGCCAGATATCCTTTGCACGCTGGGTCTGGAACCCGTGAAGGAACCCAGCGCCGCTGATTGCGTCAAAAACTGGCTCGAAGGCAGGGGAAAATGGAGTCATGACGGCAATGAGATTTGCGTCAACGCCGCTTTCAGGAACCTCAAACACACTTGGGCGGAACGTAATCAGTCGAGTTCCCGGTGCGGTCGATACGCTCTCGCCAGCGTCCCCGTATCTGTTTCGGACAAAATCGGCGATAATTTCGAGATTGTCATGGTCCCTAGAAACTATGGCGTTCATTACAGTGTGGGCATTGCCATCATAATCGGGATCTCGAAAACTCAGGCTCCTAAGTAGCCGGTCATGACCAGAAACTATGTCTGATGTTCCGGACTCGGCTGCCATGATTTGCCAATCACTTGCATCAAAGTTTTTGATAGCGATCCGAGTCAGTGCGATAAGCAGCTTCCTTTCTTCCGTGCTTAATACTGCTGGCGTCATTTGTTACACCCCTTACGTAAACGTTGTAGATGCCTGTCGCATCAACACATGAACTGCGCAACATATGGGTTCTTCGGCGACTGCGCGGGGTTATCGGCCAGAAGCGCTGCTTTCCGCTCGGCGCTCCCACCCCCTGTTGCACCGCACCAAATAACCCGCTATCCGCCCCCCATTCGTAAGGACCCGGTGAAAACCCGGGTGGCTATTCCGGCCGCCGATCCGCCGGACAACGCAATCCGCCATTTCAAACATCCGCGTGTCGCAAGGAAGCGACGCGTGTCGGCGGTCAATGCGGACCTCATCTTCATGAATACACTGTCTTTTTCGCGCTACCGCGCCGAATGGTTCACCAGCTTTACCGGCGCGCGGCGCGATGTCCTTGCCGGCATGGTGGGGACATTCGCGCTCATTCCAGAAGTCATCGCTTTCTCCTTCGTCGCAGGGATCGACCCGCAAGTCGGGCTGTTCGCCTCCTTCGTCATCGGCATCGTCATCGCGTTCGCGGGCGGGCGTCCGGCGATGATCTCGGGTGCGGCGGGGTCGGTCGCGCTGGTCGCGGCCGCGCTCGTCCATGCGCATGGCCTGCAATATCTGCTCGCCGCGACGTTGCTCGCAGGCGTATTGCAAATCGTGTTCGGGCTGTTGAAGCTCGACGTGCTGATGCGCTTCGTCTCGCGCTCGGTGCGGACCGGGTTCGTCAACGCGCTCGCAATCCTGATCTTCTCGGCGCAGGTGCCGCAGATGCTGGGCGTCAGCTGGCATACCTATGCGATGATCGCGCTGGGGCTGGCGATCATCTACCTCGTCCCGCGCGTGACGACCGCGATCCCGTCGCCGCTGATCTGCATCGTCGTGCTGACCGCGATCAGCATCGCCTTCCCGATGCCGGTCCACGTCGTGGCGGATCTCGGGAAGCTGCCCGCATCGCTGCCGACCTTCGCGCTGCCCAATCTGCCGTTCACCTGGGACACGCTGACGATCATCGCGCCGTACGCGGTGGCAATGGCGGCGGTCGGGCTGCTCGAATCGATGATGACTGCAACCGTGGTCGACGATCTGACCGAAACCAAGAGCGACAAGGCGCGTGAATCGACCGGGCTCGGGCTCGCCAATTTTGCCGCAGGGTTGTTCGGCGGGATCGCCGGGTGCGGGATGGTCGGGCAGACCGTCGGCAACGTCCGCTATGGCGGGCGCGGGCGGCTGTCGACGCTGGCGGCGGGCGTGTTCCTGCTGGTGGTGATGGTCCCGCTGCGCCCGTGGATCGCGCAAGTGCCGGTCGCGGCGCTGGTGGCGATCATGATCATGGTGTCGATCAGCACCTTCTCCTGGGGCTCGCTGCGCGATCTCGCGCGGCATCCCAAGGTGTCGGGCGTGGTGATGCTCGCGACCGTCGTGGTCACGGTGCTGACGCATGACCTGTCGATGGGGGTCGTCGTCGGGGTGTTGTTGAGCGGCGTCTTCTTCGCGTTCAAGGTCACGCGGCTGATGGACGTTGCGGTCGATTACGACGAAGCGAGTGATACGCGGCTGTACGACGTGACGGGGCAGGTGTTCTTCGCCAGCGCCGATATCTTCGCGGACCGGTTCGATCTCGCTGATACCGCTCGTAACGCCCGGATTGATCTCACGCGCGCGCATCTGTGGGACATTACCGCGGTCGGCGCGCTGGAGGACGTCGTGTCCAAGATGCGGCGGCATGACATCGCGGTCGAGGTGATCGGGCTCAACGCCGCCAGCGCGACGCTGGTCGACCGGCACGCGCCGTTGTTGCGCGAACCGGCGCTGTAAGGGGTTGCTGGTCGGGCGGCGCATCGGCACCGCCCGACCCGGCACGCATCAGTCGCGGTCGCGGTAGAAGTCCTGGACGACCTCCCAGCCTTCCTCCGCGGTTTCGACGAAGGTGAAGATCTTGAGATCCTTGGCGCTGACCACGCCTTCCTCGACCAGCGCGTCGAAATTGACGACCCGGTTCCAGAATTCACGACCGTAGAGCAGCACCGGGATCGGCGCGATCTTGCCGGTCTGGATCAACGTCAGCAGCTCGAACAGCTCGTCGAACGTGCCGAACCCGCCCGGGAACGCCGCAAGCGCGCGCGCGTGAAGCAGGAAGTGCATCTTGCGCAGCGCGAAATAGTGGAACTGCATCGACAGTGCCGGGGTGACATAAGGATTGGGGGCCTGTTCGTGCGGGAGCACGATGTTGAGCCCGATCGATTCATGCCCGCTTTCCGCGGCACCGCGATTGGCGGCTTCCATGATCGAAGGGCCGCCGCCCGAGCACACCACGAAATGGCGCTTGCCTTCGGTATCGAGCGGAAATCCGCTCGCCATTTGCGCGAGTTCGCGCGCGACGTCGTAATATTTGGACTTCTCGACCAGCCGCTCGGCGATGCGGATCGCCTGCTCGCGGTCGCCCTCGGCATTGTGCGCAATGTCCAGCAACGCCTGCGCCTTGGCGGGCTCGGGGATGCGCGCGGAGCCGTACATCACGAAGGTCGAGGCGATGTTGGCCTCGTCCATGATCAGCTGCGGCTTGAGCAGCTCGAGCTGGAAACGGATCGGGCGGAGATCCTCGCGCAACAGGAAATCCATGTCCTGGAAAGCAAGGCGATACGCCGGGGTTTCGGTCTGGGGGGTGCTGACACCGGTCTTGGCCTGTTCGGCATCGGTACGAGCGGCGGGGAAGACGCGCGAGGGAACGTGCGTCTCATGCTTGGGGGACTGACTCATCCGCGCCAAATAGGCTTTCCGGCAGCGGATGAGAAGGCCGTCCGGCGGCAAGCACGCCGCCGCGATCGAGAAAGAGGTGGGGAGCTTCTGTTGCTCGGTGCTCCCCGTACCGCCGGTGTCCGCTTCTGTTGCCCGGTGCGGCCCGAACCGCGCTTAGCTTAGTAACCTAGACCGTGAGGCCTTGAGTTACGCTGCGATCGCGAGTGCTTCGTTATCGTTTGCACTTGTGGTTTTGAGCCTTTTGCAGGTTACTCAGCCCGGGAAAAAACAGCGCTTTTCGAAACACGTCGATCCTGCTTCGGCCCCGTCATGACCGGTCTGGCTGAAAGCCGTGGCCGGTTGTGGTGGAGCCGCCGGGTACTGCCCCCGGGTCCGTTGTATCTATTGCACGCCGCACTTTATCGCCATAGCCGGGCGAACCCGGCACAGCCGATATAGGTGCTCGGTCGGGAATGGGAAGCCCGCAATTTGCGGGATAAAATGGGACAGCGCCTTTGACTCGCCACAAAAGCGGTGCATGGGGTATAGTATCATGTTGACCCAACGTTCCCGCTATGCGCTGCGCGCGATGATGTTCCTGGCTGAAGCTCCCAAGGACAGCCCCCCGATCCCGATGAACCGGATTGCGCTGGAGGCGAACGTCCCACGCAAGTTTCTCGAGCTGATCCTCGCCGACCTGCGCGAAGCGGGCTTTCTGCACAGCTATCGCGGCAAGATGGGGGGCTATTGCCTCGCGCGCCCGACGCACCTGATTTCGCTGGGCGAGATCATCCGCGTGATCGAGGGGCCGCTTGCGCTGGTGCCGTGCGTCAGCCGCACCGCCTATCGCTCGTGCAAGGATTGCAAGGACGAGGCGAGCTGCGCGATCCGCCACGCGATGATGCGCGTCCGCGACGAGACCGCCCGCATCCTCGACGGGACCAGCCTTGCCGATTCGGTCTCGGAAGATCTGGTCGCCGCCTGAGCTGCTGTCTTGCCTGGCTCTGGAATTCCACTCTAGCGGAAATCACAGAGCCAGCGCGGGTGGGGAACAGGAAGCGTTCCGCCCTTCTCTTACATTCGGTCGACGACCCCGGACGAGGTCGGCCGCCGCTTCAGCTCGTCGCGAATTTCACGCAGCAACGTGACGTCGGCGGGTTCGACCGGTTCGCTTGGGGTTTCCGGTGGCTTGGGCATCAGGCGATGCACGCCGCGGACGATCAGGAAGATGATGAACGCGACGATCAGGAAGTTGACCGCCGCGGTCAGGAACGCACCATAGCCGAACAGCGGCACGCCGGCCTTCTTGAGCGCGGCATAATCGGACGAGCCTGCCAGCGCCGCCGGCACCTTGCCGAGCACGACGAAGTAGCTCGAAAAATCGAGGCCACCCAGGATGCGGCCGATCACCGGCATGATGACGTCGTCGGTCAGCGACGACACGATCTTGCCGAACGCCGCGCCGATAATCACCGCGACCGCCAGATCGAGCACGTTGCCGCGCGCGATGAAAGCCTTGAACTCCTTGAACATACACGTTCCCCAACCGATTTCATTTCGTGTCGCTATCGTACCCGGCTATCATGCGGGTGCAAGGTCTGGAGGGATCCCACAAATGAAGTACCGTACCCTGTTCGTCGCTTCGGCCGGTCTGGCGATGACGGCGTCGCTGTCCGGCTGCGGGCTCAACAGCGTTCCGACGCAAGAGGAAAACGCCAAGGCCAAATGGGCCGACGTCGAAAACTATTATCAGCGCCGCGCCGATCTCATCCCCAACCTCGTCGCGACCGTGAAGGCCGCGGGGGCGCAGGAAAAGAGCATCCTGGTGGAAGTCACTCAGGCACGCGCCGGCGCGAACCAGGTCAAGCTTTCGGCCGATCAGCTCAACGATCCGGCGAAGGTCGCGGCGTATGAAAAGGCGCAGTCGAACGTGACGCTGTCGCTCCAGCGGCTCCAGGAAGCCTATCCCGAGCTCAAGAGCCAGGCGAATTACGCGACGCTGATGGATCAGCTCGAGGGGACCGAGAACCGCATCTCGACCGCGCGGCACGATTACAATGGCGCGGTGCAGAGCTACAACACCACGATCCGGACCTTCCCGGATGCGATCGGTGCGAAGATCTTCTACGGCGCAAAGCCGCTCGTGCCGTTCAAGGCGACGACGCCGGGTGCGGAAGCTGCTCCTTCGGTGAACTTCGGCAACAGCAACTGATCGGGGGGCTCAGAGGGCCCGTTTCATGCACATCCTGAAATCGCTTCTGCTCGCGGTCGCCGTGTTGTTCGGCACGACGACCGCGAGCGCGCAGACCTACCCCAAGTTCACCGGGCTGGTGGTGGATGCGGCCAACGTCCTGCCACCCGCGACCGAGGCTGACCTGACCGCGAAGCTCGAAGCGTTGCAGAAGGACACCAAGCGCCAGCTCGTCGTCGCGACGATCCCCAATCTGGAGGGCCGCGAGCTCGAGGAATATGGCGTCGGCCTCGGTCGCGCCTGGGGGGTGGGCCTCAAGGATGCGAATAACGGCGCGATCCTGTTCATCGCGCCGAACGAGCCCAAGGGCCATCGCGGGCCGCGGATTGAGGTCGGCTACGGGCTCGAGCCGATCCTGACGGATGCGTTCACCGGTCGCGTGATCCGTGATCAGATGATCCCCAAATTGTCGCAGTCGGGGGATATTCCCGGTGCGATGGAAGCCGGCACCGACGCGCTGATCGCACAACTGCGTGCCTCGCCCGAGGAAGCGAAGGCGGAAGTCGACGCGGCGGCAAAGGCATTCGACAAGACGCACCGCCGGTCGGGCAATGGCGGCGGGATTCCGTTCGGCCTCATCTTCTGGGGCATGGTGATCGGCTTCGTTCTCCTGT
>NZ_JAPYKK010000051.1 GCF_029623395.1 Sphingomonas echinoides
GCCATGCCCACGCGCGACCTCGGGGTGGGGGAGGGCCTTGTCGCTCCGCATGGACCGGCCTAGACAGGGGACGCTCTTGGGAGATTTCGAAATGATCCAGCGTCCCCGCTAAAGCGGAACGGCATTCGCCCGCGGACCCGTCCGCGCGCCCTGGACTCCTATTTCGAGCATGTCATGCACCGACTGAACAACAGGACCTGCGTCGTCACCGGCGCCGCGCGCGGCATCGGCCGTGCAATCGCACACCGCTTTCATGAGGAAGGCGCCATCGTCATCGTCACCGACAAGGACGCGGTAACAGGGGCCGCCGCCGCCGCCGAGATCGGCTGCCGGTTCGAACGGCTCGACGTTTGCGAGGAAGCGGACTGGCTGCACCTCGCCGACATCGTCCCGGTCGCCGACGTGGTCGTCAACAACGCGGGCGTGACCGGGTTCGAGGCGGGCATGGTGCCGCACGATCCCGAACATGCCAGCCTGGCGGACTGGCGAGCGGTCCACCGAGTCAATCTCGACGGGACCTTCCTCGGCTGTCGCTATGCGATCGGGGCGATGAAACGGGCAGGGACCGGCTCGATCATCAACATCTCGTCCCGCTCGGGGATGGTCGGCATCCCCGGTGCGGCAGCCTATGCCGCATCCAAGGCCGCCATCCGCAACCACAGCAAGACGGTCGCGCTCTATTGTGCGCAGCAGGGGTGGCGGATCCGGTGCAACTCGGTCCATCCGGCTGCGATCCTGACCCCGATGTGGGAGCCGATGCTCGGAACCGGTCCCGATCGGGAGGCCAGGATGCAAGCGCTGGTGGCAGAAACGCCATTGCAGCGGTTCGGCACGCCGGACGAGGTCGCCGCGGTCGTCCTGATGCTGGCATCGGACGAAGCGACCTATGTCACCGGGACCGAACTCCACATCGATGGCGGCCTGCTCGCTGGCGCCGCCGCGTCGCCTGGGTGACGCGGCGGCGGCGCGCGCTTATGCCGCGCGCTGCGCCAGTGCCGCTGCCGCTTCGTCCATCAGGCTCGCAAGGATCTCGGCGACGGGTTCTTCCTTCGTCACCATCCCGACCGACTGGCCCGCCATCACGCTGCCATGCTCGACGTCGCCGTCGATCACCGCGCGGCGCAAGGCGCCCGCCCAGTAATGCTCGATCTGCAACTGCGCCTCAAGCATCGCGACCTTGCCCTCGTCGAGCGACAAGGCGACTTCGCGCTGCTTGGCGGTGAACAGCTCGGCGCCCGCATTCTTCAGCGCACGCACCGGGATGACGGGGAGGCGCGAGTCGAGCTGGACGCTCGCCACCGCGTCGCGCGCTGAAGCGCGCAGGAACGCCTTCTTGAAATTGGCGTGCGCGATGCTCTCGGTCGCGCAGACGAAGCGCGTGCCGAGCTGGACGCCCGCCGCGCCCATGTCGAGATAGGCGGCGATCGCCTCGCCGCGCCCGATCCCGCCCGCGACGAACACCGGCACCTTGTCCGCGACTTCGGGGAGGATTTCCTGCGCGAGCACGCTGGTCGACACCGGGCCGATATGCCCGCCCGCTTCCATCCCCTCAACGACGAGCGCGTCGACGCCGCTGCGGATCAGCTTCTTGGCAAGGCTCAGCGCAGGCGCGAAGCAGATGAGTTTCGCGCCCGCCCCCGACGCCGGCCCCTTGATCTTGTCGATCGACCCCGTCGGCGGAAGTCCACCCGCCAGCACGACATGCCCGACCTGGTGGCGCGAACAGATCTCGATCAGGTCGGTCAGCGCGGGGTGCATGGTGATCAGGTTCACCCCGAACGGCTTGTCGGTCAGCAATTTGGTCGCGGCAATCTCGCGGTCGAGCAGTTCCGGGGTCATCGCGCCGCACGCGATCAGCCCGAATCCGCCCGCGTTCGAGATCGCGGCGACGAGGTTGCGCTCGGACACCCACGACATCGCGCCGCACACGATCGCGACCTCGCTGCCGAGGAACGCCGCGCCACGCGCCATGCGGCGCTGAAGGCGCTCTGCGCCGATCGAGGATGTCTGGTTCATGGGGACTGGCCTAGCCTTGAGCGGGGGTTTCGGGCAAGTGCCCCGGCATGCGACAGGAAATTGGTGAACTCACCTTCGATACGCCCGCCCAGGGCCTGCACGACTGTACCCGCGCGGTAAACCGCTGGGTCGCGGCGACCGGAATCACGACCGGGCTGCTGACCGTGTTCGTGCGGCACACGTCCGCCTCGCTGCTGATCCAGGAGAACGCCGCCCCCGCCGCGCGGCGCGACGTGGAACGCTATTTCGCGCGGATCGCGCCGGAGGATGCTGGCTACGAGCATGACGACGAAGGATCGGACGACATGCCCGCGCACCTCCGCGCCGCGCTGACCGCGACCACGCTGTCGATCCCGGTCGCAAACGGCGAGCCCGTGCTCGGCACCTGGCAGGGCATTTATCTGTTCGAACATCGCCGCACACCCCATCGCCGATTGCTCGCGGTTCATCTGATCGGGGACTGACCCCCGCCCCGTCGCGGGGAACTCTCCGCCTTGCCGAGGCGCTTGGCCCCCGATTCTCTCCCCTTCCTCTCGCCCGCTTGGAGCAACACCATGGATATCGGTTTCGTCGGACTCGGACTGATGGGTGGCCCGATGGCGGCCAATCTCGCCAAGGCGGGGCACCGCGTCGTCGCGTGGAACCGATCGCCGGTGAAGCCGGAGGATGCCCCGGGCGTCACGATCGGCACGCTGAATGACGTGCTGCGCTGCGAAGCGGTGTTCACGATGCTGTCGGACGATGCCGCGATCAAGGCGGTGCTGCTCGATTCGGGCGCGCTCGACAGCGTGCAGCACGATCTCGTCCACGTCGTCACCGCGACGATCTCGGTCGCCTTTGCCAAGGAACTCGCCGCGGACCATGCGCGCCGCGGGATCGGCTACGTCGCCGCCCCCGTGTTTGGCCGCCCCGATGCCGCCGCGGCCGCGCAGCTCAACGTCGTCGTCGCAGGCGACCCCGACGCGGTTGCACGCGTCCAGCCGCTGCTCGAGACGCTGTCGAGCAAGGTCTGGCCGCTCGGCCCAGACGCGAGCAGCGCGAACGCCGCCAAGATCGCGGGCAACATGATGATCACTATGGCGATCGAGGCGATGGGCGAGGCGTTCGCGCTGGTCGGCGACAATAATGTCGACAAGGCCGCGTTCCTCGATCTCATGACGGGGACGCTGTTCGGATCGAAGGCGTACCAGAATTACGGCCCGAAGATCGTGTCCGAGGATTTTACGCCGGGCTTCCGGATGAAGCTTGGGCTCAAGGACCTGCGCCTTGCGACCGAACTGGCGGACGCGGCGAACGTCACGCTCCCCGTGCTCGATGCGATCCGTACCCGGATGGCGGATGCGGTCGAGGACGGAATGGCGGACCAGGACTGGTCGGGAATCGCCGCACGACCGTTCGCCGCCAAGCGGTAACGGTTACCCCGCCCAGCCATCGCCTCCCGCCTCGGCACGAGCACATTCCGCCGTCTTTTCGCCGTCTTGCACCGACACGATGACTGCAGGGAGACGGTGGAATGGCGCTGCTGATGCTGATGATGCTTGCGCAGGCCACGATGCCGACCGACTTCGATCTCGCGCGCACCGCCGCCCCCACGACGCGTGCCCGTTGCGTGGCCGCAGGGCAAACCGACGATATTGTGGTCTGCGGCGGACGCCGCGACCGCTTCCGCCTGCCGCTCCCGGTCGACCGCTCGGGCGAACCCAGCCGCAGCGACCAGGGGACGGGCATGGGCGCACTCACACCCCCCACCCCGTGCGGACTCTTCGCCGGGCAGCGCAAATGCGCCAAGCACGAAGCGCGCAAATACGGTTACGGCGGCGGGCGCGATCCGGTCACGCTGCTGTCGCGCCTCGCAACCAAGGCGCTGGACCCCGACGCCGACTGAATCAGGCGGCGTCCTCGGCGTCCAGCCCATAGGCCGTGTGCAGCACGCGCACCGCGAGCTCGGTATAATCCTCCTCGATCAGTACCGAGACCTTGATCTCGCTGGTCGAGATCGCCTGGATGTTGATCCCGCGCTCGCCGAGCGTCGAGAACATCGTCGAGGCGACGCCCGCATGGCTGCGCATCCCCACGCCGACGACCGAGATCTTCGCGACGCGCGTGTCGTGCACCAGCTCGGCAAAGCCGATCTCGCCGCGCGCCTGGTTGAGCACCTCGATCGAGCGCGCGAGGTCTGCCGCGGGGACCGTAAAGGTCACGTCGGTCGAACGTGCGGCATGCGCGATATTCTGGATAATCATGTCGACGTTGATGTTGGCCGCCGCGAGCGGCGCGAAGATCGCCGCCACCGCGCCGGGCTTGTCGGGCACCGCGATCAGCGTGATCTTGGCTTCGTTCTTGTCGTGCGCGATGCCGGTGATGAGCTGGCTTTCCATATCGTCGATCTCCTCTTCGCCCACGATCATCGTGCCGGGTAATGTATCCGCCATCGGCGCGTCCTCGCCCGTGAAGGACGACAGCACCTGGACGCGCACGCCTTCCTTCATCGCCAGACCGACCGAGCGAGTCTGCAACACCTTCGCGCCGACGCTGGCAAGCTCCAGCATCTCCTCATAAGTGACCTTCTTGAGTTTCCGCGCGCGCGGCACGATCCGCGGGTCGGTGGTATAGACGCCGTCGACATCGGTGTAGATGTCGCAACGGTCCGCCTTCATCGCCGCCGCCATCGCGACCGCCGACGTGTCGGAGCCACCGCGCCCGAGCGTGGTGACACGACCCTCGGCGTCGACGCCCTGGAACCCCGGGATCACCGCGACCTCGCCCGCGGCGAGGCTCGCCTCGAGCGCGGCCATGTCGATATTCTCGATCCGCGCCGAGGCATGCGCATCCGACGTCGCGATCGCGAGCTGCCAGCCGAGCCAGCTCCGCGCGGGCACACCCGCTGCCTGCAACGCGATCGCAAGCAGGCCGGAGGTGATCTGCTCACCCGCCGAGACGACGACGTCATATTCCTTGGGGTCGTACAAGGCCGATGCCTCGCGGCAGAAGCCGACCAGCCGGTCGGTCTCGCCTGCCATCGCCGAAACGACGACCGCAACCTGGTTGCCCGCCGCCACTTCGCGTTTGACTCGCGCGGCGACCGAGCGGATCCGTTCGATCCCGGCCATCGAGGTGCCGCCGAATTTCATCACGATACGTGCCATGGTGCGGGTCACGAAGTCCTTGGGGTGGGGCTTGGGGTATTGGGGCCGTCCTGATAGGAAGCGGACATGGATAGCGCAACCGTAACGTCTGTAACCACTATCGACCCGGCCGAGGCCAAACACTTCGGCGCGATGGCCGCCGAGTGGTGGGACCCCAAGGGGTCTTCCGCGATGCTCCACCGATTGAATCCGGTGCGACTGGGGTATCTGCGCACGCAGATCGACGCGCATTGGCATGGCGATGAAGCGGGGTTCACCCCGCTCGCGGGCAAGCGCGCGCTCGATGTCGGGTGCGGCGCGGGGCTGCTGTGCGAACCGCTTGCGCGGCTTGGCGCGGACGTGACCGGGCTGGATGCGGCGGCGGAGAATATTGCGGCGGCGCAGGCGCATGCTGCCTTGTCCGGGCTGACGATCGACTATCGCGCGGGGAGCGTCGAGGATCTGGCGGACGCGACCTACGATCTCGTCACCAGCCTGGAGGTGATCGAGCATGTCACCGATCCCGCGGGCTTCGTCGCCGGGCTGGCGCGTGCGCTTGCGCCGGGCGGGGTGCTGGTGCTGTCGACTCCCAACCGCACCGCCTTGTCGCGACTGGCGTTGATCACCTTTGCGGAGGGCAGCGGAACGATCCCGCGCGGGACGCACGACTGGAACAAGTTCCTGACGCCGGACGAGCTGACGCCGCTGGTCGAAGCGGCGGGGCTGCGCGTGGTCGACGTGCGCGGGCTGGCGTTCTCGGTGGCGAAGGGCTTCGTGCTGAGCGACGACACCAGCCTCGATTATTTCGTGACCGCAGTGCGCGTCTGAGGGAAGCTTAGGCTTCTACTGCGAACATCGTGGCCCGCGACTGACGTCCTTCCTTGCGGGGCGGGAAGCAGCCCGTCTTTCCTCCCCTCCCTGAAAAAGAGGGGCCGGGGGTGGGGTGGGCCGCCGTGGCATCCTCCACCCGACCCGCGCCACCACCTCATCCACCAATCAGCGAATCACCCCGATCTTCCGCCCGAGCCACCGCGCCGCCGCCTCCGGCGATTCCTTCGCGTCATCCCGGTCCACGCGGTAATTCGCGGCGCGCATCGCCTCCACCGACACCCGTCCGATCAACGGCTGCACCGCCGCGAGGAATTTCGCGTCCTGCGCATGCGCCTTCCCGACCAGCACGATCGCGTCATAGCCGGGAATCGCCCCGCGCGGATCGCTGAGCACCGTCAAATGCTGCGCCGCGATCCGCCCATCGGAGGAAAAGGCCGAGATCACATCCGCCTGCCCACTTTCGAGCGCGCGGTACATGAAGGTCGGATTGTACGCGCGCGCACTCGCGAAGCGGATCGGATAGGCGCGCTGGATCGCGGTCCATTCGGGGCGCTCGAGGAACTCCAGGTCCGACCCGAACTTCAGCTGCGGCCCAGCGCGCACCAGATCGTCGAGCGACGCAACGCCCAGCTTGCGCGCTGCATCGCCCTTCATCGCAAAGGCATAAGCGTTCTCGAACCCGAGCGAGCCGAGCAATTTCACCCCGGAGGTCTTCGCGCTCCACGCCCCGATTGCCGCGACCATTGCCGCGCGCGGCGGCACGTCGCGGCGTTTCATCTCGTTCGCCCAGATCGTCCCGGCATAATCGACATAGATATCGATCGCGCCCGAGCTCACCGCGCCATAGATCACCGCGGAGCCGAGCCCGTCGCGATAGCGCACCCGATACCCCGCCTGCTCTAGCCGGTCGCCGATCAGCCGCGCGAGAATATATTGCTCCGAGAAGTTCTTCGCGCCGATCGTCACGACCGTGCCGTTCGTCGGCCACAACGGTGCAAGTGCAAGCAGCACGCCCGCGATCAGAACCCCGCCCGCGCCGAGCGCAAGCCCGCGCCGCCGCCGCGCGATCGCGTGTTCGATCGTTCCGAGCAGCGCATCGACCGCCAGCGCGAGCGCCGCCGCGCTGAAACAGCCCGCCAGCACGAGCGCCCAATTCTGCGTCTGGAGTCCCGCGAAGATCATGTCGCCAAGGCTCGGCTGGCCGACCGTGGTCGATAGCGTGGCCGCGCCGATCGTCCACACCGCGGCGGTACGGATTCCCGCCATCAGCACCGGCGCGACCAGCGGCGCCTCGACCAGCCGCAGCTTCTGCCACGGCGTCATCCCCACGCCGTCCGCCGCCTCGATCACCGCCGGGTCGATCCCGGCAAGCCCGGTCACGCCGTTGCGCAGGATCGGCAGCACCGCATACAACGACAGCGCGAGCAGCGACGGGAGGAAGCCGAGCGCGGGAATCCCCCCGCCGACCAGCCCCGACACGAACAGCAGCAGCGGATAGAAGAGCGCGAGCAGCGCGAGGCTCGGGATCGTCTGGACGAGACTCGCCACCCCCAGCGTGACGCGCGCGACGCGCGGCGAGCGCCCCGACCAGATCGCGAGCGGCAGGCTGATCGCGAGTCCGAGCACCAAAGCGGCTGCAGACAGCAGCAAATGCGCTGCAAGCAAGTCGGGCACGCGCGTCATCGCGTCGAAAAACGGCCCGGTCATGCGCTTTTTCCGGTCGATTCTGCAGCAAGCGCGCGCATCCGCGCCGCCTGATCGCGCGGGATTGCGACCAATGCCTGCGCAACCGGCCCCCCCGCACCACCCAGCAGCGCGCGCGGGGATTCGTCCGCGACGATCCGTCCGGCGTCCATCACCAGCACACGGTCCGCCAGGATCAGCGCCTCCGCCATGTCGTGCGTTACCATGATCGTGGTGAGCCCGAGCCGGTCGTGCAGCGCGCGGATCGCGTGCCCCAGCTGGTCGCGCGTGACGGGATCGAGCGCGCCGAACGGTTCGTCCATCAGCATCAGCCCCGGCGCGGTGGCGAGCGCGCGCGCCACCCCGACGCGCTGGCGCTGCCCGCCCGACAGCGCTTCGGGCAATCGCGTCGCGAAATCCCGCGGCAGATCGACCAGGTCGAGCAATTCGTCGACGCGCGCCGCATCGTGCGGGATTCCCGCCAGCCGCAGCCCGATCGCGATGTTCTCAGACACCGTCATATGGGGGAATAGACCAATGTTCTGAAACACATAGCCGATCTTGCGGCGCAGCATCGGGGCAGGCTCGGCGGCAACGTCCGCGCCCGCGATGCGTGTGCAACCTTCGCTTGGTTCGATCAGCCGGTTGATCATCTTGAGCAGCGTCGATTTGCCCGATCCCGAACTCCCGACCAGCGCAACGAAGCTCCCGCCCGCGATCTCGATCGAAACGTCGTCCACCGCAACGGTGCCGCCGGGGTAGCGTTTGGTCACGGCATCGAACACGACGGCCGGGCCGGAAGGGAAGGATTGCGCCATTGGCCCGCTTGTGCGGGACGGGTCGGCGGGCGTCAAACCCGACGTGGCTACCCCGGGCTTGTCCGAAGGGCCACGGTGCCGCAAACCGCTCGCAACAGTCCGCGCTTGCCGGTGGAAGCCGGGAAAAGCCCGGCAAATGGGAGAGATACGATTCAACAGGCGATCTTTATCACCGGCGGCGGATCGGGGATCGGCCAGGCGACCGCAAAACTGTTCGCAGCGCGTGGCTGGCGAGTCGGGTTGGCGGACGTCAACCGACAGGGGCTCGCGGAGACGGCTGCACTGCTGCCCGCCGGCATGGCCGAGACCTACGTCATGGACGTCCGCGACCGCGATGCCTGGCGCACCAGCCTCGATGCCTTCATCGCCACGACCGGGGGCCGGCTCGATGTGCTGTTCAACAACGCCGGGATCGGCACCGGGGGACCGATCGTCGACATGAGCTTCGAGGATATCGACCGCGTCGTCGCGATCAACCTCGTCGGCGTGCTCAACGGTGCGAAGATCGGTTTCGCCTATCTGGCGCGGACCCCGGGCGCGTGCCTGCTCAACACCGCGTCCGCATCGGCCATCTACGGGTCATCGGGGCTGCCGGTCTATTCCGCGACCAAGTTCGGCGTCCGCGCGCTGACCGAGGCGCTCGACGGGGAATGGTATGGGGCGGGCGTCAAGGTGCGCGACATCGTCCCGAGCTTCATCGACACGCCGCTTCTCCACGCGCCCGCTGACGGCAGCAACCGATCGATCCGCGAGGTCGTGACAGGTGCGGGGCTTGAGCTGACCGGGGTTGACGTGGTTGCGCAGGCGGCATGGGATGCGGTTCATGGCGACCGCGTCCATACCTTCGTCGGCAAGACCGCGGATCGCATGGCGTTTGCCGCGCGGTGGCTTCCGGGTCGGCTGCGCAAATCGATGCGCCGGACCCTCAAGGCCTAGAACCCGGCGACTTTATCGCGGGGTTAGGAGACGTCCAGCCCGTCATCCCGCTTGCGGGATGACGGGCCACTGGCCTCAGGCGTCGACGTCCATGCCTGGAGCCGGATCGCCTGCCTTCTTTGCGGCTTCGTAGCGTTCGATCGCTTCGATCACGACCTTGCGCGCTTCGTCGCGGTCGCCCCACTTGCCGACGCGGACCCACTTCTTCTTTTCCAGGTCCTTATAGTGGGTGAAGAAGTGCTCGATCTGCTCGAACACGATCTCGGGCATGTCGCCGCGCTCGTTGACGTTCGAATAATATGGGAACGTCGAATCGACCGGCACGCAGACGAGCTTCTCGTCGCCGCCGGCTTCGTCTTCCAGGTTGAGCACTGCGATCGGGCGCGCGCGAACGACGCAGCCCGGAATGAACGGCGAGCGCGCGACGACCAGCGCGTCGAGCGGATCGCCGTCGGGCGACAGCGTGTGCGGCACGAAGCCGTAGTTCGCCGGGTAGCGCATCGGCGTGTGGAGAATGCGGTCCACGAACAGCGCGCCCGACGCCTTGTCGAACTCATACTTCACCGGCTCGCCACCGGTCGGAACCTCGATGATGACGTTGAGGTCGTCGGGTGGGCTCTTCCCGACCGGGATCATATCGATGCGCATGGGAGGTCCTGTCTTGTTGATATGGGTTAATGTCTTGGTAAGCGTACTGTCTGCCCCTTAGCGGGGCATCAGCAGACGATCCAGACCACCCTCTCCGGTCCCGCTCTTCTCGAGCCGCGGATAGCGCAGTCCATCGTGATAATCGATGTTGACAGACTTGATCGAGTCGTTCGCCTTGATCAACAGCGTGATGGGCGTCTTCGTCGTTTTTGCCGCGGTAATTGCGGCCTTTAGGGCTGTGTCCGAATAGGCTGTCCCGTTGACCGCGACGATGCTGTCACCCACCGTGATCCCGGCCTTGAACGCGGGGCTGTCCCAACCGACGCCCGTCACGCCACCCTCCTTATTGAGTGTGGTGCCGATCGAATAGGTCAGGTCGGTGGTCTTGCGTGTCGCCTCGGCGTTCTTGAACGAAAGCGTCGGTTCGGCGGTGTAGACGAGCTTGTAGCCGTTCGCTTCGAAGCCGGTGATCGGCGCCCGCGCGCCGGTTTCGGTCAGTCGCTTCGTCAGCAGGCCTGCCCAGTCATACGGCTGGATCACCTGGAGCGTCTTGACGACATCGTCGAACGTATAAGTCACCTGGCCGTAGTCGCCGTCCTTGAGCCCAAAGAAGGCGCGGCCGAAGTCGTCGATCGACTTCTTGCCGCCGGATTGCTTGCGGAGGATCGAATCGACCTCCATCCATACCAGCAGGCCTTCATTGTAATAATCCTCCGACCGCTGATAGCTCAGCCAGCCCTTGGGACGACGCTGCGAGATCACCGGATCGTTGGTCGTGTCCACCATGTCGCGCCATTCACGCGCCGGACGGTTGTCGAGGCTGGCGAGGATCATCGCGTACATGTCCAGCGTGTCCTGTTTCGAGACGATGCCGGACCGCGCCTGCAATACATAGCCCCAGAACTGGGTCTGCCCTTCGTACACCCACAACAGGCTACCGCGCATCGGCGTGCGGAAATCGGGGGTCCACAGGTCCGCGCCGCGACGGAATTTGCCGTCCCAGCTGTGATTATACTCGTGCGGCAGCAGGTTGCGCGGCCCGGGCCCGTCGTTCCATTTGGTGAAGTAGCCGAGCTTCACGCCGTCTTCGGACGAGCGGTGATGCTCCAGCCCGATTCCGCCCATCAGGTCCGAAATCGACAACAGGAATTCGTAGGTGTCGTAATGCTGTGATCCGTACAGCTTCACCGCCTGGTCGACGAGCCGCTTGTGCGCCGCGATCTGCTCGGGCGTTGCTGCGAGCTCGGCGGCGGAGTCGGCATAGACGTCGAGGTTGACGCGCGGGCTCAGCGCCCACTGCTTGTAATAGCGCCCCGCGAGAACCGGAGAATCGACCAGCACTTCGTAATTGGTCGGTTCGTAGGTGTAGGTCGCGCCGGTTGCCTTGGACGGCAAGCCCGAGGAAGCGGTGAAGCCCGCGGGATAGGTGACCGTCGCCTTGACCGGGATTTGCCGGGTGAAATAGCCTGCCGGGTAAAGGCTCATCGAATTCCACTGGAGCCGCAGCATGTCGGGCGTCATCACGACCGACCCCTGGTCTGCTTGCGTCGCGGACAAGAACTGCAGGTCGATATCGAGCTGGGTCACGCCCGCGGGAACGTCGATATGGAAGGCATAGACGTCGACCGGATCGCGCGTCCACGCGAGCTCCTTGCCCCCGCCGCGGATGTGCAGCCCGGCGAGCTTGTCGAGCTGTCCGGTCGGCGAGTGATTGCCGGGCAACCATTTCGGGAACAGCAGCGTCATCGCGCCCGCGCGGACTGCGGTCAGCGTCTCGCGCGTCTTGAAGATGCCGCGCGTCGTATCGGTCGCGTCGATCGCGAGCGTCATTGTGCCGGGGAAGGGCGTGTCCTGCGCGGCGGGGATGGTGTCGACGAACGGCACGGGCTGCGGCTTCGAGTTTTCGGCAAGCACCGGGGCTGTGGTGGACAGCAACACGGCGGTAATCGCGATGCGACGGATCATAGAGCGACTTTCAATGGGGGGCAGGGAATGCTGTTACAGTGACTTAATCGGGCAAAGCGGCTTGCGTCCAGCCCGTCAACCACCACCGCTACTGCTGCCCAGCACGTTGATGGTGAAGGCGAGTACGCCGATATTGAAGAGAAAGGCCGCGAGCGAATGGCCCAATACGGTCCGGCGCACGCGCCGAGAGGAAATTTCGACGTCGGAGGTCTGGAAGGTCATGCCCAGCGTGAAGCTGAAATAGAGGAAGTCCCAATAATCGGGTTCGTCGCACTTGGGGAAATCGATCCCGCCGCGGTCTTTCCCGTCCTCGTCGCAATCTGAATAGAACAGATGCGCGTAATGCATGGCGTAGACGGTGTTCGAGAACAGCCAGGCGATCACCAGCGTGCCGATGATCAGCAGCGTGCCGACCAGATTGGTTTTGCCCTGCGTTTCCTTGAACACCGACGTCAAAATCACGAGCATCGTGAGTCCGGTCAGCACCAGCAGCCCGGCCCGATTGGCATCGTTCGCGGAAGCTTGGCGCCGCATCTGCCCGGCCTCACCCCGCCGTAGCAATGTCGCGATCGTGATCAGGAACACGGTGCCGGCGACATCGAACGCTACCATCGTGCCGCGGCCCCAGCCGAGCGGCGGAATCGCGACGAACACACCGGCCACGAACAGCAGCGTGAACAGAATGAAGCGGGGGGGAGCAACCGTGTTGCCGATGTCGAGGGCCATGCGCGGGGGTGTCGCAGAGCTTGCGCGAGGCCGCAATCCCGTCCCTGCCAACCGGCACCTTCATGGCGCACTTGTCATGAAGTGGGGTATGGAGCGCCGACGAAGCGACAAGCATCTGGCGCAAAGGGCGGGGCTCGCCTAGAGAATCGCGGGTTATGGCACGTATCGAAACCCCCAAGCGCATTCGCGGCACGCAGGACATCTTTGGCGACGAGCAGCGTCGCTTCACCCGCGTGGTCGAGGCGTTTGATCGCGTCCACAAGCTGTACTGCTTCCAGCGCGTCGATGTTCCCGTGTTCGAAAGCACCGCGGTGTTCGCGCGTTCGCTCGGCGAGACAACCGACGTCGTCTCGAAGGAAATGTACACGTTCGAGGATCGCGGCGGCGATTCCCTGACGCTGCGGCCCGAATTCACCGCCGGGCTGGCGCGTGCCTATCTGACAGAGGGCTGGCAGCAATATGCGCCGCTCAAGCTCGCGACGCATGGCCCGGTGTTCCGCTACGAACGCCCGCAAAAGGGGCGCTTCCGCCAGTTCCATCAGATCGACGCCGAAGTGATCGGCGCGGCCGAGCCTGCCGCAGACGTCGAATTGCTCGTGCTCGCGGACCAGTTGCTCCACGATCTCGGGATCGCGGATGGCGTGACGTTGCAGCTCAACACTCTTGGGGATGCCGAAACCCGCGACGCATGGCGCGCGGCATTGATCGCGCATTTTACCGCACACAAGGATTCGCTGTCGGAGGACAGCGTCGCGCGTCTGGAACGCAACCCTTTGCGTATCTTGGATTCCAAGGACCCGAGAGACCGACCCGTTGCCGATGCAGCTCCCGATATCGATGCGTATCTGACGGTGGAGGCGCGCGCGTTTTTCGATGCCGTCACGGCAGGGCTCGACGCAGCTGGCGTTGCGTGGACGCGCAACGCGCGGCTGGTGCGCGGGCTCGATTACTATCGCCACACCGCGTTCGAGTTCGTCACCGACCGGCTGGGCGCGCAGGGCACCGTGCTTGCTGGCGGCCGCTATGACGGGTTGATCGGTTCGCTCGGTGGCCCGGAGACGCCGGGCGTTGGGTGGGCTGCGGGGATCGAGCGGCTGGCGATGCTGCTCGAGGAGCCTGCGGTCGAAGGTCCGGATGTTGTCGTTGTTGCAGAAACTGACGAGTTTGAGCTTGCTGCTCTCAAGATGACCACCGGATTGCGCCGCGCTGGCTATTCCGCGGCAACAGTGGTGAGTGGCAGTTCCAAGAAGCGCTACGACAAGGCGGTAAAGATGGATCCGGCATGGACCGTCGTACTCTCGCGGAGAGAGGGTAAAGTCAGCCTCGCTGAACGCGGGTATAGAGGCTCATTCAACCTTGAGAGTTTCAGAACCATCCTCGATCCGATTCTCAACGAGCTAGCATGACCTCGATCTCCCCCGAACGGATCGCGCAGATCGAGGCGCGACGCGATGAGCTGTCCGCGTTGATGGCGACCGGCGATCTCCCGTCCGATCGTTTCGTCGCGGTGTCGAAGGAATATGCCGAGCTCGAACCCGTCGCGCGCGCGGCGGGCGAAGTGCGGCGGTTGCGTGCCGAGCTTGGCGTGCTCGCGGGCATGGAAGCGGACGACGACCCCGAGATCAAGACGATGGCGCGCGAGGAGATCGAGGCGATCCGCAGTACGCTCCCGGACGCAGAACGCGCGCTCTCGCTGTCGCTGCTACCGCGCGATGCCGCGGACGAACGCGCCGCGATGCTCGAGATCCGCGCCGGGACCGGCGGCGACGAGGCTGCGCTCTTCGCCGCCGACCTGTTCCGCATGTACCAGCGCTATGCCGAAGGGCAGGGGTGGAAAGTCGAGCTGATCTCCGCCTCCAGTTCCGAAAGCGGCGGGTTCAAGGAAGCGATCGCCTCGGTCGAGGGCAAGGGCGTGTTCGCCAAGCTCAAGTTCGAAAGCGGCGTCCACCGCGTCCAGCGCGTCCCAGCGACCGAAGCACAGGGGCGAATCCACACGTCGGCGGCGACGGTGGCGGTGCTGCCCGAGGCGGAAGAAGTCGACGTCAAGATCGACGATAAAGATCTGCGGATCGACGTCTATCGGTCGTCGGGGCCGGGCGGACAGTCGGTCAACACGACCGATTCCGCAGTAAGAATCGTCCACATCCCGACCGGGCTGGTCGTGATTCAGCAGGACGAGAAGTCGCAACACAAGAACCGCGCCAAGGCCATGAAGGTCCTGCGCACCCGCCTCTACGAGGCCGAGCGCGAGCGGCTCCACACCGAACGCGCCGGCGCGCGCAAATCAATGGTCGGGTCGGGTGACCGGTCGGAGCGGATTCGCACCTATAATTTCCCGCAGGGGCGCGTCACCGATCATCGCATCAACCTGACGCTCCATCGCTTGCCGGAGATCTTGCAGGGGGAAATGGAAGAGTTGCTTGGCGCTTTGATTTCGCAGGATGAAGCGGAGCGGCTGGCGTCGCTGGATGGCTGACGGTGTACGCGCGGCGTTGGCGTCTGCAGCCCAACGGCTCGCCGTGTTCAGCGAAACCCCGCGGCTTGATGCCGAGGTGCTGATGGCGCATGCGCTCGCTATCCCACGCGAACGCCTGTTGCTCCATCATCTGGACGCCGCTGTTCCCGAAACCTTTGCCAGGCTGCTCGCCCGGCGGCTCGATCATGAACCGATCGCGTATATCACCGGATCTCGCGCCTTCTGGACGATCGAACTCGCGGTTGGCCCTGGCGTGCTCGTCCCGCGCGCGGACAGCGAAACGCTGATCGAAGCGGCGGTGGCGCATTTCTCCAATGTCGCTCCCGAGCGGATCCTCGATCTTGGCACCGGTCCAGGAACCTTGCTGCTTGCGGCGCTTGCGGAATGGCCCGGCGCAACCGGAGTCGGCGTGGATCAATCCGCCGAAGCGCTCGACTTTGCCCGGCGCAACGCGGCGCTCCTCGGTCTGGCGGATCGTGCCAGCTTTGCCTTGGGCAATTGGGCGGAAGGGCTGGTCGGACCGTACGACCTGATCCTCGCCAACCCGCCCTATATCGGCACGACCGAGCGTCTCCCGCGCGAAGTGGTCGAGCATGAACCCGGCGGCGCGTTGTTTGCCGGGGCCGACGGGCTGACGGACTATCGCAGGCTCGTGCCGCAATTGCGCGCGCTGCTTGCCCCCGGCGGTGCCGCTATCCTTGAGATCGGCGCAACCCAGAGCGAGGCGGTAACAGCGCTCCTTGCGGCAGAGTGGTTTCACGTCGCCGTCCGCCACGATCTCGGCGGCCACCCGCGCGCTTTGATCGCGACACTGACATCGTGACGGATCGCCGGACTTTTCCAATATTCCGCTTGGAGAATGCGCGGCAAACCGCTATTGCAGGCCCTAGGGGCACGCATTTTCATCGTAATGTGTTGAAAATGGGCTGTTGCCCGCTCCCTTCGTCATGCAGTCGCCCGGTCCGGCGACGCTGGCAAGCGCGCTTCGCCGACGTTCGGCGGTCGGTGCGCGAAGGGCATTTGCATCCATATTTCTGGAGCACGACCCGGTTGGTTTCCAAGGACAGGACAACAAGAACTTGATCAACAATCGTCAGGCCGGTCGCCGTCGCGGCCGTGGCGGGCAGCAGCAGCGCTCGCAAGGTGGCAATCCGGGACGTCTCGACACCGGGAATCGCATCGACAATCGCGCGCGCGGCAATGCGGCGCAATTGCTCGAGAAATATAAGACGCTGGCGCGCGACGCCCAGATGCAGGGTGACCGCGTCAACGTCGAATATTATCTGCAGTTTGCCGACCATTACTTCCGTGTGCTGGCTGAAACCCGTGCGCGCATCGAAGAGAATGGTGGCCCGGTCCAGCGCCGCATCCAGGGCGCGACCCTCGACGAGGACGATACCGAATTCGAGGACGAGGGCGAACGTATTCTCCCTGCCGAGCAAGCACGCGGCGGTCAGAACGGCTATCGTCAGGACGGACGTCAGGACGGCAACCGTTCCGAAGGCAATCGGTCCGAGGGCAACCGTCAGGAAAATAGTCGCTCCGACAACAACCGTCAGGACGCGCCGCGACAGGATGGTGGCCGTCAGGATGGATATCGTCAGGACAATGTCCGTCAGGACGGTAATCGCAACGAACCGCGGCAGGATACGCGCGGCGACGGCGATCGTGGATATCAGCGCAACAGCAACCGCGCGAACGCCGAGTTGCAGAATGGCAACGTGGATTCACGCGGCAGCGAAGAACAGAACGATCGTCCACGTCGCGGACAGAACGGATCCGGTCAAAACGAAGGTGGTTCCGATCGTCAGCGCGACCAGCCACGCGGCACCGAGGATCGCTACGTCCAGGCAGAGGAGCCGACGCTCGATCTCCCGCCCGTAAGCGAGCAGGCGGTGGTTTCTGAGCAGCCCGAGGCTCATCAGATCGAAGCAGCGCCGACCAAGGCGGTCGAGCCGCCACGTCGCGGGCGTGGCCGTCCGCGTCGTGATGCCGCCGTCGTGCCCGCAGCTGCTTCAGCGGAACGCAAGGATGAGCCCGACGACAACAGCTTTTCGGCCGATTTGCTGCCGCCGTCGCTTAACGTTTCGGCGGTTGTTCCGAACGTGTCTGACGTCGACGGTGTCGAAAAGCCGCGCCGCCGTCGTGGTCGTCCGCCAATCGTGCGCGAAACCGACCCGGTTGCCTGAAGGCCGTTGACCGCCCGGAAGAATCCGGGCGGTCACCCGCTCGGCTTCCTTTCTTCGTAATCAATCCAAATCGTCAATCGACTCGTCATGGCCGCTCCCCGAACTGAGGAAGACGAGCCCCATCAGCGCCGCGGCAAGCATGATCGATCCGCCCGCCCCGCCGATCACCGCCAGTGTCGCGACCCAACCGAGTGGCCCGTACACGTGTTCAAGAATCAGGATCGCGCCCGCGATAAACACGATCGCGACTACGCCCATCCAGCCTAATATCCGGCGATACCGCGCCCAAGCGAACGCGGCATAGGCGGGATCATCGAGTCCTGAACGTTTCGCCATGCTTCCCATTGCCGTGCAAACGTGAAACTCTCAAGCGGCTGGAGACTCACCAACGAGCGAAGCGGGAGAGTGGAATGACGATCGGAGCCATTTTGGGCGGCAAGGGCCGCGAGGTCATATCGGTTACGGCGGACCAGAGCGTTCGCGCAGCGGTCGCGCTGCTTGCCGAAAGTCGGATTGGCGCTGTGCCGGTCCTGGAGGGCATGCGTGTTGTCGGCGTCTTTTCGGAACGTGACGTGATCTACGCCGTCGCCGAGCACGGTAACGATGCCTTGGTGCGGACCGTCGCCGACATCATGACGGCACCCGCCATTACCGTTGGTCCTGAAGAAGCGGTGATCGGCGCGCTTTCTCTGATGACGCGGCGCCGGATCCGACATTTGCCGGTGGTAGAAGGGGATCAGGTCGTCGGCATGGTATCGATCGGCGACCTCGTCAAATACCGCATCGACCGGATCGAAGCAGATGCGGAAGCCATGCGCAGCTACATCCAGTCCGCCTGACCCGGCCGAGTGG
Source organism: Sphingomonas echinoides (assembly GCF_029623395.1). GTDB lineage: Bacteria > Pseudomonadota > Alphaproteobacteria > Sphingomonadales > Sphingomonadaceae > Sphingomonas > Sphingomonas echinoides_A. The sequence continues at coordinate 18,266 of NZ_JAPYKK010000051.1, forward strand.
GCGGCGACAGCGGAGTCAGGGGTGGGTAGATGGCGCACAGGGGGGGATTCAGGGGCTTGCCCCGGACGCCGAGCTCATGCCTTCAGCCTTCGGCGCGAACACCAAACGTCGGTTACGCTTTGGCGTTCCTCGAATCGGTGGGACGTTTGCTTATCGTTGTGAAGACCTCCCGCAGCACAGTCCGCGCGAACAGCCCAAGCCAACCGGCATACAGCGCCGCGCCGCTAGCGGTCAGCACGAGGAGTCGCGGCAACGGTGTGATCGAGGCCGGGATCAATCGATCGACTGCCGCGACGCCGACCGCCATGACGGCGGCGGCGACCAGTGCCGGCACAATCGCTAGGGCAACGGCCTGGAACGACGCGCCGATCACCGGCAGCGACCGCCAAAGGCTGAAACCAAGATAGATTGGATAGGCGCAGATCCACGCCGCCGCGAGTCCCGTCGGGCCGTAACGGACGCCAAGAATGAACCCGATTGCAAGCATTCCTGCGCCGAAAGCACCGTTACGAACGCCGATGCCGGGACGTCCGCGCGCGTCGCACGCGGGTTGCAACAATACCTGCAAGGTCATGAACGGCATCGCCAGCGCCAGCAGATGCACGACCGGTGCGGTTTCGCGCCACTTGTCGCCCATGACCGTCAGAACGAGCGGCTCGGCCACGACGGAAAGGCCGAAATAGAAGGGAAGGGCGGCCAGCATGATGATCCGTACGCTGCGCGTGAATGCCGCGGCTACGGCTGCATGATCGTGCTGAATTCGTGCGTATGCAGAGAAGGCGACCTCGTTGAGGGGTGGAACGATCTTGGAGACAAAGATCTGGGTCAGAAACAGCGCCTCGGTGTAGATCCCCAAGCTGTGGGGACTGAAATTACGCCCCGCTATGAACACGTCTGCTTGGCTCTGTGCAAACCAGAAGAGCTGGCCGACCGCCATCACGCCACCATAGCGCGCCAGCGTCCCGGCACCCCGAAAGTCGAAACTTGGCCACATCAGCGAACGAGCGGCCATCGTCATGCCGATGGCCCGTACCGTGAACAGAACGAGCGGTGCGAGTACCAGCGTCCATACGCCGAGGCCAGCGAGCGCGCCGCCGAGGGCCGCGCCCGCCGCTGCTACGGACGCGACGATATTGGCACGCGCCTGCATCCGGAAGTCCATCGCGCGCGAAAGGAGTGCGTAAGGCAAGGCAATGAAAGGGGTTGTGAGATATAATAGCGCCTGGACCCGTAACATATCGGCAACGATCGGCTGGCGATAATAGGCTGCGGCGGCCGGGGCGAGAACCAGACACTGGAGTGCTGCAAGTCCCGCGTTGAGTAGGAGCAACATCCCGAAGAGCTGTCGGATCGCGTGCGGCGTGACGGCGCGTTGCTGAATCAGGCCACTCGCCAGACCGTACCCGTTCAACATGTTGAGGAAGACGAGCACGACTCCCGTCATTGCGAACAATCCATAGTCGTTGGGGTCCAGCAAGCGGATCACCAGGAAGGTCGACGCCCATTGTACGAGCTGCGCGAGAATCTGGCTGCCCGAACGCCAGATCACCGCACTCCGAACCTGATTCGCAAGCGCGTCAGATGTGACAGAAGGGGTTTCGATCAAGGAAGCCATCCACCTTGCGCTAGCGGAGAAGCCTTTAAGGAGCTCTGAATCGACCGGGTTCCGCGGGTTTGACCCACGATTGAAAGAAAAGTGCAAAAAAGGGTTTGACCGAATCAAAGGCCCCGCCTAGAGGGGTGTCACCGCAGCGACGGACCGGACGGTTCGCTTCTGCGGTCACCAGATCTTCGGCGCTTGGTTCGCCCTTTGAGAGAAGGGTTGAACAAGGCGTCGGTATTCTGCGCTCTTTGACATTGTTGGTTTTAGATGAAGGGACATGTGGGCGGCGGCTACACGGTCTTTCGGGTCCTCTAGGCTCGTTGGATCGTTCAAAGCTAAGTCGCTCTTATACATGTCCTTCACGTATCCATACGTAAGAATATGTGCAGAGCAGCTCCTAGAGATGCTGACG
>NZ_JAPYKK010000052.1 GCF_029623395.1 Sphingomonas echinoides
GTCATCGGCTGGTCCGCTCCCGTCCAGTGCCGGGTCGGTTGCTCGGTCGTCGTGTCGACGAAGCTCCAGATGCTGAAATAGGGATCGTGCGCGATCAACGGCGTCGCAGGGGTGCGGGTCGTGACGGGTTCCTGCGCGCCGAGCGATTGCGCGAACACCGCGCCGCCCAGCATGGCAACGATCATCGTACGGAGCGCGATCGACCTGACAGCGGACGTTTTCGATAGAGCGTCCTTCATCAGATCACTGCACGGAGCAAATGGGGTTTGGTACTGGCCAGATGCACCATCAGTTCGCCGAACAAACCGTTCGCCCATGCAAACCACGGTCGCGTGAATTTGCTCGGATCGTCCTTGTGGAAGGTTTCATGGATGAAGCCGGTCCCGGCGTCGGTGTCGCGGATCGACTTCAAACTTGCGCGGATCTGGGCGTCATCGTTGCTCGAGAAGGCGCGAACGATTGTCGCCATCGGCCAGATCAGGTCGAAGCCTGCATGCGGCCCGCCGAGGCCTTCGCCAGCCTTGCCCCGGACGAACCACGGATTGCGATCGCTCCATGCAGCCGCCTCGGTCCGCCGCCAGAGCGGATCGTTCGCGGGGGCGCACCCCAGGAACGACAGGCCCGACAGCGACAGCTCACAACAATCGTCAAGGAACAGCGCGTTACCGAAGCCGTCGACCTCGAACGCCCACACTTCGCTCCCATCTGACAAACGCATCCGCCCGTGAGCGGCAAGCGCGGCCTCGATTTCGCCGGCCAACGTTGCCGCTTCCCGCGCAAGCTCCGCGTCACCACGCGCCCCCTGCGCCACTTCGGCCAGTTCGCGCAGAGTCTTGGCGGCAAAGATGTTGGCGGGGATCAAGAAGGGAAGGATCGTGGCGTCGTCCGACGGACGAAAGCTCGAGTGGATCAGACCGACCTTGCGGGTGGGATTGCCGACGCCCCACAGCTGCGTCTCGGTCGGTTGGGTATCACGACGCTGGAAGCGGTACGGCCCAGAATCCGTGGTGCGCTGCTGCTCGCGGAAAGTGCGGATGATCGCGCGCGCGGACTGCGCCCATTCGGCGGTGAAGGGCGTACGATCCCCGGTCGCCCGCCAATAGCTCGAGGCAAGCCGGAGGACGTAACACAGCGAGTCCACCTCCCATTTCCGCTCCGCCACGCCCGGCTTCATCGTCGTAAGGTCGTGCGCGGACGATGGCAGATCGGACCGGCCGGCCAGGTCCTGCAGGAACGCGTTCGCATAGGGATCGATCAGCACGCACCGCGCCTGACGCGCGATCAGGCCGCGAAACAGCGCGGTCAGCGGCTTGTCGCGCTTCGCCAGATGGAGGAACGGCCTGAGCTGTGCCGAGGAATCGCGCAGCCAGAGACACGGTATGTCCCCGGTGATGACGAAAGCATCGTCCGCCGTCACCGACAAGACAGTGGTATCAAGCGTGTTGGGGAAGCAATTCTCGAACATCCACGCGAGCTTGGGGTCCGCGATCATTCGTCCGACCCGGCTGATCTCGCGCTCGACCGCGGGACTGTGATACTTGCGATCAGCAAGCTTGGGCCGTTGCGAAACGTACGTCGGGCTGGCTGCTGCGGCAGGGTGCACGGCCAGTGCGGCGGTGGCGAACAGCATCGTTCTGCGGTCGATCAGCACGTCAGATCGCCGCCCGGCGCGATTGTCCGAAAGAATGCGCGCATATCCCCTCCTCCATTCTCGGGCCGACACGAGCCAACCGTCTTGCGAGACCGCGGCCGTTAGAGGCTACGATCGAAAAACCAACCAATGCACCTGGTTAGGCAGCATTTGACCACACTGTGTCGCCCCGCATCTCGACCGTCAAGCAATCTTAAACTTACTTGTTTTTTTAATTGCGACTTCTCGACCTCGGTGCCACACGACGTGCGTAGCGAGAAGACTATGGGCAGGCCGGAGCGCTTGCCGAAACAGGGAGAGTTCCATGCCCGTCACCCGACGCGATGTGTTGGCCGCCGCCGGCGCCTTGACGATTTCGACGATCGCACCGCAACCCGCGCTTGCCGCGACCTTCGTCAGCCAACGGCCGCCGGTCCGGGATCGCAAGTTTCTCAGCCGATCGGTGGAACGCGAATTGTCCCGGATCAAGGCGCGCATCGCCGACCCGGAAATCGCCTGGATCTTCGAGAATTGCTACCCCAACACGCTCGACACGACGGTGTTCGCAGGGTCGAGCGACGGCAGGCCGGACACGTTCGTGATCACCGGCGACATCGACGCGATGTGGCTTCGCGACAGTTCGGTACAGGTCGAGCCCTATACGCACCTGATGCGCGACGACTCCGCGCTACGGATGATGGTGCATGGCCTGATCCAGCGGCAAGCACGCTGCATCCTGATCGATCCCTACGCAAACGCCTTCGTCCGTGACCCGAACGCCAAATCGAACCTCGATTCCGCGACACTCGACGCGACCGAGATGAAACCCGGCGTCGCGCAGCGCAAATGGGAAATCGACTCGCTTTGTTACCCGATGCGCCTCGCGCATGATTACTGGCAGGTCACGCGGGACAAGACGCCGTTCGACGCCATCTGGGCTAAGTCCGCCAAGCTGATCGTCAGCACCTTTCGCGAGCAGCAGCGCAAGACCGGCCCTGGCCCGTACACCTATCAACGGCTGACCAAGATCCCGACCGACAGCCTGATGCTCGACGGATATGGTCCCCCTTCGCGCAAGGTCGGGCTGATCCATTCGATGTTCCGACCGTCCGACGACGCCTGCGTGTATCCCTTCCTCGTTCCCGCCAACCTGTTCGCCGTATCGAGCCTCCGCCAGGTCGCCCGCGTCCACCGCGAGGCGCGCGGGGACAGTGCGGCGGCAAGCGATGCGGAGGCGCTGGCGAATGAAGTCGAGGCTGCCCTGCGCGCGCATGCGATCGTACCCGACGGACAGGGCGGAAAGGTCTGGGCGTATGAGGTGGACGGGTTCGGCAACTGGCTGTTTGCCGACGATGCCGGGATCCCCAGCCTGTACGGACTGCCGCTGATCGAGGCCGCCGATGCGCAGGATCCGCTGTATCAGCGCACTGCGGCGCTCGCCTGGAGCCCACGCAATCCGTTCTTCGTGCAGGGCAAGGCCGCCAGCGGCATCGGCAGTCCGCACATGGGATTGGACAAGGTCTGGCCGATGGCGATCATCGCGCGCGCAATGGTGTCAACGGATGAAGCCGTGATCCGCGCGTGCCTGCGCGACCTGAAGGCGACGCATGCGGGCACGGGCTTCATGCATGAATCCTTCGACAAGGACGATCCAGCCAAATTCACGCGTCCGTGGTTCGCTTGGGTCAACGGCATGTTCGGCATGATGATCGCCGAACTGGCGAAGAAGCATCCGAAACTCCTGGCGGAGCGGTATTAGACCGGGCGTTACTCGGTCGGCGACTGGAAGACGAGATCGTTGAACGGCAGGATCGCCGCGCCGAGCGCAGGCGCGTCGGCGGCGAGTTGCGCGGTAAGGACCGGAACCGTCGGGACGATCTGGTCGTCGATGCTGCTGACCCGTCGCGCGACCGCCTCCGCCAGTTCATCGATGAGCGGCAGCGGCAGCCTGCCCCCGATCACGATTGCGCCGGGATCGATCAGGCAGTTGATCGTGCCGATCGGTTGCGCGAGCGCATCGGCCGCCCGTTCGATCCACGCCCGGACCAAGTCGAGGACAACGGGCCCGCTGCTCATCAGGTCGGTCGGCGCGATGTTGGCGAAGTCCCGCGCAACGAGGTCCGCCCGCAAGGCGGAGAGCGACGCGATCGACTGAAGCGACTTTCCATCGCCGTCGTTCAGAAAGCCGATACGCCCGGCGCGGCCGGTCGCGCCCTGATAATAGCTTCCATCCACCACCATCCCGCCGCCGAGGCCAGCGGAGAGCAGGATGTAGAAGAAGCTGCGGTGGATCAATCCGCTGCCAAACCGCGCCTCGCCGATCGCCGCCGCCGCCGCATCGTTCTCGATCAGGATCGGCCACGGCCCCAGTTCGGCGAACAAGGCGGGGAGATCCACCGTGTCCCATTGCGCATAGTCCGCAGGGCGTCCGGGCAAGTCGACCCGGCCCAACCCCCCGGGAAGCGCCACGCCGAGCCCGATGATGCGATCCGGCAGCACCAGTTTCTGCGCAAGCAAATCGGCGACCCTGTCGCGAAGGAACGCGAGAACCTGCTCTGGCGACGCATAGTCGGTTTCCTGCGTGTAGCGTGCCCGTACGGAACCGGTCAGATCCAGCGCAACAATGCTAATGTGATCGCGATCGATGTTGACCCCGAGACTGAAGCAGCCATCCGGATCGACCGCCAGCCGGATCGCGGGCATCCCCCGAACGCCGGTACGTCGCCCCTTCTCGAAGATGAAGTTCCGGTCGAACAGCCGCTGCGTGATGTTGGCGATTGCGGCAGCAGACAGTCCGGTCTGCTTGGCGAGTTCCAGCCGCGTACATTCCCCCGCACGCTGGATTGCCTCGAGCACGATGCGCTCGTTTCGTGCGCCCGCACGGGCCGGGTTCGTACCATGAAGCGCCGGTCCCTGCGGCTGACTGCTATCGTCGATCATCAGCGGCCTTCGCATGCCATGGTGGATCCTTCAATGCCGGCGCCACCGGCGAAAGCGGCGCACGATTACCCCACCCCTCCCGAACGGTGAAGTACCGGAAGGCCTCCGATGCCTAACGCCTACCGAACTACGCTTCTACTAATAATCTAGAAAGTTTCTTTTTTATTGACGAGGTCACTTTGTTGGAGGAAAAGCGCCATGAAATCAGGGTGTCACTCATCGCAACGCTTAGCGGCGATGGGAGGGACATCTCGATTGCATGAGAAGGGAGGAGGTTCGTCCGACGTAGGCGCCCCCCCGTTTGAGAGGAGAGGCGCAGATGGACACTGGAGCAGCACGCACGACCTTGATGTCTGTCGTCGTTGCCGTATCTTTGTCTGGTCTGCTGTTCGGCTTCGATACCGCAGTCATCTCGGGCGTGACGGATGCCCTTCGCCTCGAGTATGATCTATCGGCCGCCGCGCTTGGCATAACGGTCTCCTCCGCGCTGGTCGGCACGATGTTCGGCGCCGCCGCAGCGGGCATTTTCGGCGATCGGCGCGGTGCACGATCCGGCCTGCGCTGGGCCGCTGCGCTCTACCTGATTTCCGGTCTCGGCTGCGCGCTGGCGTGGGGATGGTATCCGCTGCTCGCGTTCCGGATCATGGCAGGGATCGCGATCGGAGCGTCATCGGTGCTCGCGCCGATTTACCTTGCCGAGATAGCGCCCGCTGCCCGCCGCGGCGCGATCGTCGGCGGCTTTCAGGTCAGCATCGTGATCGGAATCCTGCTGGCCTATGTCTGCAATGCCGCGATCGATGCCGTAGTGACCGACCCCGCGATCGCCTGGCGGTGGAAGCTCGGCTGGACCGCACTGCCGGCAGCGATCTTCCAGTTCCTGATGATCCGGGTGCCCGACAGCCCACGCTGGCTAATCGTTCGAGGCCGCTCCGACGAAGCCGCAGCGGCATCGCTCAGCCTCTATGGACATGCCCCAATCCGGGAAGAAATCGTTCCCGCCGCTACGGGCAGCAAGGTTTCCCTCGCCTCGCTCTGGGCCGAAGCGCGTCGCCCCATGGTCCTCGCGATCATCATCGGTGCGCTCAATCAGCTGACCGGGATCAACGCGATCCTCTACTATCTGAACGACATCTTTGCGGCCGCCGGCTTCGCGCAAGTATCCGCGAACCTGCAGGCGATCGCGGTCGGGGTGGCGAACCTCGTCTTCACCATCGTCGGCATGATGCTGATCGACCGGGTCGGGCGCAGACCGCTGCTTCTGGTCGGCGGGGCTGCGATGGCCGTCCTGCTGACGGCCGCGACCGCAATCATGCTCGGGATCCTCCCGAAATATCTGATGGTCGGTGTCCTCGTCTGCTTCATCGCGGCGTTCGCGACGTCGCAGGGCGCGGTAATCTGGGTCTATATGAGCGAGATCTTCCCCGCGCGCTTCCGTGCCGCGGGACAGGCGCTGGGCGCCGGAACGGTGTGGCTGTTCGACGCGATCGTATCGGCGGTCTTTCCGGTCGCCGCCGCGATGTCGCCGGCAATCCCGTTCGCCTTCTTCGCGGTCTGCATGGTGGTGCAATGCGTCCTCGTGTTCCGCCTGTTTCCCGAGACGAAGGAAGCCTCGCTCGAAGAAATCGAACGCCGGATGCACCGCGCACGCCCCGGCGTCGCCGCATGAACCGCTATCTGGCGATCGACATCGGCGGCTCCCATATCGCATGCGCGCTAGTCCGCAGCGGCGTGGTGGAACGGCGTGCCCAGATCGCGGTCCCGGCGACCCCGACCCTCGAAACGCTGCTGCCCGAACTCCAGCGCATCCTTGCCGACCTGCGCACGGGGCACGCGGTAGCGGGTGTCGCGGTGGCGTTTCCGGGGCTGATCGATCCGCGCTCGGGCCAGGTCGTCTCCACGCCAACCGGCAAATATGAGGATGCGGTCGGGTTCGACTTTGCCGGCTGGGCGAAGGCGCATCTCGACCTGCCGATCATGCTCGAGGTCGATGGCCGCATGGCGCTGCTCGGCGAACGAACCTACGGCGCGCTGATCGGTCAGGACGATGCCGTTCTGCTGGGTCTCGGAACCGGGATCGGATCCGCCGCACTGATGGGGGGAACGATCGTGCGCGGCCGGACCGGCCACGCGTCGGTGCTTGCGGGGCATATGACGATCGACACCGATGGGCCGCTCTGCCGGTGCGGCAATATCGGATGTGCCGAAGCGATCGCGTCGACCTGGGCCCTGCCCGGCCTAATCGCCGCCTTGCCCGGGCGAGGCCGCCTCCACGCGCTGGCCAACCCCGACCTCAAGGCGGTGCTCGATCTGGCGCGGGCGGGCGACGACGGCGCGCAAGCCGTTCGCGCGATCTGCCTGAACGCCTGGGCGACCGTCGCACTCAATCTCGTCACCGCTTACGACGCTTCGTACGTGCTCGTTACCGGAGGCGCGGCGGCGGCGGCGGAAGTCGTGCCCTTCATCCAGAACCATGTCCGCCAACACGTCTGGTGCCTCGGCGCGCCACCGGTCGTGGTGCGTGGCGCGCTTGGATCCGACGCGGCGTTGCTCGCCGCCACCCCGCTGTGGGAGGACCGCCATGACCAGCTATGACAAGCAGCCCGTAGTGCAGGTCGACGACCAGCCCGCACAGTGTGCGGTCGGATGGTCCGAGATCATCCCCCTCCTCCCCGACGCGGGCGATCTCTGCATCGAATGCTATCCGGGTGCGCCGGTGGCGGACGTCATCGCTGCAATGCGCGCGTCCTATCCCGACACGCTGGTCGTCGACACGGCATCGCTGTTCAAGGCCCCCAACGTGATCGATGCGGAGGTCGCGACGCACCTCGGCACCGATCCGGTCTTCGCGCGGTTCGAGACCGTCGGCATCGATGCCTTCCTCGATCTTGCTAGGATCGAGACCTGGCGTTCCACCCGCGCGACCGATCGGCGAACGATAGTGGTTGGCCCGGGCGCCGCGACGATCCTGCCGTCCTACCAAGCAGCGATCTACGTCTCGATGGCACGATGGGAATTGCAGCTACGCCAGCGCCGTGGACAGATCGCCAACCTCGGGAGCCGCAATGCCGGAACCCGCGCTGCCGATTTGTATCGCCGCGCCTTCTTCGTCGATTGGCGCGTCGGAGACAAAATCAAATACGACCTGCTGCCTGCCACGCAGTTCGTCATCGAGATGAACGGTCCCGACCCCCGGATGGTCAGTACCGCGACGTACCTTCGCGCGCTCGATCTCGCGGTCCACCGTCCCTTGCGGGTCGTGCCGTTCTTCGACGCCGGTCCGTGGGGCGGCCAGTGGATGCGGTCGCAGTTCGACCTGCCCGACGGGCCTCCCAATTACGCCTGGTGCTTCGACTGCGTGCCGGAGGAGAACAGCCTGCTGCTCGGCTTCGGCGATCGCCGGTTCGAGATCCCGGCGCTCGATCTCGTCCGGCTCAGACCGGAGATGCTGCTGGGCCCCGCCATTGTCGCACGGTTCGGTGCGGAGTTCCCGATCCGGTTCGACATGCTGGACACGATGGGGGGCGGGAACCTGTCGCTACAGGTCCATCCGCAGCACGACTATGCGCACGACGCCTTCAACCTGCGCTACACGCAGGACGAGAGCTATTACATGCTCGATGCGGGCGACGATGCGGTCGTCTACCTCGGGCTGACCGACGCCGCCGATCCTGCGGTGTTCGCCGAAACCTTCACCGCGGCGCAGAACGGCGGCCCTGCCCCCGATGTCGACGCATTCGTCAACCGGATCCTCGCGCGGAAACACGATCACTTCCTGATCCCCGCCGGGACCGTCCATTGCTCCGGCAGCAATGCGATGGTGCTGGAGATCAGCGCGACCCCCTACATTTTCACCTTCAAGCTGTGGGACTGGGAGCGGCTCGGTCTCGACGGTCGCCCTCGGCCGATCCACCTCGAGCACGGTCTCGCGAACATCGACTGGTCGCGGCGCGAGGCCTTCACGCGCGACGAACTCGTCAATCAGGTCACCACGATAGCCGAAGGCTCGGACTGGAAGCGGGAGCGCACCGGATTGCACCATCTCGAATTCATCGAGACCGAGCGGATCTGGTTCACGTCCAGCGTCGACCTCAACACCGACCGGAACCTCAACGTCCTCAACCTCGTCGCGGGCACCGCCGCCGTCGTTGAAAGCCCGTCCGGGGCCTTCGCGCCGTACGAAGTCCATTACGGCGAGACCTTCATCATCCCCGCCGACGTCGGCGCTTACCGTCTGCGGTCGCTCGACGGGGACGGAGACCGCTGCGCCGTGATGCGGGCATACGTTCGTCCGCACGACTGAATCACTGACATTACAAAACGATAATCTACACAGGGAGAGAACATATGAGAGCCATCGACCGACTGGTCGTTTCCACCATCGCGCTCGCCGCCGCGTCGCTATGGAGCACCGCCAGCGCCGCGCAGACGACACCCGCAACCCCGCCGCAGCCCACGGCGCAAAGCGATGCGACGCCTGCGGAAGCCGGCCCGCCAGCCGCCGCCGACGGTGCGGTCGCCGCGGAACCCGCTTCCGGCGACATCGTCGTCACCGGGCTGCGCCGCAGCCTCCAGTCGGCTCAGACGCTGAAACGCGATTCCGACCAGATCGTCGACGCGGTCGTCGCCGAGGATATCGGCAAGCTGCCCGACAACAACGCATCCGAGGCGCTGGCGCGCATCACCGGCGTTCAAGTCAACCGCAGCAGCGACGAGGCCGGCGGCGTGCAGGTTCGCGGCCTCCCCAACCTCACCACCACCTTCAACGGGCGGGAGATGTTCACCGCCGAGCAACGCAACGTCGCCCTGCAGGATTTCCCGGCGGGCGCGCTCGCTGGCCTGGAAGTCTACAAGACGACGAGCGCGGATCAGATCGAGGGCGGCATTGCCGGTCTGATCAACGTGCGGTCGCGGCGTCCGTTCGATTTCTCCGGGTTCCAGATCGCGGGCGCAGTGCGCGGCACGTACGGCGATCAGGCGAAGACGTTCGATCCCAACTTCAACGTGCTCGTCACCGACCGCTGGGACACCGGCATCGGGCAGATCGGCGCGCTGATCAACGTGTCGTACACCCAGCTCCATTACCAGACGTCGTCGCGCTTCATCAACGGCAACATTGTCGCGCCCAACGCCGCGCAACCCGTCGCGGGCGCGCGCGACTTCGTGCTCCCCGAGTCTGCCGGCGTCTATTACGATCGCGGCAAGCGCTGGCGGCCGTCCGTCAACGGCACCCTGCAATGGCGCCCCAACGACCGGCTCGAATTCTACATCGACGGCCTCTTCCAGGGCGCGCGGACCGACGTTGCCAATGATTTCGCCGGCCTCAACCTGGTCAACGACAATCCCGCGCTGAGCAACATCGTCCGCAACCCCGACGCGCCGGGCACGCTCAGCAGCGTCACGGCGACCCCCGATTTCGCGAACGGCAGGAACATCGACTTCTCGCGCAGCACGCGCGCGGGTCGCACCAATGCGTATCAGGGCGCGATCGGCGGATCGTGGAAGAGCGATCGCGCCACGATCACGACCGACTTCGCCTATACGGACTCGAAGGCCGAATATACCGACTACAACTTCGATTTTGCCCCGGCGCAGGCGCAGGCGGCATCGATCGTGTTCGACATCGGCGGCAAGGACGGTGGACCTGCGCTGGGCCTTCCCGGCTTCGACGCGAACAACGGATCCAACTATATCCTGCGCGGCATCTACGACCGCCGATCGCTCGCGACCGGCAAGGGGATCCAGTGGCGCACCGACCTGAAGCTGCAGACCGAACTGCCGGTCATCAAGCAGATCGACGTCGGTTTCCGGTTTACGGATCGCGACGCTCGGCTGCGGAGCGGCGGGCGATATGCAACGCTGCGTCCGCTCGCCCTGCCGCTGACCTCAATCCCGGGTGGCGACACAGGCCAGCCGATCGACGTCGGCTTCCGCGGCGGCCAAGCGCCTCCGCTGAACCAATGGTACGCGCCCACCCGAAGCGGCATCGTCGACAACATCGAAGCACTGCGCGATCTCGCCCGCTCCGGTCTCGCACAGATCGGGACACCGGCGGCGCTTGGCGAACTGGCGCAATGGGGATCGGAAATCCCGGCGTTCGTCCAGAACGAGCAGCTCGACGCCGTCGAGCGGTCCTACGCCTTCTACGGCCAGTTCCATTATGGCTTCGATGTCGGCAGCATCCCCATCGACGGCGTGATCGGCACGCGCGTGGTCAACACCAAGGCCAATTTGACCGGCAATGCGTTGGTAGGCGGCGCGCTGGTTACCACGACGTCGCGGCAGAACTATCTGGACATCCTGCCGAGCGCATCGTTCCGCGCCAAGTTCTCGGACAAGCTGCAATTGCGCCTGTCCGCGACGGAAACCCGGACGCGCCCGGAATATGGCCAGCTCAACCCGGCGATCACGATCGGCAACCCCAACGGCACGCCGCCGATCACCGGGAACAGCGGCAACATCAATCTCCAGCCGATCCAGTCAAAGAATTACGATGCGTCGCTGGAGTGGTACTTCACCAAGACCGGCTCGCTGACCGGCGCGATCTTCCGGCGTGACGTGAACGGGTTCATCACCAACCTCAACGTTCCGACGGTGGTCGAACCGTATGGCCAGATCGTCGTCAACCGGCCCGAGAATGGCGGAAGTGGCCGGCTCCAGGGGGTCGAGGTCGCGTTCCAGACCTTCTTCGATTTCCTGCCCGGCTGGCTCAGCGGGTTCGGGACGCAGCTCAACGGTACCTATATCGATGCGTCGCAGGCACTGCCGGTGTCGCTGGGCACCACGGGCCAGAACAGCGACATACCGGGCGTCTCCAAGTGGAGCTACAACGCGGTCGGTATTTACGAGAAGGGCCCGGTTTCCGCACGGCTGGCGTATAACTGGCGATCGCGGGTGACGAACTTCTTCGCCACCGACCAGCTTGGGCAGTTGATCGGCGCCGAGTTCAACCGCCCGATCGAACGGCTCGATTTCTCGCTATCGGTCGCCGCGATCGAAGCCGTCACGCTGACGTTCGACGTCAGCAACATCACCGGGTCGCCCTATCGCGCCTTGCGCGCGGTTCCGGGGCTGGAGAACGCCAACTACCCACGTGATGTCCGGTACGAAAGCCGCGTCTTCGCGATCGGCGCACGGTTCCGTTTCTGATGACGGGGCAAAGCATATCACGCCGGACCCTGCTTGGCATGACGGTGGGCCTATCGGCCTCCGTCGTCGCCACTGCGGCGGTCGGTCAACGTGGTCCCGGCACCGCCGGGGCCACGCTCGACCGCCCTCTCGCATGGCATGCCGCGCTGGAGCGGTGTTTCGCCGTGGCGGATGGAACCGGCCTGTACCGGGAATACCATCCGCCGGAACCCCGCGACGAGCGCTATTCGACGGAATGGCCCTTCTCCCAGGCGCATATCGCCTTGCTCGACCTGGCGATGATCCCCGGCACGACGGGGCGGCGGTTCGCGCCTGCGCTGGCGAAGGTCCGCGCCGCACAGGCGCGGTACTGGTCGAAGACGTCGACGAGCGGGCGCGCCGGACATCTCGCCAAGGTGCTGCCGCCGCTCGGTCATGGGGACGATTTGTATTACGACGACAACGAATGGGTCGGGCTCGCCGAGATCCAGCACCATCTGTTCCGGCGTGATCCGGTTTCGCTCCGCAACGCCCGCGATATCTTCGACCTGATCCGGTCAGGGTGGTCGACCGACACGACCCTGCCCTCACCCGGCGGCGTGCGCTGGACGCAGAAAAGCGACAATGGCGACCGCAATACCGTGTCCAACATGCCGGCCGCAGAGATGGGCGTGCGGCTGTACATGCTGACCGGGGATCGCAGCTATCTCGATGATGCCCTGCGTTATTATCACTGGACCAACGCCACGCTGCAACGCCCGGACGGCCTGTACGCCGATCACCTCAAGACGAACGGCGCGATCGAGAAACGCGTCTGGAGCTACAATCAGGGCGTGCCGGTGGGCGTCAACGTCCTGCTCTGGCGCGCGACGCGCAAGCCGGAATATCTCGCAGAGGCTAGAAGGATCGCCGCGGCGAGTCATACGTACTTGGTCACGGGCGGCCGCATCGACGATCAGCCGCCGCCGTTCAATGCAATATACTTCAAGAACCTGTTGTTGCTCGAACACGAAATCGGCGGGCGTCGGTACCGCGATGCCATGCGCGCCTATGCGCACCGTATGTGGTCTACCCGCCGCAACCGCGAGGGTATCGTGGGCTTTCCTGACCGGCGTGCAGAACTGATCGATACCGCAGCCATGGTGCAAATCGAAGCTGTACTGCACTGGAATCCAAGGAACTTCGCCCTGCTTTATTAGATGACGACTGGAACGGTTCGTGAGCATTGGCGCTTACGGAATGTCGGACGCTACTCGCTGCATACGGTCCTTGCTTCGCGTATGAACGAACCGCCCGAACCCACAAACAAGCGGCGAGCAGCAGTCAAGTCGTTTTTATCAAAAGTCGGCCGATCGCGACCTTGCCCGCCACTTGCAATCGCGTTATTTCGCGCGATGATGCCTCCCGTATGAGTCACGGTATTCGATACGGTGCGGGTCAGCGAATACTGATCTGCTGCTCATTGCATCGGAAATAGCGCTAGCCCCACCCCTAAACCACTGTGCAAGCGGTTGGGGTCCCTGATCCCCCGTGAACTACGCCGCCTAAAGTGGTCTGGTCGATCACCCGAACTTGTTGCTCAAAACCCGATATTGACCATTGAAATTCCGTCATACCCCGCAGCGATGGCGCAATCGCAGGTTGGCGACGTGTGCGAACGCGACCAGCATCCCCCCCATGACGGTCATGCCAATTTCGACAGGACCTTCCGGGACTCCAAACGCCCCTAACGCCATCAATCCAATTCCGATCGCACCGACACCCAGAGGCAAGGGCGCAGCGTGGCGTGCATAGCCACTCACCAACGCGATTGCGGCGGCGGGCGCGGCAAAGAGCAGCACCCAGCGGTGAAAGCTCTCGGGGATGGCTACGATCGCTGATATCGCCGGGACCGCTGCCAACAGGATCGGAAGCGCGAGGCAATGTACCATGCACAGCGCCGATCCTGCCATCGCCGCGCGATCCAGCCAATCCATTCCGTAAGCCCGCATACGTCGCATTGTGCCACAGTCACCGTTCTTGTCGAATGATACATAGTATCATTAAGCTTCGGGACAAGACCTCAGGACGCGAACGGCACCATTCCGTTCGATCCCGCTCGCACGCGCAACACGGACCTGCCGCGTCAGTGGACGTTCGCCCCTCCAAACCGGAGCACCGCGACCACCGGGAAATGGTCCGATCCAAAGGTCGCCCCGACGTGATCGGTCCGCACCTCGGATTGCAGCGACGTGAAACCGCGCATGAAAATGTAGTCGATCCGGCGGTCTGCGATGCCGGTGAAGTCATGGAACGTGCGCTCCGGGCCGCGCCGTGTCGGCGCCGTCGCCCAGGCATCGGTCAGTTGCCCGGCCAGAATGTGGTAGGCTTTGCTGTCGGGCGTCGCGTTCATGTCTCCGGTCAGCACGACCGGAAGGTCGCTCGCAATCGACCGCAGCTTTTCTATCAGGAGCGTTGCGGACCGTTCGCGCGCGCCGTCATCCTCGTCTCGATGCGCGAAATGCGTGTCGAACAGCACGAACCGGCGCTTGCCCTTGCCACGGGTTTCGAACACGCCCCAATTGACCATTCGCGGCAACGTCGTCCCCCACGACATGCTGCCGACGACCGACGGTGTCTCCGACAGCCAGAAGTCGCCGTGGTGGATCAGCGTCAGGCGATCACGCCGATAGAAGATCCCCATATGTTCGTCGGCATGCCCGCCCCGGCGGTCTCGCCCGAACCACGTGTAGCCGGGAAGCGCGTGAGCGATGTCGGCACCCTGCGATGCGAACAGTTCCTGTGTGCCGATCACGTCCGGATCCGCCGCGGTGACTGTCTGCATGAACACTGCGCGGCGTCGCGGCCAGACGTTCGGTCCATCGTCAGGGTTTGGATACCGGACGTTGAAGGTCATCACGCGAAGATCGGTGGCAATGGGCGTACGTGCCGTGCCGGGTCCCGCGAGCAGGACGGCGAACACCGCGAAAAGACGCAAGATCATCATGGGCATAGCGGGAAACCTCAAGGCGGTGTGACACGCGACCACTGAAACGTGGGACCGATGTCATACCGATCGAACGTTGCGTGACAATGACGGATCCGACGACGCGAAGGCGCATGCCGCCCTCCCCCGTCATAGTCGCCGTTCCCGCTTGCGACCCTTCTCCGCCGCGCCGATCGATCACCTCGTCGCAATATAGAAAACAATTTTGTTAAATTGCAACCTGACGAACCGAAATCCCTTGGCCTGTCACAAAACGGTATCGAAACGGTCCTATCGGCCAGCTCGAACGGGCAGTTCAGCCCATGACCACCATCCCAGGGGGGAAACCATGATCACGAAATCCACGATGCCGGTGCGCCGGCAGCGTTCGCACGCGCTTGCTTTGTCGACCCAGACCGCTTGGAGTGCCCTGGTAATCGCAGGCCTGTGCGTACCGGTCACCGCCGCATTCGCCCAGACGCAGCCAGCCAGTGTCGTTCCGGCGGAGCCGGCACCGGAAACAGCCAGCGAGGCGCTGGCGGGCGACATCGTCGTCAACGGCCGTCGCCAACAAAGTGCACTTGCAGAAGAGCGCAAGGCGGTCGGCGTGATCGACATCGTTACCACCGGCGACGTCGCCATCCACTCGCAGACCGGGATCGCCGATCTCGCCAAGACGCTTCCCGGGATCTCGGTCAGTCGCGACCAGGGTCGCAACCAGAGCGCGACCGGCGAAGCGCAATATGTTTCGATCCGCGGCTTCGACACCGGCTACAACGCCTACACGCTCGATGGCCTGCGCCTGCCGCAGGTCGCCGGCAGCTCGCGCGCGATTTCGCTCAACCTGTTCTCGCCCTTCGCAGTCGGCGCGATCGCGGTCGACAAGACGCCGGGCGCCAGCAAGGACTCGGACTCGATCGCGGGTATCGTCGACTTGCGCACACCAACCGCCTTCGACTTCTCGACCAATTTCATTCGCGCGCGCGTGCTGGCGCAGGGTGCGCAGCTTGCGCTCGACCGCAAGCAGAAGGGTTTCGGCGGCGCCGTCGGCATCGACGCCGCCCGCCGGTTCGGCAACGATCACCAATTCGGCGTGTATGTAGCGGGCTATTACGAGGAACGCGCCAACGCCGCTGAATCGACCGCAGTCCAGAACGATTACAGGACAACCAACTTTAACGTCGGCACTGCACGCGCCAACGGCAATGCCTTGTCCGCGGACGGCATCCAGTGGAACTTCTACAACAACGAAATCAAGCGCTATGGTGCCACTGGCTCGTTCGATTTCCACAGCGATCCGGTCGAGCTGTTCGCGCACGTCAATTACGCGACCTACCTCAACACCAACACGATGAACCAGACGGGCCTGCGCAACGAACTGACCTCCGGGCAGACGAATTCAAATCCGGTCCGTGCCCTGACCGGGGGTGGCACGACGCAAGCCTATAACGCCGCCGGGGTCTTCACGCCGCTAGGGATCAACCCCGCCAGCTATTTCCGTACCGAGGATGTCGAGCAGGAACTGTTCTCCGCCCAGGTCGGCGGAAAGGCACATTGGAACCGCTTTACCGCGGCGTTGGAAGGTGCCTACGCCGATGGACGGTTCGATCAGCCGCAGCGGATCGAGGCGGCGTTCCGTGGGATCGCGTATAACGGCGCGCCGGGCAACACCGGAGCCGCAACCCAGGGCGTGAACGTCGACTTATCGGACCCACGCTCGCCCCGCCCTATCCTGTCGCCGGGCGCGAGTGCTTATGTCGGCTCGCTTGACCTACCGACACAGCTCTACGTCCAGCAGGGCTATGATTATCTGTCGGAGGTCAAGAAAACCGTAAAGGGCAGCCTCGGCTGGGCTGGCACAGGACTTCTCGCAAGCGTTGAGATCGGTGGGCTGTACGAGAATTCCGATCGCGACGGGCGCTCACTGTCGCCCGACTCCACGCGCTATCGGTTCCGCACGCCCTTGCAGGCGGGCACGGTACAAGGACCGTCGATCAATCAGTATTTCGGCTACGTCCTGAAGGACTTTCTCGATTATTACCCGGCGCGCGGAATCAAGGTGCTCGACCGCGGCCAACTCGACTCACAGGTCAGTCAATTTGTGAACCAGGCGGCCGTGTCGCCGCAGGTGATCAACCAGGGGCTGCTGAAGGCGAACGAAAAGCGCAAGGCGGTCTACGGCACGGCGACGCTGAAGCTTGGGACGCTCGAAGTGGTGCCTGGGCTCCGGTATGAGGACAACAGCTTCGACGCGCAGTATTTCTCGACCAATGCCAACGGCGTCGGCGGCAGCTTCGTGAATGCCGGGCGCAAGTACGACCATCTCGATCCAAGCCTGCTGGCGGCGTGGAAGCCCGACGACCGGTTCGTCGTGCGCGGTGCGGTGCGCTCGAGCTACGCACGACCGGGGTTCGACCAGATCGCCGGGCCGACCCGGCGGAGCGACGCAGATTCGAACGGTGTCATCACCGTCACGCGGCCGAACCCCGACCTTAAGCCAGTCGAGGCATGGAGTTATGATGCCGGGGTCGAATATTACGCCGGCGTTGGGCGGTATCTCCAAGTCGCCTTGTATTACAAGGACCTGAAGAACATCCTCGTGCCGACCGGCACGCGCTCGATCAGCCAAGCCGTTGGTAACATCGTTACGATCCAGCCTGCCAACGGTCGCAGCGGCACTGCCAAGGGGATCGAGGCTTCGGGTCGCTTCACGATCGGCGATATGACCACCTCGAAATTCCTCGGCAATTTCGGGGTCAGCGGCAACATCACCTTCCAGCAGACCGAAGCGAACTATCAGATTTCCGCTACCGACAACCGGCGCACGAGCCTGCCACAGGCGCCAGACCTGATCTACAATGCCGAAGTCTTCTATGCCGATGGACGGTTCCGGACCAATCTCTCGTACAATTACACCGGTCGTTTCCTGGCGACGGTTCAGGACAGCCAGCCGGACATCTACGTCCAGCCGGTCGGCGAACTGAACTTTGGTATCGCGTTTGCGGCAACCGACACGCTCGAAGTCGGTGTCGCCGCACGGAACCTGCTCGACCAGCACACTTACTGGGCGACGGTCGGAAAATCCGAGCGCTACATCTCGAACGATCGCAACGGCGGCTACATGAATACCGGTCGCGTGCTTCAGTTCAGCCTGACGATGAAGATGTAAGTTCCTGGCCGCCGGTACTGCAGGGTACCGGCGGCCGTTTTATCGACGCAGCATTATCCGCGTCTCTTCGCGACAAGGATCGGCACCGGCTGTCACAAGACAGTTGCATCACACCGGGATTTTCTGTCTGCTCGATGCCACATAAAGGGGGGAGCGATGAGAACAGGCGTGTGGACTGCGGCTTACGCGGTGGCAGCAATCATACCCGCGGCGCTTCCCGCGCAGCAAGTCGCGGGGACGAACTCTGCCAGTGCGCAAGGCGACCTTTCGGTAACAATCTACAATAGCGACATCGCGCTGGTGCAAGATGTCCGGACGCTGTCGCTTACCAAGGGCCCGGTTCGGCAAAGCTTCCCCGACGTCAGTGCAGCGATCCGTCCGGAGACCGTCTCGCTCACGGTGCCCGATGCCACGATCGTCGAACAGAATTTCGATTACGACCTGCTGACCCCGTCCAGCTTGATGGAGAAAGCGATCGGCGAAACGATCACGTTGGTGCGCACCAACCCCGCGACGGGTGCCGAAACGCGCGACCGCGCAAAGGTGCTGGCGGTGAACGGCGGCGTCGTGATCGAGGTCAACGGACATATCGAAGTGCTGCGCGACGACGGTCTTCCCGTCCGCGCGATCTTCGACCGCGTTCCGGATGCTTTGCTCGCGCGACCGACGCTGACGGTAACGCTCGCGAGCAACCGGGCCGGCAGTCGCCCCGCGACGCTGTCCTATCTCAGCCGGGGTCTTGGCTGGAACGCGGATTACGTCGCGCTGTTCGACGACAAGAGCGGCAAGGTCGACGTCCAGGGCTGGATCACGCTGCGCAACACAAGTGGCACGACGTTCACCGCCGCGAAGACACTGCTCGTTGCGGGCGAGGTCGGCGGCTCCGACGAGATGAACGGAACGTCGATCACAAGATCCCGCCGCCAGACGACCTTCACGCCCGGGACCGAAAGCGCCAGTCGCGAACAGATCGGCGACTTCTATCTCTACCCGCTGGCCGAACGCACGACCATTGCCGACAAGCAGACCAAACAGGTCAGCTTCCTCGATGCCAAGGGCGTGGCGGCAAGCTCTGGCTATCGGTTCGAGAACGGCTGGCTCGGCAGTTCGGACGAGCCGCGCAGCGCGCAATCGGTGCTGCGCTTCGCCAATTCGGGCGCGGCGGGGCTTGGGGATGCCTTACCGGCGGGGGTCGTTCGCGTGTACGCCCGCGATGCGCGCGGCCAGCCGCAGTTCACCGGCGAGAACCGGATCGAGCATACCCAGCAAGGCTCGACGATCGCGCTCCCGACCGGCGACGCGTTCGACGTCAAGGTCAAGCCGACCACCGTCTCGCGTACCCGCGTCAACGGCAATCGCTGGCGCACCGCGATGCGCTACACATTGACCAATGCGCGCGCAAAGCCGGTGACGGTCGAGTTGCTTCAGGCCGGGCTTGACTGGGCCGACGTACGAGTCGTGGCGGACAGCGCAAAAGGCGAACGGCGCGATGCCGGCACGCTGGCATGGCAAGTCGCCATCCCAGCCAATGGCAGCACCATTGTCACCGCGACGTTCGACACGCGCTACTGATGATCCAACGGTTGCTCCTGGCGGCCGTGCTGGCGCTTGGCGTGGCGCGACCGGCTGGCGCGCAGACGGCGGTCGTCGTCTCGCCCAAGCCGGACCGGATATCCCTGACGGTCTACCGTGCGCCTTATGGTCGTGGCGCGATCGACCTGCGCTACCTCCAGGGGTTCGCAATGATCACCGAGACCCGGAAAATCCGGTTGCCGCGCGGTCGGGCGGTCCTGCGGTTCGAAGGCGTCGCCGAGGGGATCGTCCCGGTCAGCGCGATCATCGATGGCTTGCCCGGCGGCACGGTCGAGAAGAATCGCGATGCCAAACTATTGTCGCCCGCTGCGCTGATCGACGGCACGCTCGGGCGGGGAGTGACCCTGACGCGGACCGACCGGGCCAGCGGACGCCAGACGAGCGAGGATGCGACGATCGTCGCCGGGCCCACCCCGGGCGTCATCCTGCGAACGGCGCGCGGCATCGAGACGCTGCGCTGTTCGGGGCTTTCGGAGCGGGTCACGTTCGCGGGCGCCCCCGCCGGGCTGTCGAACACGCCGGTGCTGAGTGTCACGACGGATACGCCGACATCGCGCACGGTGACGGTGCGGCTGACCTATCTCGCGTCGGGGTTCGACTGGCGCGCCAGCTATGTCGGCACGCTTGCCCCGAACGGGAAAACGCTCGATCTTTTCGCTTGGCTAACGCTCGCCAACGGCAACCCCGAACGCTTCCCGGACGCCACGGTTCAGGCGGTGGCCGGAAGACTCAATCGGGAGGAAGTGGCGCGGATTCCCGTCGCCGCTGCCGACCTCAGGCTGGTCTGTTATCCGCTTGGCACGACGACGTCCGATTTACGAACGACTGCGTTCGAAGCAGCGGAG
>NZ_JAPYKK010000053.1 GCF_029623395.1 Sphingomonas echinoides
CCCCTCGGACGAATGACCATCGTCGAATTCCGCTGGATCGGCAGCGCGATCCTTGGATCGTCGACGTTGCCCAGCACCGGTGCGCTCGGGATCGGCGGGGCCGCGCCCAGATACTCCCGCACCAGCTGGTCGATCGACGGCTCCGCATCAGGGTCCTGCAACCCTTGCTGCAACCGCAAATAACCGTAGCGCTGTTCGGTCAGCTTCCGGCTGTCGTCGGCGGTGCGCAAGATGGTCGGCCGGATGAAGATCATCAGATTGGTCTTGGTCCGCGACTTCGCCTTGGACCGGAACAGATTGCCGAGCGCCGGAATGTCCCCGAGCAACGGGATCTTCTGGATCGTCCGCCGCTCATTGTCGTCGAGCAACCCGCTGATCACCGCAATATCGCCATCGTCGACCGTGCGGACCGTCTCGACCTCGCGCTTGTTGAGAATCAGGTCGCTATTGTCGCTCGATACCGGCCCTGCGATCGAGCTGACTTCCAACCGGAGGTTGAGCTTCACCGTCCCGCTCGAATTGACCTGCGGACGCACCGTCAGTTCGATGCCGACATTCTGGCGCTGGGTGGTGCGGAAGGCATTGTCGAAATTGTTCGACAGCGCCTGCCCCGTGGTGATCGGGATTTCCTGGCCGACGAGGCTGTGCGCCTCCTGATTGTCGAGCATCACCAGATGCGGGACCTGCAACAGGTTCGACGTCGTGTCGCTCTTCACCGCGTTGATGATCGACGCGAAGATCGTGTCGCCGATCTTGCCGCCAAACCCGCCGAACCCGCCGCTCGCGCCGAGGATCGAACTCAGCGCGGACTGGGCGAGCGTATCGCTGACCGTGCTGTTGGTGCTGGTGGTGACGGTCGCGCCGTTGATCGTCGTCGTCGTCGTGTTGAGCTGCCGCGCCGCGACCGCGCCCGCGATCGTCAACAGGCTCGGCGCGGTGTTGGAGAAGCTCGACGCCGCGAACACCCCGCCCTTCAGATTGCCGATCGCGAATTGTGCGCCGAGTTGGCTCGCAACCTGGTCGGACACTTCGGCGACGATCGCCTCGACCAAGACCTGTTCGCGCCGGGTGTCGAGCTGGCGCACGACCTCCGACAATTGCCGCTGCACCTCCGCGGGCGCGGCGATGACGATCGCATTCGCCCCGACGAAGCGCGTGACGACCGCGGCGGTGCGCCCACCCTGCGTACTGATCGCGGCCTGCCCCGCCGTACTGCCGGGCGCGGTCGTATCCTGCTGCACCGCCGGGGTATTGGCCTGGCGCTGCGACGAATTATTCCCGTTGCTGCCGTTCTGGCTGTTGTTGCCGAAATTGGACTGGGACAATTGCTGGTTGGTGATCGGCGACGGCGTCTGCCCGACGAGCTGCTGCAACACCGGCAGCAATTGCTCGGCATCGGCATTCTCGAGGAAGATCACCTTGATCTCGGTGCCGTTCTTGGCGCGCCGATCGAGGTCCTCCGCGACCGCGACGAGCCGCGCCACGGTCGAAGCATCGCCGCTGATCGCCACCGAGTTGGAGCTTTGTACCGCGACCACGCTGGTACCGTTGCTGCTCGGTGCCGCAGCACCCCCGCCGGTGTTTCCTGCGCCGCCCCCGCCGCCGCCCTGCCCGGCGAGCGACTGGAGCGCGGTCGCGATCTCGCGCGCACCGGCGTTCTTGAGCGCCACCACGCGAGTCGAGGCATTGTTGGTATCGATCCGCCGCAGCACTTCGCGCACGCGCCGGACGTTGTCGGCGAAGTCGACGATCACGAGCGTGTTGCCGCTGCGATTGGCGGACACCGTGCCTTGCGGGGACACCAGCGCGCGCACCGTATCCACCGCCGACTGTGCGTCGACCGAGCGCAACCGGACGATCTCGGTGACGAAGCTGTTGCTCTGCGCCCCGCGCGCGCCGACGCGGCTCGGTTGCGATGCGGCGTTATCGATCGGCTGGATGCGGAAGCTGCCGTTGGTGGTCGGTACCGCGACCAGCCCGTTGGCGCGCAGCGTCGACAGGAAGATCTCGAAATATTGCGACTTGCTCACCGGGTGATCGGTGACGACCGTCACCTTGCCCTGCACGCGCGCATCGATGATGAAGGTCCGCCCGGTCACCCGCGCGGCATCCGCGATGAACGCGCGAATGTCGGCGTCGCGCACGTTCATCGTCTGCTGCGCAGTCGCGGCCCCGGCGCACGTCAGCGCGAGGACGGAAGCCAGTACGGGCCGGAGAATCAGTCTTTTCATTGACCCGCAATCGTAAGGGTAAGAGGAACGACCTGTCCGCCGCGTTCGACCAACAGGGATATGGCGCCGCCACGGGCAAGTTGCGGACCGAGCCGCTCGAGATCGGCCTGACCGCTGACCGGACGCCCGCCGATTTGCGTCACGATGTCGCCATCACGCAACCCCGCCGCGCGGAACGCTGCGCCGGATCCTTGCGACCGCACGGTCAACCCACTGACCTTGCCGCCGTCGATCCGCGGAATGAAGCCGATGTCGCTGCGCACCTGTGCGGCGGAAATGCCCTGCGGACTGGGCGTCGCGTTCGGAAGCGGCGGTGGCGGTGCGCCTGCCGACGCGGGTGCGTCCCCTCCGCCGACCAGCGGCGCCCCTGCCGGTACGACCGCTGGAGCGGGCGCCTGTTCGGCCTGCGTGATGAACAGATCTTCGCTTCGCCCGCCCCGCTCGATCGAGACATGGTCGAACGCGACCGCCTTGAGGATGACGCCCGGCGAAATCTCCTGGCCGACGCCGATGCTCTGCTGAACGCCGTCGGCACCCGCGATGATCGCCGATCCGCCGCCCTGCGCCTCGTCGATCCGGGTGCCGTACAGGGTGAGCTGCAACGTCGTCACGGCGGCGGGTCCGGCGGCATCCCCGCCACTGACGCGGAAAAACGGATCGAAGCCGCGCAGCAACGCTTGCGGCGACCCGGGGATCACGCCCTGTTCGGGTCGCCAGATTCCGACCGGACCAACCGGCGTCACCACGGCGTACACCAGCCGCGCGCATTGCAGCGCGAGCACCGCGATCAGAACGAGTTCGACCCCGGTATACACCGTCGTCACCGGAAGGCGTCGCAGAATGGCCCGCGCCCGCGCATCCAAAACCAAACGCATCCGCACATCTTCCTCGATCACGACCCTGCTAGGCGGCAAGCGTTACAGTCCGGCGACATAGCAGTTAAGCGCATATGGCACGACGCAAAGGTGGATAATACCCGGCGATTTGGGCAGAAGACACCGGATGACGACCCCGCCAAACTACGGTTCGGGAATGCCCGCGGACGCACTGGTCGCGCATTTGATCGCGCAACCCGGCGTTCAGCGCGTGCCGAGCCCCAAGCTTACGCTGTTCATCAAGCGCGGCTTTCTCGATCCGGCTATGTGCGCCGCCCTGTGCGAGTCGGTCGATGCGACGCGGCGGCCCTCGACGCTGTCCGATGCCAATGGCGATGCCGCCTTCCGCACGAGCGAGACCGGCGACCTCGATCCGCACGATGCGCTGACGATCGACCTCAACGCGCGGATCACCGCGCTGACCGGGCTCGATCCTATCCACGGCGAGCCGATCCAGGGGCAACGCTATGCGGTCGGCCAGGAGTTCAAAGGCCATACCGATTATTTCGAGCCCGATGGCATCGACTATCCGCGCTATTGCGGCATTGCGGGCAACCGCACCTGGACCGTGATGATCTATCTCAACCAGCCCGAAGCGGGGGGTGCGACTCGGTTCAAAGCGATCGACAAGATCGTCCAGCCCGAAACGGGCAAGCTGCTCGCGTGGAACAACCGCCGCCCCGACGGGACGCTCAACCCAGCAACGCTGCATCACGGGATGAAAGTCCGCGCGGGGACGAAATACGTCATCACCAAATGGTATCGCGAACGGCCCTGGGGATGATCGCGGCCCTCCCCCCGCGCCAGTGACGATACGGGCGCGAGGGGGACGCCGCATCAGAAGGTCGTGCTCAACCCGAGCGACAGGATACGACCAAGACGGTAGCGGTTGACGAACACCTGGTTGCCGTTGCTGAAGGTCTGGCCTTCCTGATAGCGCGTCCCGGTCAGGTTGCGCGCCTCGGCCTTGAGCTCCCACTGCCCGCCGGCGACCTTGAACCCCTGCCGCGCGACGAGATCGAGCCGGATGCCCGGCTTCTCAATGATGTCCGGCTGGAACCCGGTGCCGCTCAGGTTGGATGGGCCGCGGTTGGTCACGCGGTCGCTCGCGTAATTGAAGAGCAGCGTGATCTGCGACAGCGACGCCTTGTCCTCCAGCCCGACCTGGACGTTGACGAGATGTTCGGACTGCCCGGTCAGCGGCGCACCGTTGCGGAACTGGAGATTGGCCGGACCGAAGCCCGCGCCACACCCGCCCAGCGTCTGGTTGAGCACGTTGGGCACGCAGCTGCTGTCCGCGGTGATCTTCGACTTGGAATAGGTGTAGTTCGCGATGAACAGCGCGCGCCGGGTCGTGAAGAAGGTGCTGTCGAGGAAATCGAGCGGGAAATATTTCTGCAGCTCGACTTCGGCACCGTACAGCTTCGCCTTCGGCAGGTTGGTGAAACCGGTCTGCAACCGGTCATCTGCACCGGTGTAGAAACCGACCTGCTCGACCGGATTCTTGATCAGCTTGTAGAAACCGCCGAGCGTGAAGCGCTGGTCACGCGCGAAGAACCATTCGAAGCGGCCCTCGTAATTGTACAGCTCCGAATCGCGCAGCAGCGGGTTACCGAAGAACAGGCGATCCGACTCCGGATCGCGGAACTGCTGTGGTGCCAGTTCGCGGAACTGCGGACGCGAAATCGTCTTGGACCCGCTCGCGCGCAGCTGCATGTTGTTGCGGAAATTCCACGTCAGCGTGAGGGCTGGCAGGAAGTAATCGTTGTTCAGCCGCGTCGTGGCCGTACCGATCGGCGTAACGCGTTCGTCCGCGGTCTCGTAGCGCACGCCGACCGTACCGCGCACGCCATCGAGCAACTCGGCCTCGACCTGACCATACCCCGCATGGATGTTCAGCTTGGCATCATAGGCATAGGCGCCGAGCGGCGTCCCGAACTGGAGTTGCAGGTTGTTCGCAGCGATCGAATCCGCCCCGACCAGATAATCCGGCCGCAACAGGTTCCACGGATAGGCCGGCGCAGTGCCACCGCCGTCCGCGGTCTGATAGTTGAACTGCAGGCGGGTCGAAGTGCGGTCGGTCCCAGAATAATAATAGCCCGTCGAAAGCGTGACCGGCCGCCCGAGATCGAGCTTGTAAGTCAGGTCGCCCTGCGCGCTGTACAGATCCTCGTCGAGTTCGCTGAAGATGATCGACGCGAACGGCGAAAAGCGCCGCGTCGCCTGATACGCGCCATCGCACCGCGCGCCGCCGATGCCGTTCTGCTGCGTGGTCTGGATCGGCAGGCCGGTCGTCGTCACGTTCGAGCAGAGATAATCGAACTGCCGCTCGTACGGCGCATTCCGCTTCGAATTGGCATAGGCGCCACGAACGTCGAGATGCAGCGCGTCGGTTACCTTGAACTCGCCGACAGCCTGACCTTCGATCAGCTGACGCTCGAACCAGTTGGTGTTCTGCTGGAAACGGCGGCCGCTAGAATTGTTGTAGACGATCGCGGTCGATCCACGCCCCTGCTTAAGGGTGTCGTGGATATAGACGCCGGTCGCGCGGATCGTGTTGGGGCCGAACTCATAACCCAGCCCGAGCAGCGCGTTGGCGACGATCCGGTTGTCGGTCAGCAACGTGTTATAGTCGTTGCGCAGCGTCCCGTCGGGCGAGACCGAATCCTGCTGCTGCGTCAGGCGCGTGCGGAAGGTGTTGCTCGCGCTCGCCGAGGCGATCACGCCGATCCGATCGCTGCCGAGGTCGATCACCTTGCCGCCGCTGATCTCGCCGGAGAAGTTCGCTGGCAGGCTGTTGTTGCGCTGGAGCAGCGTCGTCCGCGCGTTGGTGAGCTTGGCGACCTGGTCGCTCGGGATGATGCCCGTCCCGCCGGGTGCATTCTTAATGAAGTCGGGCACGGTGCGCGTGCCGTCGTCATAGCCGGTCCAGTCGCTGCGCCCGCCCGCGTAGGTATAGCCGAGCTCGCTGGTCGTCACGGTGTCCGCCGCGATCGATCCGCCGAGCGAGATAAAGTCCTTCTTGGGGATCGCCTTGGTCGTCAGGTTGATGACGCCGCCGCCGAACTCGCCCGGATAGTTGACCGAGTAGGTCTTCTGCACCAGCGCCGACCCGACGATCGTCGTCGGAAAAATGTCGAGCGGGACCGAACGCCGCAGCGGCTCGGGGCTCGGCAAGGGCGAGCCATTGAGCATCGACGACGAATAGCGATCACCAAGCCCACGCACATAGACGAACCCGCCGCCGACGACGCTGAGGCCAGCGACGTGCGCGAGCGCGCCCGCGATGTCGCCTTCGCCGGTCCGCGCGATGTCCGCGCCCGACAGGACCGACACGATCTGCGGGGTGGAACGGATGACGTTGGGAATGTTGCGCCCGACGACGACGATGTCGGCGCCCTGGCTGGTGTCCATGCCGGGCGCCGAGACTTCGACCTGCTGCTCGGGGTCACCCGCCTGGTCGGCGGCGGGGGTGGCCACCGGATCACCCGCGCTCTGCGCCGAAGGTGCGGCAGCGGGTGGTGGCGTAGTCGCGGCGGGGGCCGGAGCGGTCTGCGCAAGCGCCGCGGGCGACACCAACGTGGAAGTAAGAAGAAGGAGTGTCCCGAAGGCAAGGCGCTTCTGCATGGCCTGTATTCCCGATCGAATTTTCATAGGCAAATGCCGGGGCGGCGCGTAAGCGGCCGCCCCGGCATCAACTTGGCGATGGTCCCGAGGCTAGCGTTCAGCGACCTTGGCAGGAGAAGTAGATCGAGTTGAACACCGGCGGCCCGACATCCTGCAGCGCGGCATCGGCCGGACGGATCGTCGTGCGACCACCCGCGGTCTGCTCGCCCGCAATCAGGTTGATGCATGCGACGGTCGCCGGGGTCTTCACCACGCCGTTGACGAAGGTCATGTCCGCACCGCCACGCAGACGGATCGCTGCCGGGGCGAGCGCGGTCTGGAGGAAGGTGAAGTTGGCGTAGCGGCCGAAGGTGCGCGGCAGCAGGTCCTCGGCGTTGTTCGAGTCGATCTCGGTCGAGAAGGAGTCGGCGGTCGCGCCGATCGTGCGCTGTGCGGTGATCATGAACTGGATGAAGCCGCGGAAGCCGTTGTCGATGTCGAAGCCGTCATCGTCGGCGCCGGTCATCACCATATACTTCATGTTGGTCGTGCCGCCGAAGATCTCGACGCCGTCATCCGCCGAATTGTGGCTCTGGACGTGGTCGATCGTCGTGCCCGACCCGGTGCCGCCGAGCGTCAGGCCCTGCAGTTCGTTGCCGTCGCTGATCGCGATGCCGCTGTAGCGGATCTGGACATACTGGAGTTTGCCGCTGCTGTCGGCGGCCGTTGGGCCACCATAAAAGCGCCCGGTGACGCCTTCGATCGCCTGCTGGCAGGTCGTGCTGCTGCCCGCCGCATTGTTCGGCCCGGTGCCGGTGGCGCAGACGCCGACCGGTGCGCGACCGAGAATGATCACGCCGCCCCACTGGCCCTGCGTCGCATCGCTGACGCCGTTGCTGGTGAGGTTCTGCTGCGAGGTGAAAATGATCGGGTTGGCGACCGTGCCGACCGCGTTGATCTTCGACCCGCGATTGACGAGCAGCAGGTCGTTGGTCGTCTCGGACGAATCCGCCGCGATCACGACGCCCGGCTCGATGTTGAGCACTGCGTTGTTATCCGCGCCGGTCGTGCCGACGTCGGTCCCGACTTCGGTCTGGCCGCGCAGGCGGTAGAACACGCCCGCGATCTTCGGCAGGTTGAGCGTGCCGCTGATGACCGACGGCAGGCGGCAGGCGCGGAACGTCTGGACCAAGCCGTCGTCGGTCGTGCCGGTCGGGCATGCCGCCGTCGAACCGCCCGTGCCGACCGCCGGAACCGCGGTGCAGCGCGCGCCGCTGCCGCCGAATTCCGCCGACGTCGAATTGCAGGTCCAGCCCTGGAAGGCGGTATCGGTCGGCCCGTTGAGCGCGCCGACATAGTTGGTGCTGGTGAAGAAGCTGTTGATCGTCGACGGGTCGAGCGCGGTCGTCAGCGATGCCGCGGTCGTCGGGTACACGCCGTTGAGCATGTTGGTGCCGCTGACATTGTTGTTTGTGCCGGCGTTGACGATCGCGAGTTGCTCGTCCGCGGTGATCGAAATGCCATTGACCGGCGTGACGGCGGCGAACTGCGCGGCAGTGATCGCTGCGGTCGGCGTCGGTGTCGGCGTGGGCGCTGGCGTCGGGGTCGGCGCGGGCGTGATGACGACCGTCCCGGCGCCCGGCGATGCCACGTCGTTCGCGCCACTGCACGCGCCCAGTGCAGCGGCGGCGGTGGTCACCAGAAGAACGGTGCTGAAACGGTTGAAGTTGGCCATTGGTCACTCCCGAATACGATAATCGTTGTGCGAGGGCATTTTTGCCCTGATCGATTCGGAACCCCCTTATCGACCCTGACGCTGCCGTTAGGGACGGGAGATGACGGCTTGATGTGGGTTTAGGGTCAGATTCGTGACACTGATGTTTCGGATCGATGACGCTCCACCTGACGGACTTTCCACCAGTTCCAAATCAACTGACCCACGATGCTGCCGTTTCATGGGCCGTTGCTTGATGGACGACCGCGCCAGGCGCGTTCGACGGCGCTCCCGGAGGATAGATGAATCTCATCCCTGCAAGAGCACGATCGGGACACCGACGATTCTTCTGAAAACACCGGCTGGCTACCTGAGACGGTCCGGTCGCAACGGCTCGACACGCTACTTATAGCGGTCGGCTTCTTTTCCCTGCCTCATGCCGCGCGCGGGGCGGCGGCCCTCGCCTAACAGTACTAACGCCGCAGGGAGAATGACAGTGGACGATACGGCAAGTTTGGCTGAGCCGGCGCACGACACGAATGATCGCGATGTGCCAATTTCGGCCCAGCAGCCTGCGAAGACCTTCAACTACGCGCGAGAGCGAGCGATTGGTATCGCGCTGCAAACGCGCCCAACGGCGGTCCCGGAGGAGATTATCTCGGCGGCGCGCAAGTTTGAGAAGTTTCTCGCCAGTGACCCGGTCGACGGTCCATCGTTCGCTGACGGCATACGGGCAGCGTTGATTGTTTTACAGGCGTCCACGCGCGGACTGGATCGAAGCGAGGAGCCATATCGGATCCTAAAGCGCAACATCGACGCTATTACCGAAACATACTTGTAACGCTCGGTTAACGCCCCGTTCTTGGCGTATACCAGGATCGCGGTTTGTATGAAAAAGGCCACCAACTCGCCGAGCTGGTGGCCTTTTCTAATGGTGGGCGCGGCAGGGATTGAACCTGCGACCCCACCCGTGTGAAGGGTGTGCTCTACCACTGAGCTACGCGCCCGTTGCCTGTGTCACGCTTGGCGACCGGCGAAACGGATCGGGGCGGCCGACGCCGCCCCGTTGCATGCGTCCTTAATCCGGTCGAACCGCGCTTTGCAAGCGCTGCCGTCAGGAAAAACGCAGGATCTTAGTTGACCGAGTCCTTCAGACCCTTGCCGGCCTTGAACTTGGGCTGCGACGAAGCCTTGATCGTCATCGGTTCGCCGGTGCGGGGGTTGCGACCGGTCGACGCCTTGCGCTTGCTGACGGAGAACGTTCCGAACCCGACCAAACGGACTTCGTCGCCTGCCTTGAGCGCAGCCGAGACGGCGTCGAACACGGCTTCGACGGCTTTGCTCGCATCGCCCTTCGTCAGTCCCGACGTATCGGCTACCGTTGTGATCAGCTCTTGCTTGTTCATCGCCACCAAACCCCCGTTACAATTAGAAAAATGAGTACCAGCCCACCGGACCGCCGCGCATAAAGGCGGGTACCGGGGGGGCTGTCAAAACAAAAAGTAGGCTTTTGCTGTCAGCGCTTTGCCGAATGCGACCATCCGATTGCCGCGTAAGACCTCAGCGCCGGGTGAAGTGCATCAATGATGCACTTCACCCCCAACTGCCGGAACCCCTGCTGGGGGCTGCGCCGCGAGATCATCCGCTTCACTCCATTCGATCGCCTCGAGTGGGCCGGTCAGCGCCAAACGAAGGACTTCGTCGACATGCGACACCGGAACAATCTTCAAACCATTGAGGATATTATGCGGAATCTCTGCGAGGTCTTTCTCGTTCTCCTGCGGGATCAATACGGTGGTGATTCCGCCCCGTAGCGCAGCCAACAACTTCTCTTTCAACCCGCCGATCGGCAGCACCCGACCGCGCAAGGTCACCTCGCCGGTCATCGCGATGTCACGCCGCACCGGTACGCCGGTCAGCGTCGAAATAATCGCGGTGACGATCCCGATTCCCGCCGACGGACCGTCCTTCGGCACCGCGCCTTCGGGCAAATGGATATGGACGTCCTTGCGTGCGAACACGCTCGGCTTGATTCCATAAGACGGCGAGCGCGCCTTGATGAAGCTGAAGGCGGTTTCGATCGACTCTTTCATCACGTCGCCGAGCTTGCCCGTGATCTTGGCCACACCGCGACCCGGCACGGTGACGCTCTCGATCGTGAGCAACTCGCCGCCGACCTCGGTCCAGGCGAGACCCGTGACCGCACCGATCTGATTCTCCTCTTCGCCGAGTCCGTGGCGATACTTTTTGACGCCCGCGAAGTCGGACAGATTGTCCGCCGTGATCGTGATCGCGGTGTCCTTGTTCTCCAGGATCCGGCGCAACGCCTTGCGCGCGAGCTTGGCGATCTCGCGCTCGAGCGTGCGGACCCCGGCTTCGCGTGTGTAATATTGGATCAGCGCGCGCAGACCTTCGGTGGTCAGCGTGAACTCACCGGGCTTCAACCCGTGCGCCTCGATCTGCTTGGCGATCAGGTGGCGCTCGGCAATCTCGACCTTCTCGTCCTCGGTATAGCCTTCGAGCCGGATAATCTCCATTCGGTCGAGCAAAGCCTGCGGCAAATTGAGCGAATTCGCCGTCGTTACGAACATGATATCGGACAAATCGACGTCAATCTCGAGATAATGGTCCTGAAACTTACCATTTTGCTCGGGGTCGAGCACCTCGAGCAGCGCCGACGCCGGGTCGCCGCGGAAGTCCTGGCCGAGCTTGTCGATCTCATCGAGCAGGAACAGCGGGTTCGACGTGCCGGCCTTCTTGAGGTTGGTCACGATCTTGCCCGGCAACGAGCCGATGTACGTCCTTCTATGTCCACGGATTTCCGCCTCGTCGCGGACGCCGCCCAGCGACTGGCGGATGAACTCGCGCCCAGTCGCCTTCGCGATCGACTTGCCGAGCGAGGTCTTGCCCACGCCGGGAGGCCCGACGAGGCACAGGATCGGCCCCTTCAGCTTGTTGGTCCGCGCCTGAACCGCGAGATATTCGATGATCCGGTCCTTGACCTTCTCGAGCGCATAATGGTCCTCGTCGAGCACCGCTTGCGCCGCGGAAATATCCTTGCGGATCTTGGACTTCTTGCCCCACGGCAAGCCCAGCAGCACGTCGAGGTAGTTGCGCACGACGGTCGCCTCAGCGCTCATCGGCGCCATCGTCTTGAGCTTTTTCAGCTCCGACGTCGCCTTGGTCCGCGCTTCCTTCGACAGCTTGAGCGTAGCAATCTTCTGCGTCAGCTCGGCGATCTCGTCGCCCTCGCCTTCCTCGCCCTCGTTGCCGAGTTCGCGCTGGATCGCCTTCAATTGCTCGTTAAGATAATATTCGCGCTGGGTTTTCTCCATCTGGCGCTTAACCCGCGACTTGATCTTCTTCTCGACCTGCAAGACGCCGAGCTCGCCTTCCATGAAGGCGAACACCATCTCCAGCCGCTTGACGGGATCACGCTCCACTAGCAGCGCCTGCTTGTCGCTGACCTTGACCTGAATGTTCGCAGCAACCGCGTCGGCCAGCTTGCTCGCTTCCTCGATCTCCCCCAACTGGACCGCCGTTTCAGCGGGCAGCTTGCGGTTGAGCTTCGCGTAATTCTCGAACTGGTCGACGACCGATCGCATGAGAGCCGCGGCTTCCGTGCTTGGCGCTGCGGGCTCGTCCTCGGTTTCCTCAGCGTCGATCATCTCGACCTGCGCGGAGAGATAGCCTTCCGTCTCAGTGAGTTCGGTCAGCGAGGCGCGCCGCTTGCCTTCCACCAGAACACGCACGGTCCCGTCGGGAAGCTTGAGCAGTTGCAGCACGGTCGCGGTGACGCCGATATCGTAGAGATCATCGCGGGCGGGATCGTCCTGGGCCGGATCGAGCTGCGCGACGAGGAAGATCTCCTTGTCGCCGGCCATCGCCGCCTCGAGTGCCGCGACCGACTTGTCGCGCCCGACGAACAACGGGACGATCATGCTCGGGAACACGACGATGTCGCGCAACGGCAGGACGGGGAAAGAATGCGGGGCAGGAACGTGCGTCATGGGTACTCCGGGGGCGCGCCACTCAAGCGCGTTCTTCCTTTATATGGGGCTAGCGCCGCCGCCATCAATCGTCACGCGATTTTGCAGCGGTGCAATGGCCCCATCATGCCGCGTCATAGCCGGTCGCGACATGGTTGCGCATCGGGATCTTTCGACTCCGGATTGAAAGATTGGGCTTATTTTGGTTTTATCGTGAGCTGTCGCGATCGCTCGGGTTGCCGATCTGCTTAAAGAAGGTTAGGTTATTTAATAAGACCACAATAATACCGGGGAAGTAGCGATGCGACGTTGTGCCAAGTTCGGACCGCTGACCGCGCTCGCGACAGCACTGGCGATCATCGCCGCAAACACGATCGCTCCCTCGGCAGCCACGGCCCAACCCGACGCGGCATCGTCGCGCCTGCCCGAAATTTTCCCCGCGCCCGTATCGATGACGCTCGGCGCGCGCAGCTTTGCACTCGGCGAGGCGGTGGAACTGGTAGCCGCCCCTGGAACCGAAGCCGGTACGCTCACGCTGCTCCGGCAAATCCTGACGTCGGCCGGTGTCGAAACGATCACCACCGCGAAAACCCGGTCTGCAAGGCCTGATGTCACGCAGATCCTGGTCGGGCTGGCTAGTGCGCCCCAGATTCGCGCGACGCTTGGTCGCAGCGGAACCGTCGTCGACGACCACGCCGAAGGCTATACCATCGCGATCGTTCCTGCCGGGCGTGCGGGCAAGGTCACCCTCGCGGGGCACGATGGCGATGGCCTGTTCCATGCGGTCCAGACGTTCCGCCAGCTCGTCCAGCGACAACGGCTTCCAGCGCTCGTCGTCCAAGATCATCCGGCCATGCCGATCCGCGGCACCATCGAGGGATTTTACGGCAAACCCTGGTCGATGGCGGAACGTTCGAAGCACCTCGACTTCCTCGCCACGGTCAAGGCGAACACCTACGTCTATAGTCCGAAGGACGATCCCTTCGCCCGCGATCGCTGGCGCGAAGCCTATCCCGCCGCGACGCTGCAATCGCTGGGTGCACTGGTTGCGACCGCGCGGCGCAACCATGTCGACTTCGTCTATGCGGTTTCCCCAGGCCCGTCGGTCTGCTTCTCGGATCCCGCCGATGCGCAAGCGCTCGAGCGCAAGTTCGCTGCGCTGCGAACGATCGGCGTGCACAGCTTCTACGTCGCGCTCGACGATATCGAATATAAGAAGTGGAATTGTGCGCGCGACCAGACCGCTTTCGGCGCGTCCGGCGCCGAGGCCGCAGGGGTGGCGCAGGCGCGACTGCTTAACGCGGTGCAGGCGCATCTGATCGCGACCGACCCCGCGTCGCGCCCGCTGATCATGGTGCCGACCGAATATTACGACGCGAAGGAAACGCCTTACAAGGCGGCGCTTAGAAAGACCCTCGACCCGCGTGTCGTCGTGCAATGGACCGGCACCGATGTCGTCCCGCCCGCGATCTCCATCCCGGATGCGCGGACGGCGACCAAGGCGTTCGGTCGAAAGACCCTGTTGTGGGACAATTACCCGGTCAATGATTACGCGCAGACCACCGGACGCCTGTTGCTTGCGCCCTATGCGCGGCGCGAGGCGGGCCTTTCCGGCGAACTGACCGGAATCCTGTCCAATCCGATGAATCAGGAGGCACCGAGCCGAGTCGCCGTCACGGGTGTCGCGGCATTTGCGTGGAACGACACCGGTTATGATGCCGAGCGGACGTGGCATTTCGCAGCGCGAGAGCTTGCTGGCGGCGATGCGCGCGCAACCGCTGCGTTGCTGACCTTCTTCGATACGCAGCATATGGCGCCGACGTTCGGAAGCCAGCCATGGCAGGAACAAGCCCCGCGCTTGAAGGCGACGCTGGATGCCGTGCGCGAAGCGATCGCCAGCGGCGACCAGACCGCATGCCACAAGGCCATCGCCACGTTGACCACGCAGGCCGACGCGTTGACCAATGCTCCCGACGCAATTCGCGCAGGGGTTGCCGACCCGAGCTTCGCACAACAGGCGCGACCGTGGCTCGACGCGATGCAGCTCTGGGGCCGCGCCTTGCAGTTGACCGCGGCGGGGCTCGACGCGGCGGAGAGCGGCAACACCGCCGCCTCGCGCTATTTCACGGATGCCGGCAAGTTGGCGGCGCAGGCGGCGGCAGTCCAGAGCATCCCCGGCGCGACTCGCTTCGACGGACCGATCAAGATCGCCGACGGTGTGCTCGATCGCTTCGTGAAGGATGCGCCTTCGCTGATTGCGCAGTGAGGGTCGGTCAGGCCGTCGTTTCCCAGATGGCGGGTCGAGACATCACCCGCCGCTAGGCGCAACTTCGAGCACATACGCCACGCCGGGAATAGCGAGCTCGACGCCCGTTGGCGCCAGCCGCCCCGTCTGGTCGATTGCGAGCGTCGTCACCGTCTGCGATTTCTCATGCGCCACGACCATCGTCTGCCGATCCTCGAGCAACAGGAAAAATCGGGGATACGCACCCCCGCTCGCGATATGCTCCAGCACGGTCGGCACACCGTCCGCATCCAGAGCGAACACTGCGATGCTGTCATGCCCCCGGTTCGAAACGTAGAGCCGCGTCCCGGCAGCGTTGATCGCGACATGCGCAAGGATACTCTCGCCGGTCCAACCATCGGGCAGCGTCGACTGGATGCGCGGGTTGCCGAACGTTCCGTCGTCGGCGCGGTCCAGCGTCGTCAGGGTGCTCGCCAGCTCGCTGACCAGATACGAACGCGCCTGCAGATGCGGATGCAGCAGCAGATGCCGTGGCCCGGACCCCGGCGGCGCAGCGTATGCGATGCGCGGTTCGCCCACCGCCCCCGCCGCGTCGATCGCAAAGGCAAGCACTGCGTCGGTCCCGAGGTCGGTCTGGTACAACCACCGACCGTCCGGGCTGAACCCGACCCAGTGGGCGTGGGGCCCTTCCTGCCGTTCGACGTTCGGCCCGATGCCGCGGTTGGCGCGGACGTGCACGGTGCCTTCCGGCAAACCACTGCGCGGATCCAGCCGAACTACCGACACGCTACCGCTCGCGTAATTCGCAACCGCGAGCAGCGTCCCGGCGGGATTGAGCGCGACATGGCACGGCGCGCTCCCCCCGGTTTCGACCGAGGCGAGCTTGTCCCACCCGTCCGTCGTGTGCCGGAAAACCCCGACGCGCCCGACAGCGCCTTCGTCGACGATGTAATGCAGCGCATGCCGCGCCAAATGGACGCTGAAGGATGCGTTGGGCGCGTCACTATAGCCGTTCCCGACGCGCCACCCTTCGCCATCACCGGGCCAGAGCGGGTGCACCCCCTGCCCGCCGCCGCCGGCATAGGTTCCGACAGCAAGGACAGGCACGGCGGTGGAGTCGGTCATGGCGCAATCCTGTGCTTCGATCTCAATGCTTCCGCCCGATTGGCCCATACCGGAGAGAATGCAGCGGACGCAGGTGCGTTCGCGCCGGTTTGTGCGTATCACGCCAGCAGGCCGCTTCCGTGCGGTCACGATCCTGGAATTTCAAGGGAGTTCGGTTCGGCATGAAGGTGTCTCGGGTTGCAGTCGTGCTGGCCTCTCTGGCGTCGGTCGCCGCCGCGCACCCGCAGGACACGCTCCCCGGCAAGGGCGAACCCGCGATCACGGCCCAGACGCAGAAGTCGGGCGGGCCGATCGATCCCGACCAGCAGAAACTCACCTTCGCCGCGGCCGACCTCGCGTTCGAGGTGCTGCCCGATACGCAGACGCTGCGCGGTGTCGCAACGCTCGACTTCGCTGCGCGCGCGCCGCTCGATCGGCTCGTGGTCGATCTGGACCGCAACCTCCCGGTCGATGCGATCACGATCGACGGCACCCCGCTGCCGCGCGATGCGTGGAGCAACCCTGAAGGCCAGTTGCGGATCGCGCTGCCGCGCCAAGTAGCGACCGGACGTCACGTGATCGCGCGGATCGTATACGGCGGGCAACCGCATGTCGCGGTCAACGCGCCGTGGGATTCGGGGATGGTCTGGTCGAAGACGCCAGACGGTGCGCCGTGGTTCGCGACGACGGCGGAGGGCATCGGTTGCGACCTGTTCTGGCCGTGCCTCGACTTTCCGTCGGGCAAGCCGGGCGTCGTCACGGTGCACATCACCGTACCCAAGGGCCTCAAGGCACCCTCCAACGGCATCCTGCTCGGCGTGGATCAGCTTGCCGATGGCCGGTCCCGCTGGAACTGGCGAATCAAGCGCCCGACGACCTACGGCATCGCGCTCAACGTCGGGCCGTATGAGGAGATCTCGGGCGTCTACAAAAGCCGCTACGGCAACACGATCCCGATGTTCTACTGGTACCTCCCCGGCGAGGCGGAGCAGGCCCGCGCGCTGTTCGCGGAATTCGCCCCGACGCTCGATTTCTTCGAAAGCAAAATCGGGCCGTACCCGTTCGGCGGCGAGAAGGTCGGCGTGGTCGAAACGCCGCACAAGGGCATGGAACACCAGACGATCAACGCTTACGGCAACGGCTATGCGCAGGCGCCCGAAGGGTTCGACTGGCTGTTCCAGCACGAATTCGCGCACGAGTGGTTCGGCAATCAGCTCACCGCCGCCGATTGGGACGATTACTGGCTCCACGAAGGCTACGCGCAATATATGCAGCCCTTCTACGGCCGCTGGCGCGAGGGCGAAGCGCGTTATGCGGTCATGCTCGACGATCAGCGCAACCGGATCGCCAACTTGCGGCCGATCGTCTCGGGCACGGTCCGCACCGAGGAGCAGGTGTACGAGATCGCCAAGGGCGGCCCCGGGCAGGACATCTATTACAAGGGCGCGTGGATGCTCCATACGCTGCGCGACCTGATCGGTGACCGCGCGTTCCGCGACGTGACGCGGCTCGCGGTCTATGGCCGGCTCGATCCGCGTCCGGGCAATTTCGCGCCGCGCTATGGCAGCACCGCCGAATACGAACGCTTCGTGCGCCGGGTCACCGGGAAGGACTATGGGTGGTTCTTCGACGTCTACTTGCGCCAAGCTGCGCTGCCGCAGCTGGTGGAAACGCGCGGCGCGGGCCGGCTGATGCTGCGCTGGGACGCGCCAGGCGGGCGCCCCTTCCCGCTGCCCGTCGAGGTGCAGGTCGGATCGCGGATCATCCGGGTACCGATGACGGCTGGGGTCGGCAGCGTGGCGGTTCCGGCAGGAACGCACGTCGTCATCGATCCGAACGCGCGCGTCCTGCGCCGCTCGGAAGCGGTCGAACGCTATCAGGGTTGGCGCGACGCGCAGGTGCGCAAAACGGCACCTGCGCGCAACTGACCGATGCGAACGGTCCCGTTCAGAACCCGCTGGGCGCGGGCGATACGGTGATCGTCGTCCCGCCGCGAATCTCCTGCACTTCCAGCGCGCGCTCGGCGACGCTGTCGCGACCGAAGCGGAAGGCGCCGTCGATCCCGGAGAAACCACCGCGATCGCGCAGCCGGTCTTCGGGGAAGGTCGCCGCCATCGGCCAGTCGCGCATGATGCGGATCGTCAGCAGCACCGAATCATACCCCAGGCTCGACAGGCGGAACGGTGCCGCCCCGAAGCGTGCGCGGTATTTGGTGGCATATTGCCGATACAGCCCATCCGACACGCTCGCGAACCAAGCGCCTTCCAGCGCGGGCTTGCTCGCGATCGAACTGTCCGAATTCCACAATTCGGTACCGAGGATCCGCGCGCCGCCCATCCCGTTGCGCCGCAGCACCGGGACACCCGCCGCCGCCGCATTGCCGCCGTCGGCGATCAGCACAGCCTGATACGGCGCGCTCTTGGCCATCCGCGTGATTGCGGCGCCCATCGATCCGGTAACGCGGTCATAGGTCTGGAGCGACCCGACTCGCCCGCCCGCAGCCTCGACCGCGCGGAGGAACGCGGTGGACGCACGCTCGCCGTAAACGCCGTTGGGGACGAGCCCGCCGAAGCTGCTGACGCCGTGCGCGGTCGCATAATCAACCACGCGGCCGATCGACTGCGCGGGGACATAGCCCATCAGGTACACGCCGTTGCCCGCCGCGGTCGTGTCGTTCGAATAACTCACCACGGGGACATGCGCCTGCCGCGCGATCGGCGCGACCGCCCGGACGTCGTCGGCGAGCAACGGCCCAAGGATCAGCTGGTTGCCATCCGACAACGCGCGCTGCGCCGCCGCCGCCGCGCCGGGCGCGGTGTCATACGTCGTGATGCGGACCGATTCGTTGCGTGAATCAAGCAGCGCGAGCTGAGTCGCATTCGCGAGGCTGCGCCCGACACCCGCGTTATTCCCGCTGAGCGGCACCAGCAGCGCGACGCGGTGGCGTGCGGTGTCGGTGGGGATACCTTGTTCGACCACCGGCTGCTGCGGCTTGCTGGGGCGCGGCGCCGCCGGACCGGGGCGCGGGACGGCTCCGCGCGGCACGACCGTCTGGCACCCGCTGAGCACGACCGCACCCGCCACCAGCGTCGCTTGCGAAAGCCGCCTTATTCCGCTGCGCCGTTGCGCCCCTGTGTCCCGCTCTGCCATGACCGCTCCTGATGACCAATGATCTTTCCCCGGGCCTCTACATCGTTGCCACCCCCATCGGCAATCTCGGTGACCTGTCGCCGCGCGCCGCGCACATCTTGAGCCATGCCGCTGTGATTGCGGTGGAAGACAGCCGCGTAACGGCGAAGTTGCTGCATCACATCGGAGTCCGGCGCCCGATGGTGCCGTATCACGACCACAACGCCGAGGAGGTCCGCCCCGGCCTGATCGCGCGGATGGGGATGGAACCGGTCGCTTTGGTGTCTGACGCGGGGACGCCGTTGATCTCGGACCCCGGCTACAAACTGGTGCGCGACGCGCGCGCGGCGGGGCATACGGTGTGGACGATCCCGGGGCCGTGCGCGGCGGTGGCGGCACTGACGCTGGCGGGCTTGCCGACCGACCGTTTCCTGTTCGTCGGTTTCCTGCCCTCCAAAACGCAGGCGCGCGCCGCCGCGATCGCCGAGGTGGCGACGATCCGCGCAACGCTGGTCCTGTACGAATCCGGCCCACGGCTCGGGGCGACGCTGGCGGCGCTGGCCGAGGGGCTCGGCGACCGCGAGGCGGCGGTCACGCGCGAGATCACCAAGCATTTCGAGGAAGCGGTAACGGGAACACTGTCGATGCTCGCCGCGCGCTACGCCGACGCTCCGCCCAAGGGCGAGATCGTCGTGGTGGTGGCACCGCCGGGTGCGCCCGAAGCCGCCAGCGCCGAGGACGCCGACACCGCGCTGGCCGAAGCACTCACTCGGCTGTCGACCGGCCAGGCGGCGAGCGAAGTGGCCAAGAAGCTCGGGCTGGACCGAAAGACATTATATGCAAGAGCGCTGGAATTGAAGGCGTGAGCGA
>NZ_JAPYKK010000054.1 GCF_029623395.1 Sphingomonas echinoides
CTCGATAGCAATTCATGCTCGTGAGGATTGCGCGATGGTGCGTGCGGCACTTCGCGAAACGCAGCCAACCCTTTGCTGAATGCTTGCAGGAGCTTTTCAAAAGCTTGATGACAGGACGAAACGGTGGCCCTTATTTTTGATAAGGTCAGCAGCACGTTCAAGTTCTGTCGTATATGTTTTAAGCGCCTTTGCAGAACGCTCGTCGAACAGCTGATCAGCCATCCGCCTCGTTCTGTTGATCTCTATTTCAATCTCAGATTTGTTGAGCATTGGGAATCTCCAGCCCCCGCTTCGACCTTTAGATCTTTTCAGAAAATGGTTAATAATCTGTAAAGCTGCGGCGACAAAAATGGGAGAGGGTAAGCTATAACGCGTTCGCGGTCGCACCCCCTTGCAAGGCGACAAGAAAGAATCATTTCTTCCCGATCGTCACGCTTGTGCGCAGTTCTCTTGCTGGCTTAAAGTGGAGCGCGCGCTTTGCGTTAACCTGGACCGGTTCCCCAGTCTTTGGGTTGCGGCATAACCGTTCTTCGCGTTCACGAGTTGTGAATGTGCCGAAACGCCGCAGCTCGACACGCCCGCCCTCTGCCAACCGGTTGGTGATCTGCTCAAAAAAACAGGACACGACGGCGTCGATGACCGGAAGGGGTAATGTCGGGTTATCAGCGGAGACCGCCTGTACGAGATCAGATCGAAGCATGCTGTGTCACCCTTGCCGCGCGAACCCATACCACTACGCCCATCCCCGAGTCTCCATGTCTTCGCTGCATAGTAGATCGAACGTAACCCAAAGGGAGCATGTTCCGGAGCTCAACTTCAACAAGCGGTTGGCAGTACATTCCAATTGTCGATATTATTGGCCACGTAGCCTTTAAGAGATCGAAATTTCAGTATGCCGCTTGATGAAAATTCAGGAAAAACTACCTGTTAAACGTTCTCATCCACCCATCTAACAAACGCACTTTCCGCAAAACAATCGCACCTTGATTGAGGTGGCTGGCGTGGCGATTCTACCCGCCAGCTCTTACTGGTAGCTGTATGCGTGGTTAGGGCAGAGTTCATCGCGTACAAAGTTAATTACAAGAATAATTAGCGCGACTTTCAGTCGTCGCTTTTCGTCGTTAATATCTTTTTAATCGTGAAAGGGTAACTCGGCGTTGCACCAGTGGACGGGTGCTTGTGGCTAACGCTAGGTCGGGTAGGCCCTCCCGAAGCCCGACCTAGCGTTTCAATTTTTACCAAGTCGCGACATTCGCTTGCCGTTGATCGACCGGCCAAAGAGGCCCGCCTGTCGGTATGACATGCAGGCCGGGTGGCGGCGATGGGAGTATTGGTTCAGCCCCCTCGCGCCGTGTCGGCGGCACGGCAGTTGGCGACCTTGCCGCCGGTCAGCAGGAAGCGGAGCGGGGCGACCTTGGCCGTCGGTAAGGGTGTGGAGCTTGCTGTTGCGACCACCTCGACTGATCCCGATCGCTTGGACGAGCGCCCCCATTTTTCCACCGCCTGCCGAGCGGTGGGCTTTCAAGGGAATCCCGTTTATGGGTCCTGACCCTAGCTTTCACCAAATGTAAGTCCGATTGATCAAACTACTAAGTAATTCGTGTGCTTCGCTTGTGTTGAACCAGCTCTCCGGCTGAGAAAGGACGAGGCCAAGCGTGGCTAGTCGGACCAGCCGAAGGTTATCATCTGCTTCTTCTGCCATAGCACTTTGGAGGGTTGGATGGTCCATGCCGGCCGGTGCCCGGCTCGTCGCGATCACCGCAAGATCCTGTCTTAAATCCCGAAAGTCCCGCGTATTCGGGGTCATACTGCAGCGAACGAATGCGCGGGTCAGCCGCGCGACTACAACGTCATCTTCCTCCATCGCACGGAGCAACGTCCGCTCCAAATTGCTGC
This sequence comes from Sphingomonas echinoides, assembly GCF_029623395.1. Classification (GTDB taxonomy): domain Bacteria; phylum Pseudomonadota; class Alphaproteobacteria; order Sphingomonadales; family Sphingomonadaceae; genus Sphingomonas; species Sphingomonas echinoides_A. Next base: position 1,897 of record NZ_JAPYKK010000054.1, read on the forward strand.
CAGGACGGGCCACAACGTACACAGGCGTTGAAAGAGGCCGCGTTTCAAATGACATTGAGATAACCGTTCGCGCCTGCTGCAACAGCGATGAACAAAGGCACCATGGCCAGCTGAAGCTCGCCATCGATCAAAAATGCGGTCGCCACTGTCATTGCAAGTGCCAAAAGAAGCCAGGATCCGGCAAAGCTCATGCCTGGGCGAAGCAACAGTCCTGCCGCAACCAAAGCGGCCCCTCCTCTCGCATAGAGAAGACTTGAGGGATACCGGTCTCGCCAAGCACCTCTTTCGAGCCAAGCTGGACGAACCAGCTCACAAAAGCCCCAACCGCCAACGCTTGCAGCAAGCACGAGGTTAAAGGCGTGGTATTCAACGTCAGACATGGCTTACTTCCCGGTATGCAGGCAGGAAGGGCAAGCAATGCGCAATAGGTGAGCATGCGCGCCAATCCAGACACTGCTGGTTCGACGCCGCGGCTGGGAAGATCCGCACAGAGGCGGAGGACCGAGACACCACCGGTCCACTCTATTTTCGGCACCGCTCTGCTAGCACAACGACCCATAAGTGCAAGCTCACGGGGACACCGAGGTAGCGTACCGCATGCAAATAGTAGTCAGTTGAGGCCGCCGCAGGAACCTGCTCTGGGTAGCTGAACCAGACCGAGCTGGATAAGCTATGCAGCCGCTCCGATCATTCGCAAATCACCATCCGTTTTGAGAAAAGCTGGCGGAATCGGGATGACAGCTAACGGCTATCGTCGGCCGCGACGCCCCAGTTGTAGACGTACCAAGAACGCTAAACGTTCGCCATCAGCGGACCGAGAACGTGGCTACATGCTTCGACGGACGATGCAGATCGTCGCGGGAAATGCTTTAGATTTTGCCTTCATCAATACCGCCTTAATTATGATTGGTTAGGACGTGAGGGATGGGCGTGGGTAAGAAAGTAGATCTTCACGATAGCCAGATCGATATCGATCTTGCCGAAAAACTTCGTCTGTTTGGCTTCAGCGACGCAGACACCCTGTTGGGTCACCACATTTGGCTGATCATAGAGCCTCATGTACGGCGTATTGCCGAAGCGGAGATCGACGGCTGGTACCGGCTGCTGCCAAACGCTCCTTACGCTGACCGCAATCACCGTCTTTCAATACCAATACGAGCCGTGCAGTCCCGGCTCTGCGATGTGCGCGGCGGAGAATGGGTAAACCACAGCGCAAGTCGGGTAGCCTCGGCGTTTGAGGCGAACGTCCCCCTTACAGCGATCCTGGCACTCGGGAGCACCACGACCGCGCTTGCTGTGGAAATCATGACTGACGAATACAACTGCTCGAAGGAGGAGCGGACAGCTATCAACCGGCTGTTCCTCCGTCTTCAGGCGGTGGAATGTGACGTCCTTGCAACCATCTACGCCGCACATGTTGACGGCGCCACGCAGCGTCAGCGTAACATAACTGCGGAAGCCTTTCGTAGCGGGATCGCAACGCTCGTCACCGACAGTTCGATCGAGGGATCCGATCTCCGCAAACAGACCGCAAGGACTGCAGTCGCAGCGCGCGGCGTGCTTGGTAAAGCCAGCGAAGTCGCTACCGCCGCCGAACAATCCGCCCTTGCGATGCGGGGGGCCGCTCAAACTGCCGCAGGCCTGATCCACGCGATCGAGGACGCGCGGAACCAGGTCGAAGATGCGGCCGAAATTGCTAGCCGCGCCAGTATTCAGGCGACCAAGGCGGTCGGCATGTCAAATGCGCTAAGCGAACATGCCACATCAATCGAGTCGATCTTAAGCTTGATTCGCGACATAGCCGGCCAGACTAACCTGCTCGCATTGAACGCGACGATCGAAGCGGCGCGCGCAGGTGATGCCGGACGCGGCTTCGCGGTAGTCGCACAGGAAGTCAAAAGCCTCGCCAAGCAGACTGCGTGTGCCACTGATGACATCGCCGCCCAGATCGCCGCGATCCAGTCCGCCACGCGTTCGACCGTCGACACCAACGCCTCAATCAAGGCGATTGTCGCCGAAATTCAGGTATCCGCGAACCGCATCCGCTATGCGATGGCAGCGCAGGCGCAGACCGTGACCGCAATCACGGCCGCCGTGGATGAAACGGCACTCGCCGCCAATTCGATGTCGAATACGATCGCGGCTATCCATGGGGATACCGAAACCGTCGCCGCCGAGATCGACACTGTCGGCTATGGCTTCGACCGGCTGGATGGACGACTAAACACCCTGAAGAACAGTGCCGACGACTTTTGTCGCCGAGTAGCGAGTTAATTTAGCCGCCGTAGCGGCGGGCTAAGCTGATCGCTGCTTGTGGGATTTCTGCCTGCTCAGACGGCGTTAGCGAACGCGAGTAAACCAACATACAGTTAGGGTTTGGGCGTTCGAGGAACCTCTGACAATCAACTAGAAAAGTTAAGGTGTTCAGGGTGAGTTTACGACGTCATCGCTATAGCCACCGAGGAAGGAAATTCAAATTGACTGATGAAACTACGAACGCCGTCGAGCTTGCTACAGAATTGACGATGGCATGGTTGTCCAACCCGAATACGCGCACGTCGGCGGAGGATGTCCCTGCATTCTTGAGGTCGATGCATGACGCAGTGATCGGTCTTTCGACTGCGCCGGCAGCAGCTGCCGCTGAGGAAGCGGCTCCCGAATTTACTGCTGCGGTCACGGCGCGGAAGTCGCTGGCAAATCCGGATGTCATTATCTCGATGATCGACGGGAAGCCCTACAAGACGCTTACGCGGCATCTCTCTACGAACGGCATGACGCCCGCTGAATATCGTGCGCGATATGGTTTGAAGGCCGATTATCCCATGACTGCACCCTCCTACTCGGCAATACGTCGCGATATGGCCAAGAAGATCGGTCTCGGTCGGAAGCCGGGCCAGAAAGCGCCCGTTAAGGCAGCGGCGCCCACATCGGTACCGAAGCGTGGTCGTCCCCCCAAGGAAGCCGAGCCTGCTTAAAGTGACAGGCGGCGAACATAACGGTTGTGTTCGCCGCCAGTAGGCACCGTCCTGACGTAGATGATCGTCCGCTAGTGGGCGATTTTGTTGAAAAACTCTGCAAGGGGGCAAAGTGGCTACCTCCGCACAACAATGACGCACAAGGTCCATCTCTAGGGCACCATAACTGCAACGAATGCGTTGTCTTTTTGCAATTATGCTTCCCGTGCAGGGCGGGTCATCGCGTTTGTGGGGGTTTCAACACAATCGGGCGAAAGCGACTGTCCCCTTTTCCACCCGAAAGCTGCCGTTGCAGAATCGACCGTTTTCTGCGCAGCGCCGTCGCCAGCCGATTCTCATAAAGACTTGTGTTTAAAGAATAACGGATGTTACCAATCTGGAGTTGTCAGGCCTTCCTATTGAAAATTAAGTGCTAGGTGTTTGGTCCCGGGGTGTGGCGATACGGGTCGATTTTGAATCGAGCTGGGTCTTCTGTCCAGATGCGTGCGACATATTCGTAGGGCGTGAGGCCGCGTAGCGTCTTGAGACGGCGCCCATGATTATAGGCGTCGATGAAGATCTGAAGATGGCGCCGAAGCTGGTCGTGGCTATCGTAATGGTAGCGTTTGACGGTGGCGTCCTTGATGGTGCGGTTCATCCGCTCGACCTGGCCGTTGGTCCACGGATGGTTGGGCTTGGTCAGTCGTTGCTCGATACCGTGCTCGCGGCAGATCTGGTCGAAGCGATGGATCCGGTATCGCGCGGTCCATCCATCGCGGTTGCGCGGAAGGTCGGCGAACTGGATGCCATTGTCGGTAAGAATGGTGTGGAGGTCGTAGGGCACTGCTTCGAGCAACGCTTCCAGGAACGCGACCGCGGTCGGCCGATCTGCCTTTTCATGGAGTTGAACAAAGGCAAACTTCGAGGTGCGATCGATTCCGACATAGAGGTGGAGCTTGCCCTCCTCGGTGCGGACCTCAGCGATATCTACGTGGAAGTAGCCGATCGGATATGCCTTGAACTTCTGCTTGGCGGGCTTTTCGCCAGTCATGTCGGGCAATCGGCTGATGCCATGACGCTGCAGGCATCGATGGAGCGCCGAGCGTGTGAGATGCGGGATCGTGGCTTGCAGCGCGTACAGGCAGTCGTCGAGCGGCAGCAGTGCGTGGCGGCGAAATGCCACAACCATCGCTTCCTCCTCAGCCGTAAGAACGGTGGAATGAATGGCCTTCGGCCCCATCGCGGCATCGGCGGTATGCGCCCGCTTGCGCCACTTCTGCACTGTCGTCGGACTGATCCCATGGCGCCGGGCGAGCGCCCTTACGCTCTCTTCACTCCGCTGTATCGCTCGACGGACTGCCTCAGTCGTCGTGGCGCTGCCGTGCAGAACCTGGCCCATAACTCCTCCCGCCCTGCGTGTCGGTCAATCGTACCACCACACCCCGGGATCAAACACCTAGATCTGCTAAGGACTCCTGTTTCGAAGCTCAGGTTTTTAAAACGCCGCCGGCAACTGGACCGGCGGCATTTTTAGAAATGTTCTACAAATTGACTTAGCGCTAGAAATTCAAGCGTAGGTCACTGTTGAGTGAACCTTCGACCGACGACGCATTGCAAAGCCAACTGCGCCAAAGCCGACCAACATCATTGCCCACGTCGCCGTTTCGGGTACCGCGCCGGCTACTGCCGCCGGGGATATCGTCAGGCTGGCATTGCCAAAGAACGGATTAATCAAGACAAAGCTACCGACTGAGAAGGTCGGCGCATTTGCCGGACCGGAAAACAAGGTCGGTCCTGAGAACTGTGAAAAACCTACGTTCGCGGCGTTGATGTTCAACGAAGCGAACAGGCCGTTCCCAAACCCGATATTGTCGGCGGTTCCTGCAATACCGCCAAAAACACCAGACACATTCTTAAAGGCAATCTGATCAGAGCCGAGAAAGCTGCTAAACGTATCCGGTGTTGGATTAGAATCGAGCTGGAACACTGCTGTGCCTGAAGGACCGGAAAAGTTAAAAACCAGCGGTGCTGCGTATGCGGGCGAAGCCATGCCAACGATTGCAGCCGACAAACACAATGCTACTTTTTTCATATCCACTCCCCGCCTCCTAAAACCGCGAATCACGGAAGGATAGCGTCGAAGGTACGTCCGATTTTAGAGATAGTTGCTAAGTGGTTAAAAAAACAAAAGTTGTTACGCGACGTCGGTGGTGATCGGCTCTTCCCCGTTAGTAGTAATTTCCTGCTTACGTCATACCCCAACCCATCGGATTGGAGTCTATTGGATTGATGCCGGCTTCGTACCAGGCGACCAGCCCTGCACTCGTCAGTGTCGGAGGTGGGAAGGTCCCAGCCCCGATCCGCCGGTCTTGCAAGCGAGGCGGATGCTGGGTGAATGAGAGAGTCCGCGTCTGCGCTCAATAAGCGCTTTCATTCCATGAATGGATCCCTGTCGGGAAAGGCGGCACTTTTGGCTACGTCAGCTATCCGCATCCGCCTGTTCATCCCCGCAGTGACATACGGTTACCGGAAGCAATGATTCGATAAGGAGCTACTGGTAGTGGAGGGCAACGACGCCAACCTACAGCTTTGAAGTTGACCCGACCCTCAGTCTGGTCACCTGTCACATGGCGGGCTTCTACGAGCCCGCAGATGTAGCGGAATTCGCTGCGGCGCGAGATTTGGCGCATCAGCAGCTGCGCTGCGGGCCGAACCATGACCTGCCCCCGTCGAGTGGACCGGGTTGATTGTTAGTGGATTATGCTCGCCACCGCCACATCCGGGCGGAGGTGGAGCGAAGCGGAACCGGAGGCCGGATATGGCGGTGAGGCTCCCTCCGGGGCCGGTGGTCGGTAGCCCAGGCTGCTGTGCGGACGGACCGTGTTGTAATGTCGCCGCCATGCTTCGATCAGCACCTTCGCCTCGGCGAGGCTGTAGAAGATCTCGCCGTTGAGTAGTTCGTCGCGTAGCGACCCGTTGAAGCTTTCATTATAGCCATTCTCCCATGGTGATCCCGGTGCGATGTAAATCGTCTTCACGCCGATCTGCCCGAGCCATTGCTGCACGGCATTGGCGATAAATTCGGCGCCATTGTCCGACCGGATATGTGCAGGTGGCCCCCGTGTGACGAACAGGTCGGCCAAAGCCGCCAGCACGTCTTCATGTTTGAGCTGCCGTGCCACAATGAGCGCCAAACACTCGCGACTGGCCTCGTCGATGATGGTCAGGATGCGGAACTTGCGACCATCATGCGTGCGGCCTTCGACGAAGTCGTACGCCCACACATGCCCCGGATATTCCGGGCGCAGTTGGATGCACGAGCCGTCGTTCAACCACAGCCGCCCACGCTTTGGCTGACGTTGCGGGACCTTGAGCCCCTCGCGCCGCCAAATCCGCTCGACCCGTTTATGGTTCACCGTCCAGCCCGCATGGCAGAGCAACGCGGTCACCCGGCGATAGCCGTAGCGACCATATTGCTTCGCCAACGCGATGATGTCTTCCGACAGCGCCTGTTCGTCATCTGCCCCGCGCGGCACCTTGCGCTGCGTCGATCGATGCTGGCCCAGCACCCGACAGATCCGTCGCTCGGACACCGGAAGCTCTCGTTGCACATGATCAATACAGCGTCGTCGCCGCGCGGGGCTCAGAAGTTTCCCCGGGCAGCCTCCTGCAAAATCAGCTTGTCCAGCGTCAAGTCCGAGATCGCTCGCCGAAGCCGAAGGTTCTCCTTCTCCAAATCCTTCATCCGCCTCGCCTGGTCGGTCTTCAGACCGCCATATTCCTTGCGCCAGCGATAGTAGGTCTGCTCGCTGACCGCGATCCGCCGACACGCTTCGGCCGTCGATGACCCCTGTGCCAGCACGATCTCAACTTCACGCAGCTTCCCGATGATCTCTTCCGGCTTGTGCTTCTTGCTCGGCATTCGTCGTCCCTTTCGTGGTCCAGACTATCATAGTCTCTGGGCCACTCAGCGGGGGGCAGATCAAGAGATGCGCAGCGCTTGCCGGCGGGCCAAGACTCCGTCGGTATACATCGCGACACGCCGGTGAACCGGCGGGTAAGTGTTGAATGGTAACTTCGGATTGCTAAGCGGCTAACAGACTTCGGACTTCGTTTTCCAGAGTCTGTAACGTGAACGGTTTCTGTAGAAAGCGGTCTGCAAGACCAGTGCGCTGGATGCTTTCCCCAGTGTAGCCTGAAATGATAATCGTCCGAAGGTGGGGGCGGTCGGCGAGCGCTTTTCGAACTAAGTCGAAACCATTTATAGCTCCAGGCATTCTGACGTCTGTTACAATAAGGTCAATGTGAGTCACGCCTTGCACGATCTTGAATGCGTCATCGCCGCTGGCTGCCAGGATTACCTTGTAGCCCACGGTCTCGAGTTGATCCCCGATCAACGTTCGTATCCTTTCCTCGTCATCGACGACGAGGATAACCCAACGGTCACAAGACATCGTCTGAGTTCCCAACGTTTTCTAAAATACATACTGAACCTAGGATGGTGAGCATGGCTAGTGGCAAACTGTTGATCGTAGGTGACAACGCGCTAGTCCGTCAGATGATAGCGAGCCTTGCGCGCGAACTAGGCCTGTCCGTGATTGAAGCAGCTTCGATCGACGCTGCACAGGCGCCGCTTGCTGACGGCGATATCGATATGCTGCTTTGTGATGATGACCTAGGCACTGGCGTGTCAGGCGTTCAATTTATCGCCAGCAATCCGTTGCAGATGCCGGCGACCGTTGTGCTGATGTCCGGTAATCCGAAACCGAATGGGCTGCCAGAAGGTATACGGTATCTCTGCAAGCCCTTTACGATCGGGCAACTAGAAGGGGAGTTATTAGCTTAAAGACCGATAACCGAGGCGTGACGCAAAACTTTAGCTTTGCATCACGGACGTCCGACTTGGGTGGGGGTTGCGTAAGAACGGTGACGAAGCGTCGCTGATTGAGACGCGCGTGAACGCAGTGTTAAGGCCTGCATCGCTGCTATCAGTCCCGGCACACCAACCAGAGCGATGGCGCGCTTGGTGTTGTATGCGAGGAGCTGGAGGCTCAACTCGGTTCCGACGTTCCTCAGTGTTCGCGTCTTGAAATAGCTTTGCCCCACCCGGTCCTTGAGAGTGCCGAAGACGTGCTCGAGCGCGCGTGCGCGATAGCTGTCTCAAGCTTCCCACTAAAAATGTCGGCAAAATCCAGTAGGCTCTCGTCTTCAAGTTCTATGATGGACAACTCTATCTGCGTAAGACGCTTCATTGCGCCCGCGTTTTGCTGCGCCTCCCGCTTCATCCGTATTTATAACATGAGATCATCGTACCACCAATGGCATGCATGTGGCAGATCCCCAAAACTCGGCGCCCTCGTGTCGCGAATGTTCTAACTTTCTGCCGTCGCATATGTCCCGCCTTTGGCGACAGCGAGAAGGTAGCGTCTCTGTTCTCCTCATTGTTGATCCAACTATGGGAACCTACCAAGCGAGTTCGTCGCCTTGATAGTCGGCAAAGCGAAAGGTAGGATGGTCCAGCGCCCTCTCGATGACGGCACTCAACCCAGCCACGCTCTGCCTGATCGTGACTGGCGCATTGCTGCCGCCCATCTCTGTCTGAACCCAACCGGGATGTAACAGCAGCACAGCGATGTCGGCAGGAAGCGCATCCTTGACGGCGAACGATCGGGAAAGCGCGTTCAGCGCCGCCTTACTGGCGCGATAGAGTTCCATGTCTCCCTCGGCATTGAGCGCAATACTGGCGGTACGCGACGACATGAAGGCGATCACGCCACCCCGTCGCACCAGCGGCAGCAACCGGCGGGCAAGGCGGACAGGCGCAATGGCGTTGGTCCAGAACAACTCCGCCGTCTCTTCACATTCGACCTGTGCGACATCTTGATGCGCGGGGCCGAAAATGCCCGCGTTCACGATGAGTGCGTCCAACTCGCCAGGGCAGACGACCGCTTCGAGCGCGCGTCCCGCATCGGGATCCGAAAGGTCCAGCACGACGGATCGGCCGTCACCCGTCGGGCCGGATCCATGTGGATCCCGCACAGTCCCCGTGACAGCCGTTCCACGGCGGGCAAGCTCCTCGACCAACGCTTTGCCGATCCCGCGCGAGGCGCCGACCACCACAGCCCTGCGTAACCCCGTCATCTCTCACGCACCTTCATTTAGGCTAGCATCGACGCTCCACGCACCGCCGCCGGCGAAAGCAAGATATAGGAACAGGAAGGTGTAGAGGATCGCTTCGCTGCCGCCGTTCACGCCCGGCCAGAAACCCGATGGCAAGTGACCGATGAAATAGGCTGCCGCCATCTCGCCTGACGCGATGAACGCCGTAACGCGTGTGAACAGCCCCAGCGTCAGGAAAAGACCCAGGATGAGTTCGAGACCACCGGCGGCGACCAGCATAACCGGCAGCGGGTCGGGAACACCGGGCTGGGCTACGGGGAAGTGGAACAGCTTCATCAGACCGTGCTCCAAGAAGAGCAAGGCTGCAACGATGCGCAGAATGCTGAGCATGCGGGGAGACCAGGAAACCATATGTCACTCCTACGAGGAACCGAGCTGTTACGACTGCGCCTCGGCAATGCCTGAAGACCAGGCAAGAGCCGTCACCATATATGCAAGCGGGGTGGTTGCCCGCTAGCAATTCGATTAAGGCTCGTCCGCTTCCAAGCTTATCGTTCGTGACGCCGAGTTCCGACGATTAGACGCAAGCCGATTGAGCTTGTCGCGGAAGTGCTAAGTTTCGAACGTCGCGCATGTCGCCGCTTTTGCGACAGTGGAGTGTCTGACCTGGTCGAGAGCGGAACGGCGGCTTTCGGGAAGGCGGGTGGCAATAGCCGACGTTGCGGGGCTACCGCCTTTTCCAAAAGGGATGCTGTTTTGGGAAAGCATGACCAGCTAAACGTAAACTAGCGGCTGGCCGTAAGGGTAGCAAGACTTGCTCCTAGTTCCGCGCTTCTGAATGGCTTCGTAAGACGGGGTAGGTTCGGGGCAATACCTTCTGTTTCAGCGTAGCCCGATACGATCAGCACTGGTAGGTTTGGCTTCGTCTTTCGCAAGGCACGAACGAGATCCACCCCAGTCATCCCCGGCATAGGATGATCGGTGACCAACAGATCAGGGTCAAGGCCTTCGCCAACTTGCTTCAAGGCTTCTTCGCCCGACACCGCCGAGCGCACAACATACCCTAATTCTTCGAGCATATCGGCAGTGCTGGCTCGCACCACTTCCTCGTCATCGACAAGAAGTACGACTCCCGAAGCCTTACCTGGTTTGAAAGGATGTTGAGCAACCGCCCCGTCGTCTACAACGGCCGCACTGATCGGTAACCACAGGTCAATGTTAGTACCGACACCCTGTCGGCTTTGAATGGTGAGTGCACCCCCAAGCTGCGCTGCCAAACCATGTGCCATCGACAGTCCGAGACCGGTACCCTTGCCAACGCCTTTGGTCGAAAAGAACGGCTCGGCAGCCCGCGCGAGCGTTGCTTCGTCCATCCCCAAACCAGTATCTGCAACCGAAAGTCGGACATAGTGCCCGGGTTTAAGTATGCCGCGCGGATTACGAACGCTTTCACGGGTGGCACTGATCCGCAGCGTGCCGCCATCCGGCATCGCGTCGCGGGCATTCACGCCAAGATTTAAGAGCGCCATCTCGAGCTAATTCGGATCGGCGTTCGCTGGCGGTAATTCATCTGCCACGTCTACCACGACGTCCACCTGCGGCCCGGTGGTGCTTGCAAGTAGCTCCGCCATCCCCTTCACAAGACCCGCAATATCGACTGCGACGGGTTGGAGTGGCTGACGCCGGGCAAATGCGAGAAGTCGCTGAACCAGAGTTCTGGCGCGGTCGGCGGATTGAATCGCGCCAGCGATCAGTCGTTGCTCTCGCTCTCCTCCCACGCCTTTGCGCTGAAGCAGGTCGAGCGCCCCGACGATCGGCGTCAGCAGATTATTGAAGTCATGGGCGACGCCGCCAGTAAGGCTTCCCATCGCCTCCATTTTCTGACTTTGACGCAAAGCGTCCTCAGCTTCCTGAAGTTTGGCGGTGCGTTCGGCTACACGCGTTTCGAGCGTCTCATTCACATCGCGGATCTGTTCTTCGAGCCGCTTACGTTCGGTAATGTCGATGGCTGTGCCAATTACCCGAGTGCAATCCCCGTCAGCGTTGAACAGGCCGCGGCCTTTGGCAGCAACCCAGCGGATAATGCCGTCTTCCTTGCCTACCGTCCGATATTCAACGTCGTAGAATGCGCGTAGATCGGGATCGCTCGCAGCTTCATAGGCCTCGCGAGTTGCTCTCTGGTCATCAGGATGAACGCCGTTGTGGTAGTCGTCCAGCGTTACGGGGACATCCAGGGATATCCCGAACATCGCCTTGACCCGTGGCGGCCAGAACATGCTGCCGGTGAGATGATTGACGTCCCACTCGCCGATCTCACCGATGTCGATCGCAAGGCGCAACTGCTCTTCTTTGAAGGCTAGCTGCGCTTCATGCTCACGGCGGTCATCAATATCGATAAGCGAGCCGACGTAGCCGAGATATCGGCCGGCGTCGTCAAACCTTGCGGCTGCGGTATCGATCGTCCACCGGTAAACTCCATCAGCCGCGCGTAAGCGGAACTCAGTCCGGTAATCTTGCTGTTCGTTATTAGCTAAGACAAAAGCCGCCTCCGCCGCGGGTCTGTCGTCGGGGTGGACCGCATCAAGCCAGCCATAACCTTCACCCGCGCCCGGTGCTTGACCCGTAAATTCGTACCACCGGGCGTTCAAATGAATACAAAAGCCGCTGGGGTCGGTGACCCACATCATGACGGGTGCGCGATCAGCCATGGTACGAAAACGCGCTTCGCTTTCACGAAGCGCTGCTTCGGCATTTTTCTGCTCGGTGATGTCAGAGGCCGCCTCCATCCATCCCGCGATGTTTCGCTCGGCGTCGAACATCGGCACTGCGCGTGAAAAGGCCCAGCCTACGGAGCCATCGATTGACGGGCAGTCCCCTTGGTCGATAACTACGTGATGCCATTAGACTTTGGTTTTATAGTCCATGTACGCTAGTGAAATGTTAATCATCAAGCAGAGATAAATGGCTTCGGAGTTATTCAGGAGTTTTCTTTGTTTCCGATCCTATCCCTCCTTATGCTTTCCCTGGACCAAGACCCTGTGCTCGCAACGAAGAACGATCTGTCGCAGGAAGCCGCTACCGCGATATGCTCAAGTAGAAAAGTTGACTTAACGGTTAGTTATACCGTTGATGGAGTCCTTCGCACGACAACGATCTATGAAAACGCTTCATGCCGTCCTAAGCGGTTAAGCCCTGTCAGACCGTCGAAGCGGGCACGACGGATATGACAATGGCGTTAGTCGTTGTATGCAAGCCGTCAGTTTCACTTCGCAGGTTCTTGCGGTATGTCTTATTCGCATCCACGCTGATCGCTGCCGTGCTGGCACGACCAGCCGCAGCTTGCACCGTGAGCACTAGCTTTAGCTCTAATCTGGGAACCTATTCGCCGGCAGCGGTAAAGGCCAAGGCCGTTCCTACGATAAAGAGCCGTGCAGGATTACAGTGTAATTCCGCCCTCTTGGTGCTTCTCAGTGATGACAACATAAAGGCAAAGTTTTCAAGCCAGAATGGCCTTAAACTTTTAGCTACCTCAGGGGTATTCAGCGTTGGATATAAGGCGTCGGCTGACCCGAGTGGCACATTTGCCTTCTCGCAAAATTCAACTATCGATTATATGCAAAACAACCTGTTGAACTTGTTGGGACTGTTGGGTTCCAGTTCTGCAGATTTACCATTTTTCATAACACCAAACGAAGCGTTATTTCCGCCTGAAGGTGTCTATAAAGACAGAATTACGATTTTCTGGAGTTGGAAAATCTGCCCGAGTGGGATCAGCCTGCTCGGTGCGTGCGTCGGCGGTGCCGAGAGTGGGACTGGCACTTCGGTAATCGATGTAACTCTTAATGTCGCGGCGCAGAACCCTACGATCTCGATATTATCGACATCAACGTGGGACCCTGTCGATGGGACGTCTCGACCAAAAGCGTTGCCAGGAGCCAAGCGCCGGGTGACAATGACCGTGGTCAATCCTGATATCGTTCCGCTAGACGTAGGTGCCGTAATCGTTGTTGTACCTTCGCCGGTAGGTACTGCTATCGCGTTGGATGGGGATGGAGCAAGCGGCGGATCTGCCATCACAATAGCCGAGGGTTCGCCCGCGTCTACTTTGACAATGCGTTACTCTGGTCCTGATGACATGACGGATGACGTGGACTTTTCGTCAGACGCCGGGCAATCTTGGAGCTATGCACCAATAGTAGGAAATGCAGTCTCTCAATCGGCAGTTACTCATGTACGAATTCGCGCAAGAGGGACGATGGCAAAGCAGTCTACATTCTCTGTCTCTGTGCCTTACCTTATTCGTTAGTAAAAAAAGTTACGGTAAAAGCTGCTAGATAGACTTTTAAAACGGTGATATCAGATAATCGCGACTTGAACAGCGTGGTGAAACGGGGAGGGACTCTCGTGTTGCAGCGACGTGCGGTAGTTTTTGGCATTTTAGGCGCCCTCACACCGATGAGCCGGGCCGTTGCATCTGCTTGCATCGAGCCTACGCAAATTTTGATAGTGCCGGTCATGCACAAACTGCATCAGGGCAACGCCTTGTACGGCTACTCGGACATATACCGGCTGGTGGCCGAGTTCCGACCCGATCAAGTGGGGGTGGAAATACGCCAAGAAGACCTTGATCGTGGCGATGACTACCTCGCTCGCAACTACCCCGCCGAAATGGTGCATCTCGCGAAAATATATGAATCGCGGGTGTTCGGCTTCGACTGGCTGGGTGATGATCTGGCGGGGAAGGCCGTTCCCGATGACTGGTGGAAGAAGCACAGTCGGGTGAAACAGCTGGAACGCTCGATGGACGCCGCTCCACAGGACCGAACGCCAAACGACCGACGTCTTTCAGCCCAGCTTGCCTCTCTGAGTGAGCGACAGGAGCAGATAGCCGTGACCGCCACGGCAACAACGTTGGCCGACGGGCGCTACGACGCGGTTACGGCAGAATATTACGCCACGCTGAAGCACCTGACGGACGGTACGCAATACAGCGTCATTTCGCAATTCTATGCGGCGCGTGACAAGCATCTGAACGACAATGTCATTCATTGCCTTCATGGAATGAAGGGCTGCAGGGTCGCAATCGTCACGGGAATGGATCACCACGGCCCCATGATGAAGGCGATCGAGCATCGCAGGGATTGCGTACGGCTGCGGCCTGTCTTTTAAGCCGCTTTTCTAACTCCGGTTGAGAACTCATAGCGGGACAGTCGCCCAGGAGACTGCGGGAACGGTCGCCCGGGGCACCTGCTTTTCCAAAATCTGGCCCCGATTGCTCTTACCAAAATGGCAGGTCGGAGACGGAGAAACGGGAAAGATCGCGCCTAACGAATGGCTGCTTTCGGGAGCCTGGGTTGCCAGCTTAAACGTCCGGGTTGGGCGGTAGCCGTCATACGGTCCGCATTGCCCCAACAGCTCAAAGGCTGATTTCGCGCCGGGCCATTTCAGCAAAGGCATACTGCGCGATGGCCGTCTGGGATCTCTCTCTAAAAATGTCGGCAAGATCGAGCAGGTCCTCGTCTCCGAGTTCTATGATCGACATTTCAATCTGCGAGAGACGCTTCATCGCGCCCGCGTTCTGCGCTGCTTCCCGCTTCATCCGTATTTTCAGCATACGATCATCGTACCACCAATGCCATGCGTGCGGCAGATCCCCAAAACTCGGCGCCCTCGTGTCGCGAATGTTCTAAATTTAGCGACAGCTGTGACCACGCCGACGGCTGACTGAAGAGCGATCATCGGGCTGTCGCAAATGTCCGTTCCAAAAAGAAGCGGTTTCAATGCACATTTGCGACAGCGAACGGTGGTGTACTTATGACCCAGAATCGGTCACTCACGCAAGTCCTGCGGTTCCCACAACGGACGTTGGTTCATGGCCGCGGGTGAATGTTTCGGAGGTCGGCTGGCCCGTCGCCGGACAGCGACAAAGCATGAACAGTAAGTCGTTCGGCTCGGGGGATATCCGCCCGAAGCGGTAAGTCACTGACAGCATCCGCCGATGGCAATGGCACAAAGGCATGAGGCCATCTAAAATGAATAGTTTGAGTGGCTTGCGCCTTCTCCCTCCCCTATAGATCGCGGGGGAGCACGGCGTACTACACCTGGCGCCCCGCTATGGATCGAAATGCGTCGCATGGAAGCTGCACAACAGGAAATTCTGCGGCTGACAGCAGCTAACGAGCGGTTGCAGGCGGCACTGGACGGCTCCGGTATGGTCGGTCTGTGGGACTGGATGGTCGAAACAGACTTACTGCACGGCGATGCCAATTTTGCGCGGCTCTACGGACTTGACGTCGGGCGGACCGCGCTGGGGCTTACCGAAGCGGAGTACCAGACGCACGTTTTTCCGGAGGATCTGGTCCTATTACACACCAAGATCCGGGACGTCTTCGATAGAGGCGCCGACTTCTTGATCAACTATCGTCTCGCGCTGCCTCTTGAGGTGGTGCGCTGGGTGGAATGCAAGGGCCAGATGATTGCAGACGAGAGCGGTCAGCCCGTCCGCTTCTCGGGTACCGCAATCGACATTACCGAACGGCGTAAGGCCGAGGAAGCGCTACAGCATCTCAACGCGGTCTTGGAGCAGCGGGTTCTGGAGCATTCTGATAAACTCGATTTCTTCTGGAGCGTGTCACCTGACCTGCTGCTGATGATCGGTTTCGACGGCATCTTCCGGCGCGTGAACCCGGCCTGGACAACCCTACTGGGCTATGAGCCCGAAGAACTTGTCGGGCACCATATCAACGAGTTCGTGCTTCCCGACTTCCACGAGGCGATCGATGAGGCGCTAGAGGTCGTCGGAGGCGGTGATCAGGTGCGCGTCGTCAATCGCTACCGCCACAAGTACGGCGAGCCTAGATGGTTCTCTTGGGTGGCCGCCCCCAGCGGCGATCTCACCTATGCGACCGGCCGCGAAGTCACCGCAGAAGTTACAGCACGAGAGACGTTGCGCCGAACCGAGGAAGCACTGCGACAATCGCAGAAGGTCGAAGCAATCGGTCAGCTGACCGGTGGAGTTGCGCACGACTTCAACAATCTGCTGACCGTCATCCAAGGCTCGGTAGACCTACTCCGGCGACCAGACCTCCCCGAAGATAAGCGAGCGCGCTACATCGACGCGATCGCCGATACCGCAGAACGGGCTACCCGCCTAACTAGTCAGCTGCTGGCATTCGCACGGCGGTCGCCCCTCAAGGCGCAGATCTTCGATGCGATGGAGAACCTGGCAGCCCTGGCCTCGATCCTACCGACCCTGACGGGCCCAAGGATGGAAACCATCTATGATCTCGGTGAGGCGCCGCATTGGGTAATTACCGATCCCAGCCAGTTCGACACTGCGATCATCAACATGGCGGTCAACGCGCGTGACGCCATGACCCGAGAAGGTAAGTTGACGGTAGGCATCAAGGCGGTCGACCGACTGCCTGCAATCCGAGGCCACGATCCGGTTGAGGGGCGGTATGTGGCAATATCAATCTCCGATACCGGCAGTGGCATCGCCAATGACAAGATTGAGCATATCTTTGAACCCTTCTTTACAACCAAAGGCGTTGGCCACGGAACGGGCCTCGGTCTCAGCCAGGTGTTCGGATTTGCCAAGCAGAGCCACGGTGATGTTGCCGTTCAGAGCGAGCTAGGCCGCGGCACCACCTTCACGCTGTACCTGCCAGCGGCAGAACCGGAACCCCAACGGGCTGATGCACCAATCGCAAAGAAGGCGCTTCATCAGGGAGCACAGGTCCTCGTCGTCGAGGACAATCGTGAGGTTGGCGAGTTTGCTACACAAGCGTTGACCGAGCTTGGCTATCGCTCGTTGTGGAAGGCCAATGCTGATGACGCACTCGCTACGTTGGCCGGAGCGCCGGACGCTTTTGACGTCGTGTTCTCCGACATAGTCATGCCAGGGCGTTCGGGGATCGAACTTGCGGCAGAGATATATCGCCTTTATCCAACGCTGCCAGTAGTGCTTGCCAGCGGGTATAGCGACATGATCGTTGAGCATGGGTCGGGCGGACTGCCTCTCGTCCATAAACCTTATTCCATCGACGAGCTTGCAGCAGTCCTGCAGTTGGTGTCCAAAACATGAGTTGTCTCGATCGCTAACGCGCAAGCGGGCTAAATCCGTTGGCGATTTCCTATGCTCGAAGTTTTGACCCACAACCGGACGTTCA
>NZ_JAPYKK010000055.1 GCF_029623395.1 Sphingomonas echinoides
CGTCACCGTATCGCAGGACGCGTTCAGCTCCGCCGCAGTCGCGCTCTCGAAAGACGCCGATCCTCGAGCGAATAGTACAGCCAGATCTCACCGTTGCGACTGGTGACCGAGGCGGCAAAGGCGATGTCGCTCGCCTCACGATCCGCCACCGGCGGCGGGGTGATCAGCGGCTCGATGCAGCGGTCCACGACGCGAGTCAGTTCCCGGTCGAACGCCACCCAGCCGATCCGCCACCGCGCATCGTGCGTCGCGCCGTTATAGAACATCACCGGCATCTCGGGGTCGTCGAGCAGCATCGGGCCGGTCGACAGGTGCCAATTGTCCCACCCGTTCTCGCGCGGCATGAACGGTGTCGGCTGCTCGTCCCACGGCCCATCCACCTTCGCGCCGATCGCGAGGCCGACCCGGCTCGCCTCGTCTGCGGCATATTCGTAGAACAGGCTCCAGCGCCCGTCCTTCTCGCGGTCGACCGTCGCTTCCTTGGTGTTGCCGAGCGACTTGGTCGACGCCAGCGCGACGCCCGCCTTCGCCAGCGCGTCGACGCTCGGCCCGACCGCATAGAACATCTCGCCATGCGCCATGTCGGCTTCGACGCCGGTGTAATAGACGACGTAGCTGCCGTCCGCCATTTTCACGACGGTCGGATCTTCCACCCCGCCCGCGTCCTTCTCGCCAGCGCTACCGGGCAGGATCGAGGGGTGATCGAGCATCGCGAAGTGGACGCCGTCGTCGCTCCAGCCCGCCCAGATGATCCCGGTGTCGGTCATCGGTTCGCCCGGACGCGTCACCGCACGGACCATGATCCCGAACCGCCCGTCCGGTTCCAGCCAGACATACGGGCTCATCAGGTCGCGCGCCATCAGGCGGTCCGGCCCGGTGAGATGGATGTCCTGCAGTTCGTGAACGTTGAAGTCGACGGCACCGGACGACGGATATACCATCACCTTGCGGTCGCCACTGACGCTGTCGCCGGGCAGCTGCGACCGGACGACCGGCACGCCGGGGGCGATCTCGGTCTGGTTGGTCGCCGCCGCTGCGGACATGGGCTTCGCGCGCGGAGCATTGGTCATGCGCCGAGCGCCTGCATCAGCGACAGGCCACCGTCGATCACGATCCGTGCGCCCGTGATGTAGGATGCCTTGTCGGAGGCGAGGAACACCGCGAGATCGCCGACCTCCTCGGGCCGCCCCGCGCGATCCATCGGAATGTTGCGTTCGAGCGTTTGTCGGTACGCCGCATCGGTGCTGGCGCGTTCGTTCATCGGCGTCAGGATCATCCCCGGCTCGATCGCGTTGACGCGAATGCCGTTGGGGGCCTCCTCGATCGCGAGCGTCTCGATCAGGTTGGTCAGCCCGCCTTTCGCCGCGCAATAATCCGCGCCCCCGGCCCGCACCGCATAGGCGTGGATCGACGAGATATGGATGATCACACCCGGGCTGTTGGCGGGCCGGTCGCGGACGAACCGGCGCGAGGTGAGGAAGGCGCCGGTCAGGTCGGTGTCGAGCATGCGCTGCCACTGTGCCATCGTCATCTGCCGGACGGGCACGCCCGCCATGTTGATCCCGGCGGAATTGACCAGCACGCGCACCAGGCCGAACGCCTGCTCGGCTGCCGCGAACGCCGCCTCGACCGACGCTTCGTCGCCGACGTTGCACTGGATCGCAATCGCATCCCCGCCCGCCGCCTTGACCTTCGCAACGGTGTCGCTGCCGTCGTTCCCGGTGTCGTGGAACAGCACCGCCACCCTGTCGCCCAACGCGCCGAACGCAATCGCGCACGCCGCACCAATCCCGCTTTCTCCGCCACTTACCAATACGCATCGACCGATCGTCATTGCATCGTCCTCTTCGCACCCGATGCAATCCTATCGCCGCGCGGGTCCGTCCGATCAATTCTCAACTTTGTCATGTTGGGAGGGGTGCGGCGGTTCCCCTCACGCCGTCGACAGCAGCCACAGCGCGAGCAAAGCCGTCATGGGAATTCCCAGGTCATAAGCGATCGCCTTCCAGACCCCGCCATAGATTTCCGTCGCAGCGATCGCCTGCGTCTGCCGCTTGATATGGGTGCACCCGAAGATGACGGCGGCGAGAACGAGAATAGTCGACGTTTGTGCGGCGCCTTCTGCGGCAAACCACGTCCAAACGGGCGCATTCAGCGGTCGGACGGCGTAAAACAGCGCGCATATCAGCACCGAAACGACGCAAATCTCGCCCGCCGTTTGCACCGCGTAATAGCCGAACGGGGGCGGGTCGACGGTTCCATCGCCAATCGTCCGGTCGATGCCGAAGGCGATCCAGCTGACCGCCGCCCGCATCGCGGCGATCCCCAGGAAAAGGATGCAAGAACAAGCCGCTAACACCATCGGGGCGCCAGCGGTGGTGAAGGCGGCATCCCAATATCCGGCGGCAGTTCCCATGCGGGTCAAGGCCGCCTCGACGATCTTGACCGCCGGAGACAGCATCACGTTCATCGCAGCGACCCACAGACCGGCTGCCACCCCAATTTCAATGCGCCCGAATTTCCCATGCGATTGCAGATACGTACGATAGCGAGACGGCGTGAGCCACAGCGGGATCAACACCAAACCAAGCTTCTGGAGGACCCCGGATCCCGTCACGGCATCGCGCAAAACGCGCATCGGATCGCCCCGATACTCCGAGGCTTTGTTCCTCAAGCTTGCGATATCGAACGCCATATGCCGCCAACCTCCGCAGGATCGCCTGTCTCTACAGCAAGTATAGAACGAAAAGGGAACGGTTGGCAAGGGGCTAGAATATTGCGCTTTCTCAGGCCGCTACGGAGTGGAGTGCCGCCATCCGCGACACGAACGGACCGGTCTCGGCAAGCGGCACGGGGCGGCTGTAATAATATCCCTGCGCGCTGTCGCACTTCTCCGCCGCCAGAATATTCAATTGATCCAGCGTCTCCACCCCCTCGGCAATCGACATGATCCCCAGGCTGCTGCACAAACCGGTCACCGCACGGACGATCGCAAGACTGTCGCTGTTGGTGCCGAGCTCGCGCACGAACGACTGGTCGATCTTGACCCGATCGAACGGGAAATTCCGGATGTGGCTGAGCGACGAATAGCCGGTCCCGAAATCGTCGAGCGAGATCAGCACGCCCAAGCGCTTGATTTCCTTCAATTGCGTGATGACGCTGGCGGTGTCCTCGAGCATCACGCTTTCGGTAATCTCGAGTTCGAGGCGCCGGGGATCAAGCCCGCTGACGCGTAGCGCGCGCGCGACCAGCGCGGGCAGGGTGCCCGACTTGAACTGAACCGCCGACAAATTGACGGCGATCTTGACGTTTTCCGGCCAGCACGCGGCGTCGTGACACGACCGCATCAGAATGACCTCGCCAACGGCGCCGATCAGTCCGATCTCTTCACAAACGCTGATGAATTCGCCGGGGGTAATGACCCCCCGTTCGGGATGGTACCAGCGCGCAAGTGCCTCGAAACCAACGACGGTCTGCGTCTCGATATTGATTTGCGGTTGATAATGGACCTCGAATTCGTTGGAATTCAAGGCGCGCCGCAACTCGATCTCGAGCTCACGGCGGCGCGTCGCGAAGACGTGCATGTCCGGGGTATAGAAGCGGTAATTTCCGCGTCCGTCCCGTTTCGCACGATACAAGGCGAGGTCAGCATCGCGGAGCATCGTGTCCGGGTCGAGCGCCTCGACCGTACCCATCGCGACGCCGACGCTCGCGCCGATCTGGATGTGGTGGCCGGCGATTTCGAACGGCTGCGTCAAGGTTTCGATGATGCGCCGACACAGCTGCTTCACCACGCGATCAGACGTAACATGTTGCACGAGGATCGAAAACTCGTCGCCGCCGAGACGGGCCACGACGTCGTGTGGACGCACCAATGCCACGAGCCGGTCTGCAACCGCAACCAGCAGGGCATCGCCAACCGGGTGTCCCAACGTGTCGTTGACGAGTTTGAACCGATCGAGGTCCAGGCACAGCATCGCGCACCGATCGCCGCGGCGGGCATTGCGCATCATCTCCGCCAGTCGTTCGTGGAGGAGTGTCCTGTTGGGCAGATCGGTCAGCGCGTCGTGTCGCGCAAGATGCGCGATCTGCGCCGACGCGTTGCGGGCCTCGGTAACGTCGGCAACCGTGTCGAGAAAACCGCCATCTACCAACTGGTTGCGCTCGATCGTGATCGTCCGTCCGTCCGGCCAGCGCTGTTCGATCTTCGCGCCGGGATCGGATGCGATATCGTGATACTCGCGGATCAAACGGCGCTGCGCGGTCGGCGTACCGATCGAAAGGCAGGGGCTGCGCTCAAGTGTCTGATCCAGCGTCAGTCCAGCGGGCGCTTCGCTCAGGCGATAGATGTCGAGGAAGCGCTGATTGGTGAGAACCAGCCGCCCGGCCGGGTCAAAGAGCGCAAGCCCCTGATTCATATTGTCGAGCGCAGCCTTGAAACGGACGTTCTGGAGCGCGCTTTTCGACAGCGCTTCTTCCAGTTCTTCCGCCATTAGCCGGTTCGCGCGGTCGGTTCGCCGCCGATCGACATCGGTTTCCGCATAGGTTTCGGAGACAAGCGCGAGCAGCCGATCGACGTCCACACCACCATCGGGAAGCCGGGCCCGCTGAACCTGTCGCGCCAGGGTCTGGTGCAACGGCGACGGTCGAGGATCGATGGTTGCCATCGAAGGTGTCATTCGCACTCGCCGATCAGCGTGATCGTCATCGTCTGGTTGTGGAGGCACGGCACCCCGGTCACATTCTGTGGCGCGATTTCGCCATAGGAATAGAAGCCGGCAAGCGCGATGTCGGACCCGACCACAGCCGAGACCGCCATGATCTCCTCTTCGGTACGCTGGCCCATCAGCAACCGGCGTCCGACACAACTGATCGCCAGGCAAGCCGAGGGAGCAACTCCCCACGTTCCGGCGTGATCGGCGGCATGCTGCGCCGCAGTCGATGCGCCCCCGACCAGATCGTCGAAGATCCCGCGCATCAGCCGCGCCTTCCACCCCTGCGGCATGTCGCCCGCAAAGGTCAGCGTGCCCTTGTCGCGATCGATGGCGAGGAGCGTGCGGACCACGCGGTCGTCGGGTCTCACAGGATCCCAGATTTCGAGCGGATACAGCAACCCGGATGCAGGTAAATTCTCTGCTTCCTCACCGAGATAGCGTTCGTACAGCGCAAGTGCGGGTTCGTGGTCGAGTCCGCCCACTTCCGATTCGTTCGCGTCGCTGATCGTCCGAACGGGCCCGAAGGGCTGCCATTCTCCGGCGCTGCCGTGCGCAAACCGGACATGCTCGCCGTAGAAGCCCACGGCGGCCACCCCGTTCGAAAGACATTCTCCACGCGCCAGGACCCGCGTGTCAGCAAAGCGCGGCCCATCGCCCGCCAGACCGCCGCTCAGGGCAACGCCGTCTCCGACCCCACTGCGCAAACCGGCGACCAAGGCGCTGCCGTTGACGTTCAAGCCGCTGGACAGGACGAAGATCCCCGACAACGTCTCGTCCGCAAGTTCCTGCGCAAGCGCGACACCCGTTGCAAACGAGCAATCCGGAGAGGGAAGTGGCTGAACGGCCAATTTGAGCCTCGTCTTCGCGAAGCCCATGCCGAGGATGACGACCGCGTCGTCATCGAGCCGATTGTCCTCGACCATGGTTCCCGAACTGCAGCCGATCAGGAAGGCGTCGTGGTAACGGTGAACCAGATCGTCCCTGAACCCGGTGTCGGCAAAGCGCCCGGTTGGTGCGAAGACGATCACCAGATCGGGACTTGCCGGAAACGTCTCGGTCGGGTTGCCACCGTTGATACGCTTGGACCACACAGCCAAAGTCCTCAGAAGAAACCGGTAAGGCGATCCTTTAGCGTTCCATTCGTTTCGGCTTCATTGGCAGGGCACTAAGGGCAAACCCGTATAGAACGCCGTGGCGCCGGTTGAAGCGCTTCCCCGCACCGGCTTGACGAAAATCCGGCCGCGGAAGGTACACTGCTTTGCAGGGGCGCGGGCAAACGCGCCGTGGCAATGCTCGGCGAAAACGCATGGCGCCGGACCACCGCTCGGATGCGTCCGGTCTGGTATGAAGATTGCGACGGCGGCGACGTGCTCAGATTTGCGAATAAGGCGCGGGGGACAGGATCATGTTGTCGATTCCGGTCGTAATTTCCGGATCGGTCAATCCCGGAGTCGCAATGAGACGCTGCCACGCAGGGTCCTTACCGAAAATCCCCCAATTCCGTTCGCGCGTGGCGAGATCCGGAAAGGTCAGTAGGTACGTCAGGCTCGGCAGGCGGGCCCCGGTCAGGTCCTTCGCGAAGAAAACTGGCTTCAGTCCGGTACGACGGAAGATATCGATCTCGCCACCGGTGTCGAACATGCCGATCTTGGTCGTCCCGGCCTTGTTGTTGTGGCTGAAATACGTCCTGAGTTCGAAGATCCGCGCTGCGTTGTTCCTCGTGGCGTCTGGAATTTCGACGTGGGGAAAATGGGGAAACGCTTCCATCAGCTTGACGTCCAACGCCCTGTACGGAGGCCCTTCCGGCGTGGCGTTGGAGAAGGGCTCGGCGTCGCTCGCATAGGTTGGATCGGTAGCCAGCTTGTCGGGCAGGGCGAGGAAGTCGGCGATCGAGCGATGAGAAAGGAGAACGAGGACGCTCGGACTTCCCGGGCCGATGCTGACGGTGAATACCCCGACGGGTCCACAACCCGCGCGTCGCGCAGCCGGGA
This sequence comes from Sphingomonas echinoides, assembly GCF_029623395.1. Taxonomy (GTDB): domain Bacteria; phylum Pseudomonadota; class Alphaproteobacteria; order Sphingomonadales; family Sphingomonadaceae; genus Sphingomonas; species Sphingomonas echinoides_A. The sequence goes on from NZ_JAPYKK010000055.1 coordinate 6,707, forward strand.
TCAAGGCATCTTTCAAATAGGCGTCCAGCCGGATCCGCATCGTGCCATTCACCAGGTGATAGGTTCGAAGCTCGTAAACGTCCCGGGTCATCGTGGCGTTGACGGGCTCCGCTCGGGCCGCAGTGCTGGCCATGGTCACGCCACTCACGACCGCCCCCGCAAGCAGGGACCGTCGGTCAATCGAGTACGGCATCCTATTCTCCCCGGAGTCGCGTTTCCAGGTAGGAACCCGATGCGGCAACGATCGTCAACCCGGCGCCGAGAGTGGACCGCAGATGGTCGAACCAGAGGAAAAAGGGTCATACTCTTAGGCGCATCGCGATCCGTCCCCTTGATTGTCAGGAACGCAGGGCACGGATGGGCGCTGTGCGGCTGAAAAGAAGAGCGCGGGTGTTCTATCGACCGTCCTCCGGTTCGACGCCGCCTATGGTATGGCTCCTCGCCCGAAGCAGCTGCATCGGCCAGCGTCGCTGGGAGTGTAAAACCTCTGCCTTGCCGTGCCCCGCCAATGTCTCAACGACCGCATCGGCGAGCGCCAGTCCAAGCGCCTCCAGGTCCAGGGTGAAACAGGTAAGTTCCGGCAACAGGCTGCGGCATGCCGGATTGTCGCGCAGCCCGATCACGGCAATGTCCTGCCCGGGCTCCAGCCCCATCGCCCGAAGCGCGCGATACGCGCCCACCGGCGCGGTCTCCCCCATCAGCAGCAAGGCGGTCGGCCGGTCGGGCAACATCATCAACTCGCGGGCGGCGAACTCGCCGTCGCTCTCGTCAGTGTCACCGGTATGGATCAGCACTGGGTCCCACGCGATCCCAGCCGCTTTGATCGCCGCTGCGTAGCAGGCGATGACGATCTGGCTGTTGTTAATCGTGGCGGGCGGAGCGACCAGACCGATCCGGCGATGGCCGTTTGCCACGAACAGCGCGATCGCCTCGCTGACAACGGTTTCGAAGTCGAGATCGATCGAGGTGAACGGTCGCTCCGTTTCCGATCGACCGAGCGCCACGAAGGGAATGTTCTGTTTCTGCAGCAAGGCGATGCGCTCGTCGTGAACCTGCGTTGCCGACAGCAACCAGGCATCCACGGTTCCGCGCGAAACGTGGCGGCGCAGGAACGTGAACGAATCTTCTCCTTTCCGCGCCAGCAGGACGGCCAGATCCAGTCCGTGTTCCGCCAAACCGCTTTGCACGCCTTCCCACAAGGCCATGAAGAACGGTTCGCCATGAACCGCGCTGTCGTGCTCAAGCGTAAGCATGAAGCCGACCGTTCCGGTACGCCCGCTGCGTAGCGTTCGTCCGGACTGGTTGGGCGTGTAGCCGAGCGTGTTCGCTGCCTCGATCACGCGCTGGCGTGTCTGCGGGTTCACGTCCTTGCGGTCGTTGAGCGCACGGGAAACCGTGCCGATCGACAGGCCGAGGTGCGTCGCAAGAGAACGGATATCCATGCCTCTCAATTGGGCTTGCGCCGACTTTACGCAAGCGGATTGACAGCTGGAAGGCGAACGACCAAAACGCTCCCGAAAACGTTTACGGTCGCGCTTAAGACGACTCGGAGGATGGTTGTTTGGATACGTTGATTCTTGAATCGCGGGCGATAGCATGGACTTATGACGGGGTCTGGCTGCGGATCGAGGCGTATGGCGTCGACGGCCTGCGCGTGCGCGCGTCCGCCCATTCCGAGCGCCCGGCCAGCCCTGGCGCGCTGCTTGAAGTCGCCAGTTCCGCGCCCGTCATTTCCCGGAACGGTGCCGTCGCACGGATCGAGAACGGTCGCATCGTCGCGGAAGTGGACCTCCAGGGACGCGTGCGGTTTCTCGATGCGGACGGACGATTGCTGCTCGAAGAGAAATGGCGGCAGCGCGACACCGTCACGAAATTCTGGACGGTCGGTACCGAAGACGTCCGGATGATCAGTGCGCTCGGCATTGCCGGTCGGGAGTTCAAGCCAGTGTCCGGGGAGGTGTCGCGCATCACTGTCCGGTTCGAGGCGAAACCGGGCGAGCGTCTTTTTGGCATGGGGCAGTATCAGCAGCCCAATCTCGATCTTGCGGGCTGTTCGCTGGAACTGGCGCAACGCAATTCGCAAGCCAGCGTGCCTTTTGTCGTGTCCAGCGAGGGCTACGGCCTGCTGTGGAACAGCCCCGCGATCGGAGACGTGAATTTCGCCGCCAATGGCGCCACCTGGACGTCGCAAGCAGCGCGCGAAATGGATTACTGGATCACGGCGGCCGATACACCCGCCCAGTTGGTCCGCAATTACGCCATGGTTACGGGCACCGTGCCGACCATGCCGGATTTTGCGCTCGGCTTGTGGCAAAGCAAGCTGCGCTACCGCACACAGGACGAACTGCTCGCGGTCGCCCGCCAATATCGCGATCGCGGGATCCCGCTCGCGGTCATCGTCGCGGACTTCTTTCATTGGCCGGTTCAGGGCGATTGGCGGTTCGATCCGCGCGAATGGCCAGATCCTGCTGCGATGACCGCCGAATTGAAGGCGATGGGCACGGAACTGCTGGTCTCGGTCTGGCCCACGGTCGATCCGCGGTCGGAGAATTACGCGGAGATGGCCGAGAAGGGCTATCTCGTCCGGACCAAGCGCGGCATTGACGTGCAGCAGGAATTTCTCGGCAACACGCGCTTCATCGATCCGACGCACCCGGGCGCGCGGGCGTTCCTATGGGATCGGCTGAAGCGCAACTATCTCGACAACGGCGTCGGCCTGTTCTGGCTGGACGAAGCCGAACCCGAATATGGCGCCTACGATTACGACAATTATCGGTATCACGCGGGCGAAGTGCTGGCGGTCGGGAACGCTTATCCGCTGCACTTTGCCCAGGCAGTGGCGGACGGTATGCGCGGCGAGGGCGCGCGCGAGGTGGTCAGCTTGATCCGCTGCGCTTGGGCGGGAAGCCAGCGGTACGGGGCGCTGGTCTGGTCGGGCGACATCCACAGCTCGTTCGACGCGATGCGCAACCAGTTGAGCGCCGGGCTGAACATGGGGATGGCCGGCATTCCGTGGTGGACGACAGATATTGGGGGTTTCCACGGCGGGAATGTCGAAGACCCTGCCTTTCATGAGTTGATGGTGCGCTGGTTCCAATGGGCGGTGTTCACGCCGGTCCTGCGCATGCACGGCCACCGCGACCCGATCACACCGCCAGCCGAGCCGTTCCGCGACGGCGTGGCGCAATGTGACACGGGTGCCGGCAACGAACTGTGGAGCTTCGGCGAGCCGGTCTATCAGGTCCTTAGCCGCTACGCCGCCCTGCGCGAACGATTGCGCCCTTACGTTGCAGGATTGATGGCTGAGGCCCATGCGCACGGCGACCCGTTGATGCGGCCGATGTTCTACGATCACCCGGGCGACGAACGCTCATGGGCGCTGGACGACCAGTATATGTTCGGGCCGGATCTTCTGGTCGCGCCGATCCTCGCCGCGGGCGTGACCGAGCGCGACGTCTGGTTGCCGGCCGGCGATTGGGTGGATGCTTGGACCGGCGAAGCTCGTGCCGGCGGGGAGACCGTCCCGTGCCCGGCACCATCGCACCGAATTCCAGTGTTCGTCCGCGCGGGTGCGGCAGTGGCGGCGGCCTTCGCCAACGCCTGAAATTGACCGGACACGCGCAAAGCGGCCGATGATTGGAGAGGAAGAATGGCAGTGACAGCGTTAGCGCAGGATGGCGGAGGGAGCGGGATCGTACCGCTTGCGACCACACCCGTGGAGCGCGTGCCGTTCTTCGAGAAGGTCTGTTACGGCTTTGGCGACGCTGGCGGCACGATCATCACCGGGCTGATCGCCAATTTCCTGACCTTCTATTACACCGACGTGTTCGGGCTCGCCCCGGGCATCGTCGGGATCCTGTTCCTGTCGTTGCGCGTGTTCGATGCGGTTTCTGACCCGCTTATCGGCATCATGGCGGACCGGACGCAAACGCGCTGGGGCAAGTTCCGCCCCTATCTGTTGTGGACGGCGATCCCGGTAGGCCTCAGTTGCTTCCTGACCTTCCAGTCCCCGAACTTCGGCTATGACGGCAAGGTCGCTTATGCCGCCGCGACCTATTTCCTGCTCGCACTATTCTATTCGCTCAACAACGTGCCCTATTGTGCGCTCATCACACGCATGACCGATAGCGCGCGCGAGGGCGTGTCGTGCCAGTCGGTGCGGTTCGCGATGGTCGCGGTGGCATCATTCGCGGTTTCGGTCGGGCTTCCGATCATGGTGCGGCAGCTCGGCGGTGGGGACGTCGCGCGCGGATACCGCGACGGCGTGGCGATCCTGTCGCTGGCCGCGGTGGCGATGTTCCTGATCTGCTTCCTGTTCGTGCGCGAGCGTGTGCCGGAAACCGGCGCCGAGGAGCCGCCCCTTCGCGTCGCGATCGCCAACACGCTCAAGAACGACCAACTTCGTCTGACTTTCCTGATGACGCTGCTTCTGATTGGCATCTTCAACACCAAGGGCGGCGCCGCGCTCTATTTCATTACCTATGTCCTGAGCGGCGATGCCACCTATCAGGCGTTGTTCTTCGGCACCGCCACCGCGGGCGGCTTGCTCGGGTCGATCGTCGTGCAGGCCTTCACCCGCCGCTTCGACGTCAAGACGGTGTACGTCTGGGTCAATCTATTGCTCGTCGTAGGGCATTTCGGCGCGTATTTCGTGCCGGGTAGCTACCCGATGCTTTGGCTGGTCCTGGTCGGGCTGTGCTGCACGGTGTTGGGCTGCACGCTGCCGTTGCACTTCACGCTGATCCAGCTGGCCGACCAATATGGCGAGTGGAAGCTCGGCATGCGGTCGTCGGGGATGAGCTTCGCGTTCAACCAGTTCTTCGTAAAGCTCGCGTGGGCGCTGGCGGGCGCGCTGATCAGCGGTGTGCTGGTGATCGTGTCGTACAAGGCGGGGGCAGGCAACCAGACGCCTTCTTCGCTGACAGGGATCCGCCTGCTCTCCACCGTCATCCCCGGCCTGCTGCACCTCGCGCTCGCGCTGACCGCGAGCCGCCTGATCCTCAGCCGAGCGACGATTGACCGCATGACCGCGGCACGCGCGGCATGACCTTTTCCCTCTCCACAGCGGACTTTCCCGACATGGCCTCCTCGCGATCCCGCCCCACCGTCAAACTGCTCATCGCGGCTTTGCTAGGCTCCGCTGCCGTACCAGGCGTTGCACAAACCGCGCCTGAGCAACTGACGGTCGATCTCGGCAGCGATACCGGGCCGTTCCACGGCGGCGCCTCGGGCACGCTGTATGGCCTGTACGATGCCCGGCTGCCGCAACCCAATCTCATCGAGGGGATTGCACTGCGCACCGTGTCGACAAAGGCGCAGGACGGGCCGCAGCATCCCGGCGCGGACGCGCTGGAAGTCTCGACGCTGCTGACCGACGCTTCAGGTGGCGACACCTACATCTACATGACCGACATCAACCGCGAGTTTCCCTACAATTGGAAGACCGGTGACTGCGCGCAATCGGTCACCGCTTATCTCGAGAAACTGCGAGCACAGGCGCAACAGGTGCGCGGCATGGCGCCGCGCTACCGCGACCGGATCGTCTTCGCTCCCTTCAACGAGCCCGAGGGGAACATGTTCGGGGATGGACCCAAGAGCTGCAACGGGATCAAGTGGCAGACCAATCCGACCGTGTTCTTCGATGCATGGGACCGTGCCTATCGGCTGATCCGTCAAATTGTTCCCGGTGCCCGTATCGCAGGTCCGAACACCAGCATCCTCTACGACGAGGTCGAGGGGTTCCTGAAACACACGGTTGCGCAAAATACGGTGCCGGACGTCGTGACGTGGCACGAACTGAGCAACCCCGCGACCGTGCGCACCAGCGTGCGGAAGTATCGGAGCTGGGAAGACAAGATCTTTGCGGGCACGCGCTGGCAGGGGCGGCGTCTGCCGATCAACGTCAACGAATATGCGTATAATTATCACACCTCCGTCCCCGGCCAGATGGTCCAGTGGATTGCCGCGATCGAGGATTCGAAGATCGACGCGGACATTGCGTATTGGAACATCGACGGCAATCTGAGCGACTCTGCCGTCCAGGCAAACCGGGGCAACGGCCAGTGGTGGCTGCTCAACAGCTATGCGACGATGAGCGGGCACAGCCTCGCCGTCACCCCGCCGCACCCGGATGAAAGCTACACGCTCCAAGGTGTCGCCACGCTTGACCCGGCGCGGCGGCAGATGCGGTTGCTGTTCGGCGGCAAGACCGGCGCGGCGAAGGTATCGCTTGCCAAGGTGCCGGCGTGGTTCGGCACGACGGCGCGAGTGCGTGTCCGCCAGATCGGCTGGACCGGGCCGCTCGGCGATGCGCGCCCGCCGGAGTTGGTCGCGGATCGCAGCGTGGCGATTGACGGCGGTGCGGTAAGCCTCGCTTTCGGGGATGGAACGCTACCGGCGCTGCACGAGGAAGCGGCGTATGAGGTCGTACTCACGCCTGGCAGGGGCGACGCACGAGCCGACGCCCCGACGATTGGATGGCGACAGGATTATGAAGCCGAGAAGGCGACCCGGCGCGGCACTGGACTGAAGGTGCGCGGTCCGGAAGGGTCTCCAAAGGCCGTGGATCGGTTCTACACCTCCGGCGGCTATTCAGTCGAAGGGATCGCGACCGGCAACGATGCCGCGCTCGACTTCGCGGTCGATGTGCCGGCGGACGGACGCTACGCCCTGCGGATCCTTGCGAGCACCTTCAACAAGGACCCCAAGGCTGAGACGCAGGGGCCGACCAACGTCTTCCTGCGCATCGATGGCAGGGCGGCGGGCGAAGGCGAACTGTTCCTGCCGCTTGGCTACAAGCCGTCGGTGCTCGACCATGTCGATACGGTAATTCCGCTTAAGCGCGGGCGTCATGTGCTGACGCTGGCGACGAAGAGCCTCGATGGACGGCGGCGGACGATCGGCAACGCGCTGGTCGATCGCATCACGCTCGCGACCGCCCCAACCGCGGGGCAGGCGACCGTTTACGACGGTGTCGATGCGACGGCGAAAGACGGTAAGCTGACGTTCTGGGTCTATGCCGCACAGGATGGGCTGGCTCGGCTTGCGTTGGACGGTGGCGACAAACCTGCGCTGCAAGTCAACGGACGCGATCTAGCGGGCGGCGGCGTCGCGGATGCGTTCCTGCTCGGTGGGATCAACAAGGTCGTGGTTTCCGGCGCGTCGTCGGTCCAACGCCTCCGCGTAACCGAATTGTCGGCGGGCACTGGCCGGACCTATGAAGCCGAAGCGGCGAAAGTTGCTGGCACCGCCCGGGTCACTGCGGCATCGCTGGCGAGGGGCGGACAGGCTGTGTTCGACATCGGCGGCGCACCGGGCAACGGCAACACGCTGACCTTCCCGGCGGTCACGGTTGATACGGCCGGCGATTACGCGCTGACGATCCGCTTCTCGAACGACGAGCAGTCCAAGGCCACGCATTACAATCCCGACCCGCTCGCACGGATCGCGCGCATCTCGGTCAACGGCGCCGCACCGGTTCTGGCGACGTTCCCCAACAGCTTCCACCGCAACAATTGGTGGGAGATGACGGTCCCGGTGACGCTGCGGGCGGGCACCAATGCAATCCGCATCGCAGGCGAGGAACAGCCCGACTGGGACGGCAAGACCTACGCCTCGCAAGTGTGGCCGCAAGTGCTGCTCCGCTCGAAATACGCCCCCAACATCGATCGGATCACCGTCACGCGATTGCCGGGCATCGCCACGACACCGGCCAAATAAACCAAACATAAAATCCAAGGGAGGAAAGAACATGAACATCAAAGCACTCGCACGTCTTTCGGCATCCACCGCGACGCTGATGATCCTCGCAGCGGCTGGCCCCGCCTTTGCACAGCAGCAACAGCAGCCCGTTCAGCCCGAAGCCGGGACCGACGGCACTCCGGTGCCCCCGGCAACCGCAACCGCTGACGGGGTGGCGGCGGACGATATCGTCGTCACGGGTCTTCGCCGAAGCTTGAGCAGCGCGCAGAACATCAAGCGCAACTCCGACGCGATCGTCGATGCGCTGGTCGCCGAGGATATCGGCAAGTTCCCGGACAACAACGCCTCGGAGGCAATCGCGCGGATCACCGGCGTGCAGGTGACGCGCTATCTCGACGAGGCCAATGGCGTGCTGATCCGCGGACTGCCCAACGTGCAGACGACGGTGCAGGGGCGCGAGATCTTCACTGCCGACGGTCGTTCCGTTTCGATCCAAGATTTCCCGGCGCAGGCGCTGTCGCGCGTCGAGGTCTACAAGGCGACGACCGCAGACAATCTGGAAGGCGGGATCGCCGGTCTGATCGACGTCGGCCTGCGGCGTCCATTCGACTTCAAGGGCTTCCAGCTCGCTGGCGCCGCGCGCGGCGTCTACAACACCGAATCCCGAAAAGTGGATCCGATCGGCAGCTTGCTCATCAGCAACCGCTGGCAGACCGGGATTGGCGAGATCGGCGCGTTGGTGAACGTGTCCTTCACCCAGACGCGGTACCTCAACTCGGTCCGCTATCAGGGCTTTCAGGATAACGTCCCCGCGGCGCAGCAGGTCCTGCCAGCATCGGTCGGCCGCAACTTCACCTTTCCGCAGGATATCGGGCTGTTCTACGGTCGCGGAACCCGTCAGCGGCCTTCGGTCAACGGTTCGTTGCAATGGAAGCCCGCCGACAACCTGACGTTCTACGCCGACGGTCTGTGGCTCGCCTATCGCAACAAGACTGCCAACGACTTCTTCGGCGTGCCGATCCAGTCCAGCACCACCGGGGGAACCCCTCCGACGATCCGCAACGCCGTGTTGACGCCGGACGGCACGACGCTTGCGTCGTTCGATACCGATCTCGGTATCGTCAACGGACCGACGAAACAGGCAGGCCGTAACAACACCGACACGTTCCAGGGCGCGCTTGGTACGAAGTGGGATATCGGCAACGCCGTCATCACCAGCGATCTCGCCTATACAAAGTCGATCGTCGACAACACCTATTATGAGTTCCAGACGCAACTCGCCAATCCGCTGTCGCTGGCGGTGCGGCTGAACGCACAACGCAGTGTCGACTTCACCCCGAGCGGCGTCGATTTCGCCAATCCGGCGAGTTACTACATGCGGGGTCTGTACGAGAACCGCCAGCGTTCGGAAGGCCAACAGTGGCAATGGCAGGGCAACATTGCGCTCGACACCGGCTCGTCGCTGTTCCCCAAGTTCCAGTTCGGCCTACGCTACGCCGACCGCACCGCCAGTTCGGTCTATGGCGATCGGTACGCATCGCTTGCCAGTCTGCGCGACCCGATTTCGCGCGTGCCGGGAGTCTCGGACGGGGCGGTCATCGAACCGGGATTTCATAACGACGACGTTCAGCAGTTCCGGTCGTGGTTCGCCCCCAATTCGAACATTTTGAACAACCGTATCAACGACGTGCGCGACTATGTGCGTGATGCGCTGGTCCGCTCCAACGCGGATGCCGGAACGCAGGCGACATGGGCGTCGGGGCGGCCGATGCTCAATCCGCTGTCCGCGTTCAAGGCACGCGAGCAGGTGTTCACCAGCTACGCACAGGTCAAATACGCCTTCGATATCGGCATTCCGATCGACGGCGCGATCGGTTCGCGCGTCATCATCACGCGCAACAAGCTGAACGGCACCAACTCCATTCCGACCGCGACCGGCACGGCATTGGTACCGATCGACTCCTCACAGCAGTATATCGACATCCTGCCGAACATCAGTGCGCAGTTGCACTTCACCGACCGATTGAAGTTGCGCCTGTCGCGCACCGAAGCGCTCAGCCGGCCAGGCTTCAATCAGATCAACCCGACGCTGACCGTCCAGCAGGGAACGATCGGCGGCAACCTTTCCTATACCGGCAACGGCGGAAACCCGGAGCTTCAGCCGATCCGCTCGAACAACTACGATGCCTCGCTGGAATATTATTTCTCGCGGACGGGATCGGTTTCGGTCGCCGGCTTCTACCGCGAGATCAACGGCTTCATCAATTCGTTGCCGCAGGTGGTCAGCGTGCAGCCGTTCGGCGACATTCTGGTCTATCGCCCGTCCAACGCCGGCTCGGGCAAGATCAAGGGGATCGAAGCCGCAGCGACGACCTTCTTCGATTTCCTGCCTGGAGCGTTGCGCGGGTTCGGTGCGCAGGCGAACTTCACGTACATCGACGGCGAGCAAACGCTCCAGTCCGCCGCCAATTTCACGGGGGGTAAGAACACCTTGCCGGGCGTGTCCAAGTACAGCTTCAACGTTATCGGCCTGTACGAGCTCGGGCCGACCAGCGTGCGCCTCGCCTATAATTATCGCAGTGCCAACGTCGATGGTTTCGGTGCCCCCGGCGTGTACACGACCGTCTATTCGGGCGCAGTCGGGCGTCTCGATTTGTCGGCCAGTTACAATCTGACGGACAAGGTAACGTTCACGGTGGATGCGACCAACCTGCTGCAAACGCCGTACTACAGCTACGTAAAATCGCCGGAATATCCACGGGACGTCCGGTGGGAGGCGAGCCTGATCTCGGCGGGTGTCCGCTTCCGTCTGTAGTCGACGATGGGGGGAGGGCGGACGTGTTCGCCCTCCCGGCCCCCGGGAATCATCTGGCGATCAAATGGAACGGCACATCGACATAGCTTGGATCTGCGCCGCCCAGTCCGACATCAAAACCACACGCACAAGGCGGCACCACATCCTGATACACACCAGCGTCGGCCCCACTGATGGAAACCCTGATCCGGTGCCCTGTCTTGATCCGCGCCGATAGCGGAAACATCACGAGAGAGACGGTTTCCATCCGACCCGGCGGCATCGGCGCATAATCGGCACGTGCGAGGGTCTGAAAGGGGCCAGCTTGCCAATAGGGCGGGGGCGAGGCGCTGATCTTCCTCCGGCTCAACCGCAGTACGCCTTCGGTCAGGTACGTCACCCGGCCATCGGACGCTACATCCTCCATATAGGCATGAACGACGCCGTCGGGTTGATCCGAAGCGAGTTTGAGCGCGACGACCGGATGGCCCGTCACGTCTGCGTCCGCCGTCAGCGGCGCACTGGTGAAGGACAGCATCTTGCCGGCTTGGCCAGTGCGGTTGTCATAGACGACATCTCCGCCGCCATTCTGCGTTGCCCAACGATTGGCTGGCCCAGTGGTCGCATCAAAATCGATGCGATAATGTAAGGTGGCGGGTGCGGTTGGTGTTCCCGACCCCAATGCCAGCCCTTTGTCCGGCGTCAGGTAGAACCGTTTGAGGTTCACGTTTTGAGGTGGCCATTTGCCAACCGTTTGCCACTGTCCGTCCCCCAGGGTGGCATAGGAGATCGACTTGGACGCGCTGCACAAGCGATCCGTCGGGTTCGGCTGGACGTCTTTCAGATAGCAATCGAAAAAGCGCAGCAGGGTCTCTTCCTGTGCCGCCATGTCCGGACTGGCGAGAG
>NZ_JAPYKK010000056.1 GCF_029623395.1 Sphingomonas echinoides
GGCCGGGGGTGGGTTGCTCTCCGCATCGCGCAACGCCCTCTCCAAACGATCCCATCTGAGCACCATACCGCCGCCGCCGAACCCCAGAGAAACCCCTTTTCCACACCCCCCGTGCATTTTGCCTACACCCATGCTAGGGAGCCGCACTGGCGCGCGCCTCCGCCGCCCCCATATTCGGAATACCATGCCCTTTACACACCTCCCCACGCTTCTTGCCGAAGCGCTCTCCGCCCGTGGCTATGCCGCCCCCACCCCAGTCCAGGCGTCGGTCATCGAGCCGCAGGCCGAGGGCCGCGATCTGATCGTGTCCGCGCAGACCGGGTCGGGCAAGACCGTCGCGTTCGGCCTTGCGATCGCACCCCAGTTGCTCACCGAAGACGAAGGCCGCCTGCCGCCTCCGCGCGCGCCGCTCGCCCTCGCGATCGCGCCGACCCGCGAACTCGCGCTCCAGGTCAGCCGCGAGCTCGAATGGCTCTACGCCAAGGCTGGCGCGCGCATCTCGACCTGCGTCGGCGGCATGGATGCCAGCCGAGAGCGGCGCTCGCTAAGCCACGGTGCGCATATCGTCGTCGGCACGCCGGGCCGTCTGCGCGATCACATCGAGCGCGGCGCGCTCGACCTGTCCAACATCAAGGCGGTCATCCTCGACGAAGCCGACGAGATGCTCGACATGGGCTTCCGCGAGGATCTCGAGCTGATCCTCGACGCCTCGCCCGAGGGAAGGCGCACGCTGCTGTTCTCGGCGACGATGCCCAAGTCGATCGTCGCGCTGGCGAAGCGGTATCAGAAGGATGCGCTGCGCATCTCGACTGTCGGCGAAGACCGTGGCCACGGCGACATCAGCTATCAGGCGGTCACCGTCGCCCCCGCGGATATCGAGAACGCGGTCGTCAACTTGCTCCGCCTCCACGAAGCCGAGACCGCGATCCTGTTCTGCGCGACGCGCGACAACGTCCGCCATCTCCATGCCGGTCTGATCGAGCGCGGGTTCGCCGCGGTCGCACTGTCGGGCGAGCATAGCCAGAACGAGCGCAACAGCGCGATGCAGGCGCTCCGCGACAAGCGCGCACGCGTCTGCGTCGCGACCGACGTCGCCGCGCGCGGGCTCGATCTGCCGTCGCTCAGCCTCGTCGTCCATGTCGAGCTGCCGCGCGATGCCGAGACGCTCCAGCATCGCTCGGGTCGTACCGGTCGTGCGGGCAAGAAGGGCACCGCGATCCTGATCGTGCCGTATCAGCGCAAGCGCCGCGTCGAGATGATGCTGCGCGGCGCGCGGATCGCGGTCGAATGGATGAATGCGCCGACCGTCGACGACATCCGCAAGGCCGACAAGTCGCGCCTGATGACGATGCTGATGGAAGACGTCGAGATCGACGAGGATGATCGTGCATTGGGTGCGCAGCTGCTCGAGAAGAAGAGCCCCGAGGAGATCGCCGCGGCGCTCGTCCGCAGCTATCGCGCGCGGATGCCCGCGCCCGAGGAGATGATCGAAGCAAGCGGTTCGGGTGCCGGTGGCGCGTCGCGGGAAGCGGGCAAGGAGCATCATCGCGACGGGTTCGACGACGTCGTCTGGTTCCGCATGGACATCGGCCGTCGCCAGAACGCCGATCCGCGCTGGATCCTGCCACTGATCTGCCGTCGCGGGCACATCACCAAGAACGAGGTCGGTGCGATTCGCATCGCCGCGAACGAGACGATGTTCCAGGTGCCGAGCGCGATCGCGAGCAAGTTCATGTCCGCGGTCAAGCGCACCGAAGGCCAGGAAGCCGAAGGCGCGGTCCAGTTCGAGGCGGTCCAGGGCGGCCCCGAACAGGCCGAGCGCGCGCCGCGTCGCGCGAATGGGCCTGCGCCGGTGCGTCACGCCCCGCGCCCGACGCTGCGTCCCGCCGGTGGCGCGCCCCGCCGTCCGCGCTCGTAAGCTCGACATGGCATAAGGCCGCTCCCCCGGCGAAAGCCGGGGGATAACGACGGCAAACACGGCGCGCGGCATCGTCAACCGCTCGAACCACCGTGGAATTTACACCAGGACTCGCACACCCCCTCGCCAAGCGCCGCGAAATTTTATAACAACGCCGCGCATAGAACGAATCTGCCCACCGACCGTTGGTGGGAGAGGCTTCGCTTGGAGAGAATATGGCGCGCGACCCGGTCCCGGCCCATCTGAAGAAGAACCTGCCGCCGTTATCGCTCTACGTGCCCGAACCCAAGTTCCGGCCCGGCGACACGGTCGATTTCACGCAGGTCCCGATCCCCACCGCCGGCGAAACCCGCCGCCCCGAGATCACCGACGATGCGCAGAGCTTCACCGATCTGGCGTATCAGCTCGTCCGCGTGCTCGACGAGGACAATCAGGCGGTCGGCCCGTGGAACCCCCGCCTCACGCCCGATATGTTGCGCGCGATGCTGCGCAGCATGGCGCAGGTCCGCGCGTTCGACGAGCGTATGTTCCGCGCGCAGCGGCAGGGCAAGACGAGCTTCTACATGAAGTGCACCGGCGAGGAAGCGGTGGCGGTCTCGGCGGCCTATGCGCTCGATTACGAGGACATGTGCTTCCCGTCCTATCGTCAGCAGGGCCTGCTCATCGCGCGCAACTGGTCGATGGTCGACATGATGAACCAGATCTATTCGAACAGCGCGGATCGGTTGCAGGGCAAGCAGTTGCCAATCATGTATTCGGTCAAGGAAGCTGGGTTCTTCTCGATCTCGGGCAACCTCACCACGCAATATCCGCAAGCGGTCGGCTGGGCGATGGCGAGCGCCGCCAAGGGCGACACGCGGATCGCGGCGACCTGGTGCGGCGAGGGGTCGACCGCCGAGGGCGACTTCCACTCGGCCTGCACGTTCGCGAGCGTCTACCGCGCGCCGGTGATCTTCAACGTCGTCAACAACCAGTGGGCGATCTCGTCCTTCTCAGGCTTCGCGGGTGCGGAATCGACGACCTTCGCGGCACGTGCGGTCGGCTACGGCATCGCCGGACTGCGCGTCGACGGCAATGATGCGCTCGCAGTCTATGCTGCGACTGCCTGGGCGGCGGAGCGCGCGCGGACCAACCAGGGGCCAACGCTGATCGAGCATTTCACTTACCGCGCCGAAGGCCATTCGACCTCGGACGATCCGGGCCAGTACCGCTCGGCGGGCGAGCCGACCGCCTGGCCGCTCGGCGACCCGATCGCGCGTCTGAAGGCGCATCTGATTGCGCTCGGCGAATGGGACGAGGACCGCCACGCCGCGCAGGACAAGGAGTTGGCCGAAATGGTCAAGGCCGCGCAGAAACAGGCCGAAGCCAACGGCGTGCTCGGCCACGGCCTCCACCAGCCGCTCGATACTCTGTTCGACGGCGTGTTCGAGGAAATGCCGTGGCATTTGCAGGAACAGCAAGCGCAGATGATCGCCGAGGAAACCGCCAGCGGTCGCCCATGGGCGCGCAAGTGATGGGGCCGCATGATAGCGGCGCAGCCAACACGTCCCTCTTCTTCCTTCGCGTCTTAGCGCCTTTGCGTGATCAAGATTTTCTCACGCAAAGCCGCAAAGCCGCAAAGAAGGTTTTTAAGGCCGCAGTCGCGGCGGGTGCAGCAGCATGACCGATTCGACCCGCATGAACATGATCCAGGCGATCAATTCCGCCATGGACGTGATGATGGAACGCGATCCCGACATCGTCGTGATGGGCGAGGACGTCGGCTATTTCGGCGGCGTATTCCGCGCGACCGCGGGGCTCCAGAGCAAATACGGCAAGACCCGCGTGTTCGACACGCCGATCACCGAATGCGGCATCATCGGCGTCGCGGTCGGCATGGGTGCCTATGGCCTGCGCCCGGTCCCGGAGATCCAGTTCGCCGACTATATCTACCCCGCGCTCGACCAGTTGGTCAGCGAGGCAGCACGGTTGCGCTATCGTTCGGCAGGGGAATTCACCGCGCCGATCACGGTGCGCTCGCCGTTCGGCGGCGGCATCTTCGGCGGGCAGACGCACAGCCAGAGCCCCGAGGGGATCTTCACGCACATCTCGGGCGTCAAGACGGTGATCCCCTCGACCCCCTATGACGCCAAGGGCCTGCTGATCGCGGCGATCGAGGACAATGATCCGACGATCTTCTTCGAACCCAAGCGGATCTACAACGGCCCGTTCGACGGCCATTGGGACAAGCCCACGCAGAACTGGTCGCAGCATCCCGCGGGCGAGGTGCCGACCGGCTATTACAAGATCGAACTCGGCAAGGCGAAGGTCGTGCGGCCCGGCGAGGCGCTGACGATCCTTGCCTACGGCACGATGGTCCACGTCGCGCTGGCGGTGATCGCGGAAGCCGGGGTCGACGCAGAGGTGATCGACCTGCGCACGCTGGTGCCGCTCGACATCGAGACGATCGCGGCATCGGTGGAGAAGACCGGACGCTGCATGATCATCCACGAGGCGACGCGGACCAGCGGGTTCGGCGCGGAACTGTCGGCGCAGGTGCAGGAGCGGTGCTTCTATCATCTGGAAGCACCGATCGAGCGCGTCACCGGGTTCGACACGCCTTATCCGCACAGCCTTGAATGGGCGTATTTCCCGGGTCCGGTCCGGATCGGCGAGGCGCTCAAGAAGATTATGAAGGACGCATAATGGCACGCTTTACCTTCAAGCTCCCCGACATCGGCGAAGGCATTTCCGAGGCGGAGATCGTCGCCTGGCACGTCAAGGTCGGCGAACGTGTCGAGGAGGACCAGCAGGTCGCCGACATGATGACCGACAAGGCGACGGTCGAGATGGAATCGCCGGTTTCTGGCGTGGTGGTCGAACTGGCGGGCGAAGTCGGCGACCAGGTGTCGATCGGCGCGGCGCTGGTCGTGATCGAGATGGAT
Organism: Sphingomonas echinoides; assembly: GCF_029623395.1. GTDB lineage: Bacteria > Pseudomonadota > Alphaproteobacteria > Sphingomonadales > Sphingomonadaceae > Sphingomonas > Sphingomonas echinoides_A. Next base: position 4,843 of record NZ_JAPYKK010000056.1, read on the forward strand.
GGCGACGTGTCGGCGGAGGAAGCGCCTGCGTTGCGCTCGGACGAGCCTGCGGAGCTGAAGGTCGCCCCGGCGAGCGCAGAGCAGGTCGAGGTCGCGCAGCAATATGAGGCGGAGAATCCGGGCGTGGATGTCGCGGCTTCTTCTCCCTCTCCCCCCCGGGGAGCATCAGGTCGGTCATCCCCCCGGGATGACCTGAACCGTGCGGGGCACGGTTCACCTGATGCTGGCCGGGGAGAGGGGGACGCATCAACGAATGTCCCGCTCGCAAGCCTAGTACAGCCCCTCTCCCCGACCCTCTCCCCTGAAGGGGAGAGGGAGAAGAAGGCCGTCCTCGCCTCCCCCGCGGTCCGCGCGCGCGCTTCGGATCTCGGCGTAGACCTCTCCCAGATCAAGGCCGAGGGCGACCGCATCCGCCACAGCGATCTCGACGCGTTCCTCCGCTACGGCGGCGCACAGGGCTACCAGGCCCCTCACGCTTCCAACGCCCGCCCAGACGAGGCGATCAAGGTCATCGGGATGCGCCGCCGCATCGCCGAGAACATGGCCGCGTCCAAGCGTGCGATCCCGCACTTCACTTATGTCGACGAGATCGACGTCACCGCGCTGGAAGCGATGCGTGCCGACCTCAACGCCAACCGCGGCGGACGCCCCAAGCTGACGCTGCTCCCGCTGCTGATCGTCGCGATCTGCAAGACGATCCCGGCGTTCCCGATGCTCAACGCGCGCTATGACGACGAAGCGGGCGTGGTGACGCGGCACGGCAGCGTACATCTGGGGATGGCGACGCAGACCGACGCCGGGCTCACCGTCCCCGTCATCCGCGATGCACAGGACCGCAACGTGTGGCAGCTCGCGACCGAGATCGTCCGCCTCGCCGAAGCAGCTCGCGCTAACAAGCTCGCGCCAAGCGAAATGGGCGGTGGCACGCTGACCGTCACTTCGCTCGGCCCGCTCGGCGGGATCGCGACGACGCCCGTCATCAACCGGCCCGAGGTCGCGATCATCGGCCCGAACAAGATCGTCGAACGGCCGATCTTTGTCGGCGACGAGATCGTCCGCGCCAAGCTGATGAACCTGTCGATAAGCTGCGATCACCGCGTCGTCGACGGATGGGACGCCGCGAGCTTCGTGCAGGCGCTGCGCAAGTATCTGGAAACGCCGGTCCTGCTCTTCGCGAACTAAGGCACGGAACGGATCAGGGGCGGGGGGCGGAGGACGCCCCCCGCCCTCAGCGCTTCGTCTGCAAATACGCGATCACATCGGCCCGATCGAGCGGATCGGCGAGCCCCGCGAACCCCATCGCCGTCCCTGGCGCAAAGCGCTGCGGATTGGCGAGCCACGCATCCATTCGCTCCGGCGTCCAGCGACCGCCCACCTTCTGCAACGCGGCGGTGTAGGCGAAACGCTGGCTGTTCTGCGCGATTTCCGACCCCATCACGCCGAACAGGGTGGGGCCGCCGAAATCGGGCGCTCCGCGGCCGATCGAATGACAGGCCGAACAGCGGGTAAAGAGCCGTGCACCCGCAGCCGCACTAGCGACCCGGGAAAGCGCCGCCGGGGACGGGTTCGGCCCCGCAGCACGGCGACGCGCCTCCTTGTCGTCGGGCGAACAGGCGGTCAGCGTCAGCGCAGACGCGATCGCCAGAATGATCGATCTCGATCTCATGACGACCCCGTACAGGGTCTCGCGCGGCGCTACAAACCGGTTTGCTGCCGGACGCCGCAGTGCAGCAGGGAGCGTCTGCGCGTCCGGCAAGGCGGTTGACACCCTGCGGATCCTGCCGGATTACTTCACCAACACAGCGCAAAACGCGCGAAGGGGGTTGGGCAATGAAGCATATCGGATTGGCCACGGTGGCGCTCGCCGCCTTGGTGGCAGGCTGCGCGAGCAATGGCGGCGGACGTCCCGCGACCGCGTCCACCAAGGCCGACACCGGCAAGGGCAAGGGCCCCGGCGCGGGCAAGGCGTTCAGCCACGACCCGTTCCCCTCGACCTACAAGCGCTACCCCGGCGCGCCGACATTGGTGACGCACGTCACGATCTTCGACGGCGAAGGCGGCAAGATTGACGACGGTTCGGTGCTGTTCGCGGACGGCAAGATCGTCGCGCTCGGCCAGACCGTCGCCGCGCCCGCGGGCGCGACCGTGATCGACGGGACTGGCAAGACGCTGACCCCTGGGATCATCGATATCCACAGTCATCTCGGCGATTACCCGACCCCGTCGGTCCCTGCGCTGTCCGACGGCAACGAAGCGACCGGGCCGATCACTGCCGACGTCTGGGCAGAACACAGCGTGTGGCCGCAAGACCCTGGCTTCAGCCGCGCGCTGACCAATGGCGGGGTGACGACGCTGCAGATCCTCCCCGGGTCGGCGAACCTGATGGGTGGGCGCTCGGTCGTGATCAAGAACGTCTATGCGCGGACCGAACAGGGGATGAAGTTCCCCGGCGCGCCCTACGGCCTCAAGATGGCGTGCGGCGAGAACCCCAAGCGCGTCTATGGCAGCAAGGGCCGCGAGCCCTCGACCCGGATGGGGAATGTCGCGGTCGATCGCCAGACTTGGGCGAAGGCGGCCGAGTACAAGCGCAAGTGGGACAAATACGAGAAGGACGGCGGGGAAGCCCCGACGCGCGACATCGGGATGGATACGCTCGCGGGCGTGCTGTCGGGCGAGATCCTCGTCCAGAACCATTGCTATCGCGCGGACGAAATGGCCATCGTCATGGATATGGCGAAGGAATTTGGCTACCACGTCAGCGCGTTCCACCACGCGGTCGAGGCGTATAAGATCGCCGACCTGTTGAAGCAGAACGACAACACCTGCGCCGCAGTCTGGGCCGACTGGTGGGGCTTCAAGATGGAATCGTACGACGCGATCGGCGAGAACCTCGCGCTGCTCCAGAAGAACGGCGCGTGCGCGATGATCCACTCGGACGATGAAAACGGGATCCAGCGGCTCAACCAGGAAGTCGCCAAGGCGCTCGCCTCCGGGCGGCGCGCGGGAATCCAGATCTCGGACGCGGTCGCGTGGCAATGGCTGACCATCAACCCGGCCAAGGCGCTCCACATCGACGACAAGACCGGCAGCCTCAAGCCCGGCAAGATGGCCGACGTCGTGCTCTGGAACGGCAATCCGTTCAGCGTCTACACCCGGCCCGAGAAGGTGTGGATCGACGGCGCGCTGCTCTACGATGCCAACGACCCGAAACGCCGACCGGTCTCCGATTTCGAACTTGGCCAGCCCGGCTCGGGAGACGTGAAGTGAAGCGCCTGTTGCTCCTTTCCGCCGCGCTGCTGGCAACGCCGGTCGCGGCACAGACTGTTGCGATCACCAACGCGAAGCTCGTCATCGGCGATGGCTCTGCGCCGATCGAGGGCGGGACCGTGGTCGTGCGCGACGGGCGTATTGTCGCGGCAGGGCGAGGCGTCGCGGTTCCCGGCGGGGTCGAGACGGTCGATGCGGGCGGCCGCTGGGTCACGCCCGGAATCGTCGCAGGCTTTACGCGCATGGGGATCGTGGAAGTCGACGGCGTCGACGAGACCGCCGATGCGGGCGCGAAGACCAGCCCGTTCCACGCCGCGATCGACATCGCATCCGCGGTCAATGCGAGCACCAGTTCGATCCCGCTCAACCGCGCCGAAGGCGTCACGCGCGCGATCGTCGCGCCCGACACCGCCGGGTCGATCTTCGCGGGAATGGGCGCAGTGATCGATCTTGGCGCAGACCGTTCGCCAGTGACTCGGCCCCGCGCGTTCCAGTTCATGGAATATGGCGTGGACGGCGGGCGCGCGGCGGGGGGCAGCCGCCCGGCGGCGATTGCGATGTTCCGCAACGCGCTCGCGCAGGCGAAAGATTTCGCGCGCGATCCGAACCATTATGCCGATCAGGGCAAGGAAGCGCTGCTGACACGCGCCGATGCCGAGGCGCTGGTGCCGGTCGCGAATGGCAAGATGCCGCTGCTCGTCCATGTCGAGCGCGCGTCGGACATGCTCGCGCTGATCGATCTGAAGCGCGATTTCCCCGCGGTGAAGATGGTCTTCGTCGGCGCGGCGGAGGGCTGGCTCGTGGCCCCACAACTCGTAGCGGCACGGATTCCGGTAATCGCCTCGGCGCTGACCGATTTGCCCAATTCTTTCGACCAGCTTGGTTCGACCCAGTCGAACGTCGGGCGGATGAAGGCGGCGGGCGTGCTGGTCGGGCTCGGGATGATCAACGACAATGAGGCGCGGCAGGCGCGGCTCGAAAAGCAATATGCGGGCAATCTGGTCGCGCTGACCAAGCTGCCCGGCGCGACCGGGCTCGACTGGAATGCGGCGTTCGCGGCGATCACCTCGGTGCCCGCCGAGGCGATCGGGATGGGCGACGAGATCGGCTCGCTCAAGGCGGGGCGGCGCGGCGACGTCGTGGTGTGGGACGGTGATCCGCTGGAACTGGGGACCGGCGTTGCTGCGGTCTATATCGACGGCGTCAAACAACCGCTGCGGACGCGGCAGGATGCGTTGCGCGATCGGTATATGGTGCCGCAGGAGGGTGCTTTGCCCAAGGCGTATGAGCGGTAGGCGTTTGCGGCTCGGGTAGCTACCGCCGCTCGCCGACCCACCCCCAACCCCTCCCTTTCAGGGAGGGGAGTAGAACGACAGCCACACGTCCCTCCCCTCCCTGGAAGGGAGGGGCCGGGGGTGGGTCGCCCGCCGTATCGCGCGCCCCCCCCTCACTCCGCGTCGTGGAACACCGCGGGCCGCTTCTGGATGTTCGCCGCGACCTGCTCCATCATCGCGGGCTTCCCGATTACCGCCATCTGCTCGGTCGTCTCCGCCTCGAGCAACGATCGCGCATCCGCATCAAACGCCAGGTTGCACAACCGCTTCGCCCCGCGGATCGCATTGGGGCTCTTCGCCGCGATCAGATGCGCCAGCTCCAGCGCCGCCGCATGCGGGGCATGCGCGACACGCGTGACGAACCCGTGATGCAGCGCCTCGTCGGCATCGAACTCGCGCGACGTATAGACCAGTTCGCGCAGCACATCGTCGCGCACCAGCCCGCGCCAGATCGGGAAACCCGCCATGTCGGGCACCAGCCCCCAATAGCTTTCGCGGATGGCGAAACGCGTCCCCGGCGCGGCGATCCGGATGTCCGCCCCGGACATGATCTGGAACCCGCCGCCGAACGCGACCCCGTGCACCGCCGCAATCACCGGCATCGGCAGGTTGCGCCAGCCCCAGGTGACGTGCTGCGGCAGGATGCTGCCCTGGTCGTTGCGCGCATCATGGCTCAGCCCCGATCCGCCCGCCGCCATGCTCGTCATGTCGAGCCCTGCGCAGAACGCCTTGCCCTCGCCCGACAGCACAACGCAGCGCACGTCCTTGCGGGCGTGAAGCGAGTCGATCACCTCGCCTATCGCCTCGAACATCTGCGGGTCGATCGCGTTCATCTTGTCGGCGCGGGTCAGCCTTACGTCGGCGACGTGATCGGTGACGGTGATCGAAACCCGGTCGTTCATGCTCTTCTCCATCAGACGATCCGGCTGCCCGTCTCGCCCCAATAGTGGTCGCGCAGCAGCCGTTTGTACAATTTGCCGGTCGCATGCCGCGGCAGCTCCGCGGTGAAATCGATCTGCCGCGGGGTCTTCACCCCCGACAGTTCGGCGCGACACCAGGCGATCAGCGCGGCGGCAAAGTCTGGCCCCGCCTCGGCCATGTCGACCGGCTGCACCACCGCAACGACACGCTCGCCCATTTCCGCATCGGGCGCGCCGATCACCGCGACATCGGCGACGCGCGGATGCGTGATCAGCCGGTTCTCGATCTCCTGCGGGTAGATGTTGACCCCGCCCGAGATGATCATGAAGCTCTTGCGGTCGGTCAGGTAGAGATAGCCGTCATCGTCGACCCGCCCGATATCGCCGAGCGTCGACCAGCCGAATGCGTTGCGCGCCTCGGCGGTCTTCTCGGGGTCGTTGTGATATTCAAACGCACCGCCGCCCTCGAAATAGATCAGCCCCTCGGTCCCCGGCGGCACCTCCGCGCCATCCTCGCCGCAGACATGGAGCACGCCATACGCCGCCTTGCCGACCGACCCGCGATGCGCAAGCCATTCGCTCGACGCGATCGTGGTCAGCCCATTCCCCTCGGACCCGGCATAATATTCGAACAGCACCGGCCCCCACCAGTCGATCATCGCTTCCTTCACGGGCACCGGGCACGGCGCCGCCGCATGGATCGCGACGGTCAGGCTCGACACGTCGTATCGTGCGCGGGTTAGTGCATCCAGCTTGAGCAACCGCACAAAATGGGTCGGCACCCATTGGCTTGCGGTAACATGGTAGCGCTCGATCGCGGCGAGTGCGGCCTCGGGTTCGAAATGCTCCATCATGACGACGGTACCGCCGAGGCGCTGGACCGTCATCGACCAGCGCAGCGGCGCGGCGTGATAGAGCGGCGCGGGGCTGAGATAGATGCTGTCGGGGCCAAGCCCGTAGAGCCCGCGCGCGAGCATTTCGAGAACGGTGGTCGCTGCTATGTCGGGATCTTCGGGCAGCGCGACACGGACGCCCTTGGGCCGACCGGTCGTTCCCGACGAATAAAGCATGTCGATCCCTGCCCGCTCGTCCGGGATCGGGTCAGCCGGCTGCTCCGCGACGGCGGCGTCCCAGTCCGCCCACCCCGGAATCGCACCGCCGACCGCGAAGCGCAGCACGTCGATCGGAACGTCCGCGACCGCCCCCGCCAGCGCAGCCGAGGCGACGACGAGCTTGGCGCCGGAATCCGCGACGATGTAGCGGACTTCGGGTGCGGTCAGCTTGGTCGAGATGCACACGAAAAACAGTCCGCTACGCTGGGCGCCCCAGGCAAGATCGTAGAATTGCGGGCTGTTCTCACACAGTAAAGCGATCGTGTCGCCGGGGTGGAGGCCATGCGCACGGAACAGGTGCGCGGCGCGGTTGGAGCGGTGGTCGAGCGCGGCGAAGCTGATCGTCTCGCCGGTTTCGGCGACGATCAGCGCAGGTCTGCCCGGATCGCTCCGCGCATGGACGCATGGGTGCGACATTCGCCAGCCTCTCCCCTGTAGATTCGTTTTCTTTTGCAACCCGATGCTAGCGCGGGGTCGATCGCGCGGCAACGGCGGAGTTTGGGAAGGTTTTGAGGGAGCGCGCGGCTTGCCACACGCCGACATCGCCGCCCGGACGGGAATGGCCGATGCTGGGTTGCACCCCGCCCCCGTTTCGATACAGCGCAGCGCCATGTCGCCCGATCCCCTGCCCGCCTTCGATCCTGCTCGTTTCAGCCGTCTCGGCGTTGGCGGGCATGGTGGATTGCTGGGCCTCAGCTATCTTGCGCACGGTCCGGACTGGTGCGAGCTTCAGCTCCCGTATCGCGCGGATTTGATCGGCGATCCCGACAGCGGCGTGCTCGCCTCGGGTCCGATCCTGACGATGATGGACATGGCGACCAGCCTCGCGGTGTGGACTCGGCTCGGCAGCTTCCGCCCGCACGCCACGCTCGACCTGCGAATCGATTATCTCCGTCCGGCAACGCCTGGGAAGACGGTGATCGGCCACGGCGAATGCTATCGCATCACGCGCTCGATCTCGTTCGTGCGCGGCCAGGCGCACGACGGCGACCCGGACGATCCCCTCGCGCACGTCGCGGGCACCTTCATGTTCACGGACGCCGCCTGATGCTCCCGCCTTATGCCCAGACGCTCGGGATCGAAGTCGCCGCGGGCGACGACCCGATCCTCCTCACCATGCCGTTCGGTCAGGCGCTGACCGGGCGACCCGGCTGGCTCCACGGCGGCGCGATCGGCGGGTTGCTCGAGATGGCGGCGATCGTCGCCGTGCGGCAGGCGCTCGCGGAAGACGGCGGCGGACAGATCAAGCCGATCAACGTCACGGTCGATTACATGCGCGGCGGGCGCGACAAGCCGACGTTTGCGCGCGGCGTGGTAACGCGGCTCGGCGGGCGAGTCGCGAACGTCGAGGCCACCGCCTGGCAGGACGATCCCGCCAGGCCGATCGCCGCCGCGCGGATGAACTATCTCATCGCGCGCGGCTGATCTTACGTCTTCGCAAGCCGTACCAGCTTGCCGCTGTCCTCAAGTAGCCAGATCGCGCCGTCCGGTCCCTGCGCGACATCGCGCACGCGTTCGCCGATCTTATACTGGTTCTCGACCTTGGCGCTGTCCCCGGCGATCGAAACACGGATCAGCGACTCGCCGCCGAGCGCGCCGATCAACAGGTTGCCGCGGAACTCGGGGAACATAGCCCCGCTGTAGCGGATCATCCCGCCAGGCGAGATCGATGGGTTCCACCACAATTTGGGGGCTTCCAGGTCCGGGCGGCTGGGGTGATCCGGGATCGGCTTGCCCGAATAATTATCGCCGTTGGAGACGATCGGCCAGCCGTAATTCTTGCCCGGCAGGATCAGGTTCAGCTCATCGCCGCCCTTAGGCCCCATTTCGACTTCCCACATCCGCGCCGCATCGTCGAAGACGAGGCCGTAGGGATTACGATGCCCGCTGCTCCAGATCTGCGCGCGGACCCCGCCCGCGGCCGCCATCGGATTGCCGGGGGCCGCCTTGCCATCCAGCGTGAGGTGGAGGATCTTGCCGATTGCCTGATCGGGATCCTGTGCTGGAGTAAACCGCTGGCGCTCGCCCGACGAGAGATACAGCGACTGCCCGTCGGGTGCGAACAGGATGTTGGCGCCGAACTGCCCGCCGACCCCGTCCGATCCGGCGCGCCACAGCACCTGCAGATTGGTCAACGCAGTCCCGGTGTACAGGCCGCGCGCGAGCGCGAGGCTGCTGCCACCCGGACGCGGCTCCGAATAGCTGACGTAGACCAGTCGGCTCTTGGCGAAATCGGGGGCAAGCGCGATGTCGAGCAGCCCGCCCTGATTGTCGAACACCACCTTGGGCGCCCCGGTGATCTCGCTGATCGATCCATCGGCTTTGCGCAGCTTGATCTTGCCCGCCTTCTCGGTGATCAGCGCCGCGCCGTCCGGCAGTACGGCAATCGCGAACGGATCCTCGAACTGCCCGAGCGTCTGCATCGCGAACGGCGGAGCGGTTTCGGTCGTGTTTGCGCGCCCAGTCGTCGCAGGCACGTTCTTGACGGTGGCGTCGGGCGCGTCGTCGGGCAGGCTGGTGACGGGCGGCGCGGCGTTGGCGGGCGCGGTAGGCGTAACCGGTGTGTCGGCCGTCGCCCCCGCGACCGGAGCGGCGGCATTTGACTCCTGCGCCTGCCCCGAACAGGCGGTGGCGGCGAGCAGCAGCGCGAGCGGCGCACGAGACAAGGACATCAGCTTTCTCCCAGACTATACGACACATACCGTCATTTCCCGGGGATGTTCCCGAACGCGGCCGTGTTTGGCGACCGGCATACCGATCCGGACCGCAAACGCCAACGCCATCCGGCTGTACAAACCGATCCGCGACAGCCGCTTGCCAGCCCGCCGCAGACCGACTATATCGCCCTCACTCTCTACATCGTCGGATGAAGAGGCTGGAGCCCCCCGGTTCCGGCGCCGAAGACCTTTGCCTGATCCTGAGGACCGACCGAGCTTGACCGAAACGCCAGACCCCACCGCTGCAACCCTGAACGCACTGGTTGCGCCCGAAGCCGAAGCGCTTGGGTTTGATCTGGTGCGCGTCAAGCTGTTCGGCGGCAAGGGCGACCTGACGCTGCAGGTAATGGCGGAACGCCCCGACACGCGGCAGCTGACGATCGACGATTGCGCCGAATTGTCGCGCCGCATCTCGGACAAGCTCGACGCGCTCGAGGAAGCAGGCAAGGACCCGATCGACGCGGAATACCGCCTCGAAGTCTCGTCGCCAGGGATCGACCGCCCGCTGACGCGACTCAAGGATTTCGCCGACTGGGCGGGGCATGAGGCGCGAATCGTGCTGCTCGCCCCGCTCGAGGGCCGCAAGGTGCTGACCGGCACGCTCAAGGGCGTGACCGACGACCGCATCGCGATCTACCTGCCCAAGCACGGCGAGCTCGACGTGCCGTTCGCGCAGGTCAACACTGCCAAGCTGCAACTCACCGACGCGCTGATCGCGGCGACTCGGCCGCTGTCGATGGACGGCGCCGACGAAGAAGAAATCGAACACGACGACGACGATGCCGCGCCCGAGGGTGCCGAACGCGAAGAAGGACTGAACTGATGGCCACCGCAGGAACATCCGGCGTCACCGCCAACCGCGCCGAGCTGATCGCGATTGCGAACGCGGTCGCCACCGAGAAGATGATCGACAAGGGCATCGTCATCGAGGCGATGGAAGACGCGATCCAGCGCGCCGCCCGCGCGCGCTACGGTGCCGAGAACGACATCCGCGCCAAGCTCGACCCCAACACCGGTGACCTGCGCTTGTGGCGCGTCGTCGAAGTGGTCGAGGCGGTCGATGACTATTTCAAGCAGGTCAATCTGAAGGAAGCCGACAAGCTCCAGAAGGGCGCGGTCGTCGGCGACTATATCGTCGATCCGCTGCCCCCGATCGAGTTCGGCCGCATCGCCGCCCAGGCCGCCAAGCAGGTCATCTTCCAGAAGGTCCGCGACGCCGAGCGCGAGCGCCAGTACGAAGAATTCAAGGACCGGATGGGTGAGATCATCACTGGCGTGGTCAAGCGCGTCGAGTTCGGCCATGTCGTCGTCGACCTGGGCCGCGCCGAGGGCGTGATCCGTCGCGACCAGCAGATCCCGCGCGAAGTCGTCCGCGTCAACGATCGCATCCGTTCGCTGATCCTCAACGTCCGCCGCGAGAACCGCGGGCCGCAGATTTTCCTCAGCCGTGCGCACCCCGACTTCATGAAGAAGCTGTTCGCGCAGGAAGTGCCCGAGATTTACGACGGCATCATCGAGATCAAGGCCGCTGCGCGCGACCCGGGTTCGCGCGCCAAGATCGGCGTGATCTCGCATGACTCGTCGATCGATCCGGTCGGTGCGTGCGTCGGCATGAAGGGCAGCCGCGTCCAGGCGGTCGTCCAGGAAATGCAGGGCGAGAAGATCGACATCATCCCGTGGTCGCCCGACACCGCGACCTTCGTCGTCAACGCGCTTCAGCCGGCTTCGGTGTCGCGCGTCGTGATCGACGAGGAAGAGGATCGCATCGAAGTCGTCGTTCCCGACGATCAGCTGTCGCTCGCGATCGGCCGCCGTGGCCAGAACGTGCGGCTTGCCTCGCAGCTCACCGCCAAGGCGATCGACATCCTGACCGAGGCCGACGCCTCCGAGAAGCGTCAGAAGGAATTCGTCGAGCGTTCGGCCCTGTTCGAGAAGGAACTCGACGTCGACGAGACGCTCGCGCAGCTGCTGGTCGCCGAGGGCTTCGGCAGCCTTGAGGAAGTCGCTTATGTCGGCGTCGACGAAATCGCGTCGATCGAAGGCTTTGACGACGATCTCGCCGCCGAGCTGCAGAGCCGCGCGACCGAGGCGCTCGATCGTCGCGAATCGACCAACCGCGAAGAGCGTCGTGGTCTGGGTGTCGATGACGCGCTTGCCGCGCTGCCGCACCTCAACGAGGCGATGCTGGTCACGCTCGGCAAGGCCGGGATCAAGACGCTCGACGATCTCGCCGATCTGGCGACCGACGAACTGATCCAGAAGAAGCGTCAGGAACCGCGCCGCCGCGCCGAGGATGCGCCCAAGCGCGTCGAAGACAAGGGTGGCGTGCTCGGCGAATATGGTCTGAGCGAAGCGCAGGGCAATGAGATCATCATGGCCGCCCGCGCGCACTGGTTCGAGGATGAGCCGACCGCGGAAGCCGACGCCGAGGAAGCGCCTGCTGCCGACGCTTCGGAGGAAAAGGACGCCTGATGCCGTTTGTCAGCATCCGCATCTCGGGCACCGCGACCAAGGACCAGAAGTCTGGGATCGTCGCGGATGTCACCCAGTCGCTGGTCGAGCGGCTGGGCAAGAACCCGGCTGCGGTGCAGATCGTGATCGAGGAAGTGTCGACCGAGAATTACGGCGCTGGCGGGATTCTGATCGCCGACCGGGACAAGCCCAAGTTGCAGGAGGACGCACATGCGGAATCCTCGCAATGACGCGCTAGCGACCCACGCAGCACCGGGCGCAACCTTAGCCCCTCCCCTTCAGGGGAGGGGTTGG
>NZ_JAPYKK010000057.1 GCF_029623395.1 Sphingomonas echinoides
CGCGGCGGCGCTGTAAGAGGCGATGGTGGTGCGCCGCCCCTCGGCGTCATGGCCATAATGCCGCAGGCAGAACATCAGCAGCGCGTCATTGGTCTTGCGGCGATAGCCCATCAGCCGCCCGCCGACGAACACCGGCACCTGATACCCCTCGATCGCGCGTTCGAACGCAATGTCCTTCAGCCGCTGCAACCCGAAATCCAGAGCAGCATCCCACGCACGGCGGAACTCTTCCGCGCCGGGCGCGCGGCGCAGCGTGTAGCAATTGGCCTGCGCCATGTTGACCATCGCGGCGGCGCGGCTGACGCAGCCGGTATCGGCGAGCGCCTCGATGAACGCCTTCTGCCGCTCGGGCGTCCAGCCATCATGCCGGTATTTGCGCGGCACGGGCGCGAAATCGGGAAGATCCGGCCGATCTCTGCGCGCGACGGGGGTGCGGTTCTGCATGGCGCTGCCTCCTGTTGGGTGGTGGCGTGCAGATTAGGCAGGATTGGGGTGTGTAGGACAGGGGTTTGTGCTGGGTTTGTTCAGGACGATCCTATGCGACCTAGTCCTATTCCCCGGCGAAAGAGAACGATATGCTAACCCCGTTCCAAGAACAGTGTGTGGTCCAGTATTGAGCGTGGGTCACATCGGATCTGTTGATAAATGTTTACGTCATGTAGTCCCTTTGTATTTAGTGTGCGCTATGCGCATTTGCTGCGTCAACTTGAACACGGTAGTGAACGGTCGGCTAGGGGGGACACTTTCCTGCTCGCGGCGCTGGAGTTGACGTTCCGCTCGTTGCTCTGCTGCCTCGACATTAGACATTATTTTACTAAAGTCCGCCGACTTATTACTCTTGGCGTCATATTCATGACATAGTTTGGCAAACGCCGATTGGACCTGGTGTCGATCATCCATACGATCGAAGTCGTTGTAATGGAGTATAAGCCAAAGCTCAAAACAGGGATCCGAAAACGCCACGTTAACGGAGCCCTTATGGCATAAGTTCATTGCCTCAGAAACCCTGGGATGTTCATCCCGGTCAAATACAGCCCATACTTGGTCGCCATCCTCGAAGGATGAGCGCTTTCCGCGAGACCGCTTTAAGGCTTTCGCCCGCTGACAAGCTTTATCTGCAATAGTTATAGGAACGCCCGCCGCGTCAATTATCTCAATCTCGACTAAAGCACCTAATAAGTCGCGTCGAACCGCCTTAAAGTAGTGGGGTTCTGTGTTTTTGCCTTCGCTATATATGATAAACTTACTTTTGGGCGTACGCGTAGGCGTTGCACGCTGTAGCGACTTCAACGATCTCATTACTACGACTCGAACAGGGAAACCAGGTCTCCAGAATACGGAATAGCTCCATATCTACCCTCCAGATATCCTTGCTCAAAATTGTCTGTCGGCCTAGATTTCATATCCGCCAACGCGAATATGTGGGACTTACCTACGTCATCTTTCTCGCAGAACCATATTTGGTCACGACGAAGTTTTGATAGATTAAGTAGGTTTGTATCATGGGTTGTGGCTATTAATTGAGCGCCCTTTTTATTTATTTCTGGATTTTGAAATAACTCAATTATCTGAGCAGCCGCGAAAGTGTGTAGGCTGGCATCTAGCTCGTCTATCATCACAAGGTTACCCTCATCAAGCGCCTTGAAGACTGTGTTCATCATTAACACCAAACGCCTTGTTCCAGAACTTTCCCGCTCAAGTCCAAAGTAGCATTCTTCACCAGAGACACCCGCATGCGCAAATTCAATAGCAACGTCGCTTGATCGATCAGACCGATCATCATCAATACCAACAACTTCGCCCACGTGCTTTCGCGCAATGGCAGTAAACTCTTTTACCATCATGCGGACAGATTCTGGTATTTCGACATTCGTTTGTCTAAATCCAGTAATACCGGTTCCTATTGACTTTAAGAATTCTATTGTTCTAGGATCTACTTGATCCTTCTTGAACGTATTGTTTATCAGCTCTTTAGCGACTGCAACGTTCATACTAAAGCGCGCTCGCCTAAAGAATGACACAATCTTACTGAGCTCTTCGTGATCATTCTGGGTAGCTGTTGAGATAAACAAGCTATTATCCCGCATCAGGTCCACTAGAATCTTTTTCGGACCTTTAAAGTGAGACCCGAATTCGACTTGGCTTCCGGTACGCTCAAATAGCCGACGCCTTTTACCCTCAGGGTACGCGTACAGCCACTCAGCGGTGAATGCGTCATCGTTACATTCAAAGCCATACTGAAACCGCACATTATCAACCAAGAACTCGACTTCTAACGACGTTACTTCGCTATCTTTTGCAGGATCTAGTTTGAATGATTTGCGAGGCACACCTCCCTCAGGATTCCCACGCGCATGTGACTCAAGGACAGCCGATCGCAAGAAAGAGAATGCCTTAAGGCAATTTGTCTTGCCGGACGCGTTAGCACCATAAATTATTGCGCTTGGCAGTAATGAGAAATCCGTCCCGGGAATTGGAACTAAGCTGCACTCTGGCCCCTTTAGGTTCGACGCAACCAGCGAAATTTCCTCGACTTCTGCAATCGACAGATAATTTCTAGCGCTAAATCGTAGTAGCATAGTGATGTCCCGAACAGCTCTCTAACCTAATATATAGCGCCTTTTGGCAAAAATTCTACCAATCTTCGCTGTAATTTTAGCATTATGCTGAGACTAGGTAGCTCGAGTAAGATACCAATTAACGTGCCATGGCAGTCGTCGTGTAAAAAGTTTTGCCAGAATAAGAACCCACGAGAAAGGCCGGGTGCTTCCACACCCGGCCTCCCCTTTAGCCCCCAAAAGACCCGCAACCTCAGCTGCTCAGCTTCGCCCGCGACGCGCGCTTGCGCTCGTTCGCATCCAGGAAGCGCTTGCGCAGCCGGATCGACTTCGGCGTCACCTCGACCATCTCGTCATCGTCGATGTACGCGATCGCCTGCTCCAGCGTCGCGCGCTTCGGCGGGGTCAGGCGGACCTGGTCGTCCTTGCCGCCCGAAGCGCGGAAGTTGGTCAGCGCCTTGGTCTTCATCGGGTTGACCTCAAGGTCGTCCGGCTTGGCGTTCTCGCCGACGATCATGCCCTCGTACAGCGCCTCGCCGTGGCCGACGAACAGGATGCCGCGCTCTTCGAGCGGACCCAGTGCGTAGTTATTGGCTTCGCCCGACCCGTTCGAGATGAGCACGCCGTTCTTGCGGCCCTCGATGTTGCCCTTGAACGGGCCGTACCGCTCGAACAGGCGGTTCATGATGCCGGTGCCGCGCGTGTCCGACAGGAACTCGCCGTGATAGCCGATCATCCCGCGCGACGGCGCGGAGAAGGTGATGCGCGTCTTGCCGCCGGTCGAGGGCCGCATGTCGGTCATCTCGGCCTTGCGCAGGTTCATCTTCTCGACGACCGTGCCCGAATATTCCTCGTCGACGTCGATGATGACGGTCTCGTACGGCTCGGTCTTCTTGCCTTCCTCGTCCTCGCCGAACAGCACGCGCGGGCGGCTGATGCCGAGCTCGAAGCCCTCGCGGCGCATCGTCTCGATCAAGACGCCGAGCTGAAGCTCGCCGCGCCCGGCGACTTCGAAGCTGTCCTTGTCGGAAGCCTCGGTCACCTTGACCGCGACGTTGCTCTCGGCTTCGCGGAACAGGCGCTCGCGGATCATGCGGCTGGTCACCTTGGTGCCCTCGCGGCCCGCCATCGGGGAGTCGTTGACCGCGAAACGCATCGACAGCGTCGGCGGATCGATCGGCTGCGCGTGGAGCGGCTCGGTCACGGTGATGTCGGCGATCGTGTCGGCAACCGTTGCCACCGAAAGCCCGGCGAGGCTGATGATGTCGCCGGCCTTGGCTTCGTCGACCGGCACGCGGTCGAGCCCGCGGAACGACAGGATCTTGGAGGCGCGACCGGTCTCGATGATCTTGCCGTCGTTATCGAGCGCGTGGATCGCCTGGTTGAGCTTGACCACGCCCGAGTTGACGCGACCGGTGAGGATACGTCCCAGGAAGGGGTCGCGATCGAGCAGCGTGACGAGGAAGGTGAACGGAACGCCGGCGACTTCGACCTTGGGGGCGGGAACATGCTGGACGATCGTCTCGAACATCGGGATCAGCGTGCCTTCGCGCGCGTCCATGTCGGTCGAGGCATAACCGTTGCGGCCCGAGGCGTAGAGCACGGGGAAGTCGAGCTGGTCGTCGTTCGCGTCGAGCGACACGAACAGGTCGAACACTTCGTCGAGCACTTCCTGGATACGCGCGTCGTTACGATCGACCTTGTTGACGACGACGATCGGCTTCAGGCCGAGCGCGAGCGCCTTGCCGGTGACGAACTTGGTCTGCGGCATTGCGCCTTCCGACGAATCGACCAGCAGAACGACGCCATCGACCATGCTGAGGATGCGCTCGACTTCGCCGCCGAAATCGGCGTGGCCGGGGGTGTCGACGATGTTGATGCGGATGCTCTCGTCGGCGCCCGGCGGCGTCCAGTCGACCGAAGTCGGCTTGGCGAGAATGGTGATGCCCCGCTCTTTTTCCAAGTCATTGGAATCCATAGCGCGTTCTTCAATCCGCTGGTTGTCGCGGAAGGTGCCGGATTGGCGGAAGAGCTGGTCGACCAAGGTCGTTTTGCCATGATCGACGTGTGCGATGATGGCCACATTGCGGAGGCTCATGGGTGTCTCGTTGCTAAAATCGGGAAAAGGATCGCGTGCCCCTAGCGGAAACCTTGCGTTGCAACAAGGGCGGGGGCGAAAGAGGCGCGCGCACCGGGTGCCCCTCCCGCCCCGCACAGGGTCAGAAGCGGCCGCTGATTTCCACGCCGTAGACCTGCGGTTCCCCGCGGATATAGGTCGGAATGCCGAACCCACCCCCGGTGTTCCCCGCATCGATCAGATACTTGCGGTTGAGCAGATTGCGCGCGAACCCGCCGATCGCATATTTGCCGCCCTCCAGTTCGACGCCCGCGCGCAGGTTGACCAGCGCATAGGCACCCTGGCTGATCGCCGCACTGTTGGGCAGCTCGAAGAACTGGCTGCTCTGATAGGTCGCGGACGGCGTGGCGTAGAGCGTCATCGTCTGCACCGGCACGCGGATCGTTGCTCCGCCCGACGCAGTATATTGCGGCTGCAGGCGGAAGCGCGCGCCCGAATAGACGCCGTAGCTGGCGTTCTTGGCGATCTTGCCGTCGACATAGGCGAAGTTGCCGAACAACTGGACGAAGCGGCCGAGCTTGAGGTTGCCCTCCGCTTCCACGCCCGGGCTGCGCGCCTTGCCCGCGCTTTGCGTGGTGGTGACGCCGTTGTTGGTCACCGAGACCTGGAAGCCGTTATAGTCCTGGTAGAACGCACCGAGCGATCCGGTGAACGGGCCGACCGTGCCCTTGATCCCGGCTTCATAGTTCCACACCACCTCGTCGGGGACGATCTGCAGGTTGGGCACGACCTGCCCGCCCACGCTCGCCGCCGCGAGCTGGACGACCGGCGAGCGGCGGCCCTTGCTCACCGTGGCGTACAGGTTGATCGCATCGGTCATGCGGTACAGCACGTTGGCGCGCGGCAGGATCGCCGCGAAGCTCTTCTCCGCCCGGAAGATCGTGCCGTTGGTGTTGGCGGTCCCGAGCAGGCTGGTGCGCACGCCGAGCCCCGCCAGCAGCACCGAATTCGGCTGGACCGAGCTGTAGCCCGACTTGCGCCGCTCGATCAGCACGCGCGCGCCCGCGGTGATTTCGAGCTTCGGCACCGGGATCCACGTCCCGTCGGCGAAGACCGAATAGGTGTCGTTGGTCCCGTAATTGGTGAAGACCGACTGATACGGCAGCTGCGTCAACGCACCCCGCGTGAGGACCGCCGTCGCACGCGCCGCGGTGACCGTGCCATTTGGCGCGACGCACCCGGACACACCGTTCGCCGCCAGCGCCCCGCGCACCGCGGCGAACGCGGGCGAAACCGAACAGCCGATGTACGTCCCCTCCTCGGTGGAGAAGGGCACCCGCTGCAGGTTGTTCTCGAAGAACGCGTTCCAGCCGAACGACGCGTGATAGGTGTCGCCGGTGAAGTTGAACCGCCCCTCATGGCTCCACTGGTCGCCCCGCGCGTCCTCGGCAAATTCGAGATACCAGGCGGGGCCACCGTCCGCGTCGAACACTTCGTTGCTGTTGAACTTGCGATAGCCGTTGACCGTGGTGAAGGTGACGCCGGGTGACAGCTCGTAGGTCGCGGTCAGATTGGCATCATAGACGTCGCGCTTAAGCCCGAGCTTGCGCGCGCCGAGCACGGCTTCGCTGAACGGCGAGCCCGACAGCTCGGCATAGGCATAGTCGCCGCCATTGCCGCCGGTTGGCGCCAGCGCGCGCGAACGGAAGGCGGTGCCGGGGTTGCGCTGGCCGTCATAGCTCAGCACCAGATTGGCGGTCAGCCGGTCGGACGGTGCCCAGCGCAGCGATCCGCGGATGCCGCGCTGGTCCTGCCCGTTGAGATCGTCCTGATCGACCTTGCCCCGGTTCTGGTTCGGAACCTTGGGGTCGCCCGCGATATTACGGACGAAGCCGTCATGATATTTGTACGCGAACGCCAACCGCCCGGCGAGCGTATCGTTGCCGACGTTGACGAAGCCCGACACCTGCCCGCGATTGTAATTGCCATAAGTCCCGATCAGCTGCCCCGACGTGCCCGCCCGCGCCGGCGCGGAGATCATGTTGACCGCACCGACCGCCGAGGCCGTACCGAACAGCGTCGCCTGCGGCCCCTTGACCACTTCGATCCGCTCCAGATCGTACAGATCCTGATACGCGCCGCGCGTCCGCGAGATGTCGACGCCGTTATAGTAAAGCGAAACGCGCGCGCCCTGCTGCGACGATCCGCTGTCCGAAGTGATCCCGCGGATGACGAAGCCCGGATTGTTGGCGCTCTGCTCCTGGATCCGCAGACCCGGGATGTAGAGCGCGACCTCGGCGAGCGAATTGACCCCCAGTTCCGCCATCCGCGCGCCGGTCACCGCGCTGACGGTGATCGGAACGTCCTGGATGCGCTGCTCGCGCTTCTGCGCGGTGACGACGATGTCGCCGCCCTCGACGGCCTGGACATCCGGCGCCCCGGCAGGCGCCACCAGAGTCTGGGCGATCGCCGCCGACGAACAACAACCGAGCAACGCCGCGGATGCCGCGAACGTGATGACCTTACGCATGTTCTGTTTCCCCTTATGCCGCGCTGCGGTATGCCGGAGGTGTTGCGGTATGGCGACGAAACCATTGCACTAGCGTTACAGTCTCCGTGTTTTGCGTGTAGTGTTGTGATAATACACTTGAAGCGTCGGGGGATCGGCGGCATTTATGGGCGACGCGTAAGTGGGAGATTGACGATGGCGACGACTGCACCGACCGATACGGATGCCGCGGCGTCCGGGCTGGTCCTGACCCCGCCCGATCCCGTTCCCGTCCTCGCGCCCGAAAAAGCGATCGGCCTCGTCCCCGTGGAGGACGGCGTCCGCAGCAAGTTGCAGGACAAGGTCGCGGGCTTCGTCGACGATCTCGTCGCGCAGGACGTCAATTCGCCCGAGTTCGGCAAGCGCGTCGATGCGATCGCGGCGATGGGCCAGAAGGAAATCCGCGCGGCGGCCGAGCAATCCAACCGCTTCCTCGATCGCCCGGTCAAGGCGATGGACGGCGACACCGGCGTCGGCGCGGACCTGACCGAGCTTCGCCGCACGATCGAGAAGCTCGACCCCTCGACCAACAGCAAGCTGATCTCCAGCCGCGGGATCATGTCCAAGCTGTTCGGCGGCAGCATCAACACCTATTTTGACAAATACCGCTCCTCGCAGTCGCACATCTCGGCGATCCTCAAGACGCTCGCGCGCGGCAAGGACGAGCTGCTGATGGACAATGCCGCGATCGATACCGAGCGCAGCAACCTGTGGACGGCAATGGGCCGCCTCGAACAGATGATCGTGCTGTCGAAGGAAATGGACGCGCGGCTCGAGGAAAAGGCGAACGACCTCGACCATAGCGACCCCGCCAAGGCCAAGGCGATCCGCGAGAGCGCGCTGTTCTACGTGCGCCAGCGCACGCAGGACCTGCTGACGCAGATGGCGGTGACGGTGCAGGGCTATCTCGCGCTCGATCTGGTCAAGAAGAACAACGTCGAGCTGATCAAGGGTGTCGATCGCGCCTCGACCACCACCGTGTCCGCGCTGCGCACCGCGGTGACGGTCGCGCAGGCGCTCGCCAACCAGCGGCTCGTGCTCGACCAGATCACCGCGCTTAACACGACCACCGCGAACATCATCGATGCGACCGGCAAGCTGCTCAAGTCGCAGACCGCGACGATCCACGAACAGGCCGCCGCCTCGACCATCCCGGTCGAGACGCTCCAGCGCGCGTTCCAGAACATCTACGATACGATGGACGCGATCGACAGCTTCAAGCTCAAGGCGCTGGATTCGATGAAAACGACGGTCGGCACGCTGTCGAACGAAGTCGAAAAGTCGAAGGGCTATATCGCGCGCGCCGAGGGGGCCGCACAGAACCGGCTGTCCGGCCCCGGCGATACCTTCAAGCTGGAAGCGGAGTGATCCGATGACCGACGTCGACCGCCAGGTTGCGCGTGCCGGAGAGATGCTCGATCGAACACGCGCCGCGCGCGCGCTGCAGCGGGGGCGCCGGCGCGCCGCGACGAGCCTGGCGAAACGCGTCGGGTATGCCGCCGCCGCCGACCTCGCGATCCTCGTCGCCGCCATCGCGGTCGGCTGGTTCGTTCCGCTCGGGATGGGCGGCGCGCTCCTCGTCTTCGTGGTGATGGCGATCGTCACCGCGACCCTGCTCTTCGCAAGCCTGACCCCGACCGTCCGCGCCGAACAGTTGCACGCCGTCCCGCTCAAGGCGCTCCCGCTGATGACCGAACAATGGCTCGATACCCAGCGTGCGCTGCTCCCGGCGCCGGCGCAGACGCTGGTCGACGGCATCGGTGTCCGACTGGAGGCGCTCGCACCGCAGTTGCAGACGCTCGACGAGCAGCAGCCCGCCGCGACTGAGGTGCGCAAGCTGGTGGGCGAACAGCTTCCCGAACTGTTGCGCGATTATGCCAAGGTTCCAGCCGCGCTGCGCACGGTCGAGCGCAACGGCCGCACCCCCGACGCGCAGCTTGCCGATGGCCTGCGCGTGATCGACGAGGAAATCGGACAGATGTCCGCGCAACTCGCGCAAGGCGATCTCGACCTGCTCGAGACACGCGGGCGCTTCCTCGAAATAAAGTATCGCGACTGAGCGCTACCGCCCAGCCTGACCGACGCCGGACAAAAAAATACCGCCGTCTCGCAAGCGAGACGGCGGTATCTCTACCCGAAGGCGTTACGCTTAGGCGTAGGTGACCTTGGTCGACGAACGCTTGTACGAGCGCAGGCCGAAACCGATCATGCCGAAGCCGATCAGCATCATGCCCCACGTTGCCGGCTCAGGAACAGCCGACGAAACCGTGAAGTTGTACGCGCCGCCATTGTCACGATAGACATCGTCAGCAACGCCGAACGACAGGACGCTGGCGTTCGCCTGCGTCAGACCGGTGTTCAGGACGAACGAGTAGGTGTTGTTCGCGTTGAACGTCGGGAAGGCACCGACGATCGAGTTCGCTGCGGCCTGGGCGCGCGTTGCACCGGTCGAAGCGAACGTGCCGGCGGTGTAGGCGAGCTGGTACAGGCCGGAGTTGCGCGCCTGCGAAACCGTCTGGAAGAACGCGTCGTTGACGGTCTGGCCATTCGAGAAGCCGGTGCCGCTGACGGTCACGCGAACCTGACCGAAGAACGTTCCGGTGGTGGTTGCGCCCAGCGGGTTGTTGAACTGCGCGGTGAGGTTTTCCGTGATGTTCTCAGCGGCAAACGCCGGAGCGGCCGTTGCCAGCAGCGCCACGGCTGCTGCGCTCAAAATCTTCTTCATACTCGCTACCCTCTTACTAATTGCTGGTCCAGTTGGACACGGCTGAAAGGTTAACAAGTTTCGTGCCAACCGCAGAAACCCGCCGTTTCGCACGCTGCAGTGCAGCAGAATGTCAGGATTCATCGTCCTGTGCGACAGGCGGAGACGCGGTCAGGTGGCAGACAAGTGTTAACCATGGTCAGATGCACGCACCGCCCTCAACCGGCGTGAATGCGTTGTAAGAGTGAGCGACACCCTAGATTAAACGTAGCATTTTCCGCGTACAGTTCCGGCTTTCTGTGAAGCTTGGCAGTGTCTTGCCCGGAAGTTTGGCTAATTTGAAATGCGCTTATTTGATTTTTTCAGCCGAGATGGATCTTCCTCTCCATTCCCGTCGCGAATGGATCGGACCGTGGCATTTCCAGAGCGCGAGATCGCGAACGGTTAATGGCGTCATCCCATACAGCGCCCGGAACGCCCTCGTGCACCCGTATCCTTGTCGACAAACGGCGCTCCGTCAGCGGGTTACGCCGTCGGTGTACGCGATGATCGCAATGTTCTGCACCATCCGCGCGGTGCTATCGATCCGGAACGGCTGCAACCGCCCCCCCGTCCCCGGATCGACCCCGATCACGAACGGCCGAGCGGTCTGCCCCGCGCCGCCGTCCGGCCAGCCATAGCGCACATTGACCGAGAGCAGCGGCACGACCATCCGCCGCCCGCCGATCTCGACCGTCTCGATCGTCTCCTTAGGGTGCATCGCCATCCCACTGAGATCGACCGCAGTTCCCGGCGGAAGATCGAACGGCGCGGCGATCGATTTCTCGATCGGCAGCGCGAAAAGCGCGTCCAGCAGCGCGTCGTGCTGCGCCCCCATCCCCAGCAGCCGCAGATCGAGCCGGATCCCGCTCGCCAGCGCGTCGCCAACGTTGCGCACTATGATGCGATAATCGACCGCCACGCTGAGCAGATTGGTCCCGGCCCGCGTCGCGACGCAATCGATCTCGATCCGCGCGCGCGGCTCAAGCGCGGCTGTGGCAACCGGTGCCGGCTCCGCCCGCGTCACCAACGGAGCATCGGCAACATCATCGGCAACATCCGCAAAAGTGGGAGTATTTGGATCACCCTTCCGCCGGCGCACCGCCAGAAATCCAGCAATCGCGACCCCCAGCCCGCCCACGACCAGCCACACCCAAGACGTCCCCGCTTCACCCCGCTGCGCCGTCTGAGACGGAGCAACCGGCGTCGCCCCCGCTCCGTCAGGCGTCGGCGACACCACAGCGACCGGCGCGGCCGTCGGCGTCGGGACCGGCTCGGGCGCAGCGGGCGTCGGCGCGGCGACCGGGGTGGGCGTCGCGACCGGCGCCGGCCGCGCGCGCACCGTCACGCCGGGTTCGCTCGATGGTCGAGCGACCGGGGTAACGCGCACGGTCGGGACGACGCGGGGCGGTGGCACAGGCGCAGCGACCACCGGCGCGGCAGGCGCTGGTGTCGGTGTCACCGTCGGACGCGGCGCCGAGGCGCCGGTCGTCGGCTCCGCGTCGGGCGCGACCCTTGGCGTGGGGCGCGACGATGGCAGGCTGAACCCGTCAAGATCAGACAGCGGTGTAGCGGGCGTGGACGTTTGCGCCTCCGCCTGGGTTGCCAACAGAAGTGCGAACAGGAATGGAGCGGTGCGGGGGATATTTTTCACGGCACCGCCCATAGCGACAATCGCGCAACCGCCAAAGCCGCGCTTCCGGTACCCGCGACCAATTCGCCGCGCCGCCTGCTCTGTTCGCCCGATCACAGGCGCGCACCGTGCAAAACTCCGTCAACCCACGATTTGACACGTCCCCGCACCGTCCCTATATGGCGCATTCCACCATAATCTTCGGGAAAGGACGTGCCGTCGCGCAGCATGTCGATCGTATTGGGATTGTGGTTTTACGAGACGCATGAAAGCTGCTGTCGTTCCGCCCTGCGGAGGACATGCGGCTTTTTGCGTTTTCGGCGTGCCCGCCCGGGCGTTTCCGGGCACGAATTTAGAGCTTGAGGGCAAAAACTCCATGGCGACCAAGGCAACCAACGAGGGCACGGCCAAGCCGCGCGCAGCAGAAAGCGGCACCGCCAAGCGCCGTATCCGCAAGGTTTTCGGCAACATCCACGAAGTCGTGCAGATGCCGAACCTGATCGAGGTCCAGCGCGAGAGCTACGAACAGTTCCTGCGTTCCGACCCCGCGATCGGTTATGTCTCGGGTCTCGAGAAGACGCTGCGCAGCGTTTTCCCGATCCGCGATTTCGCCGGCACCGCCGAACTCGACTTCGTCAATTACGAGCTCGAGCCCCCCAAGTTCGACACCGACGAGTGTCGCCAGCGTGGTATCACCTATGCGGCACCGATGCGCGTCACGCTGCGCCTGATCGTGTTCGAGGTCGATGCCGATACCGATTCGCGTTCGGTCCTCGATATCAAGGAGCAGGACGTCTACATGGGCGACATGCCCCTGATGACGGGCAACGGCACCTTCATCATCAACGGCACCGAGCGTGTCATCGTCTCGCAGATGCACCGCTCGCCGGGCGTTCTGTTCGATCATGACCGCGGCAAGACCCACGCCTCGGGCAAGTATCTGTTCGCGGCGCGGGTCATTCCGTATCGCGGGTCGTGGCTCGATTTCGAGTTCGACGCCAAGGACATCGTCAACGTCCGCATCGATCGCAAGCGCAAGCTGCCGGTGACGGCGCTGCTTTACGCGCTCGGCATGACCGGCGAGGAAATCCTCAACCACTTCTACAACCGCGTGACCTTCGTCCGTGGCCAGGGTGGCTGGATCATTCCGTTCCAGGCCGAGAACTGGCGTGGCCAGAAGCCGATGTACGACATCATCGACGCCAAGACCGGCGAGATCGTGTTCGCCAACGGCCAGAAGATCAGCCCGCGCGCCGCCAACAAGGCAGCTAAGGACGGCCTGACCGACCTGCTGATCCCGACCGAGGAAATCTTCGGCCGTTACAGCGCCTATGACCTGATCAACGACAACACCGGCCAGATCTACATCGAGGCGGGCGACGAAGTGTCGGCCGAGAACCTTGAGCTGCTCGACCAGGCCGGGATCGACCGGATCGAACTGCTCGACATCGATCACGTCGCGACGGGTCCGTGGATCCGTAACACGCTCAAGGTCGACAAGGCCGAGGAACGCGAGCAGGCGCTGTCCGACATCTACCGCGTCATGCGCCCGGGCGAGCCGCCCACGCTCGAGACCGCAGAGTCGCTGTTCAGCGGCCTGTTTTTCGATCCCGACCGCTACGACCTGTCGGCCGTCGGTCGTGTGAAGCTCAACATGCGTCTCGACCTCGATGTCGAGGACACCGTTACCACGCTGCGCACCGAGGACATTCTCGAGGTCGTCAAGACGCTCGTGAACCTCAAGGACGGCAAGGGCGACATCGACGATATCGACAACCTCGGTAACCGTCGTGTCCGTTCGGTCGGCGAGCTGCTCGAGAACCAGTATCGCGTCGGCCTGCTCCGCATGGAGCGCGCTGTGAAGGAGCGTATGTCGTCGGTCGACGTGTCGACCGTGATGCCGAACGACCTGATCAACGCGAAGCCAGCGGTTGCCGCGGTCCGCGAATTCTTCGGCTCGTCGCAGCTGTCGCAGTTCATGGATCAGACCAACCCGCTGTCGGAAGTCACCCACAAGCGTCGCGTGTCGGCCCTTGGACCGGGTGGTCTGACGCGTGAGCGCGCCGGCTTCGAAGTCCGCGACGTTCACCCGACGCATTATGGCCGTATCTGCCCGATCGAGACGCCGGAAGGCCCGAACATCGGTCTGATCAACTCGCTCGCGTCGTTCAGCCGCGTCAACAAGTATGGCTTCATCGAGACGCCGTACCGCAAGGTCGTCGACCACAAGGTGACCGACGACGTCGTGTACCTGTCGGCAATGGAAGAGGCCAAGCACACGATCGCGCAGGCCAACGCCGAGCTCGATTCGACCAACGGCTTCGTCGAAGAACTCGTCTCCTCGCGTCAGGCGGGCGAATTCCTGATGGCGATCCCCAACAACATCACGTTGATGGACGTCAGCCCCAAACAGCTCGTCTCGGTCGCAGCATCGCTCATTCCGTTCCTGGAAAACGATGACGCCAACCGCGCGCTGATGGGCTCGAACATGCAGCGCCAGGCGGTTCCGCTCGTCCAGGCCGAAGCGCCGTTCGTCGGCACCGGCATGGAAGAGACCGTGGCCCGTGATTCGGGTGCTGCGATCTCGGCCAAGCGGGCGGGCATCGTCGACCAAGTCGACGCGGCGCGTATCGTCATCCGTGCAACCGGCGAGATCGATGCCGGCCAGTCGGGCGTCGACATCTACACGCTGATGAAGTTCCAGCGTTCGAACCAGAACACTTGCATCAACCAGCGTCCGCTGGTGAAGGTGGGCGACGTGATCCATGCCGGCGACGTCATCGCCGACGGTCCGTCGACGGAGTTCGGCGAGCTCGCACTCGGCCGGAACGCGCTCGTCGCGTTCATGCCGTGGAACGGGTACAATTATGAGGATTCGATCCTCATCTCCGAGCGTATCGTGAAGGACGACGTCTTCACCTCGATCCACATCGAGGAATTCGAAGTCATGGCACGTGACACCAAGCTCGGGCCGGAAGACATCACGCGCGATATCCCCAACGTCGGTGAGGAAGCGCTCCGCAACCTCGACGAGGCTGGCATCGTGTACATCGGTGCAGAGGTCGAGCCGGGCGATATTCTCGCGGGCAAGATCACGCCGAAGGGCGAAAGCCCGATGACGCCGGAAGAAAAGCTGCTCCGCGCGATCTTCGGTGAGAAGGCGTCGGACGTGCGCGACACGTCGCTCCGCCTGCCGCCGGGTGTTGCCGGCACGGTCGTCGAGGTCCGGGTGTTCAACCGCCACGGCATCGACAAGGACGAGCGCGCGATGGCGATCGAGCGCGAAGAGATTGAGCGCCTCAAGAAGGACTCGGACGACGAGCGCAGCATCCTCAACCGCGCGACCTGGTCGCGTCTGCGCGAGATGCTGATCGGCCAGACGGCAACCGCCGTTCCCAAGAACGGGCCGAAGAAGGGCGTGGTCATCGACCAGGACGTCCTCGACAGCGTCGATCGTCACGAATGGTGGAAGTTCGCGGTTGCCGACGACAAGACCCAGAGCGATCTGGAAGCGGTCAAGACGCAGTATGACGATGCCGCCAAGCTGATCCTCGACAAGTTCCACGATCGTCGCGACAAGCTTGAGCGTGGTGACGAGCTGCCGCCAGGCGTGCTCAAGATGGTCAAGGTCTTCGTCGCGGTGAAGCGCAAGCTGCAGCCGGGCGACAAGATGGCCGGCCGTCACGGCAACAAGGGCGTCATCTCGCGGATCCTGCCGGCGGAGGACATGCCGTTCCTCGCCGACGGTACGCCGGTCGATCTCGTGCTCAACCCGCTGGGCGTGCCGTCGCGTATGAACGTCGGTCAGATCTTCGAGACCCATCTCGGCTGGGCTGCCCGTAACCTGGGGCAGCAGGTCCACCGTGCGCTTGAGGATTGGCGGGACGCCAACCCAGAACCCAAGGCGGGCGACATGCCCGACGCGGTCAAGGCACGGCTGCTCGAAGTGTACGGCGATCACTACGCCGCAGACATCGAGGCGCGGACCGCCGAGCAGATCATCGAGCTGACGGACAACCTGCGCACCGGCATCCCAATGGGAACGCCTGTGTTCGACGGTGCTCGTGAAGCCGACGTATCGGCGATGCTGGAACTGGCGGGTCTCGATCCGTCGGGTCAGTCGGAATTGTTCGACGGACGCACCGGCGACAAGTTCGATCGCAAGGTAACCGTGGGCATCATCTACATGCTCAAGCTGCACCATCTGGTCGACGACAAGATCCATGCTCGGTCGATCGGGCCGTACTCGCTCGTCACGCAGCAGCCGCTGGGTGGTAAGGCGCAGTTCGGTGGTCAGCGCTTCGGCGAGATGGAGGTCTGGGCGCTTCAGGCATATGGTGCTGCGTACACCTTGCAGGAAATGCTCACGGTCAAGTCGGACGACGTCGTCGGGCGCACCAAGGTCTATGAGGCGATCGTCAAGGGTGACGACACGTTCGAGGCCGGGATTCCGGAGAGCTTCAACGTGCTCGTCAAGGAAATGCGCTCGCTGGGTCTGAACATCGAGCTGACCACGACTGAGCATTTCGACAGCGACGGCGTCGCGATCGCGGCCGAATAACACGAGCCTCCCCTCCCGCTTGCGGGAGGGGAATGAGGGATGGGC
>NZ_JAPYKK010000058.1 GCF_029623395.1 Sphingomonas echinoides
ACGTCAGCAGATCGTTCGTAAACCGGGCGCTCTCGGTAATCGTCAAACCATGCGGCGCACCCTCATATTCGACCAGTTGCGCGCTCGTGATCCCCTCGGCCGCACGGCGCCCGGTCGCATCGATCGGCACGGTCTGGTCGCTCGTGCCATGAACAACCAGCGTCGGCACGCGAAACGCGGCCAAATCCGGCCGGAAGTCGGTGTGCCCGAACGACTGGGCGCATGCGAGGATCGGCTTGAGGCCGCCAAGGTTGGTCTGCGACCACGCCCACTCCACCGTCTCGCTGCTGACCGGCGACGAAATGAACCCCACCCCCAGGAACTGCTTCATGAACGTCTGGAAGAAACCGTAGCGATCCTTCTGAATTCCCTCGCCAATCTCGGAAAGCTTTTGCTCGGGAACACCGTGCGGGTTGTCCTCCGTCTGGAGCATGTACGGCACCACCGACGAGATCAGACCCGCCGCCACCACGCCCTTGCCGTCATGCCGGCTCATGTAGCGCGCCACTTCGCCGCCGCCCATCGAGAAGCCGACGATCGTCGCATCGTTCGCGCCGGTCTGCTCGAGCACGTCCGCCAGATCGTCGGTCAGCGTGTCATAGTCATAGCCGCTCCACGGCTGGCTCGACCGCCCGAACCCGCGGCGGTCGTAGGCGATCGCCCGGAACCCGGCGTCGGCGAGCGCCATTGCCTGGGCATCCCAGCTGTCGGCATTGAGCGGCCAGCCGTGGATCAGGACGACGGGGCGACCGCTTCCCCAATCCTTGACGTAAAGGTCTGTGCCGTCGCGGGTTTTGATATAGGGCAAGGGTAAGCTCCTCGGCGTTGAATTGCCTGGGAAGAACGATGCGCACGACCGGGCGTTCCGTCCGGGGTGGCGCTCGCGGTCGCAAGCTGCCAGCTTCCTGTCGCAAACGAATCCCCTAGGGGTTCCGATCGATAGGAGCGCGAATGCGGAAAATCTGGCTTACGGGAATAGCAGCGGTAGCAATGGCGTCCTGCACGTCCGAGGCGCCCGCGCCCAAGGCAACCGCCGCGACGCTGGCGGTCTTGCCGACCACCGACTGGAAGAGCTTCCGCGACACGTTCATCGAGGATTGGTTCAAGGTTTCGCCCGCCGACGCGGTGTATCAGGGGCGGCACGATTTCGACGGCGGCCTCGGCGACTGGTCGCCCGCCGGCCTGAAGCGGCAGGGGGATTTCCTGCGCGAGGCAATCACCAAGGCCAAGGCGTTCGATGCCGCCAAGCTGGGCAAGCAGGATGCGTTCGAGCGCGACTATCTCGTCACGGTCGCGTCGGGCAAACTGTTCTGGCTGGAAGACGCCGATTTCCCGCACCGCAACCCGACCTGGTACGTCAACGCCGGGCTCGACCCGAACGTCTACATCGCGCGCAAATATGCCGATGCGCCGACGCGGATGCGCGCAATGGTGTCGTTCCTGCGCAAGATCCCGACCGCGGCGGCGCAGATCCGCGCCAACCTCAAGACGCCGATGCCGCTCAGCTACATCAACTTCGGCGTCGCGGCGTTCAACGGCTTCGGCGATTACTACACCGGGGACGCCAAGAAGGCGTTCGCCGAGGTGAAGAGCCCCGCGTTGCAGGAGGAGTTCGACAAGGCAGCGGTCGCGGCCTCGAAGGCGATGCATGATCTCGGCGGCTGGCTGGAAAGCCAGCGCGGGTCGGCGACGCAGGACTTCGCACTGGGCGCGGACAAGTTCTCGCGCATGATCAAGCAGACCGAAGGGGTCGACGTGCCGCTCGCCACGCTCGAGGCGGCAGGGCGCGCGGATCTGGCGCGCAATCAGCAGGCGCTTACCGCTGCCTGCGCCAAGTTCGCACCGGGCGCGACCGTGCCGGCGTGCATGGCAAAGATGAACGCCAACAAGCCGATCAACGACGACCCCGTCGCCGAAGCGCGCAAGCAGATCCCCGAACTTCGCGCGTTCGTGCTCAAGAGCGACGTCGTCACCATCCCCGACCAAGAACAGGCGCTGGTCGAGGAAAGCCCGCCGTACAACCGGCAGAACTCCGCCTACATCGATCCGCCCGGGCCGTTCGAGAAGGGCATCCCCTCGGTCTATTACATCTCGCCGCCGGACCCGTCGTGGAGCAAGGCCGAGCAGGACGGGTTCATCCCCGGCAAGAACGACTTGCTGTTCACTTCGGTGCATGAAGTGATGCCCGGGCATTTCCTCCAGTTCCGCCACGCGAACAAGTCGCCGTCGTTGTTCGGTCGGTTGTTCGTCGGTTACGCCTTCGCCGAGGGCTGGGCGCATTATGCTGAGGAAATGATGTGGGAAGCGGGGCTCCACGATGGCGACCCCGAAACGCATGTCGGGCAATTGTCGAACGCGCTGCTGCGCGATTGCCGCTATCTCTCGGCGATCGGCCTCCACGCGCACGGCATGACGCAGGAACAGTCGCGCAAGATGTTCGTCGAGCAATGCTATCAGGACGAGGGCAACGCCAAGCAGCAGTCGGCGCGCGGCACCTATGATCCGGCCTATCTCAACTATACGATGGGCAAGCTGATGATCCGCAAGCTTCGCGCGGACTGGACCGCCACGCATGGCGGCCGCGCCGGGTGGAAGACGTTCCACGACCAGCTCCTCAGCTTCGGTGGCCCGCCGATCCCGCTCGTCCGCAAGGCGATGCTCGGCGGGGACGGCAAGGCGGTGTTCTAGCCGCCCAATCATGCCAAAGCCGCCGGCCTTTCGGTCGGCGGCTTCGGTGCTCCCGGCAGGGATCAGGCGTAGGCGACCTTCGCCTTGGCGCGGTTGCGGAGCGCGAAGCCCATCATCCCGAAGCCTGCGATCATCATCGCCCAGGTCGTCGGCTCGGGCACGGCGGACAGCGACACACTGTCGATATACCCGCCGAGCGAGTCGCTCGTGCCGATCGCCCGGAAAGTCAGTCTGGTCCGCTCGGCGACGTTGAAGGCGAACGTCTGTTGACGCCAGTCCGTCTGGCTTCCGCCGGCGCCGCCGGTCGAGGTGAAGGCCCGGTCGCCGTCCAGCAACACCGTGATGCCGTTGGACCGCGCAGCAACGCCCGGACGGTCCGAGTACCAGTAGTTCAGGACGTAGTTCCCGGCGTCGATGATGCGGCTCATCGAACTGTTGGCGTTGGTATCGAGCTCGACGAAGTTGTTGCCCGAGAATGCGCGCCCGGCGACGTTGTTATACTGGACTTCGATCCCGTTCGGACCGCCGTTCCAGCCTTCATAGCTGGTCAGCGTCGTAAAACCCGGCGCCGTGCCGAAGTCGGTGCTGTCGAAGTTGGTCGAGAAGGTGGTTGCCGCCAGAGCGGGACCAGCAAGAGCAAGCGCTGCCGAAGCAGCGGTGAGCCCGAGGACTTTCATGATACGCATTTGTTTCCTTTCCCTGTGATACTCGGAACGGAAATCATTCATTGGTAGTAGGGACTGACTCTGTACTCCGAGTGTTTATTGCCTGAGCATGACTCGTGCCAGATAGAACATTCAATATGTTACGCGGAAGTCGATCACGGTTCTGTAAGCGGCAATGACATACGCCATCAGTACTACATACTGTCGCGTATCGAATTATCCGAAGTATTAACTATAGCTGTTAAGCAAAGATCGCCTGGAGCGAAGAACATGCCTTCGTTCCGCGGACGCGTGTATTTCCTCGGAGTAAGGTGCGACTTGGGCCTAGCGCACCGGGCTCGCAGGCTGGACGTCCGCTGCTTCCTCGGTCTTGGGCATGCGGATCGAGGGGCGCAGCCGTGCGAGACTGCACAGCCCCGCCACGAACGCCAGTCCAGCCGCGACCAGCGGCGGAGTCGTCCCGCCACCAATGCCGAGCGCGAGCAGCGCCGCCACCAGCGTCGCGCCTGTGGTCTGCCCGAGCAGTCGGGTCGTCGACACCAGCCCGCCCGCCGCGGCGGCGCGGTCGCGCGGGGCGCTGCCGATGATCAGCCGCGCGTTGGGGGGCAGGAACGTCCCGAACCCCGCGCCGCACAACGCCATCCGCCACGCCACGTCGAAATGGCTCGGGTGCGGCGGCATGTAGGCGATCAGGACGAGCGCGACGATCGAGATCGCCATCCCGATCCCGCCGAGCACGCCTGCGGGGATCCGGCTCGACAGCCAGCCCGACAGCGGCGCGACGATGATGTTGGTCAGCGGCCAGGGTGCCATCAGCAGCCCCATTTCGGGCGGGGTGAAGCCGAACTCGCTTTGCAGCCGGAACGGCATCGAGATGATCAGCGTCATCGACGCGATGAACGCGGTGTACGCCCCCACCACCGAAAGCCGCAGCACCGGTCGGTTGAGCAAGTCGATCGGCAGGATCGGATCGGGTTCGCTCCGCTCGCGCCGGACGAACAGCACCCCCACCACGCCACCGACCAACACGATCGCGGCCGACACCACCGGGCTGTCGCCATGCACCGCACTTTCCAGCCCACCGATCACCAGACCGAACATCGCCGCGCACATCACCGCGCCCACCACGTCGAACGGCGTGTCGCGTGGCGGCGTGTCGGGCAGCGCGCGCCCGAGGATGAGCGATCCGATCGCGAAGGGCACCGCGCTCGCGAACACCCACGGCCACGGCGCCACGCCCAGGATAAATCCGCCGAGCGACGGCGCCAGCGCCGCACCCGCCGACACGATCGCCGAATTGATCCCGAGCCCGCTGCCCAATTGCTTGGCAGGGTAGGTCGATCGAATCAGCGCGGACGATACGCTCAGTGCCGCCGCCGCGCCGACCGCCTGCGCCGCGCGGACGATCAGCAGGAACGGCAGACTCTTGGCAAAGAAGCACAGCAACGTCGCGACCGCGAAGACGAGCTGGCCGATCTGGTACATCCGCTTGAGCCCGATGCGTTCGCCGAGCCCGGCGAACGGCAGCAGCAGCATCACCAGCATCAGTTGATAGATGGTGACGACCGATACGACCGACGACCGGTCGACCCCGAGATCACGTGCGATCGTTGGCAGCGCAACATTGGCCACGCCACCATCGATAATGATCAAAGCCGTGCCAAGGCACAGCGTCGCGATCGCGGCATAGCGGCGGGGCAGGGGCAGCCCGTCGATTTCCGGGGCCTGGGCCCCCGATCGCGCCGCTGCGCTATCCGTGTCGTCCGTCGACGTCGTCAACCGAGCGAGACTTCCGCAACCTTGTCCTTGTAATCTTCCTTCGGGTCGATGCCGAGCAGGAGCTTGACCCCGGCAACCATGCTCGACGCGTCGATCCAGATTTGCGCGCGTTCAGCGTCGAACCGAAGCAGTCGCAGCTTGGGATCTTCCCGACCGCCCTCGAACCATGCCGCCGCGAAGCGATTCCACAACCGGTCGATCGTCGCCGAGTCGTCGTCCACGCTCAACGTGCCATGGACCGCCGCGAAAATGTCGTTCCCCTTGGAGGCGAACGTTGCCACCGCGCGCGCGCCGGGGGTCAAATCGGTGACGAGTTCGGTTTCCTTCGACGTGAAGAAATAGATTGGCCCACGATCCGCATCGCCATCCAGTTGTGCCGTCATCGGTCGCGTATGTCCTTCGTCGACGCCGACGAGGCCCAGCATCATCGTCATGTCCGATCGCAATGCTTTCCAGAACTTGCGTTCGATTTCTACCGAGTCCGTCATGGTCGTCTCCTTCCTACGCCGAACGGGTGGCACCGATGCCAGTTCCGCGTCCGTCCGCGCTCGGGCTACAGCCGCGCCGACACCACAGGGCGTGCAATAAATTCGGCTTGGCGCGGATCCCATTTCGAGATCGCGACGTTACTTGCTGCACCGCACCAATTTCGGTACAACGCTGTCATGAAATATCCGGACCAACAAGGCGAAACTGCAATGCCGACCGGGCCTGTGCCGACGGTCTTCGAAGCGATCGTTCGCAAGAAGTGCCTTAGCGCCGTTTACAACAAATTGCCGATCGTATTGGCGCCCCACATCATCTTCACGCGGCACGGCGAACTCTACGTCGACGGCGTCGTGCTGGAGCGGGAAGGCAAGCCGCCGCGCGAGTTCAAGGTCGGTACGTTCAAGCTGATCGGTCTGGTCGACCTGGCGCTGGTCGATCGCAATTTCCAGGTCAGCGAATTGTTCTCGCCGAGCGATCCCAAATATGCCGACACGGCGCTGATGGCGGTCGAGCACGCCTGACGTCTCGTGTTGTGACGCGCCCCGTCATGGGCGGGCCGTATTGCGTAGTGTCGGGTCCTGCACGCTTTGCCGCGTCCGACGTCTCGCCCCGCAGTTGCGCTGACGAACCGGCAAAATCTGTCTGAACTC
This sequence comes from Sphingomonas echinoides, assembly GCF_029623395.1. Classification (GTDB taxonomy): domain Bacteria; phylum Pseudomonadota; class Alphaproteobacteria; order Sphingomonadales; family Sphingomonadaceae; genus Sphingomonas; species Sphingomonas echinoides_A. Next base: position 6,272 of record NZ_JAPYKK010000058.1, read on the forward strand.
GTCCCGCTCTAGCGGCTGCCCGTCCATTCCGGAACCGTGCCGGGGAGCCGACGGCGGATCGCCGCGACGATCAGCAGGGCGATGATCGCGACCGATGCGCCTGCGAGCATGTCGGCCAGATAATGCGTTCCCTCCACCGGGGTCGCCAGCAACATCGCGATGTTGACGATCAGGATCGGCGTCCGGATCCGCGCAAACGGCCATGCCGCCACGATGTACAATACGGCGCTGGCGGTATGGAAACTCGGCGCCTCGACCAGACCCCGCAACGACGACAGGTCGACTTCGTGCACCAGCCGCGCGCGGAGCAGCGGCAGGAGCTGCGATTCATACAGGCCGCTTTCGGTCATGTACGGCGCGGGGCCGTGCCACAGTGTCGCGAACGGTCCGTAGGCGGGCCAGCAGCGGAACAGCGCCAGCGCGATGACCGCGGCGACCCAGAAGCTGGCAATCAGTCCGCGCGCGGCGGCGCGTTTGTCTGCCCAGGCGCAATAGCCGAGGATGACCGCAGGGCTGATGTAGATGCTCTGGTACGCCGCGATTCCGAGGATCTGGAGCGACCGGTGTTCGGCGACGAGATTATACCAGGCGAGCCAATCGAAATGCAGCGTCGCGTCGATCTGTTGCAGAACGGCATCGATCGTCCCGTTCGTCTCTGCGCCGATCGGATAGGTCGAGACCGCCCCCATCAGCGAGACCGCGGTGAACAGGCCGAAGGTCTCGGCGATGTCGCGCGTCACGCGTTGCGCCGGATTGTTGGGCGTGCGGAACGCACAGCGCAGACCGAGCGCGACCGTGAAGACGGTGAGATAAACCAGGGTGCGCGGCGCGGTCGGATCGATCGTCAGGCCCGCGTCGTACATCAACGCAGCCAGGCAGACTGCGCTCACCGCCAGCGCGATGACCAGCCACTTGCCCGGGATCAGGCCGACATACGACCTCCCAACGGGATAGACTGGCGCCGGCGGCGCGAAAGGGAAGACCGTGGAATTGAACAAACGGCAGCGCCTGAAATGGACGATCGACGCGATCGTCGCAGGATTGGATCCGGTACCCAGCTGTCCCTATCCATGCCGTGAAGACATTATGACGTAAAGGTTACAAATCATCAGTCGCGCCGAGCGGAGCGGAAGGGACGCCCGGGCGCCCCTTCCTGGTCGGTTCAGCGGCAGATCTGGACGCGGCGGTGGTTGCGCCAGTCGGTCCGGCAATGACGACCGCGGTTATTGTAGCCGTGGCGGCCGTGATACCGGTCGCGACCGTAATAGCGGTCACCGCCACGGCGGTCGCCGCGCCAGTCGCGACGGTCGCCCCGATGATCGCCGCGACGATCGTCATAGCGGTGATCGTATCGACCGCGGTCGCCGCGGTAATCCTGCGCGGACGCGGTGGTGGAGACGCCGATACCGGCGATCAGGCTAGCTGCGGCAAGAATATGGGCGATCTTCATGCGATGTCCTTTCGGCCCGTCGATCGGGCTTCGCTTCAGGATATGCCCGTCGCGGACGGTATCGATGCTGAACGCACCCGACAGCGCGCGTACACATTGCACTGGCGTGGCAAACGCGGTGCCAAAGCGCCGCTACAGAGAGATGCCGAAGCGCGGCGCGATCGCGACCATTCCGGCGTACAAGGCGATCGTGAAGCCGCACCCGAGCCCGAGCGAAAGCCAGAACCCGACGCCGCTTCGCAACAGCGCCGGGATCGCCAAGAACATCGGCAGGGAGGGGAGGATGTACCAGAACGTCGCGCCGACGTGGTTCGCCATGTTGGCCGGATCCGGTTTTTCGCCCCACAGCCAGATCATCCCCAACACCGATACCAGCGGCAACGACGCGACCAGCGCGCCGAACCCCGGGTAGCGTTTGGCAAGCGTCGATGCGGCCGCGATCAGGATTCCGGAAATGAGCGCTTTGAGGGCGAGGAACAGCATCGGTCGGTCATCCTGTATGCAGGTGCGGCGCGACGCGGCGCGGATCAGCCAATGGTCACGAAGCTGTCCATCACGCGCTTCCGCCCGGCACTCTCGAAGTCGATCTCGAGCTTGTTGCCTTCGATCTCCGCGATCAACCCGTAACCGAACTTCTGGTGGAACACGCGCAGCCCGACCGACACGTCGCTGCGCCCCTTGTTGCCGAGGCTGATCGCGGACGACCGCGATTCCTGCACGCGGCTCGGTTCGCGCGAGAAGGTGCGGCTGGTGTAATCGCCGCCCGGTTTGGCGGACGCGCCGCCGACACCCGCCGCGCGTTGCCAGCCGGGACCGCGCCCGGTGCCGCGCGCGACGTCGGCGAACGGGTCGGCGCGTTCGGACCAGTTGGCGCGCCACAGGCTCTCGCCGCCCGCCATGCTGGTCTCGGCCTCGACATGCTCGGGCGGCAGTTCGCCGACGAACCGGCTCGGAATGCTGCTCGTCCACTGGCCGTAGATCCGGCGGTTGGCGGCGTGCAGGATGATCGCACGGCGGCGCGCGCGCGTGATCGCGACATAGGCGAGGCGGCGTTCCTCCTCGAGGCTCGCGGTCCCGCCCTCGTCGAGCGAGCGCTGCGAGGGGAACAGCCCTTCTTCCCAGCCGACCAGGAAGACCGTGTCATATTCCAGCCCCTTGGCGGCATGGATCGTCATGATCGTGACCTTGGGGTCCTCGGCGGCGGCCTCATTGTCCATCACGAGGCTGACATGCTCGAGGAACGCGCCGAGCGTCTCATATTCCTCCATCGCGCGGACGAGTTCGGTCAAATTCTCGAGCCTGCCCGCCGCCTCGACCGATTTCTCGGCCTGGAGCATCCCCGTATAGCCACTCTCGTCGAGGATGATCCGCGCGAGATCGCCATGCGACAGCTCGGTCACCTGCGCGCGCCACCGCGCCATGTCGATCACCAGATTGCCGAGCGATTTCCGCGCCGCCCCCGTCAGTTCGTCGGTATCTAGCAGCCGCGCCGCGGCGGTGACGAGCGGGATGCCCTGCGCCCGCGCCAACTGGTGGACCTTGGACACCGCCTTGTCGCCCAGCCCGCGCTTGGGGACGTTGACGATCCGGTCGAACGCAAGATCGTCCGCCGGCTGCGCAACGACGCGCAGATACGCCAGCGCATCGCGAATCTCGGCGCGTTCGTAGAAGCGGAAACCGCCGACGATGCGGTAGTTGATGCCCGTCGCAATGAAGCGGTCCTCGAACTCGCGCGTCTGATGCTGCGCGCGGACGAGGATCGCGATTTCGTCGAGGCTCCTGCCGTCGCGCTGGACCCGCTCGATTTCCTCGCCGACGCGGCGCGCTTCCTCGGGGCCATCCCACACGCCGAGCACCTTGACCTTCTCGCCGACGTCGAGCTCGGTCCACAGCTGCTTGCCCAGCCGCCCGCTGTTGTTGGCGATCACGCCCGACGCGGCACCCAGGATGTGCGGGGTCGAGCGGTAATTCTGTTCGAGCCGGATGATCTTGGCGCCCGGAAAGTCCTTCTCGAACTTCAGGATGTTCTCGACCTGCGCGCCGCGCCACGAATAGATCGACTGGTCGTCATCGCCGACGCACGCGATGTTCTTGCGCTCCTGCGCGAGCAGCCGCAGCCAGAGATACTGGACGCTGTTGGTGTCCTGATACTCGTCGACCATGATATATTTGAACCGGCGCTGATAGTCCGCCAGAACGTCGCGATCCCGCTGCAGAATGACGAGCATGTGCAGCAAAAGGTCGCCGAAATCGCACGCATTGAGCGCGGCAAGGCGAGTCTGATACGCCGCGTAGAGTTCCTGCCCGCGCCCGTTTGCGTAAAGTTCGCTTTCGCCCGCATCGATCTGCGCCGGCGTCAGGCCCTTGTTCTTCCACCCGTCGATCAGCCCCGCCAGCTGCCGCGCAGGCCAGCGTTTCTCGTCGAGATCGGCGGCCTGGATCAATTGCTTGAGCAGCCGCAACTGGTCGTCGGTGTCGAGGATCGTGAAATTGCTTTGCAGTCCGACAAGTTCGGCATGCCGCCGCAGCATCTTCGCACCGATCGCATGGAACGTGCCGAGCCACGGCATCCCCTCGACCACGTCGCCGACCAGCCGCCCGACTCGCTCGCGCATCTCGCGCGCGGCCTTGTTGGTGAAGGTGACGCTCAGGATTTCGCTCGGCCACGCCTTCCGGGTGTTGAGCAAATGCGCGAGTCGCGCGGTCAGCGCCGCCGTCTTGCCGGTCCCGGCCCCCGCCAGAACGAGGACGGGTCCCTCGGTCGTCAGCACCGCATCGCGCTGCGGATCATTGAGGCCGCGGAGATACGGCGGTTCGGCGGGCGCTAGCGCGTCTCGGGAAACAGGAAGACTCATCGGTGAACAGGTAGGGAACGCGAGCGATCTGGGCAAGCGCGGGGTTTGCCTGACGCCGGTTCAGCCGGCTGCGACGCGGCGCGCGTCGACGAGGTCGCGCATCACCGCGATGTAGCGCGCACTCGCCCGATCGATCGTGTACGGTTCGGCGGAAGCGCGCCGTCCCGCGACGGTCGCGACGGGCTCGGACTCGACCGCCGCCGCCATCGCCTCGCCCAGCGCAGCGATATCGCCGACCGGAACGACCCGCCCGTATCGGCCATGACCGAGCAAATCGTCGATCGAAACACAGCACCGCGTCGACACGATCGGGATCCCGGCGGCCAGCGCTTCGATCAGCACGGCCGGAACGCCCTCATAATCGGAGGACAGGACCAGGGCATCGGCCTGCGCGAGCCACGCCGCCGTCGATGCGACGTGACCCGGCATCCGCACCCGGTCGGACAAGCCGAGCGCCGCGACTTTCGCCTCCAGCATCGCCCGTTCCGCGCCCTCGCCGAGGATGGTGAGCAAGTCGCCGGGCGCGGCGATCTGCCGAAACGCTGTAATCAGCAGCGCAAAGTTCTTTTGCGGGGCGAGCCGACCGACCGCCAGATAATGGCGCCCCAGCTGGTCGCGCTGCGCCGCGTCCCGTGCGTCCGCCAGATAGGCCAGGTCGTCCGTGGCCAGCGCAGGATCCTCGATCACGCTGATGCGATCGTGCGGCACGCGCATCAATCCGGCAATCTCGTCGCGCATCGCGGGTGCGAGGCCGACGAAATGATCGATCCAGCGGCCCTGAATCCGGAGCCACCGGCGATAGAACCAGCGCACTGTCACCGGCATGTCCAGCCGGACCAGACAGTTGCTGATCTTCGCAACGATCGGCGGGCACGCTGGCCCGACCAGCAACCGCAACGCCACAGCGACGACGGCGTAGGTGTTGCCCGCGCAGAAGATCACATCGGGCCGGTCTGCCCGCACGCGCCGACGCAGCGCCATAACGAGGACCAGGAACGCGAACAGTCCGCGATCATGCGACCGGGGTGCGGCGCGCGAAACGTTGCGCAAGGGGAAGGGCGGGGCAACCCGGCTATCCGACACAAGGATCTCGGCTTGCGGTCCCGCATTGGTCCACGCGGCATGGAGCCGGGCGGCGACCCGTTCGACGCCGCCGGGGTCGAAACCGTACAGCATCGTGACGATCCGCAACGGCGCGACAACGGGCGCATTCCCCGTCGTTTCGGACGGGTGAGCGATAGCCCCGCAAGCCGCAGACGCGACGGGCATTGTGGTGTGCTCCCCCGGCACCCCCCTCGGCGCCGCATATCCCCTACGCGCGTTTCCCTCGGGGCGAAAGTACGGCAACCACCGAACAACTTTTGCTGCAGTGCGGTAAAGTAACGACGGGTTCGGGCTGGCGTTTGTCTTGGGACAGGGCTATCGGCGCTCAACACCTGTACATTTGAACCACCCGTAACCAACCGAGTGAAGGCCTTCCTCAGCCATGGCTACTACATTGTCGGCGCCTCTCGAGACGGGGGCTGCACGCAGTCCGCGGTTGGATCACGACTTTCCTCCGGCCGGGCGCTGGGTGTTTCTGGCGGTCATGGTCGCGGGGCTGGCGTTCGCCGGGTTCAGCATCTTTAGTGATACACGCGAAGTCGGCGAGGGACTCGCGCTCGGGACGTTCGCGTTCCTGACGCTCGCACTGCTGATCGCGCTGGGTTTTGAATTCGTAAACGGCTTCCACGATACCGCCAACGCGGTCGCGACCGTCATTTATACCCATTCGATGCCGGCACCGCTCGCGGTGGTCTGGTCGGGCTTCTTCAACTTCCTCGGTGTGATGGCATCGAGCGGGGCGGTGGCTTATTCGATCATCACGTTGCTGCCGGTCGACCTGATCCTGCATGTCGGAAGCAGCGCCGGCTTCGCGATGATCTTCGCGTTGCTGCTGGCCGCCGTCCTGTGGAACCTCGCGACCTGGTTCGTCGGTCTCCCCAACTCGTCGAGCCATGCGCTGATCGGGTCGATCCTGGGCGTCGGCCTGGCGAATCAGTTGATGTCCTCGGGCACCGGCGGCACGTCGGGCGTCGACTGGAGCCAGGCGACCAAGGTGCTGACCGGCCTTTGGATGGCACCGCTGATCGGCTTCGGTGCGGCATTCCTGCTGCTGATCGTCATGAAGTTCGTGCTCAAGAACCCGAAGCTCTACAAGGAGCCGGAGGGCAATGCCCCGCCGCCCAAGGGCATTCGCGCGTTGCTCATCTTCACCTGCACCGCGGTCAGCTTCGCGCACGGCGGGAATGACGGGCAAAAGGGCATGGGCCTCATCATGCTCATCCTCATCGGCTGCGCGCCGACCGCGTATGCGCTCAACCGCACGATGCCCGAGAGCCAGACTCCCGCGTTCGTCGCGAGTGCCAATGCCGCGTCCAACGCTTTCCAGGTCCATGCCAAGGGCGCGACCGTGACGACGGTGGACACCGCACGCGACGTGCTCACGCAGGCGCTCAAGGAGCGCAAGGCGTCGACCCCGCAGGTCTTCGCGGCGGCATCGGCACTGTCGCGCGATCTCGGTCAGCGCATCGGCGCGTTCGGGTCGCTCAACAAGGTTTCGGCGGCGGCGACGCCCAATTTGCGCAACGACATGTATCTGGTGCTCGACACCACCCGGCTTGCCACCAAGGACAAGAAAGCGGCAGCGGCCGTGTTCAGCGAGCCCGAACTCAAGGCCATTACCGGCTATCAGACCAACCTCGAGAAGGGCACGCGCTACATCCCGACCTGGGTCAAGATCACGGTCGCACTGGCGCTTGGCCTGGGGACGATGGTCGGCTGGAAGCGGATCGTCGTCACCGTCGGTGAGAAGATCGGCAAGTCGCACCTGACCTACGGGATGGGCGCGTCGGCCGAGCTGGTCGCTGCCGGGACGATCATGGCGGCGGAAGTTTACGGTTTGCCGGTGTCCACCACGCACATCCTGTCGTCCGGTGTCGCCGGGGCATCAGTCGCCAACGGGGCCGGTCTGCAGGGGCGCACCGTGCTCAACATGGCGCTGGCGTGGGTGTTGACCCTGCCGGTCGCGATGGCGCTGTCCGGCGGCCTGTACGTGCTGTTCGTGGCGATCACGAAAATGTGATCGGCGCGCCGGACCTGCCGGCGCGCCCCCGATGTTCTGATTGCTTGAAGTCTGGCCCGCGGTTTGAGCGGGTGTTCAGCCGCGACGCAGCAAGGTCAGACGCGCCTTACCGTGGACGCGGCTGACGTCTTCGACGAACCCCGCCACCTCGATTCGGTCGGGCTTGGCGGTTTCGATGCTGATCCACGTCGCATCGCCGATCCACCCCAACCGCGCGAGTTTGTCGAGCGCGACCGCGCCCGCATTGCTGTCATAGGGCGGATCCATCAGGATCAGGTCGAGCGGCGCGACCGCATGGCCGAGCGCGAGCACCGATTGTGCACGCACATCCGCCTTGGCGGAAAGCTTGGCGATATTGGTGCGGAGCGCGTCGAGCGCAGGCTTGTCCTGCTCGACGAAGATGCACGATGCGGCCCCCCGCGACAGCGCTTCGAGCCCGAGCGCACCCGACCCCGCGAACAGATCCGCGACCGACAGATCCTCGAAACTCCCGAGGCGGCTGGCGAGCATCGAGAAGAGGGCTTCTCGCACGCGATCGGCGGTCGGACGCGTCGCATCGCCCTTGGGCGCCACGAGCGGGCGGCCGCGCCA
>NZ_JAPYKK010000059.1 GCF_029623395.1 Sphingomonas echinoides
GTTGATCGTAGATGACAACGCGCTAGTCCGTCAGATGATAGCGAGCCTTGCGCGCGAACTAGGCCTGTCCGTGATTGAAGCAGCTTCGATCGACGCTGCACAGGCGCCGCTTGCTGACGGCAATATCGATATGCTGCTTTGTGATGATGACCTAGGCACTGGCGTGTCAGGCGTTCAATTTATCGCCAGCAATCCGTTGCAGATGCCGGCGACTGTTGTGCTGATGTCCGGTAATCCGAAACCGAATGGACTGCCAGAAGGTATACGGTATCTCTGTAAGCCCTTTACGATCGGGCAACTAGAAGGGGAGTTATTAGCTTAAAGACCGATAACCGAGGCGTGACGCAAAACTTTAGCTTTGCATCACGGACGTCCGACTTGTGTGGGGGTTGCGTAAGAACGGTGACGAAGCGTCGCTGATTGAGACGCGCGCGAACGCAGTGTTACGGTCTGCATCGCTGCTATCAGTCCCGGCACACCGACCAGAGCGATGGCGCGCTTGGTGTTGTAGGGGTCACTGCACGAAAGTGAAGTTTACGTACGCTAGGATCGAACGAACGGCGAACGCTGACGATGCTAACATCGGAAGGGTATGACGACAGCCTGGTCGAGGAAGGCGCGCATACCTTCTTCATCGACGGTCTGACGGAAAGCGGCATGCGCAGCATTATCAGTCGCGAACAGGTCGTCCCAGACCGTAGACGTTCCATGCTCGTTTTCGACCTCAAGCGACCAGCCCGGCTCATTTTCCAACCGGATGATGTTCACTCTCACGGTGACGCCCTGCTCGGTGACGAAACCAGACAGGCTCGAAGTGACGATGTTGGGATCGTGTTCGTGCATCACTCTTTCCTCATGCGTTGACTGCGGTTTTAGCAGCGGTGCCTTCGAGCGCCTTGTAGAGCGCGGTTTTGCCGACCTTGAGGCGCGTGGCCGCTTCGCGAACCGTCAGCCCTGCCGCGATATGATCGCGCGCCTTACGCAATTTGTCAGGCGTGATGACCGGACGCCGACCGCCAAGGCTCCCCCGTTCCCGCGCAGCCTTCAATCCGGCGTTGGTGCGCTCGCGGATCAGGTCGCGCTCGAACTGGGCGAGCGAGCCGAAGATGTTGAACACGAGCATCCCGCCCGACGTGGTGGTGTCGATCTGCTCGGTGAGCGATCGGAAACCGACACCGCGCGCGGCCAGTTCGCCGACCCTCTCGATCAGGTGGCTCATCGAACGGCCGAGCCGGTCGAGCTTCCACACGACCAGCGTGTCACCGGCACGCAGATAGGCCAGCGCTTCGGCCAGCCCCGGCCGATCGGTCTTCGCGCCGGAGGCGTGGTCGTCGAACGTGCGCTCACATCCGGCCGCGTTCAGCGCGTCATGCTGGAGCGCCAGCTTCTGGTCGCCGGTTGAAACCCGCGCATAGCCGATCAGCGCCACGGCCAGTCCTGATTTGTCCGTTTTCCCATCGATTTGCATTCTTGTCCGAATCGCCATCGCGGGTCCAGCGTTGACGGACATATTCATGCTGACCGCCAGAGGACCGTCTGACGGACAGGGCGGGAAAGGTCGTGATGCATGGCAAGGCGGCGGTTGCTGACACGCGAGGCGCTCGCCCCGCATTACGATCCCCCGACCGACGAACGGGAAATCGCCCGTCATTTCACCCTCAGCCGCGAAGATCTCGATCTTGTCAGCGAACGGCGCGGAGCGTCGAGCCGGCTCGGGTTCGCGCTACTGCTGCTCTACATGCGTTGGCCGGGCCGCGTGCTGGAGGCCGGCGAGAAACCACCGAGCGCTATCCTCGCCTTTGTCGCCGAGCAGATTGATGTGCCGGCGAAGGCGTTCGACGACTACGCCCGTCGCGATGAAACCCGCCGCGCGCATCTTGCCGATCTCATGCAGCACTTCGGGCATGCGGCTTTCGACCGGAACCGCTTTCGCGCGATCGTGGCGTTCGCGATGCCGGTCGCGCAGACTGTCGTCCAGCCTCTCCTGCTCGCTAGCACCGTGATCGACGAGTTGCGACGACGGCGGGTGCTACTGCCACCATCGGCTGTCATCGAGGCGATCGTCAGACACGCGCGCCAACAGGCCGAACAACTCACCCACGCAATCCTGACCAACGGCATCGAGCCGGAAAAGCTGACGGCGCTGGACGCCTTGCTGACCCGGCGGTCGGATCAGGGGACGACATGGCTGGCCTGGCTGCGCAACGCCCCGCAATCGCCGGCACCGCGCAACATCCTGCGGTTGCTTGAACGGCTCGATCATGTCCGGACGCTCGGCCTCGACCCGTCGCGCGCCGCCATGATACCGTCGGCAACCTTCGATCGATTAGCCGACGAGGCAATGCGGATCACGCCGCAACATCTCGGCGAGCTGGCGGCCATGCGCCGCCACGCGACGCTCGCGACCGCAGCCATCCGGCTCGAGGAAAGCCTGACTGACGCCGCGCTCACCATGTTCGACAAGCTGCTTGGCAGCATGGTGCGCCGCGCGGAAAACCGGACGCGCGACAAGGCGATCAAGACGGTACGCGAAATGCAGGGGCATCTACGTACTCTGACCGATAGCTGCCGCGTGCTGATCGACGCGCACGCCAAGGGTATCGACTCCCTTGCGCGTATCGGCCCATTCGACTGGGAGCGGTTCGGTTCCGCTGTCGCCCAGGCGGAAGTCCTCGTCCGCCCCGAGACGATCGACCGCACGGCCGAACTGATCGAGCGACATCGCAAGGTGAGACTGTTCGCCGGGCAATTCCTGCGGGCGTTCGCGTTTCGCGGTGCCGGACCGGTCCAGGGCATCCTAGATGCGCTCGCCATCATCGCCGATCTCTACCACACCGGCAAACGACGCCTGCCTGACAAGGTGCCGCTGCGCTTCGTGCCGGCGGGCTGGCCGCCCTTCGTGATCCGCGATGGCGTCGTCGATCGCGCGGGCTATGAACTCTGCGCGCTGTCCCAGCTTCGCGATCGGCTGCGAGCCGGCGATATCTGGGTGGCGGGCAGCCGCCAGTATCGTGACTTCGACAGCTATCTCATTCCGCCTGCCACTTTCGCAGCGCTGCGCGAAAAGGGGCCACTTCCGCTCGCAATCGAAACCGGGTTCGCGTCTCATATTGAGGATCGCCGTGAGCGACTGGACCGTGCGATTGAACGGGTGACGGTACTGGCCCGGCAGGGCGAACTGCGCCAGGTCCGGCTCGACGAAAACGGCCTGATGATTTCGCCGCTGAAGGCGATCACGCCGCCTGCGGCCGAGCTCGCACGCCGCACCGCCTATGACCGTCTCCCCCGTGTGAAGATCACGGATATCCTGCTCGATGTTGACGCGTGGACCGGCTTCGGCGACTGTTTCACCCACCGGCGTTCGGGTCGACCGGCAGATGACCGTAACGCGCTGCTGACCGTCATCCTTGCCGACGGCATCAATCTCGGCCTGACCCGCATGGCGGACAGTTGCCGGGGCGCCAGCCTGCGCCAGCTCGCCCACCTGCATGACTGGCACATCAGCGAAGCCGCATATGGCGAAGCGCTGGGGCGGTTGATCGACGCACATCGTGCGATGCCGCTTGCAAGATTATGGGGCAGCGGCATCAGCTCGTCGAGCGACGGGCAGCAATTCCATGCCGGCGGGCGGGGCGCTGCGATCAGCGATATCAACGCGCGCAACGGCAACGAACCCGGTGTGTCGTTCTACACCCATATTTCCGATCAGTATGACCCGTTCGGCTCGCGCGTGATCGCCGCGACCGCGGGCGAGGCGCCCTATGTCCTCGACGGCTTGCTGTACCACCAGACCGGGCTGTCGATCGAAGAGCATTATACCGACACGGGCGGCGCGTCTGACCATGTGTTCGGACTGATGCCATTCTTCGGCTACCGCTTCGCGCCGCGCTTACGCGATATCAAGGAGCGCCGCTTGCATCTGCTGCCCGGCCAGGAGGCTGGGCCGTTGCTCGCGGGCATGGTCGGCGATCCGATCGCGCACGATCATGCAGCCGCGCATTGGGACGAACTGCTGCGGCTCGCCACCTCGATTCGAACCGGGACGGTCACCGCATCGGCTATGCTGCGCAAGCTGTCCTCCTATCCGCGCCAGAACGGTCTGGCACTCGCACTACGCGAAATCGGACGCCTTGAACGCTCGATCTTCATGCTCGACTGGTTGCAGGACATCGATCTGCGCAGGCGAACCCAGGCCGGGCTGAACAAGGGCGAGGCGCGCAACGCGCTCGCCCGCGCGCTGTTCTTCAAACAGCTCGGCGAGCTGCGCGACCGCCGGTTCGAGAACCAATCCTACCGCGCCTCCGGCCTCAATCTGCTGGTCGCTGCGATCATCCTGTGGAACACCCGCTATCTCGAACAGGCGTTGGCCGACATGGAAGCGCCGGACGACGTTGCCCGCCATATCGCACCGCTGGGCTGGGAGCATATCGCACTGACCGGCGACTACAGCTGGGAGCGGGATGATCGACCGACGCCGCATCAACTCAGACCACTCCGCACATCGTCGTCGCTACTGGCTGCGTGATCGCCTTGGCATCGACGCGCTGCGATTCAGCAACCGGTCGGCAGTTATGTTACCGGCAATTACTAGAGCACCGCCGATGATCGTTGCTACGACCCGATCGGTTAGTAGGGCGACCTCAATCGGCTTGCCGAGATCCAACACCAACAGGATCAGTGGCGTCGCGACGATCGAATACAGCAGATAGCTGCGCGCACGCGCGACCGGCACTAGCGTTGCGAGCGGGCATGCGAGCAAGGCAAGAACCGGCGGTGAAGTAACACCGGCCACTATGAGCGAGGTGATGCCGACCCCGGCGATCGTGCCAATCAGGCGTTGCACCGTCTTGACGGGCAAGTGCTCGATGGGGCGTTGGGTAAGCAACACAACGGTCAGCATGATCCAGTAGAAGTGACGATCCGGCCAGAGATGGCGGATGACGCTGGCCACGGTCAGGCCGATTGCCAGCCGCGCCACGAACTGCCAGCCGGACAATGACCGGAGTGTATTGCGGAAATGGGCACGTCGCTGGGCGGGCGTAGGGACGCGCGCAGGTTGCGTCGGTTCGTCCGGCTTCGGTAAGCGGTCGGCCAGCAGCCCGCGCAGAACGATGTTCCAGAGCGCGCCGAGACCGAAGACAAGTGCGGCGTCGTGGTGGCCGTTCGTTGCTCCGTCGAGAAAGCCGGTGCCAAGCACGAGATAGATACCGAATCGAATTGCTCCGATCGCGAAGGGTCGGCTAAACCCAGACGACAGCGCCGCGACCGACACCAGTCCGATCATCGCGGCGTCGGTCCACGGCCGACCCGCGATCAGCGTCGCAATCGTGACCGCCAACATTGCCGGGAGGATCGCGGACGATGGACGGTCACGGTCTCCCGATGGGGCAGCGGTTCCCCCGGTCGCGCCCGACAACAGAATGGCGCCCAGGCCAATCGTAAACCCCGCTTCGCCATGACCGAGCCACAGTCCCGCGACCACCGGAACCCCCATGCCGAATGCAGCTACGAGGATGCTCCGGATGCGGATCGGTGCGCGATCGCTCGCCCCCAATATCTCGCGCCAAAGGTTGCGGTCATTGCGCGGGGCAGGCGTGCGGTCGCGCGTCATCCTGTGGCTCACGCGGCCGCGGGCGGATCGATCCGCTCACCGACGTCGATGCGGTTGCCGTCGGGATCAGCGAACACGAAGGCACGCTGGCCATAGTCCTTGTCCATCAGGCGCTTGACGATCCGGACGCCGTTCGCCTCACACGCGGCGTAAAGCGCGGCAGCATCGCTGACGAACATATGCGCGACGTTCACGGTCGACGGGACATGGTCGCGCTTTTGGCTGAGGTGGATTTCCGCATCGTCCTTCTTCAGGACCATGAAGCCGACCGGGCTGCCGTTCTCGAAGGCCTTGGAAAAGCCGAGCACACTGGCATAGAAGTCGTAAGCTATCTGGACGTCACGAACGCAAATCATCGGTGCGACGCGTCCGAACCTGATGGGGGTAGCCGGTATCTCAGCCATTGGCCGCATCCTGTAGGGCAGTGGCGGCGGTGCGCGTGCCTGGTTGCGGAGCGGTGTCCGCGCTCTTCATGCAAGGCCTATCGCCATTGGTCAATTCGTTACGCGTATGGCCGTCAGCTTGGAACAGGCTCAATGAAGCGTTTCGCCAGCAGGCGTTCTATTTTCGTTCACTCCTAGCGTACGTAAATGGTACTTTCGTGCAGTGACCCCTATACGGTCGAGGGAAGCAAGCTGACGATCAGCCCGGCCGGCACGACGATGATGGCGTGCCCGCCTGCGCTGATGGACCAAGAGCGCAAGCTAGTCGATCTTCTCGGTAAGGTGTCCAGCTACAGCATCGATCACACGGGCGCGCTTGTTCTGACAACCACATCGGGCGACCAGCTCGTGGCACGGCGCTGACCTTTCTTGGAAAGCAGGCCTGATCCTACCTCCTTACGAAGCGGATGTTCCACTGGAATAAACGATCGGCCGCCACGTCGATTTGACATTAAGGAGGTGTACCGCGATGTTCGCTGGATGCCTCTGCTTGAGACATATAAGCGGTTCATTGATCACGCCGGCCAACTCGCTGCACGCCGCTAGCCCGAGCTCGCGGACATTTGCCGCTTGAGTTCGGGCTCCATTCGATTTTGATCCCGCGGCCGCGCGAAGCGCGTTCGCGATCTCGAATAAGCGGGAATCGCACATGTCAGAATTTACTGAAAAGCCGTACCATCGGCTATCGCGCAATAACGATGGGATACGCATTGTAGAAAATCGCCAGCGGTTACGCTCTAGGCCCAGGCACTTCTTTTCCAACAATTTCTCTCTGGAAATAGAAGACGAAACGACCACACATTATGAAACCGATCCCAACAGCAGGCTCAGCCGTCTGGGTAGATTTATTGATTTAAACCTTGCTTTGCTAATTTTCGTCGTTGGCGTTCCGATACTTATTTATTGTGTGATTAGCTCGGCGCTTTGATAGGCCAGATCGGCATCATCGTTCGTGACCGTTGGTATCACCGGTCATGGATGGTGCGTCGCGGCCCCTAAAACCTGCGCAATCGCCTCTGTCACAAAGCGTTCGTCATTTGCTGATCCGCCTGAACGCCGAGGCTGACTCTATCAGGCAGGCTTGCCAGGTCCCTTCGCCATATAATCGGCGATGGCGCCCGCGGTCGTCCACCAGATGCGTGGGTCAGCAGCCTCTCTCAGCCGGGTCAGGGCTCGATCAAGATGAAGTGCGCGGTGCGCCTGCCCCATGATGTAGGGATGGAGGGCGATGCCCAGCACCAACGGGCGACGGTCGCACTCGGCAAGAAGCTGTTCAATCGCGTCCTCGATCATGCCGGCAAAAGTTTCGGCCTCCTGATGACGGGTGATGATCGAGGGGATGTCGTTGATCTCCTGGGAATACGGGATCGATAATATCCCCTTGCCGCGCCGAGTATCCAGTCGTGTCGGTTGATCGTCATGTGCCCAATCGAGGACATAGCCGAACCCTGCTTCTTCAAGCAGATCGGGCGTATTCTCACTTTCCGAAATCCACGGCCCGAGCCAACCGCGAGGGCGGACACCGATGGCTTCGAATTCCTGAAGCGTACGCGCGATCATTTCGCGCTCCTCGTCTTCGCTCATGTGGCCCTCGGCCTGTGCATTGGTGCGGCCATGCGCGGCGATTTCATCCCCCCGATCCCGACATGCCTCCGTAAGCCCTGGGCACCGCGTGATGATGGCGCTGTTGACGAGCGCCGTCGTCTTCAGTTCAAGCCGGTCGAACATCTCCATGAAACGCCAGGCGCCAACGCGGTTGCCATAATCGCGCCAGGGGAAGTTCATGACGTCGGGATCGGTCTTGGATGGGGCCAGGGTTGCGCCCATCCCGTCGCCAAAGGCAAAAACCTCATGATTGACGCCGAGGTACACCGCCAGTCGGCGTCCTTCCGGCCAGCTGTAATCGGGGCGGCCGATGATCGGGACGTACTCATACCGGCCGTGATGTGGCAGTTCCGTCATGGACGTATCCTTGCTTTGCCCAATACCTGCGCGATGGCCTCTGTCGCACAGCGTTCGTCATTGGCCGATCCACCTGACCCGGCGACGCCGATGCCCCCGATCACGTCACCATCAACGACAATCGGCATGCCACCGCCCAACAGGAGCAATTCCGGAATAGTGACGAGGTTACGGGACGTCGGATCGGTCGCGGCGCGCTCAGCCAGTACGGTCGTGTTGGCCTTGGTCGACAAGGCGGTGAACGCCTTGCGCTGGGCCGCGAGCGTGTTGTGCGGGCCGATGTCGTCGCCGCGCTGGAGCGAGACCAGGTTCCCGCCGCGATCGACCACCGCGACCACAGACTCCCGACCGATCGTACGACACGAAGCTATTGCGGCACCTGTCAGGCTGTTGGCCAGCGCCAGCGACACGGTTTTACGCTCCAGCGGTACTACGGGCGTTGCCGCGGCGATTGCCGCGGGCAGAAGAATGACGAGACTCAACACCGTGATGTGACCTTTCAGGAATAATTAGCGCGAAGGCGCATCAGGCGACGCCGGTTGCGATCAGCGCAGCCCAGCCGACGAGGAATGCCAGCACTAACCATGTCAGGATCGCACCGCCTGCTCGCGGCACATTGGAGCGGCGCAGGTCCATTCCGATCGGGTGGGCGATCCGGGCGACAACAAATATTGCTGCGGTGACCCCGAGCGTCAGGCTGGACCCGCGAGCAAGCTCGATCAACGCCATCAGCGCCAGGACAAACGGCGCATATTCGACCAGATTGGCATGCGCGCGCATCTGCCCAGCGAGAACATCCTCACCGCCGTCACCGATCAGCACATTGTCGCGGAGCCGCATGCGAAAGATCCGCAGGCCAAGCCATAGGTTGATCGTTCCAAGGGAGGCCGCTCCTGCCAGCGTTACAGGAAGCGTCACGCCGGCCATGCTCAGTTTCCCCGGTAGGTTGAATAGCCATAGGGGCTGACGACGACCGGCACATGGTAGTGACCCGCCTTGTCGATCACGCGGAACGTCAGCGTGATTTCCGGAAAGAACGGGTTCGCTGACGCATCGGGGTAGCGCGACATGTCGAACTGGAGCTTGTAGATTCCGGTGTCGAACGACTTGGCGTCCCCAAAGCTACGAACGCGGCCATCAGCATCGGTGGTAGCGGTGCCGACCTTTTGCCAGCGTCCGTCATCCGCACGCTTCGAGAGGGTTACAGGAACGGCCTTGCCGCCAACGCCCCGGGCGAGGTCAAGAACGTGAGTGGAAATGTCGGCTGCCGCGGCGGGGGTGGCGACTGCGCCGAGCAATAGAGCGAGAGCAATGGCCTTCATGAGCGATATCCTTGCTGAGTGTCGTATCGGGAAAAGAGGGTGTCGAGCCGCGATGTGCATGATGGTACGATCGCGCCCTGGTGGATCAGACGACGTTCGCGCGGCGTAGCGGCGACTGCGGCCGCGGCGTTTTCTGCATCGACTATGAGGAACGTCGCTTCGTCACCGATAGCCAACCCGTAGCGTCGGAGCCCCAGAACCGATGCTGCATCCGTCGTGGCCATATCCAGCGCGGTCGCAAGATCGGCGTCGGTGAAGAAGCCTGATCGATACCCGATCATCATCGCGCGCCCGAGCATGTCGCCATCGCCGTAAGGCCACCACGCATCGCGGATATTGTCATTGCCGGCAAACACACGCACGCCTGCACTACGAAGCACCTTGATCGGCGGGAAGGCGCGGTCACCCGGCGCATTCGTCATGATCGCTACGCCGGCTTCCGCCAGAATATCGGCGGTGCGGGCGGCTTCGTCCGGCCCGACATCGCCGAGCGCATAGGCGTGGCTCACGACGACCTTGCTCTGCATTCCGACCGCGGTCGTTCGCGCAGCGATCCGACGCAGCTGCTCGATCCCCTGCCGACCGGGTTCGTGGAGGTGGATATCGATCTTCACGCCGTGCCGTTCCGCCACGCCGAACACCACGTCGAGGTGCGCGTCGGCATCACAGTCGAACGCCGAAGGGTCCAGCCCGCCGACGACGCGTGCCCCTTCCCGAACGGCCGCATCGAGTAGATCAGCGGTCCCGGGGGATGCAAGGATGCCGGCCTGGGGAAACGCGACGATCTCGACATCGACGCGGTCCCGCCACGGCTCGCACGCCGCCATCACCGCATGCAGATTGGCGAGGCCGAGCGAGGCATCGACGTCGACATGGCTACGCATCGCGACCGTGCCGAAACCGTGCGCCTGCGCCAGCAGTGCATGCGCGCGATCGGTGACTGGCGATGCATCCGCAAGCAGCTGCTTCTCGATACCCAAACGTTCGCCAAGGCTTTCGGCTGGGCGATGCGGACGCCAGTCATCGCCAACGAAGCTCTTATCGAGATGTATGTGGCCTTCGACGAATGCGGGAAGGACCAGAAGCCCTGCCAGGTCGATGCTATCGGCACCGGCGGCCAGCGATGCCGGCTCAACAAACCGACCGTCCGACACCGCCAGATCGCCGGTTCGACCATCTTTCAGCAGAGCATTTCGATACAGGCGGGGTGCGACGACGTCATGCAAATCAGCGGTCCTTGGCTTGATGAATTCGCAAATGGGCGCGCGTGCCCACATTTACGAATGAGATATTTAAATAGTCCTCATTCGATACTACAATACTGATATGCTCGACCCGAGATTGCTCCGTACCTTCGTCGCTATCGCTGATTCCGCCAGCTTCACGATCGCAGCCGATCGTCTCAATTCCACTCAGTCGACGGTCAGCCAGCATCTTGGCCGCCTTGAAGCAGCAGTCGGGCAGTCGCTGATCGATCGATCGGCAAGGCCTATTTCGCCGACGCCTTCGGGCGAGCGGTTGCTAGGCTATGCACGGCGGTTACTGGCTTTGCAGGATGAAGCGCAGACATTGCTGGCCGATCCATCGGGAACGATCACGATCCGCATCGGGGTGCCCGACGATGTCGTGACTCAGGCTATGAGCCAGCAGTTTGCGCGGTTCGCCGAACGGCATCGTGAAATCCGGTTAGATGTGACGACAGGCCTCAGCCGCGATCTGACAAAACGCTTCCGTGCCGGCGAATTCGACATTGCCATCGTCAAGGAGGCGAGAGCAGATGGCGACGCCCGCGCCAGCTTTTCCGAACCGCTTGGCTGGTTCGAAGCCAGGGACATTTGCAACGACTGGCCTGACCCCATCCCCCTCGTGACGTTTCCACCGGGCGGATTGTACCGTGATCTCATGATCGACCGGATAGAGCGCGAACGCCGAAGGTGGTACATAGCCTTTACCGGCAACAGCCTGGGCAGTGTCTTGTCCGCAATTGAAGCCGGGCTAGGAGTGTCGGTGCTGCCCGTCAGCACCGTCGCCGCACACGCCGTTCGTGCCAGTTCCATCTTTGCCGCGGACGCGCCGTTGGTGGTGTCGATCTATGCCTGGGAAAGCGATGGCGCGACGGGAGAACTGGTCGCTGCGATGAGCGAAGTGCTGTCCGACCGTCCGGGCGAGCAGATCAATTCAAAGCCCCTCAACAAAAGGTAATCTGTTTTGCGTGCGCTTTTTGCTCCAATCCTTGCTGGTGCTACATTCGGGGATCGGCTGTTGGCGTGTACCGGTGCCGCGGTGGGGATTATGCTTACTGCGATCGTGACAGCGATGGCGTTCGGAAACGGATGGACGGCGATTCTGCTGGTGGCCCCGATGGGCGCTTCCGCAGTGCTCATCTTCGCCGTACCGGCCAGCCCGCTTGCGCAGCCCTGGTCAGTGATTGGTGGCAACGTAATCTCAGCCATTGTCGGGGTGGGGATCGCATCCATGGTGTCATCGCCCGCGCTTGCGAGCGGCTTGGCAGTCGGAGGCGCGATCTTGGCAATGTCGCTGCTGCGCTGTCTCCACCCTCCTGGCGGGGCTGCCGCACTGACCGCAGTCATAGGCGGACCTGCCGTTACGGCAGCGGGCTGGATGTTTCCGGTCCTGCCTGTTGGTATTAATGCCGTGATCCTGACCGCTGCCGGGATGCTTTTTCATATGCTATCAAAGCATTCCTACCCGCATCGTGCTGTCGCAATGACGGCCGTGCCTGCTGTTCTGGGAGGCGATAGCATCCCCCATCCGGAAGACCTCGACGCAGCACTCGCGGACCTTGGTGAGACATTCGACATTGGTCGTCAGGATCTCGATTTACTCTTAGAACGTATGAAAGTGCATGCGGCCATACGCCGTGCAGACAACAATGCTAGAAAACTGCGTTGAGGCTCACACGGACAGATCTTTGGGATAGAAGCATTTTGGCGTTAACACAGTGCAGATTCTAAAAGGCGGCTATCTGCTATTAAGATGATCTGCCCCCCGCTGAGTGGCCCAAAGACTATGATAGTCTGGACCACGAAAGGGACGACGGATGCCATTCAAGAAGCACAAGCCGGAAGAGATCATCGGCAAGCTGCGTGAAGTTGAA
>NZ_JAPYKK010000006.1 GCF_029623395.1 Sphingomonas echinoides
CGCCGGAACGACCGCAGCGGCGGCGGCTGCCGCGGCCGCCTTGGCGGTGCCGTCGTTGGGCTTGACCGGCGAGGGGCGCGACTGGAGGCCAAGGCGATGGGCCTTGCCGATCACGGCGTTACGGCTGACGCCGCCGAGTTCCTCGGCGATCTGGCTCGCGGTCTGCCCTGCTTCCCACATCTTGCGCAGCATATCGATGCGTTCGTCGGTCCAGCTCATCTGCTCTCGTTTCCAATCATCTCGGGCCGCCAAATCCCTAATCCGGGTTGCGGGCGGCGTCGGCAGTCTTTAGCGACCATGCCATGAGCAGCCAGCCCCCAATCGGCGAAATTCGTACAACGGCGATGAACGCCCCCGGCGTCCCGGTCATCCGGAGCGTCAATTGGGGCGGTCTGCGAACGCTCTATATCAAGGAGGTTCGCCGCTTCTTCAAGGTGCAGTTGCAAACCGTGTGGGCGCCTGCGATCACCACGCTGCTGTTTCTCGTCGTCTTTACCATCGCAACCGGCGCGAAACGCCCGGTTCTGGTCGGCGGCGTCGAGATCCCGTTCGCCGATTTCATCGCGCCCGGGCTGATCATAAGCCAGGGGATGATGGGGCCTGCGTTCGCCAACGCGAGCTTCTCGCTGATGGTCGGCAAGATCCAAGGGACGATCGTCGATTATCTCCAACCGCCCTTGTCGACGATGGAATTGCTGACCGCGCTGGTCGGCGGCGCGATGACGCGGGCGTTCATCGTCGGGTTCGTGGTATGGCTGGCGATGGCGATCTACCCGGACGTGCACGTCACGCCGAAGCATCCGCTGGCGATCCTGTGGTTCGGGTTTCTGGGGGCGGCGTTCCTGTCGTTCCTGGGCGTGCTGACGTCGATCTGGGCGGACAAGTTCGATCACGCGGCGGCGGTGACCAACTTCGTGATCACGCCTTTGGCGTTGTTGTCGGGGACGTTCTACTCGGTCGACAAGCTCGCGCCGGCGTTCCGGGCGTTCAGCCATGCCAATCCGTTCTTCTACATCATTTCGGGGTTCCGTTACGGGTTCCTGGGGACGGCGGATTCGCCGGTGATGCTGGGGTCGGTGATCATCCTGGCGATTGATATCGTGCTCGGGCTGCTGTGCTATCTGCTGCTGCGGAGCGGGTGGCGGCTGAAGAACTGACGTTCTGCGTCTCGGGGTTGGCGGCGGTAGAAGGGTTTTATCACGCAAAGGCGCAAAGCCGCTAAGAGAAGAAAAAGGAAGGTTTCGAACGCCTTCGGCAGCGTGTGCCGAGCGAAGCTCATCCAAAACAGCCTCGCGCTCGCCCTGCTCGGTCAAGCCCACATCACCTTCTTCTCTTAGCGGCTTTGCGCCTTTGCGTGATAAATCCCTTCCTACTGCAACGCCCAGCCAGACACTCCGCCTGAGCCCGACGCGCAACCACCAACACATGGTGTTGCGCTCGCCCCCCAATCCCCGTAAAAACCGTGATCGGGCGACCGCACAGGTCGCCCTTTTGCTTTTTGAAGGAGACGCGTCGTGTCGACCCCAGCCCTGATGCCCGTATACCCACGGTGTGGCGTGCGTCCGGTGCGAGGCGAGGGCGTCTATCTCTACGGTGAGGACGGCGCGCAATATCTCGACTTCGCCGCCGGGATCGCGGTCAACGCGCTCGGCCACGGCCACCCCAAGCTGGTCAAGGCGATCGCCGACCAGGCCGCGACACTGATGCACGTCTCCAACCTCTACGGTAGCCCACAGGGCGAGCATCTCGCGCAGCGGATCGTCGAGCAGTCGTTTGCCGACACCGTGTTCTTCACCAATTCGGGCACCGAAGCGGTCGAATGCGCGATCAAGGCTGCGCGGCGCTATCATTTCGTCACCGGCAACCCGCAGCGGACCACGCTGATCACCTTCAACAACGCGTTCCACGGGCGCACGATGGGCGCGATCTCGGCGACAAACCAGCCCAAGATGCGCGACGGGTTCGAGCCATTGCTGCCGGGCTTCGCGTACGCGCCGTTCAACGATCTCGAAGCGGCGCTCGCGCTGATCGACGATACGACCGCGGGCTTCATGGTCGAGACGATCCAGGGCGAAGGCGGTGTCTCCGCCGCTACCCCGGAGTTCCTCCAGGGCCTGCGCAAGGCGTGCGACGAGCACGGCCTGTTGCTGGTGCTCGACGAAGTCCAGTGCGGCTATGGCCGGACCGGCAAGATGTGGGCCTATGAGCATTACGGCATCACCCCCGACATCCTGTCCTCGGCCAAGGGCATCGGCGGCGGCTTCCCGCTCGGCGCGTGTCTTGCGACCGAGGAAGCGGCCAAGGGCATGGTGTTCGGCACGCACGGCTCGACCTATGGCGGCAACCCGCTTGCGATGGCGGCGGGCGAGGCGATCCTCGACGTGATGCTCGAACCCGGTTTTCTCGAACATGTGACGGCGATGGGCGAGCGGCTGCGCACCTCGGTCGAGCAGATGATCCCCAACCACGACCAGATCTTCGAGGGCGTCCGCGGCAAGGGGCTGATGTTCGGCATCAAGCTCAAGGATGCAGCGGTTGCGCGCGATTTCGTCGCGCATCTGCGCGATCATCACGGGCTGCTGACGGTCGCAGCGGGCGAGAACGTCGTTCGCGTGCTCCCGCCGCTGGTGATCGAGGAGGCGCATATCGCCGAGTTCGTCCAGAAACTCAGCGACGGCGCACGGGCGTATACCGCGATGGCGGTGGCGGCATGAGCGGGTTTCCCGAATTCCTCCCCCGCGCAGCGGGGGAGGGGGACCGTGAGCATTCAGCGAACGGTGGAGGGGTTGCGACGGCGGTTGTTGCGCCCAGCCCTTACCCCCTCCGTCTCGCTGCGCTCGCCACCTCCCCCGGTGCCCGGGGGAGAATGTAAGATGCGCAATTTCCTCAGCCTGTCCGACGCCGGACCCGACGGCGTCGCCGCGATGCTCGCCGATGCGCTCGACCGGAAGGCCGCGCGCGCCGGCTGGCCCAAGGGCAAGCCGGATGCCGACGCACCGCTCGCGGGGCACACGCTCGCGATGGTGTTCGAGAAGAACTCGACCCGCACGCGCGTCAGCTTCGACATGGCGATCCGCCAGTTGGGCGGCAGCAGCATCATTCTCGATTCCGGCACGACCCAGCTTGGGCGTGGCGAGACCGTCGCGGACACCGCGCGCGTCCTGTCGGGCTATTGCGATGCGATCATGCTGCGCACCGACGATCACGAGAAACTGGAAGAGATGGCGCGGCATGCGACCATCCCGGTGATCAACGGCCTGACCGACAATTCGCATCCGTGCCAGATCATGGCCGACCTGCTGACGCTGATGGAAGCGGGCAAGCCGCTCCCCGGCCTCAAGGTCGCGTGGCTTGGGGACGGCAACAATGTGCTCGCGTCGATCATGGAAGCCGCCGGGTTGATGCAGTTCGACGTCGTGGCGGCGTGCCCACAGGGGTTCATGCCCGCCGACAGCGATGTCGCGCTCGGCAAGGGGCGCGCGCGGGTCGTGGGCACCGCAAAGGAAGCCGTCGAGGGCGCGGACGTCATCGTCACCGATACATGGATTTCGATGGGGCAGGACCACGCCGAGACCAAGCTCAAGGCGATGTGGCCCTATCAGGTCGACGCCGCACTGATGGCGACCGCCAAGCCCGACGCCAAGTTCCTCCACTGCTTGCCTGCGCATCGCGGCGAGGAAGTGACCGCGGAGGTGATCGACGGGCCGCAGTCGCTGATCTGGCCCGAGGCGGAGAACCGGTTGCACGCGCAGAAATCGGTGTTGCGGTGGTGCTTCGGGCAGATCGGTTGATTGGGGGCTGCGGGTTCCTATCTCTTTGGTTCTGTTGTCCCGTTTATCTCCCCACCGTTCGGGCTGAGCGAAGTTGAAGCCCCATGCGTGGCGCGGGCCCTTCGACTGCGCTCAGGGCGAACGGTTGGGAGGGCGTAATTTCCGCGAGAAAAACATGACCCCGCAAGCCCCCACCACCCCCGCCGACATCGATCGCGCGATCGGCTTCACCATCCCCGCGCGCCACGCCCGCGGCCGGATCGTCCGCCTCGCGCCGGTGCTCGACACGATCCTCGCGGCGCACGCCTATCCCGCCCCGATCGAAGCGTTGCTGACCGAGGCGCTGACGCTCGCCGCGCTGATCGGCTCGACGCTCAAGGAAGCGGGCGGCCAGCTCACGATGCAGGCGCAGACCGAGGGCGGGATCGTCAAGCTGCTGGTGTGCGACTATCGCGGCGGCGAACTGCGCGGCTATGTCGACTTCGACGCCGACCGCCTCGCCGAAGCGCCCGAGGAACCGACGCTGTTCGCACTGTTCGGCAAGGGGTATCTCGCGATC
Source organism: Sphingomonas echinoides (assembly GCF_029623395.1). Taxonomy (GTDB): domain Bacteria; phylum Pseudomonadota; class Alphaproteobacteria; order Sphingomonadales; family Sphingomonadaceae; genus Sphingomonas; species Sphingomonas echinoides_A. The sequence continues at coordinate 4,330 of NZ_JAPYKK010000006.1, forward strand.
ACCTTCGACCAGGCGGACACCGGCGAACGCTATCAGGGGATCGTCCCGCTCGACGGCGACTCGCTGAGCGAGGCCGCGGAACATTACTTCCTCCAGTCCGAACAGATCCCGACGCTGATCCGGGTCGGAACCGGCGCGGGCGGCCGGGACGGGCGCGTCGCGGGCGGGCTGTTGCTCCAGCATCTCCCCGAAGGCGAGGACGGTCGCGACCGGATCCACACCCGGCTCGATCATCCCGAGTGGGAGCATGTCGCCATCCTGGGCGGGACGATGAAGCCCGAGGAACTCGCCGACCCCGCACTGTCGCTGGAAACGCTCGTCTGGCGCTTGTTCAACGAAGAGACCGAAGTGCGCGTCCAAGGCGAGACCCGGTTCGTCCGCGGGTGCCGGTGCTCGCCCGAGTATATCGCGTCCGTCTTGGCGAAGTTCCCGCCGGAGGAACAGCGCGACATGGCGGACGAGAACGGCATGATCGTGGTCGATTGCGCCTTTTGCGCGCAAAAGTTCCCGGTCCCCGCCGCGCTCGAGATTGTTACGCCTCCGTTATTGTAAGTTCGCCCGCACTCCCCAGATAGCGACTGACCGGCCGCACTAGGCGATACGGGCACGCCGGGATCGGCACGGGGACTTCGGGATGATCGCGAACAAACGGACATGGGTACGGGCGGGACTCGCCGGTATCGGCCTGCTCATGGGCAGCGGCCTCGTCGCGGCGGTGTCCGCGCCGTCGCTCACCGCGCTGGCGCGCGTGGAGCGGGGGGAGTGGCAGTTGAAGCAGGTCGGGACCAATCCCGACACCCGCACGCTGTGCATCCGCGATCCGCGAGTCCTGATCCACTACGCGCATGAGGTCGAGCAGTGCCACCACACCGTCGTGGCCAATGACATCAACACCACCGCGATGCATTTCACGTGTCGCGGCAGCCACGGGCAGACGATCGTCAAGGTGGCGACTCCGCGGTCGTTCAATCTCGATACGCAAGGCGTCATCAACGGCGCGCCGTTCGAGGATTCGTTCGATGCTCGTTATCTCGGCCCGTGTTCGGACAAGGCAAAATAGCGCGAAATCGGCGGTACCGTTAAGACGGTCTTAACCCATTGGGCGGTAGGTCGAAGACTGCATTCCGTGATGGAAGGCTTTTCTCCTGATCTGCCCATACTCGGGCACCCCCTGGGTCGCTTACGGGCGGCCCATTTTTTTGGGGTCGTCGCCACGGCGTGCGGTGTGCTTGCGTATCACGGGGCCGGCGCTTACCTACCGGCGCATCATGACAGATGAAACGACCCCAACGGTCGCCCCCGCAGCCGTGGTGCTGGTGTCGGGCGGGCTAGATTCCATGGTATCGGCAGCGCGCGCGAAAGCGGACGGCTATCGCCTGTTCGCGCTCTCGGTCGACTATAACCAGCGGCACCGCGTTGAACTCGACGCCGCCGGCCGGATCGCGGCGGCGCTTGGTGCGGAGCGGCACATCGTCCTGCCGCTCGACTTATCGGCTTTCGGCGGCTCCGCCCTGACCGCCGATATCGCCGTGCCAAAGGATGGCGTGGCGCCGGGCATCCCCGTCACCTACGTCCCGGCCCGCAACACGATCTTCCTCAGTCTCGCGCTGGGGTGGGCCGAAGCGGCGGGTGCGCGCGACCTGTTCATCGGCGTCAACGCGCTCGATTACTCCGGCTATCCCGACTGCCGCCCCGAATTCATCGCCGCGTTCGAAGGTCTGGCCGAACTCGCGACCAAGGCTGGCGTCGAGGGCGAGCCGTTCAAGATCCACGCGCCCCTCCAGCATATGACCAAGGCCGACATCGTGCGCGAGTGCGACCGGCTCGGGCTCGACGCGGGCATGAGCTGGTCCTGCTACGACCCGACGCCGGAGGGGCTGCATTGCGGCACCTGCGACAGCTGCCGGTTGCGCAAGAAGGGGTTCGAGGACGCTGGCCTGCCCGACCCGACCCGCTACGCGGTCTGACGCGATGAGCTACGCGGTCAAGGAAATGTTCCTGACGCTCCAGGGTGAGGGCGTCCAGGCGGGGCGGCGCGCGGTGTTCGTGCGCTTTGCCGGGTGCAACCTGTGGTCGGGTCGGGAACAGGACCGGGCGGCGGCGATCTGCCGTTTCTGCGACACCGATTTCGTCGGGACCGATGGCGCCGGCGGCGGTCGCTTCGCCGATGCGGCAGCGCTGGCCGCAGCGGTCGCTGGTTTCTGGGGCGACGAGCGTGCGGAACGCTTCGTTGTGCTGACCGGTGGGGAGCCGATGCTCCAGATTGACGATGCGTTGGTCGATGCGTTGCACGGCGCGGGGTTCGAGATCGCGATGGAAAGCAACGGCACGCTTGCGGCGCATCCCGGAATCGACTGGGTCTGCGTCAGCCCCAAGGCGGGGAGCGTCGTGGTCCAGCGTAGCGGAGACGAACTCAAACTGGTGTGGCCGCAGCCGGGCAGCGATGTCGCCGAGCTCGAACGCTGGGACTTTGCGCATCACTTGATCCAGCCGCTCGATAGCGCGGAGGCGGTGGCGAACCATGCGGCGGCGATCGATCTGGTGATGGCGCGGCCACGGTGGCGGCTGACGCTGCAGGCGCACAAGACCTTGGGCTTGCGCTGACACGCTCGCTGGCGTGCCGAGGGCCGCAAGCATGGCGCTTGCGACCCCGGTCGATCCGATCAAGGGATTAGCGGAGCGTCGCTTTGAACTCTCCGCAACGCCGCGAAACCCACGCGCCGTTCTTGGTCCAGCACATCTCGTCGAACCGCGGCACCGACACGCGCGTCTCGATCCGCGGGCGGCGCGCGAAACGCTGTTCGCCCCACGGCGTCAACGAATTGCGCAGCGTGCCCATGTCGTTGATGGCGACCTTGTACAGCTCGCCGCGGCGCGCATAGGCGGCATTGGTCGCGATCTGCGACGCGGTCTGGCAGAAGCCATACTGCGCACCGACCGTGGTGAACGAGGAATAGGTGCGCGTTCCGAACCGATCCAGCGCGGCTTGGCCCGCCTTGGGCGTCTTGTTCGTGCGGTTGAAATATTTCACCAGCGTATCGAACGCGACCTTCAGCTCGTCCTTGTGATTGTTGATCATCACATTGTAGTTTTCGACGTTGAGCAACGTCGGTTCGAACTGGCACTGCAACGCCGCGACGTTGAGCGCGGACCGCAGGTTCCACAAGAGGTTCGCGCGCACTTCCAGTGGCGTCGCGCCCGGAAGCGCCAGCTGGCCCGGCTCATCGCCCTCGATCGGCGGGGCCGTCATGTCGTGCGACTGGAAGAAGAATTGCGCCGAAGCCGGGTTTGCCAGCGTGACGCTACAAGTAGCGGCCAACGTGGCCAAAATACGCAACACGGTCATTCATTCCCTCTCGATTCACGCGTCAGCGCGTACGGCCTTTCGCGGGCCTTCCCAACTCTTTTAGCGGATCGATCCATCGCAAACCAAGTCCGAATTTCCCAAACGCGGTTCGGTTGGATCAGGCGGATCGGCGCAGGCCGCGCGGTTCACCGGTCGGGCTCGAATCGAAAGGGGCCGCCCGGTTTCCCGAACGGCCCCTTCCACGATGTTTCCCGTAAGGGCTTCCCGGACGGGAAGATTACATCGCGTTCGTGGTCGTGGTCGTGGTGTTCGACATCATCATGGTGTCGTTCGACATCATGCCACCGTCGTTTGCCATCGCGCCGTCGGTCGACGTCATCGTGTCGTTGGTCGACGTTGCCATCGTGTCGGTCGAGTTCAGGTCGGTGACCATCGTGTTGTCGGTCGTCGTCGTCTCGGTCTTGGGGGTGCAAGCCGAAATCGCGATCGCAGCAACAGCGATCATCGAACCAGCAGCGACCTTGGAAATGAATGCACGCATTGGAAAGCTCCCTAGATAGAAGGATTGGTAGGCCTCGAGACCTTTAATACCCAAACCGTGGTGGACATTAGTCGTATTACGCCTGACCCTCAAGCCTAGTTTTGTCGGGCCAAAGAATGAGTTTCCAGGAACGCCGCAAGCCGTAGCGCAAGGGCCGCGTCGAAAGTTGCGAAATCGGTAGGCGCGCCAAGCGCTTCGGCACTCGTGACGGCAAAATCCGCCAGACCGCACGGGACGATTCCCGCGAAATGCGACAAATCGGGCGCGAGATTGACCGAGAATCCGTGCAGCGTCACCCACCGCCGGACGCGGACGCCGATCGCGCCGATCTTGGCCTCGCTCGCGCCCGTGGCGGACAGCGGATCGGGCGCCATCGTCCAGATCCCGATCCGCCCGGGCGCGCGAAACGCCGGGATGCCGAGATCCCGGAGCGTGGCGATCACCCAGCCTTCGAGCGCATGGACGAACTGCCGCACGTCGCGCCCCCGCTGAGTCAGGTCCAGCACGACATAACCGATCCGCTGGCCCGGCCCGTGATAGGTGTAGCGGCCACCGCGCCCCGTCCCGATCACGGGGAATTGCGGGTCGCGCAGATCCGCCGGATCCGCGCTCGTCCCGCCGGTATAGACCGGGGGATGTTCGAGCAGCCAGATCAGTTCGCGCGCCGTACCCTCGGCAACCGCCGCCGCGCGCGCCTCCATTTCGGCGATCGCTTCGGCATAGGGAACGGGGGCGGGGGCGATCCGCCATTCGATGTCGTCTGGAATATGGTCCACGCCTGCTCGATTGCGCCAGTCGCGGCGCGGGTGCAAGTCATTGGCAAGCTGTCCGGCCATGCGCTAACAGCGCGCAACTGCGCCTTGCCGAATGGACGGGCCGGGGGAACGGGCCGGTTTGGCCGGCGACGGGAGACGGCGACGTGATGGCGACGATGAGTACGGTATGGGACCGCACGACCGAGTTCCTCGGCGACAATCTCGCTTCGCTGACGCCGATCGCGCTGTTCGGCATCTTCCTGCCGCTCGCGCTGATCGGGAATTTGATGCCGCTGATGGGGGCGGTCGGTCTCGCTGGCAGTTCGGTCGTCGGCATCGTGGTCGTGATCCTGTCGCTCGCGAGCAACTGGGGGGCGGTGGCGGTGACCGCGCTTGCGCTCGACCCGGCGGCGGGGCGGGCGTCGGCGGTACGGACCGCGAACCGCCGCTTCCTGCCCATCCTGGGGGTGAACGTGATCGCGCTGGTCGGGCTGTTCCTGGTGTTCCTGCCGGCGATGGTCGGCTTTGCGATGAGCGGCATTCCGACCGATCAGATGACCGGGGACATGACCGGACCGCAGCCCTCGCTCGAAACGATCAACGCGCCGATCGTGCTGTTCGCCAGCCTCTACACGCTGGCGTTGCTGCCGGTGCTGTTGTGGATCGTCGCGCGTCTGTCGGTGATCATCCCGATCCTCGTCGACGAACGCCGTGGGCTGGGCGCCTTCGCCCAGGCCTTTCGACTCACGCGGGGCAGCGCGCTCAAGATCATGGGGGTGATGCTGCTGTATCTCATCGTTTCGCAAGTGGCGGGGCTTGCCGCGCGCATGGTCGCGGGCGCAGTGTTTGGCATCGTGCTGGGGGGATTGGGACCAATGTCGCTTTCAGGAATTCTGACCGCGAGCGTGGTCGCCATCGTCTCCACGATCTTCCTGGTGCTGGCCGTCGCGTTCCTCGCCAAACTCTACCTGGCGTTGCGCGACGCCCGCGCCCGGTCGGCCGACCTCGACGCGCCGGTCGTCGGCGCATGAAGCAGGCAATGGCACGGCTCGACGTCGTCGCGGTTCTGCGCGACGCCTGGACGATGGCGAAACGCGATCGGGACGTCCTGATCGGGGTCTGCGGCTTGCTGCTGCTCGTCCCGCAGATCGCGATGGCGATGTTCGTCGCGCGGCCCCCGGCGATGCCGACCACGTCCGAGGAAACCGCCGCCTGGATCGCGTCGGTCGAGGCGTGGTCGCAACTCTACAGCCTGCCGGTGATCGCTTTGTCGATCGTGCTGCTGCTGGGTAGCGCGACCGTGTTGGTGCTGTACCTCGACCGGGAGCGCCCGACGACGCAATCCGCCCTGATGCAGGCACTCGCGCTGTTGCCGCGGGTGATCCTGCTGTCGCTGCTGACGTCGATCCCGATCAGCCTGGGTACGCTGCTGCTGTTCCTGCCGGGATTGTACTTGCAGGGTCGACTGTTGCTCGCCCTGCCGTTGCTGGTCGCGAAACCGGGGCAAGGCGTGATTGCCGCCTTCACCCAGAGCTTCCGCCTGACGCGCGGGCACGGGCTGGTGCTGATGGGGATTGCCTGCGTCACCGTGTTGATGGGCGATCTTCTGGCGCTGCCGTTCCGGAGCATCGGCGCCGCGCTGGCGGGGGCACCGCTCGCCAACCCGGTGGTCGCCGCGATCCTCCAGATCGGCGCCGCGACTGGCGTGACGATCGGGATGGTCGCGACGCTGTTGATCCAGGTCGCGCTCTACCGCCGGTTCAGCAAGGGAATGTGAGGCGCGCTGTCAGCGGGCAGATGCCCGCTGAGGCGCGGGTCGACGAAGGTCTCGACCGTGCGGCGAATCGGCTCGAACCCCTGCTTGCGATAGAAGTTCAGCGCTGACGGGTGGTCGAGCGAGCAGGTGTGCAGCCACACCCGCGTGATGCCTTTTCCCCACGCACGGGTGAGCGCCTCGGCCATCAGCCACCGGCCGAGCCCGCGACCCGCGAGTTCCGGAATCAACGCGAAGTAAGAAATTTCGCACGCCCCGGCGACGCGGAAGTCGAGTTCGAGGAAACCGACCTCGATCCCCGCGGCGTCGACCGCGGCGTAGACCTTGACCGCCGGGTCATGGATCGTCCGCAACAGCGCCGCCTCGTCGATCACCAGCCGCGAGAACCACAGCCACGGCGCCCCGACGCGCCGGAACAGCGCGCGATACGATTCCACCGTCGGCTGCTCCCACTGCACCAGGCGCAATGGCGACGCGGGCAGCGGCCGGAGCGGCGGGCGGCGACGCATCTCGAGCGTCGTGACGACCGCCGCCACCTCGTTCTCGCGGACCGGGATCAGCCCCATGCGCAGTCGCTTCCGGTCACGACCATGTCGCGCGCGGCGGCAGGCTCATCAGGATTGCGTCGATGTTGCCCCCGGTCTTGAGCCCGAACAGCGTCCCCCGGTCATAGACCAGGTTGAACTCGGCATAGCGCCCGCGCCATTCGAGCATCTGCGCCGTATCCGCAGCCGTGAACGGCAAGTTCATCCGCCGCCGCACGAGTCGTGGGTACACATCGAGGAACGCGCGCCCGATATCCTGGATGAACGCGAAGTTGGCGTCGAAGTCCCCCTCCAGATGATCGCAGAAGATCCCGCCGACCCCGCGATGGACCTTGCGGTGCGGGATGTAGAAATAGTCGTCGGCCCATTTGGCGTAGCGATCGTAATAATCGGCACCGTGCGGGTCGCACGCGGCCTTCAGCACGTCGTGGAACTCGGCGGTGTCCTCGTCATAGGGCAGCGGCGGATTGAGATCTGCGCCGCCCCCGAACCAGCGTTTGGTCGTGACCAGGAACCGCGTGTTCATGTGCACGGCGGGCACATGCGGGTTGGCCATGTGCGCGACCAGGCTAATTCCGGTCGCGAAGAATTGCGGGTTCTCGGCGGCGCCGTGAATCGACTTGGCGAACTCGCCCTCGAACACCCCGCCGACGGTCGACACGTTGACGCCGACTTTCTCGAACACCTTGCCCGTCATCACCCCGCGGACGCCGCCGCCGCCGGGCGCACCGTCCGGGTCGGTCCGATCCCACGGCGTATAGTCGAAGTCCGCGTCCGACCCAGCCTCGCGCTCAATCGCGACGAATTCGGCGCAGATCTGGTCGCGGAGCAGCTCGAACCATGTGCGAGCGCGGGCCTGTTCGGGGTCTAGGGCGATGTCCACGGTTTGGCTGTCCTGTTGTGGTGGGGAGGGGGCTCTACTCGTCACGGTGCGCTGGGGGAACCATAGGTAAAGGTGCTTAGTGGGCTTCTCCCCATCGCGGAATCCCCACTCGCGTCAGGCATGTAGGATCATGCGGCGTCCGGGAAGCCGTTGGTCTGCCGCAAGGCCTCGGCAATCCCGATTCCCGCCGCCACCGCGATGTTGAGCGACCGCATCCCCTCCGCCAGCGGAATGCGCACCGCGACGTCGGCAAGCGCATGCACGTGGTCGGGAACGCCGCTCCCCTCGGACCCGAGCAGCAGCGTGTCGTCGGACGCAAAGGTCGCCGTATCCAGCCGCGTCCCGCCGCGCGTCGTCAGCAACACCAGCCGGCCCGTCACGGTCTGCAGGAACGCTTCCCAATCGGCATGGCGGTGGACCTGGACGGAATCGGCATAATCCATCCCCGATCGAGCGAGTGCCTTGTCGCTCCAGGTGAAGCCGGTCGGCTCGATCACATCGACGGGAACGCCGAAGCACGCGCCGAGACGCAGAATCGCGCCGACGTTGCCGGCGATATCGGGTTGGTAAAGAGCAATACGCATAGACAGAGCGCTACCACGCACGAATTGCTGTTGGCAAAATGTCGTTACGCCGTCTAACGTGGCTCGTCCCCGATCAACGCTTTGGGGGCGATCGGCAGGCAGGCACATTCGTGTCGCGCCTTCCCAATATGAACGATCGACCGTCGCCACGTAGCAGATGGGCGAAGGGCAGAGGTACAAGGGCTAGTCAATGGCAACAGTCGATTCCGCCGTGCCACTTGGGGAAGATCCCGCTCCATTTCACGAGAAAGCACCGCGCCGTCGCGACTTTCTGAACATCGCCGCGGTGGCGACCGCCGGTGTCGGCGGCGTCATCGCGATCGTCCCACTGATCAATCAGATGAACCCCTCCGCCGACGTGCTCGCGCTGTCGACCACCGAGGTCGATCTGTCGAAGATCGAGGCGGGGTCGGGGATCGTCACCTCGTTCCGCAAACAGCCGCTGTTCGTCCGCAACCTGACGCCGGCCGAGATCGCCGCCGCCGACAAGGTCGCGCTTTCCGAACTGCGTGATCCCGAAACGCTCGAGCAGCGGACTCGCGGCAAGAAGAACTGGCTGATCACTTTGGGCGTCTGCACCCATCTCGGCTGCATTCCGCAGGGCATCGTCGCAAGCGAGAATCGCGGCCAGTACGGCGGCTATTTCTGCCCGTGCCACGGATCGCAATACGATACCGCGGCGCGCATCCGCAAAGGCCCGGCACCGACCAACCTGGCGGTCCCGGAATATGCATTCACGACGCCGACAACGGTCACGGTGGGTTGAGGATAGAACGATGAGTTTTCCCTGGGCCAAACATTACGCGCCGCAAAACGGCTTTACCAAGTGGATCGACGAGCGCCTGCCGCTCCCGCGCCTCGTCTATGGCGCGGTCGGTGCGGGCTATCCCGTGCCGCGCAACCTCAATTACTTCTGGAACTTCGGCGTGCTCGCGGGCGCGGCGCTTGGTATCCAGATCATCACCGGCATCGTCCTCGCCATGCATTATGCGGCGAACGGCGGGGTCGCGTTCGATTCGGTTGAGCACATCATGCGCGACGTCAACGCCGGCTGGTTCCTGCGCTATGCGCACGCGAACGGCGCGTCGATGTTCTTCATCGTCGTCTACATCCACATCTTCCGCGGGCTCTATTACGGATCGTACAAGGCCCCGCGAGAGATGATCTGGCTGCTCGGCGTCACCATCTTCCTGCTGATGATGGCGACCGCGTTCATGGGCTATGTCCTCCCCTGGGGGCAGATGAGCTTCTGGGGTGCGCAGGTCATCACCGGCTTCTTCTCGGCGATTCCAGTTGTCGGCGAGACGATCCGGATCTGGCTGCTGGGCGGATATGCGCCGGATGATGCCGCGCTCAACCGCTTCTTCTCGCTGCACTATCTGCTGCCGTTCGTGATCGCGGGCGTCATCATCATGCACATCTGGGCGCTCCACATTCCGGGGTCGAACAACCCGACCGGGGTCGACGTCAAGGGTGAGCAGGACACGGTCCCGTTCCATCCCTATTACACCGCGAAGGACGGCTTCGGGCTCGGCATCTTCCTGCTGATCTTCGCCTGCCTCATCTTCTTCGCGCCTAACTATCTGGGCCATCCGGACAATTACGTTCCGGCCAACCCGCTGCAGACGCCGGCGCATATCGTGCCCGAATGGTATTTCTGGCCGTTCTACGCGATCCTGCGCGCCTTCACGGTCGACTTCATCCTGCCGGCCAAGCTGTGGGGCGTGCTCGCGATGTTCGGGTCGATCCTGCTGCTGTTCTTCCTGCCGTGGCTCGACAGTTCGCCGGTGCGCTCGTCCAACTATCGCCCGGTGTACCGGACGTTCTTCTGGGTGCTCGTCGCGGACGTGCTGATCCTGGGGTATTGCGGCGGCTCGCCGGCCGAGCCGGTGTACGTGATCCTCAGCCAGATCTGCGCGGCCTATTACTTCGCGCACTTCCTGATCATCCTGCCAATCATCGCGCGGACCGAGCGTCCGCGTCCGCTGCCCAACTCGATCACCGAGGCTGTGTTGGCGGGCAAGGGTGGCACCAGTCCGATGCATACCGCGGTCAGCGGTAGCCCGGTTCCGGCCGAATAAGGGGCAATTCGAGCATGATCCGCTACATATCCTGGGCCGTCGGCGCTGCCTTCGTCTTCGTCCTCGCGCTGGCCCTGTTCAGCTCGGTGTCGGGACTCATCACCGACCCGGTCGCGCCGACCGCGACTGAAGAGTTCCACAAGCATCCCAAGGAGCTGTCGCTAGCGTCGAACGGCTTCTTCGGCACCTACGACCAGCGCCAGCTCCAGCGCGGACTTCAGGTTTACAAGGAAGTCTGTGCGAACTGCCATTCGCTCAAGCACGTCGCGTTCCGTGACCTGACCCAGCTCGGCTATTCCGCCGGGCAGGTGAAGAAGTTCGCGGCGGACTGGGCGGTCAAGGCGGTCGATATCGACCCCAAGAGCGGCGACAAGGTAGAGCGCCCCAACACGCCCGCCGACAAGTTCCCGACGGTCTATTATCCCGGCCTCGGCAACCCGCCAGATCTCTCGCTGATCACCAAGGCGCGGCATGAGGGCACTGCCTACACCTACTCGCTGCTGACCGGCTATGCCGACCAGCCTGCCGAGCTGCTCAAGAAGTTCCCCGACGCGAAGACGCCGGACGGGCTGTATTACAACCCGTATTTCGCGAACCTCAACATCGCGATGCCGCCCCCGCTGACGCAGGACGGCCAGGTGACTTATCTCGACGGGACCAAGTCGACCGTCGACCAGAATGCGAAGGACGTTTCCGCCTTCCTGACCTGGGCAGCGGAACCCAACCTGCCGGCACGGCATGGCGCAGGCATCGCGGTGGTGCTGTTCCTGCTGGTCTTCTCCGCGCTCGCTTACGGCGCGTATCAGAACATCTGGCGCGACATTAAGCACTGAGTTCGGTCGAACCAGCGATCACAGGGCGGCCCGGAAAGACTTCCGGGCCGCCCTTTTTTGCGTGAACGGCGTCCACCTTGCGGGTAGGAGGCACGCTCGGCACTTGCCGGAACGACAAGGGAAGCTCGGCCGTGAACGATGACTTGAAGGCACTGATCCGCACCATTCCCGATTTCCCCAAGCCGGGAATCCAGTTCCGCGACATCACGACGCTGCTGCTGAATGCCGAAGGGTTCGCGACCAGCATCGCGCGGATGGCTGCGGCGACGCTGGGCCCGGTCGACCTCGTCGCCGGGATCGAAGCGCGCGGCTTCATCTTCGCCGCGGCGCTCGCGGTGCCGTTGAAGGCGGGCGTCCTGTTGATCCGCAAGGACGGCAAGCTCCCCGGCGTCACCATCGCGGAGGATTACGCGCTCGAATATGGCACCGACCGGATCGCGATGCATGAGGATGCCTGCGCACCCGGCAAGCGCGTGCTGCTGGTCGACGATCTGATCGCCACCGGCGGCACCGCGAGAGCGGCGGTACGGCTGTTGCGCAAGGCGGGGGCCGTGGTCGAGCAGGCGCAGTTCCTGGTCGACCTGCCCGATCTGGGCGGCGCCGACGCGCTCCGCGCCGAAGCGCTGTCGGTCGATTCGCTGGTCGCATTTCCGGGGCACTAGCCGCCGCGCGGAACGTCGCGCCGCGCGAGCGGTTCTATCCGGAGACGCTCGACCATCGCCGAGCACCTTTCGGAGCTCGCCATGTCGTTTCGCTTCCCCCGGCCGATGGCCAAACTCGCGATCGCGGTCGCTGCCTTCGGGTCGACGCTCGGGCTTTCCGGCTGTGCGGACGGCTATGGCTATGGCGGCGGCTATGGCGGGGTCAACGTCGGCTACGCCAATGCGGCGTGGGACCCCTATTATGGCGGGTACTCGGGCAATCCCTATTGGGGCTGGAACGACAATTTCTATTACCCCGGCACCGGTTATTACGTCTTCGATCGCTCCAACCGGCGCTATCGCTGGAACGCGCAGCAGCGCGGCTATTGGCAGGGGCGCGCGCAGGGCTGGCGCAGCGCGCGGCGGGAAATCCGGCCGATGTGGCGCGACTACGGGGTCCGCGGCGGTCCCGGCATCGGTAGTCCCGGAATCAGTGGCCGCGAGCGCTTCGGCAACCGCGGCCCCGACGGCAGCCGCTTTGGCGGCCAGCGCTTTGGTGGCGGGCGGTTCGAGGGCCGGCGTCCGGGCGGTGGCCGCCCCCACCGCTGACCAAAGCGTCAGTCGACCGGGCGGGTTCGGATCAGCCCGGTCGACACGAACGTCATCACCACCACGTCGTCCTGATTGAGCACCGTCATCTTGCTGCGGTAACTCCCCATCTCCGGACGGCTCCGCGATGCACGGGTATCGAGGATCTCGGTTTCACAGCGCAGCGTGTCGCCCGGATAAACCGGCTTGAGCCAGCGCAGCTCGTCGATCCCGGGGGAGCCCAGCCCGGCTTGCTGGTTCGCCTCCAGATTGGCGACCACCATCGCCATCGTCATCGCGCAGGTATGCCATCCGCTCGCCGACAGCCGCCCGAAGTGGGTCGTTGCGGCGGCTTCGTCGGAGAGGTGGAACGGCTGCGGATCATAGCGTTCGGCAAACGCCATCACCTCTTCGCGCGTGACCTTATACTCCCCGAACGCCTGCTTGGTGCCCGGGACGATGTCTTCGAAATACTGCATGCCGCGAGTGTTCACCGGTCACCGAGCAAGGGCAAGCGTTGATTTCATGACGGTCACCGGTGCGGTCTTGAACCCCGCAACGCCCCCCGGAACGGTGCATCGTCCCCATCCAGCGTCGTGTCCGCCGGCAACCCGATCAGGTCGCGCAGCAACGGCGCGACATCGACATTGTCGAACCCCGCAAGCCCCCCGAGCGGCTTGATCGCGGGGCCGCTGGCGATGAACAGCGCCGCCATCTCGGGCGCCGCCGGGTCGAAGCCGTGCGTGCCGCCCGACACCGGATGGTCGATCGGCGCGTCTCTGGTCAGCGCGAGCCAGCCGGTTTCGGCAAGGCACACAAAGGCCGGGACGCGCGCGTTCTGCCCGTAATGGAAGCGTGTCGGGACCTCGCCCTTCCGCCAGCATTGCAGATGATCGTGCGCGCCCAGCAGCGTGCGCGCGACCTCTGTCTCATGCCCCGGCGCGGGGTTCAGCCCGACATACGGTCCGTCGGTGATCGCCTTGAACGCGCCGGGTGGCAGCATCCGGTCGATCCGCACGACGCGGTCGGCGCTGATCGGGGCCATCCCATGATCCGCGACGATCACCAGATTGGCGGGCTGTCCCAGCGCCGCCAGCCCGTCGCGCAACCGCCCGATCGCGGTATCCACGTCCCGGACTGCGGCAGTGACGTGGCGATCGGCGGGGCCGTACTTGTGGCCGGCGCTGTCGACCGCATCGAAATACAGCGTGAGGAAGTGCGGGCGCGTCGCCGCCGGGCGGCGGAGCCAGTCGATGATCGAATCCACCCGTTGGCGCGCGTCGACCGCATGCGCATATTGCTGCCAGTCGTCGGGGCGGATTCCGTTGAAGTCGACGTTCGACCCCGGCCAGAACATCGTCGCGCTGCGGATCCCGGCCTTTTCGGCGGTGACCCACAGCGGTTCGGCTTGCGTCCACCAGAACGGGTCGTCGGTCTGCATCGTGAAGACCTCGCCCGGGCGCCGCGCGTCCTCCATGCGGTTGCCGACGATCCCGTTGCGATCGGGCCGCAGCCCGGTGACCAGGGTGTAATGGTTCGGAAAGGTCACCGACGGAAACGACGGGCGCATCGCCGCGCTGATGCCACTCGCGGCGAGCGCGTCGAGGTTGGGCGTGACGCCCCGGTCGCGATAATCGGGGCGGAAACCGTCGATCGAGATGAGGATCGTCATCGGTGCGCGCGCCGCCTCCACCGCAACCTTGGGCTCCCGCGGCGGCGCGTTGACCGGCGCCGTGGCGCAGGCTTGCAAGGCGGCGCACAGCGCCGTGGCGATAATACGGGTAGGCCAACGCATGCCCCGCCCTAGCGCGGCAACAGTGTCACAACCATGACGGTTTCATCGCGCGAGCGACACTTTTGCAAACAGGCTGAGGCTGACCGGGAAGCGTCCATAGGCCGCGTCGAGCACCCTCGGTTTGGCATAGATGCCGACCGCGCCGCCCACCGCCAGATCCAGCGGCCCGACCAGCGGCAAACGGTAGGCATAGCCCCCCTCGAGCTTGCCGACCCGGAACTTCCGGTCGTGCAACGGACTTGCCGGATCGGGAAACAGCTCGTCATTCGCAACGCTTTCCCCACGCCCGAACAGCGTATCGTGCCGGTTGACGTCCCAATTCACCTCCGCGAGCCAGGCGCTCAACACGCGCCCCGGCAGCTTGTGCTTGGCGGAATAGGCGAGCAGCGTGGCGACCCCGCCGCGCGCATATTGCACGCTCGCGGTGGTGCGCGCTTCGTTGCGGAAGGCTTCCAGCTGCTCCGGGCTCTTGAGCCGTCCGTGGCTCGCCTGCACCGCCCAGGCGGGGGAGGGGGTCCAGGTCGCGCGGACGCTCCACGAATCGAGCGATGGGCGTTCGATCGCCCAGCGATACTGGTCGGGCTCGCGCCCGCGAAACGCCGATGCCTCGATCTGCCAGCGCGGCGCGGCATAGCCCGCGGTGACGACACCGTAGGCGATGTGCGTGCTGTCGAACCAATGGTGCGTGATCGGCGCCATCGGCTCATAGGTGGCGGAGGCACGGTGCATGAACGCCGACGGCCCGAGCGCGGGTTCGGCGACCGGGCCGCCATAGAGGAACACAGCACCCTTGCCCGCATCGACATCGACGCGCGCGGCGAGTTCCATGAACAGGTCATGCGGATGCTGCCGGTCGATCAGCGGGTTGACCCCGTCGGCGGTCTCGCCGGTCGCGAACAAATTGGGATAGCCGGCTTTGCCGATCAGCGGTTCGAGGCTCATCATCGTGCGCAGCTGCAACCGCGCGCCGGTCCCGAGATCGCGCGCGGCGGACAGCATCGCCATCGATTCGACGAACGCCATGTTGGCGCCGCGCGGGCCGCCCTGATCGGTATAGGTGCCCCACACATAGCCGTGGAGCATCACCCCCCAGTCGCCCAGCATCAGATGCTCGCCCAGCATCTGCCCGGCATTGCCGGGGTTGCGCGACGTGCCCGAACCTTCGCCATAAGCGCCGTCGAACGGGAGCATGGTCATGCCGGCCATGTCGTGCCCGGCAGGCATGGCGTGCGCGGCGTGGTCCATCGCGGGTTGCTCTGGTGAAGCGGTCGCTTGCCCTTCCATCCGGGGTTCGGTCGTCGTTTCCATCGGCATTGCGTGCCCCGCGTGCGGATCGACGGTCTCCCGCCCGATCGGCTCGGGCTGAGGGGCTGTAGAGGTGCCCATGGGCATGTCGTGTCCCGCGTGCGGATCGACGCTCTGCGACGGTGCGTCGGCCTTTGCCGCAGCAGCGCGCGGCGCCGAACGGGAAACGGGGTGCGTGTTGGCGGATTTGGGCTTGGCCTTCGGCTTTGGCTTGGGCGCGTCCATCTTCATGCCGGGCATCATCCCGGGCATTGCATGTTGCGCGTGCGCCGCGGACGGCAACAGCGCGGCCACGGCACAGGCCGTGACCAGCAGGGGTCGGTTCATCAAAAGTCCTTCGCGAAACGATACGGTCGCCGCGCGCGCTGTCAGCGCGCGCAGTACGTCAGACCGTTGGTCGCGGAGGGGGCAGGATCGGGGGGGCGCTGAGCCCCGCTGGGAACGCGCTTGCAATGATCGCACGGCGAACCGCGCCGTAAGCGACGGGCGCCGTCATCGGGCGTGGTGCGATCGATGCGGGCGGGATGCACCCGATGCACATGTGCGGCACGACGCCGCGTTCGTCGGAAGCGGGCACGCCGTGATGCGGGGCTTGATGGCCCGCATGCATCATCGCCATTGCGGGCGGCACCACTGGCGCATCATGGCACGGCGCGTTCGCCAGCGCCGGAAAGGCGAAGGCGAGCAGCAACAGCGCAAGGATCATCCGGGCGAACACGCGCGCACTAGTACGCGCGCCGTGCCCGCCCGGCAACATCACACGTTGAAGCGGAAATTGAGCACGTCGCCGTCGTGGACGACATACTCCTTGCCTTCCTGCCGCAGCTTGCCCGCGTCGCGCGCACCGGTTTCGCCGCCCAGCGCGATATAGTCGTCAAAGGCGATCGTCTCGGCGCGGATGAAGCCGCGCTCGAAATCGGTGTGGATCTCGCCTGCCGCCTGCGGGGCCTTGGCGCCGGCATGGACGGTCCAGGCACGCGCTTCCTTCGGGCCGACCGTGAAGAAGGTCAGCAGCGAGAGCAATTTGTACCCGGCGCGGATGACGCGCGCGAGCCCGGTTTCCTCGAGCCCCAGTTCGCTGAGGAACTCACCGCGTTCCGCGGCGTCCATCGTCGCGATTTCGGCCTCGATCGCGGCGGAGACGACGACCGCCTGCGCGCCCTCGGCCTTGGCCTTTTCGAATACGCGCGCGGACTGGCTGTTGCCCTCGGCGGCGCTCGCCTCCTCGACGTTGCAGACGTAGAGCACCGGCTTGGCGGTGAGCAGCTGCGCCTGGGCGAACACGCGCGCCTCATCCTCGTCCTTCGGCACGGTCAGCCGCGCGGGCTTGCCTTCGCGGAGTAGTTCGAGCGCCTGGCCGAGCACGGCCGCGCCGATCTTGGCTTCCTTGTCGCCCTGCGTCGCCTTCTTGGCGAGGTTGGGGACGCGCTTCTCGAGGCTTTCCAGGTCGGACAGCATCAGCTCGGTCTCGACCGTCTCGGCGTCGGCGATCGGGTCGACCTTGCCCTCGACGTGCGTGACGTCGTCATCCTCGAAGCAGCGCAGCACGTGGACGATCGCATCGACCTCGCGGATGTTGCCGAGGAACTGGTTGCCGAGCCCTTCGCCCTTCGACGCGCCGCGCACCAGCCCGGCGATATCGACGAACCCGAGCTGCGTCTCGATGATCTTGGCCGACCCGGCGACCGCAGCCAGCTTCGACAGCCGGTCGTCGGGCACGCCGACGTTCCCGACGTTGGGCTCGATCGTGCAGAACGGGTAATTGGCAGCCTGCGCCGCAGCGGTCTGCGTCAGCGCATTGAACAGCGTGGACTTGCCGACATTCGGCAGCCCGACGATCCCACAGCGAAATCCCATGATGGTCCTTGAAGCGCAATTTTGAAGAGGAAGCCCGGGCGATAGGGCTTCGCGCGGCGAAACGCCAGCATGTCGCACGCACGGCATGTTTCGGCGGAACCAACCTTCCGGTCAAACGATTGATTTGCATCAGCTTGTCCGCCCTTTTCGGGTCGGACTTTGCGGGATTATCACGCGGGGACGGTGTAAATGCGGGGACCATCGGTCTGGTATGTTGGTCTGGGGTTCGTGCTGACGTCGTCCGCCGCCATCGCGGCGCCGTCACCGCGGTTCAAGGCAATCGTGCTGCCGATGCAGGCGGCAGCCCCCGCCGAGGGGATCAATGCGTCCGTTGGATCCGGCGTTCTCGCAGGCGGGGCGGGGGAAACGGCTTTGGGGCATGATGCCGCACGGCCACCCTACGATCTGCGGCTCGTGCAGCGCGACGACGACAGCCTCAAGACCACGCTCAAACGCCGCTTTCGGGCACGCGGGACCGGGATGCGCGATGCCTATGTCGACGGCGACAGCGGTCTGCGCATGTCGATCGGCAACAGCTACCACATGACGTACCGCGCGACCTCGCGGATGCCCGGATCGCGCGGCGCGGCGCGCCGCGGATCGAACGTGGTCAATTTGCGCGACGGGTTCGAGGGGTACGCCCCGGTCGCGCTCGCGGGCTACGACCGGTTCGTCAGCGACCGGATGAAGATCGGCGTAGAGGGCGGGATGATGATCGGTCGCTCGACCGCAATGTATGCCGACGAGACGATGCCCGGCGCGGGCAGCACCGACCGCACCGCGCGCAACCCGGTCGCCGACGTGGTGATGACCTACGCGTTCTGAGGGGGGCGTTCCGGCGCCCCCGCCAGATCACGACCAGCGGTAATTGAAGCTGATGCTGATCCGCTCGCTCTTGGCAAAGCTCGGCGCGACTTCGTGGCGCAGCCAGCTCTCCCACAGGAACACGCTGCCCGCCGCGGGCTCGACATAGACGAAGCTGCGCTGCTCCTCGGCCGCATCGGGAAGGCGCGGTGGCGCGGCCATCATCATCGGCAACCGCGGATCCTCGAGCTTCAACGCGCCCGATCCTTCAGGCACCGCGATATAGACCGTGCCCGACACCACGCTGTGCGGATGGACGTGCCCCGAATGCGTCCCGCCCGGCTTCATCACGTTGACCCACAGGCTGTCGAGCTTGAGCTTCCCGCCCTGCAAGTCGAACGCGCACGCTTCCGCAAACTTCGCGACATGCTTGTTGAGCAGTTTGACCAGATCCGCGAACGCCGGGTCGCGCATCGGCAAGTCGTTGAGCGACGCATAGGAGGTATAGCCGCGATAGCCATGCGCCTTCGACCAGGTCCGCCCCGCGCGATCCTCTTCCGACAGCAACCGGCACGACCGGTCGAGATCCGCGACGAGCGCCGCATCCTTGAGCTTCGCGTCGTAAAAGGGCGTTGCGAACAACGAGCGGACGGTCATTTGCGGTCTCCAAGCCTGAGCGCGACGTCGCTCATGAATCTCTGGTCGTCGCCCGCCGCAAGCCACGATGCCTCCGCCGCGATCGCGCCGAGCACGTCGCTGAGCGGGTCCATCTCGGCCTTGGCGTAATTGCCGAGCACATAGGGCGACACCTTGTCCTTGTGGCCGGGATGCCCGATCCCGATCCGCACGCGGCGGAAGTCTTCGCCGATATGCTGCGCGGTCGAGCGGATGCCGTTATGCCCGGCCGCACCGCCGCCGGTCTTCACCTTGACGCGAAACGGGTCGAGATCGAGCTCGTCATAGAAGACCGTGACGTCGGCGGGGGTGAGTTTGTAGAAGCGCATCGCCTCGCCGATGCTGCGGCCGCTTTCGTTCATGAAGGTCGCGGGCTTGAGCAGCAGGATCTTCTCGCTGCCGATCCGGCCGTCCTGCGTCCAGCCCTGGAACGCCTTCTTCACGCTGCCGAAGCCGTGCATCTCGGCGATCGTGTCGACCGCCATGAACCCGACATTATGCCGGTTGAGCGCATAGTGCGCACCGGGATTCCCGAGACCGGCCCAGAGTTGCATGTCGTGTTCTGCCTGCCCTCATTCTCTCGTCCCGTTCGTTTCGAGCGAACGGGCAGGAAGACGCTGAAGAGTGAATTCGTAAAAAAGGGACAGCCTGCCGGACGCACGCGCCGCAGACTGTCCCCCTTTCCCGTCCCTCTCCGCATAAGCCGGAAAGGGCGCTCGGGCTTACTCGCCCTTGTCGTCCTCGGCAGCGGCTTCGCTCGCTGCTTCGGCTTCGGCTTCAGACGACTGCGCTTCGGCAACCGCTGCTTCCAGTTCCTCGTCCGCTGCGGTCGGGACCGTCGGCGGCACGATCGTGGCGATCGCGAAGTCGCGGTCGGCGATCGACGGCTCGACGCCCTTGGGCAGCTTCACGTCGGAAATGTGAATCGATGCGCCGACTTCGAGGCCTGCGAGCGAGATGGTGATCTCGCCGGGGATCTCGGCTGCGTCGCAGACGACTTCGATTTCGTGACGCGTGACGTTGAGCACGCCGCCGTCCTTCTTGATGCCGGGGGCTTCGTCTTCATCAGTGAAGACGACCGGAACCGCGACGGTGACGGTCGAATGCGCGCCGATCCGCAGGAAGTCGACATGGACCGGACGCTCGGTGACGACGTCGAAGGTGACGTCCTTCGGCAGGGTGCGAACCTGGTTGCCACCGGCGTCGAGCATGACGACCGAATTCATGAAGTGACCCGTGTTGAGCAGACGCATCAGCGCCTTTTCCTCGACGTGGATCGACAGGGGTTCCTGCTTGTTGCCGTAGATTACGGCGGGGACGCGGCCTTCACGACGAAGCAAACGGGAGGCTCCCTTGCCAACCTGTTCGCGCGTCTCGGCTGCGAGCGTCATCTGTTCGCTCATTGCAATGCTCCGAAATACTGGAAGTGGTGTCTCCGGCCAAGCCTCCAGGGATGACCCTGACCGAAGCGCGAGCGCATAGGCGAAGACGGCGCAAAAGGCAAGATGAGCGCGTGGCCGGGTGTCAGCGGTCGATCGACAGCGTGATCGTGTCGCCCGGGCCGATTGCGGAAGACGGCACCCGCAGCAGCACCCCCGTTTCGTCGCGCCCGACCACTTGCGCGCTGACAGGCGCACCGCCGACGATGGCGGCATCGCCACGCGCGACGACGCGCCCCTGCTCCAGCAGCACGACATGGTCGGCGACCGCGCGAACTTCGTCCGGACTGTGCGTGACATACAGCATCGGCAGCGCGAAATCCGCCTTGAGCCGCGCGATATAGGCCAGGATCTCCGCCTTGCGCCCGCCGTCCAGCGCCGCGAGCGGCTCGTCGAGCAACAGGAGTTCGGGCTGGCTGAGCAGTGCGCGACCCAGCGCGACCCGCTGGCGTTCGCCACCAGACAAGTCGCGCACGCCGCGCGTCAGCAGGTGTCCGATGTCGAGCACCGCGACGACATGGTCGAACCCGATCCGGTGCGGCCTGGGCGCCCGCTTCAGGCCGTAGCGCAGGTTCGCCTCGACACGCAGGTGCGGGAACAGTCGGGCGTCCTGGAACACCCAGCCGATCCGTCGCGCCCGCGGCGGGACGTTGATCGCTTCGGCACTGTCGAACAGCACATGCTCGCCCAGCACGATTCGCCCGGTGTCGATCGTGGTCATCCCGGCGATCGCGGCGAGCGTCGTGCTCTTGCCCGCACCGGAAGGCCCGAACAGCGCGGTCACGCCGTCCGCGGGTCCGTCGAACGCGACGTCGAGGCTGAAAGCGCCGACGCGCTGCTGGATCGCGATCGAGATCATTGCCCGCCCCGCCGCCGCCCATAGGCGAGCAAGGCTTCCGACAGCAGCAACGCCAGAATCGCGACGCCGAAAGAGATCCCCGCCAACCGCAGCGCGACCGCCTCGCCCCCCGGCTGCTGGAGTGCGGCGTAGATGGCGAGCGCGAGCGTCTGGGTTTCGCCGGGAATGTTGGCGGCGAAGGTGATGACCGCACCAAACTCGCCCAATGCGGCGGCAAAGCCGATCACCGCCGCCGCAATCAGCCCGGGGGCGGCGAGCGGGAGCGTGACCGTTACCGTCCGGTCCCAGAAACCGGCGCCCAGACTGTCCGCGACCGCCTCGATCCGCGGGTCGACCGCTTCGATCGCTTGCCGGCACGCGCGGAGCATCAGCGGGAACGCCATCACCCCCGCCGCCAGCGCGGCGCCGTTCGCGGTGAAGATCAACTGGATGCCGAACCCCGCGAGGACGTGTCCCAGCGGCCCGTCATTCCCGAACAGCAGGATCAGCACGAGGCCGACCACCACCGGCGGCAGGAAGAGCGAGGAGTGCAGCACCGCATCGAGCAAGGTCCTGCCAGGGAAGCGCGTGCGCGCCATCATCCACCCCGCCAGCAAGGCGAGCGGCAACGCGCCCAGCACCGCCCGTCCGGCGATCGATACGCTCAGCGCGAGGACGTCCCATTCGGCGGCGGTCAGCACGCTTCAGCCAATCGTCCGGAAACCGTAGCGGCGGAACGTCGCCTTCGCCGCCGGGCTTTGCAGATAGGACGCGAACCCCCCGGCGGCGGGGTTGCCGCCCCGGACCAGTGCGACGGGATATTCGATCGGCGGGTGGCTGGCTTCGGGAAACACGCCAAGGATCCGCACGCTTCGCTCGGCCCAGGCGTCGGTCTCGTAGACGATCCCGAGCGGCGCTTCGTGCCGCGCGACGTAGGACAGCGCGACCCGGACGTTGTCGGCCCGCGCCAGCCTGCCTTGCACGCTCGGCCATACGCCAAGCCGCGTCAGCGCGGTCTGGGCGTAGATCCCTGCCGGGACATAGGCCGGGTCGCCGACCGCCAATCGCCCGGTCGGGCCCAACGCGCGCGCGAGCGGAAAGCGCGGCGTGATCTTGAGCGAAATGCGCGCATCCGCGGGGGCGATGAGCGCGAGACGGCCGCGCAGCATCGTGCGGCGGCTACGCGCATCGATCCGGCCCGCCTTCTGGACATGGTCCATCCAGGCGAGGTCGGCGGAGACGAACAGGTCCGCCTTCGCGCCCGATTCGATCTGGCGCGCGAGCAGGCTGCTCGACGCGAACGAGAAGCGCACGGGGACGCCGGTGCGCCGGGTATAGGCCTTGCCGACCGCCTGCATCGCATCGGTCAGCGACGCTGCGGCAAACACGGTGATCGGGGCAGGGGGGGCGGCGTGCGATGTGGCCGCCGGGCCGAACGCGACGGCAACCGCGGCGAGCGAGAGAAGCAGGGTACGACGATACATGCACGAGTCCGATCGGGAGCTATATCGGCGGGCATATAGCGGATCGGCGATGACGCCTAGCTGCGGCGAGCAGATCGCCGGGGTCGATCGCGGGCATCCCGGCCCGACGCCGGAATGCCCGATGTGGGGGGTGCGTTCAGGCGGAGCGGGGAACCGCCTTGCGACGGCGCGCCATCGCTCCGATCCCGGCGAACCCGAACAGCATCATCGTCCAGGTTGCGGGCTCCGGCACCGCGCCGGTCAGTCTCTGCGCGACGAAGCCGGGCAGGTCGGCGTCCGTAAAGCCGAACACATACACCTGATTCTGTCCGGCGGTGCCGGGGACGAAATCATTGTCGTTCGCGATGAACAGCGTGTGGAGCAGCGTGCCGTTGTATATCACGTCCTGCCCGAAGGAGATCCCCTCGATCTTGGCGGGGATCTGCGATGTCGCCACCCCCGCTGCGGTCAGCGCGCTGACGAGGTCGAGGAACGGGGTCGCCGTCTTGGTCACGGTCTGCGCCTTGCTCGCGGCGGTGCCCGCCAGTTGCGTGATGTCGGCGGCACCGGCCAGGTCGATCCGGAACACCTGCTTGACCGCGGCCTTGCTGCCATCGCCCAACCCCTTGCCGTCGCGTTCGTCGACGAGGAATTCGTGGTCGTTGATCGCGACGATGTCGCTGACCCCCGATCCTGCGGTGAGCTTGTAGCCATATTCATGTGTCGTGCCGCTCGCGACGTCGATTGTCACGATCCGGACGAACTTGGACGGATCCTGCTCGAGCGGCGCCTGCATGATCCCGACCAGCGTCTTGCCGTCGGGCGTGATCGCGAGCCCCTCCATCCCCTTGTTGGCGACCCGGCCGACCGTGTTGCCCGCGATTTCGGTATCGCCCTTGGGGGACAGCGTCGTCACCGCCAGATTGGCGGGCAGCGCGAAGGTCTTGATCAGGCTGCCGGTCGCGCGGTCGAACTGGCGGACGTACGGGCCATATTCGTCCGACACGAAGACGCTCTTGCCATCGTTGGAGACGCGGACCGATTCGGGGTCGAACCGCGCGTTCGCCGGATTGGTCGATGCGCCCGCCGCATAATTGTCCGAGCGGCCGGTGAAATAATAGGATCCATTGGCGTTCTGGCTCGGCGCGCCCGAGCCGAGCGGCGTCCCGTCGATCTTGGTGCCGAGCCCGGTACCGCTCCCGTAATTGAGCGCGGTCGGGCTGGAGAGCAGGGTCGTCCCGGTCAACGCGGCGGTCAGACCGAACGGCAATCCGGTGCCGGCGGAATTGGCGGTCAAAGAGAGCGAAAGCGTCTGGAAACGGCTGATATACGACGTCGTATCGTCAACAAAAGCGTTATAAACGGTAGCATTCGGACCACGATCGGGCGTCGCGAGGAAGGTATTTCCGCCAGCATAAGCGAGGCCGGATCCGATCCCACCCAAGATATTCCCCGGCAGCCCGTTTTCAAGCGGCCCGCTCAGCCCCGAAAGATCGACGTTCGCCCCCGCGCTGCTGCCGCTGATCGTGCCGTTGGCGAGGTAGATCGGACCCGCGTTCGCCGCGACCGGAAGCAGCGCCGCGGCGATCATGGCCGCCGAGCGAAGAGGGGAGATCATACAGCTGTCCTACGCGTTCGAGAATGATGAACGCAGGATTAACCCTGTACGATTACAGCAATAAGTCAGAAACAATCGAAAACGGCCGAGCGCGCACGCCCGGCCGCGGGAGCGCTTATTTGCTGCGCTCGACCTGTTCGAATTCCAGCTCGACCGGAGTCGCGCGCCCGAAGATCGACACCGAAACCTTGACGCGGCTGCGGTCGAAATCGAGCTCCTCGACGATCCCGTTGAAGCTCGCGAACGGCCCATCGAGCACTTTGACCGAATCGCCGATCTCGAAGTCGACCTTGACCTTCTGCTTGGGCGCAGCGGCGGCCGCTTCGTCCTTGGTGCTCAGCATCCGAGCGGCTTCCGACTCCGGGATCGCCTGCGGCTTGCCATTTGGTCCAAGAAAACCAGTGACCTTCGGGGTGTTCTTGACGAGGTGATAGACGTCGTCGTTCATGTTGAGCTTGGCAAGCACATAGCCCGGCATGAACTTGCGCTCGACCGCGATCTTCTTGCCGCGGCGGGCTTCGGTCACGGTCTCGGTCGGAACCTCGATCTGCTCGACGAGCTGCTCGAGCCCCATGCGAGTCGCTTCCGCCATGATCGCGTCGCGGACCTTGCCCTCGAAACCCGAATAGGCGTGGATGATGTACCAACGTGCCATGTCGTCTGTCTGTCCGTTATTTCGCGAGGGTGAGCAGCAAGTGGACGATCGTCTCGAACGCGGTATCGATGACGAAGAAGAAGACGCCCAGCAATGTCGCCATGATGACGACCATCACGCCGGTCATGATCGTCTCGCGGCGCGTCGGCCACACGACTTTCTTGGTTTCGGCCTGGACCTGACGGATGAATTCGAGGGGGGTCGTCTTCGCCACTGTGCTGCACTCGTGTTTATCGCCGAAGCTTTGGGACATGGGCCCGCTACCCGCCCCTGTGAAGGGCCGAATGACGGTCATTCCCAATTTCGGAATGATAAGACCCTAATCCGCGTGCGCCGCAAAATCAAGCTGCGGGCCGAACGGGTACTTATCGGGAAAGATGGCAGGGGAGCACGGACTCGAACCGTGGGCCTTCGGTTTTGGAGACCGACGCTCTAACCAACTGAGCTACACCCCTATCGAGGGCCTCTCTATCGCGACATTTTGCGGATCGCAAGCGGATCAAGCAACCGCACGATCTTGCGCGGCGCGCAACGCTACGACGCGTGCATCCTCCACCGTCAACGGACGCCCGAAATAATAGCCCTGGACCTTGGTGCAGGCCAGATCCCGCACCATCCGGTACTCTTCCTCCGTTTCAACCCCTTCGGCGGTGGTCGTCATGCCCAGGCTCTGCGCCAGCGTGACGACGGCGCGAATGATCGCGACCGCTTCGCGAATCCCGTTCGAGGCTGCGGTGACGAAACTCCGGTCAATCTTGATCGTCGAAAACCGGGTGCGGCTGAGGTAGCCTAGGGACGAATAACCGGTGCCGAAATCGTCGAGGCTGAGCCTGACTCCCAGGTCGAGGATGCGCTCCAGCACCTTTCCCGCGGCGGTCGTGTCGCGCATGAAAACGCTCTCGGTGACCTCCAGCTCTAGCCGCGCCGCCGGCAAGCCCGACGCACCGAGGGCCGAGGTTACGATCCCGACGAAGCCAGGGTTGTGCAGCTGTTCGGCCGAAACGTTGACCGCGATCCGCACCGATCCCGCCCAGCGCGCGGCCTCGGCGCAGGCGTTGCGGAGGACCCACTCTCCGATCGGAGCGATCAACCGCGCGTCCTCCGCCAGGGGAATGAATTTGTCGGGCGGAATCACGCCCAACTCCGGGTGGGTCCAGCGGACGAGTGCCTCGAACCCGGTCAACCGACCGAATTCGGCGTCGACCACAGGTTGATAGCAGATGTGCAACTGGTTCTTCGCCAGCGCATGCCGCAACGCCTGCTCAAGGACACGCCGCTCCTCGGCGACGACATGCAGTTGCGGTTCGTAGCGATGATAGGTGCCGCCGCCGGCGTCCTTTGAACGGTAGAGCGCAAGATCAGCCGACCGAACCAGCGTCTCGGCGGTGTTGCCATCGCGCGGGCCGATGGCAACACCGACGCTCGCGCCGGTATACAGGGTATGTTGATCGAGTTCATACGGCTGCCCGAGCGCATAGACAATGGTCTGCGCTAGCCGCTCGACCCGCTTGGTGTCGGTCGCATCGCGCACCACCACCGCGAACTCGTCGCCGCCCAGACGACCGATGATCTCGTTCTCTGTGACTAGAATCGCAAGCCGTTCGGACACGCGCCCGAGCAGCCGGTCCCCAACGGGATGGCCGAGCGTGTCGTTGACCGCCTTGAAGCGGTCCAGATCGATCATCATGAACGCGCAACGGCTGCCCCATTTGTCTGCATCCGCCATCGCGCCCGCAAGCGTTTCGTTGATTAGCAGGCGGTTAGGAAGGCCCGTAAGTGCGTCGAAGCGCGCCATCCGGTTGATCTCATCGGCTGATGCCCGCTGTTCCGTCACATCCGATCCCACGCCGCGAAACCCAATGAAAACGGCGCGTTCGTCATAACGCGGGTTGGCGGCGATCTCGAACCAGCGCTCCTCGGTGCCCACCATGACCGGCAGGTTGAGACCGCGAAACGCGTCGCGTCCTTTAAGAT
Source organism: Sphingomonas echinoides (assembly GCF_029623395.1). Taxonomy (GTDB): domain Bacteria; phylum Pseudomonadota; class Alphaproteobacteria; order Sphingomonadales; family Sphingomonadaceae; genus Sphingomonas; species Sphingomonas echinoides_A. The sequence goes on from NZ_JAPYKK010000006.1 coordinate 31,285, forward strand.
ACTCGGCGAGCCGGGCGAGTTCGGGGGCGACCTTGCCCGCGGCCCATGCGGGGCCGGCGAGCACTTCCAGCAGCGATTTTCCGTTTACGGTGTTGGTGTCGAGCCCGACTGAGGTGGCGAAGCGCGGAGACGCGCGCACGACTCGGCGTTGCGCGTCCGTTTCCCACAACCAGTCCGACGAATGCTCTTCCGCTTCCCGCAGCAGCAGACTGACAGTTTCGTCACGCTCTGCAATCGCGATCTCGCTGGTACGGAGCAGGACCAGCGATTTTGCGCGGGTGAAACAGGTGACGATCAGGACGGCGGTGAAAGCGAGTACGGCTGCCGTCAGCATCGGGCTGCCGGTCAACAGCATCATCGCCGCGATCGAAACCCCCAGGATCGCCAAGAAGCTGAGGGTGGCGAGGGGAAGGGCTGCCATCGCAACCGACGACGCGGTCATCATCAGGGACAATGCGACCCACAGGTACAGCGCGGTAGTGGTATCGCCGCGCAGTCCGGTGATGATCGGGGGGACGGACCAGATTCCTCCCAACAGAATTCCGTCGATCAGGGTTTGCCGAACATCGCGGAGCGTCGCCGTATAAGCGGAACGATGCCGCGAGGCATGACGGCGAACCGTAACCAGGATGCTGACCGCGGTCGCACTGACGCCCCAGGCGGCGAGCAACGGTAAGGATACGCTGCGGGACAGGATCGCAACCACCAGCGCCGCGCCGATCCCGTTTGCTGCCACAAGATAGCCGCTGAGCCTGCTGCCGGCATTCAGCTGTGCCGCGCGGATCGGGCCCCATTCGGTCGTGTCGGTGGGATCCAGCAGTCCAAGCAGAGCCCGCACGTCGATGCGCGGCTTGGTAAATTGAGAAGAGGGCCGGATGCTCACCGTGCCCGTCCTACGCTACGCAAGGTTAGGAGTTCGTTAGGATGAGACCATGAGGGGGCTGGCCGCGCCCAACCCCCATCGCGGCGCCTTATGCCGCCAGATCGTACGGCTTGATATCGCCGCTGAGATAGAGGTTGCGCGCTTTCGCCCGGCTGAGCTTACCCGAGCTCGTGCGGGGCAACGTGCGCGGCGGGATGAGTTCGATCACGCAGTTCATACCCGTGACCGAGCGAACCCGCTCGCGGATTTCCTCCCGCAGGCGGACGCGTTCGGCATCGTCCGAGCTGCGGCACTGGACCAGAACGGCGGGCGTTTCCTCGCCACCGGGCGTGGTGATCGCGAACGCGGCGATATCGCCAGCCTTGAACCCGGGCAGCTGCTCGACGGCCCATTCGATATCCTGTGGCCAATGATTACGACCATTGACGATGATCATGTCCTTGGCGCGACCCACGATGTAGACGTAGCCGTCAGACAAATAGCCCATGTCGCCCGTATCGAGCCAACCGTCGATCAGGCACGCGGCGGTCGCGGCCTCGTCCCGGAAATAGCCGACCATCAGCGACGGGCCCGAACACCACAGCTTGCCGATCGCCCGCTCAGGCAACGGCGTACCGTCCTCCTCGCGGATTTCGACGGTCATGCCTTTCACTGGCTTTCCACAATTGACGATCGCACGATACCGCTGCGGGCGGTCCTCTCCGGCGGCAACGCCGGACAGTTGCGTTTCCTCGACCAGTTCGACCCGGATGCCTTCGTTGGGCGGCATGATCGACACCGCAAGGGTCGCTTCGGCAAGACCATAGCTCGGCAAAAACGCGCCGGCCTTGAAGCCGGCATCGGCAAATGCATCGACGAAGGACTGCATCACGTCCGGACGGATCATGTCCGCGCCATTTCCCGCAAGCCGCCAGCGCGACAGGTCGAATCGCTCCGACGCCTTGGTCTGGCTCGACATACGCCGCGCACAGATGTCGTATCCGAACGTCGGCGAATAGCTGATCGAATTGCCCTCGTTCCGACTGATCATGTCGAGCCATGCCAGCGGGCGTCGCGCAAAATCTTCGGTTTTCAGGTAATCGGTGGAAACCTGATTGGCGACCGGCGACAGGAAGCATCCAACTAGGCCCATGTCGTGATACCATGGTAACCAAGAGATGCAGCGGTCCTTCGCGACCAGTTGCATGCCATAGGCATGCGCCGTCAGATTGTTGAGCAGGGCATGATGCGTGATCGCGACGCCGTGCGGAAAGCGCGTCGATCCGCTCGAGTATTGGAGGTAGGCAACCTGATCCCCGGTCGCCTGCGGAAGCTCGACAGCGGGGGCAGGGCGTCGGACGAGTTCGGACCAGTCAATCCCTTCGGTGCCCGCGGCGCGCGCTGCATCGATTCCCATCTGCGCCAGTTCAGGCGGATAGATCAGCAGCACCGGCTCGCAGCTGGAGAGCTGTACGCGAAGCTGCTCGACGTAGGAATCCCGTCCGCCGAACGACGTGGGCAATGGCAATGGGACCGGCCATGCGCCCGCATAGACCGCGCCAAAGAACAGCGCGGCGAAATCAGTACCGGTTTCTGCGACAATCGCGATACGATCTTCAGGCTTGATCCCGGCTGCGATCAGGCGTCGCGCCATCGCGAGGGCATCGTCGCGCACCTCGGAAAACGGGTAGGCGCGTGTCAGCGTGCCGCGGGCATCATGGAAATTAAACCCACGTTGACCTTTCGCAGCGTAATCCAACGCCGCGCCTAGCGTCTCAAAGTCCGCGAATCGGCGCGGGAGCAAATCTTCGGTGGGCGTGGCGACCAGCTTCGGCGTTTCGGCCTCGAGGTCCTGCGTGCCCGCAACGTCAACTGTCATCTGTATCTGCGCCCTCGATCGTGGCTCTCTTTGCGACCACGCTATGGTCCCGTTCAGCAAGCACCCCTGCTTATGCCAAGCGTTCAAAATCCAGTTCGAGTGTGGCACAATGATGGCGTCATGTACCAGCGCCCCAAGAACCAGACCCCAACCCGAGAAAAAAAGCCAATTCCGCCGCTAGATAGCGCCGCATTGGAACGGATCGCCTTACGCTATGTCGAACGTTTTTCAACGACGCGTGCGAAATTGGTGGCCTATCTCGTGCGAAAGGTGCGCGAACGAGGGTGGGAAGGGCCAGAAAGAGACCCCGCCGGAATCGCCGAGAAGTTCGCCGAACTGGGCTATGTCAACGACCGCGCGTTCGGCGAGGCGCGAGCGGTCGCTATGGCGCGCCGCGGGTTGGGTCAACGTCGGGTCGCTGGCGTATTGCGCCAGTCTGGCCTCAATGAAGATGACACTGCCGCGATCGTGCCAGGCGTGGAGGAGCGGGCGGTAGAGACCGCGCTCGCTTTTGCGAAGCGGCGACGGTTCGGGCCCTTCGCCTTGCAGCAAGCTGACGCACCGCTACGGGAGAAACAAATTGCCGCGATGATTCGCGGCGGTCACGGCTTCACCATCGCGCGGAAGATCGTGAACCTAATGCCTGGCGAAAGCTTCGAAACATTTGTTTAGTTCGGCCGAAGTGAAGAATAACGCTCTATTTACCAAATTATACAAAGAGTATTGACCGCTGCGTCACGGGCCTTTCGATCCTGCATGAAGTCATGCTATGGGCCCGGACGGGGGACTTTATAAAATGCGTGATGAACCGATTCCGGCGACTGTGCAGCTGGGTCGCGAGGGCCGAATAGATGATGAAGCTGATATCGTGAGCGAAGACTCGCAACGTTATTCAGGCGTTCTGAAATGGTTCGACATGACCCGGGGCTTTGGCTTTCTTGTCGCCGACCAAGAAGGGGTCGGCGACATTTTGATCCACTTCTCGGTATTGCGCCCGCACGGGCGGCGTAGCTTGCCTGAGGGTGCTCGGCTCGAATGTATAGCCTCGTTGCGGGAACGGGGTTTGCAGGCGAGTGAGATTCTCTCGATCGATCTTACGAATGCGGTCGAACCTCCACCAAAAGTTCGCCCTGAATCGCAAAGGCCCGATCCTGCGGCCCTGATCGAGGGGGCTGGCCCCTTCGAGCCCGTGGCGGTGAAGTGGTTCAATCGCTTGAAAGGGTATGGCTTCCTTGTGCGCGGCGACGATTCCGGCGATATCTTCGTCCACGTAGAAACGTTACGTCGCGCCGGCCTGGAGGAAGTCGAACCGGGACAGGTGCTCTTCGCCCGCATGGTGGGAGGAGAGAAGGGGCCGCTGGCGGTGACGGTCGAACAGAAGATCTAAGGACTGTCCATGCGCCGGCAATTGCTGACTGTTTTTGCCTTCGCAGGCTTCGCGACGGCGCTTGGCGGCTGCCGTGACAACGCACCCGCCGCGGCGTCGACCGAGGTTGCGCCGGGGATGGTGGCGGTGACCATCAGCAGCGGTACTGGGCAGCATCGCTTCCTGGTAGAGTCGGCCGCTAGCGAGGAAGAGCAGCGCCGCGGACTGATGTTCCGAACGGATATACCGGAAAATGGTGGAATGTTGTTCGCGCCCTACCCACCGCAAGGGGCACCGCGCGAAGCGAGTTTCTGGATGAAGGACACGCCGACGCCGCTCGACATCATCTTCATTCGCCCGGACCAGACGATCGCGCGGATTGCGGAGAACACGATCCCCCAATCCGAGATTCCGGTAGCGTCTGGCGAACCCGTCTCGGCCGTGCTCGAGCTTCGGGGCGGTCGCTCGGTCGATCTTGGCATCAAGGAAGGCGACCGGATCAGCTGGACGGCCTCTTCCCGGCGTTGATCTCGGTTGAAGGGCACGGCGTGGCGCGCTAAGCGCTATGGCATGGGCATCAATCTCAACCCCTTCACTTGGTGGACCGGCGCAAGCTGGGGCACGGCATTCGGGCTTCGCGGCAAGGCGCGCATGGGCGAGGACTCGCTCGGCAATGTCTATTACGAGGGCGGTCGGGATACTGCCGGCAACCCGCGTCGCTGGGTTATTTACAACGGTATCAACGACACCAGCCGGATCGCTCCCGAATGGTTCAGCTGGTTGCACCATCAGGTTGCCGACGTGCCGGATCGTGCACTTCCCGCGCCGCGGGCGTGGCAACTCCCGCCCGAACCGAATCTGACCGGCACCGTTCTGGCCTATCGTCCAAAGGGCGCCATTGAAAAGGGCGGTGTGCGCGCTCAGGCCACCGGGGATTACGAAGCCTGGACGCCGGACGCGTGATTCGCCCCGCGCTGGGCGCGGCCGGTGTGGCCGCGCTGCTGGCGACGACAGGGTGTGATCGCGCCGCGGACGCGCCCGCGCCCGTGCCGACCGCTACCGCGGAAACCGCGCTCGATGCGGATACGAGTTCACAGAATGTCGTGACGGTGGACGTGGCTGGCGGCGTTGATCCCAGTTTCGGCGCGACACAGATGGCGCAACGTGTGGCGACGCTCGGCCTGCTCAACAAACGCAACGGGCAGGCGCGTGACGTGGTGCTCAAGCCCGGGCAAACAGTCCGCGTCGGCGACGTGGTGTTGCATCTCAAGGCATGTGAACAGACCGCGCCGTGGGAGCAGGAGCACTATACCGGTGCCTTCGTGCAGGTCGATATCGCGGGAGCCGACAAGGGCTGGCGGCGTGTGTTCTCAGGCTGGTTGTTCAAGGAACGGCCTGGGCTAAACGTGGTTCAGCATCCGATTTACGATGTCTGGACCAAGAATTGCGCAATGACCTTCCCTGAAGGCGGACCCGACTCGGTCTCGGCGGGCACGCCGTCCACGGCTGCCACACCTCGGTCGAGTGCGAAGAAGTCACCGACGCCCGCCGAGGAATCGCCTGAACCGGTCACGGCCGACAGTGCGCCGGACAATTCGACCAAATAAGCCGCCCGCGGAATTTCGACCGCGCCCAGCGATGCCAGATGGTCTGTCATGAACTGACAATCGAGCAGCACGAACCCGCCGGCACGAAGGCGGGCTACGAGCCATGCGATCGCGACTTTCGACGCATCACGCGCGCGGCTGACCATGCTTTCCCCGAAGAACGCCCGGCCGAGCGCCAGTCCGTACAGTCCGCCGACCATCTCATCGCCGTCCCAGACTTCAATCGAATGCGCGAAGCCGAGCCTATGCAGGCGGTTGAACACGTCCTCGATCTGCGGATTGATCCAAGTATCAGGGCGGTTCGGCACCGCTTCCGCACAGAGTCGCATCATCGCGCCGAACTGCTGGTCGGCGGTCACGCGGAATCGGTCGCGTGCGATCGTCTTGCGCAGCGATTGCGAAAGGTGGAACCCATCCAGTGGAAGTACCGCGCGATCCTGTGGTTCCACCCAATAGATTTCATCGGCGGTCCGGCTGTCGGCCATCGGAAACACGCCGACTGCATACGCCCCCAGCACCAATTGCGGATCAAGCGGATCGATTGGTGGAACGTCGAGGATGGGCGAGGGAGGAGCCCTCATGCCGCGAGACGACGTTCGATCGCTTGCCAGAGCCGGCCGAAGGCGGCGGCGCCGGTTGAGCGCGGGGCGAAGCTGCCGATCGGCGCACGGCGTGCGGTAACTTGCTCGATCTGGCTCGCAGTAGGAATGACTGGCCAGTCCGGATGGCGCGCGAGCGCGTCGGCGTGGAGCTTGCGGCGGCCGTCCACCATCGAGTGTACCGGCATGATATCCGTCCGCCCGCCGAGATGGGCAATCACGTCCGCCTGTGCGCGCTCCGACAGTGGGGAGGGGATGACGGGCACAACGATGAGGTCGGCCGCCCGCATTACCTGTTCGGTCGTCTCGGTCAGTCCGGGCGGGCAATCGAGCAGGATGCGATCGTAATCTTTACGCAGGCCGGCGAGGAGCTTCTGGAGCCGCTTCTTCTTGTCCATTTCGTGGAAAAGCAAATCCAGGCCGCGAAGCGATGAATCCGCGCCGAGCAGGTCGAGCCGCGGGATTGCCGTCTTTTCGATCAGCGTTTCGGGTGCCACGTCCTTGGCGAAGATCGATTGTGCCAGGCCATGGTGCTTGGGCACATCGGCATTGAGCGTCAGCAGGAAGCTGCTCGCCGCCTGCGGGTCCAGATCCCACAAGAGCGTGCGGCGGGAGGACTGGATTGCTGCTGACCATGCCAGATTCACGGCAAGCGTGGTTTTTCCGACGCCGCCTTTCAAACTGTAGATCGCGATCGTCGACACCGGCAAAGCCCTTCGCTCAGGAACGGGCATCGTGCCGGATGCCGACGATGTGCGCAATAAAGGTTGGTTAGAGGTCGCAGAGCTGCTTGGGCTTACCCGGCTGTGTCAGCGTGACTGCCTTGACCGTGCCCGTCATTTCATAGCCGTCGGCCTTAAGCGGATCGCCAGCGTTTGCGGCGGTCAGCTTTACCGGGGTGCCGGTCTGCGTGCTGCGAACGAGCGCCTGCTTGTCGCCCTCGAAGAAGGTTACATACACCAAGCTATTGTCGGCGCAGCGGAACGTAGCTTCTTTCTTGATCGCCGGCGGAAGTTCGACCGGCGCACGGTTCGCGATTTCCGCCGCCATCGGGTCGGCAGAGACTGAAGTAACTTCGGTTGGCTTGTTATCACAGGCCGACAGCGCAAGGAGCGCGACGGCGGCGGCGGGGAGCAGTTTGTTGAGCATTCGATTTTCTTCGCGCACGCGGTACGTAGCGTCAAGACCCCGCTGTGGCGGCGCGTATCGGATCGACGCACTGCAGCAAATATTTCGTGGTAGCGTCATCATTACTCATGGAATTCGTCGAGGTCAGGAATTCGTCCGAAGGCGATCTTGGTGCCTATTCGATCGAGTCTTCCGCCGTTCTGGGGGCCTAGGCTCACTGCGTGTCGACCGAACTTCTCGTTGATCCGGTCCATTGCACGGCTCAACGCAAGTGTACGGGTTTCGCGAGCAAGGGGGTCGTCCGGATCAAGGAGGCCGAACAGGGATTGCTGCTCTCCGGTGACCGGTTCGATCTCCGCCAGCGTCACGCCGATCATGCGGACCTGAAAGTCACCAGGACGCGCCTTGCCTGCTGCGGCAAGCAGCGGGAACAGCTTTTCCAGGGCGGTCAGGACGACGAAGCTGTCCTGGGTCGCGGGCAGTTTGGCCGAACAGCGCCAGGCCGATTTGTCGTCCTCGAACCGTGCGTGCAGTACCAGCAAACGCGCCCGATACGCTTTGCGGCGCAGGCGGCTGGCTGCCTTCAGCGCGAGGCGACGCGCGGTAAGCCGCACTGGCGCCGCGCTGCGTTTCCCGGGGGAGAGTACATGGCTGTGCCCGATCGACCGACTTTGCGTGGCCTTTTCCGGCAGGTCGACCCCGTGCAGCAGATACCACAACCGATCGCCGTTGGTGCCGCCCCATGCATTTCCGGCATCACGCGGGCGCCGCTCGCAATATTGGCGGATGTCGTTGATGCCTTCCTGCGCGAGCCGGCGTTCCATCTTCGCGCCGATCCCGCTGATGTCGCGCAACTGCAGATCATACAGCCGCTGCGGCAGGGTTTCGGCGTGCAGGATGACGAGGCCGTCCGGTTTCTGCAGATCGGACGCGAGTTTGGCGAGCAGTCGGTTGGGCGCTATCCCGACCGAACTCGTCATGCAGTCCCCGATGTTTGCGCGGATTCCTGCCTTGATCCGGTGCGCTAGCGCGGTGGCGGCGGCAACGCTGTTTTCATTGTCGAGCAAGCGACATGCTACCTCGTCGATCGAGCACACCTTGGTCACCGGAATATGCCGCCAGATCTCGGCGACGATCGCGTCGTGGAATTCGACATATTTGTCGTGGCGCGCGGGCGTGATGATGAGGTCGCGACACAGGCGCTTGGCCTCCCAAACCGGCGTGCCGGTCCTGATGCCGAACCGCTTCGCCTCGACGCTTGCTGCGATCGCGACCGTCGTGTCGCTGTCGATCGGCGCGACCAACACGGGTTTGCCCCGGAGCGCAGGGTCGAGCTGCTGCTCGACGCTCGCGAAATAGCTGTTCAGATCGAGAAACAACCAGCGAAGCGGGCGTGGCGGAAGCACCAGAGCAGTTTCGGGGGACTCGAAGCGGGTTTCCATGGCCTAGGAACAATACCAGAACAATCGAGCGCCTAACAGCGCGTTCTTGGCGCGGCGTAGCGCTCTTCGCGCACCACAAAGCGAAGCTTGCTTGCGGCTGAGCACTCGGACGCATAGCTATCCCGCATGCATACAACAGCGAACACGCTCGCCCTGATCGGTAATACGCCGCTTGTCCTGCTCAAGGGGCCAAGCGAAGCCGCAGGGGCGGAAATTTATGGGAAGTGCGAATTCGCCAACCCGGGCGCTTCGGTCAAGGACCGGGCGGCTCTCGGGATCGTCGAGGATGCGGAGGCCCGCGGGGCGATCCTGCCGGGCGGGACCTTCGTCGAGGGTACTGCTGGCAATACCGGGATCGGGCTCGCGCTCGTCGCCAATGCTAAGGGGTACAAGACGATCATCGTCATGCCTGAGACGCAGAGCCGCGAGAAGATGGACACTTTGCGCGCACTTGGTGCCGAACTGGTGCTGGTTCCCGCCGCTCCTTATTCGAATCCCGGCCATTTCGTCCACACTTCGCGCCGAATTGCTGAGGAAACCGCCAATGCGGTGTGGGCGAACCAGTTCGACAATATCGCCAACCGTCGTGCGCACATCACCGGGACCGCCGAGGAAATCTGGAACCAGATGGACGGGCGCATCGACGGCTTTACCTGCGCTGCAGGTACTGGTGGGACGATCGCAGGGGTCGGCCTTGGTCTTAAAGCGCACGACGAGAATGTCTGCATCGCGCTGACCGATCCGCACGGGGCCTCGCTTTACGAATATTACGCCAATGGCGAGCTCAAATCGGAGGGGTCTTCGGTCGCGGAAGGGATCGGACAGGGGCGAATCACCGCCAACCTCGAAGGCGCCCCGATCGACACGCAATTCCGGATTTCCGACGCGGAAGGCATGGAGTGGGTGACGCGCCTGTTATCCGAAGAGGGGCTGTGCCTCGGTCTTTCGTCCGGGATCAACGTTGCGGGCGCAGTGCGACTTGCGCACCATCTCGGGTCGGGGTCGCGCGTCGTGACGATCCTGTGCGACACCGGCTTTCGGTACCTGTCGACTCTGTACAACCGGGAATGGTTGGAGGCGAAAGGACTGGCCGTTCCGCCGTGGCTGGCGGGCGATTAAGCTTTGCATCGACAGAGGCGTCAAAAGACGTTACATTTATACCACAGCCTATGAAAATCATCGCACAAGACGCAGCGCAAACGACGCAGCGGTTCCGGGTCGGGATGATCGGACTCGCTGCAGTTCTGCTGTTCATCGGACTCGCCGCTGCCATCTTCTCGACCGCCAACCATGACCGTCAGGTTGTGGCGATCGGGAGCGCACGTGCGGACGTGGTCGCCAATATCGTCTCCGGCGCCTCCGGTTCCACAGCGTCGGGAGTGAACAAGGAGCCGCTCGCCGAACTCGGCGTCGCTCCCAGTGCCGAAGTCGAGAACGCCACGGCGATCGACAATGCGATGATGCAGCCGGACGCCGCGCAGCAGTGATCGAATCGCGCATGACTCGACTGGCTTGGAAAACGCCTTCGCCGGTACGGGGATGTTCGGGGAAAATCCGGGAAATGATGTCGCTGCCCCCATTCTGTCGGGGATTCGGCGCCGCTTTCACATCCGTTCACCGAACACACCGGGAACGGCTTGATTTCTGGGAAATAGATTTGCGTTGAAAAGCGTGAGATTGACGGTCTCACCCTGTTGATCCCCGGGTTTCCCCTTGTATCCCCGACCCTCCCCGTGATACCTCTGGTCTAACAGGGGCATCCCGAACTCGCATGCATTTTGCAGCGCTGGGAAGTGCAGGTTTGCACTTCCTGGGCCGGGGGAGGCTGGCTCGCTTGTGCGGGGTAAGCGTGGACGAACGTGGGGATTATCAGGGAGACGGTCTTGGCCTTGTCGATGACAAGGGCCGGGTCGCGATTCCTGCTTCTCTTCGGGCGACGCTGGCGGCGAATGCGCCGCGTGCGGATGGCAAGGATGGCGGAACGGTGATCGTCGGCGTCCATCCCAAGCACAAGTGCCTGCGCGCCTACGACCCGGCTTATGTGAAGATCCTGCGCGCTCAGCTCGATGCGCGCGAAGCTGCGCATACCGCCGCGGACGGCGAGCCCAATTATAATTTCAAGCGGCGCGGCGCGAGCGGCGAGCCGGTTCCGTTCGACGGTTCGGGGCGTTTCATCATGCCCGGCTTCCCGCGCGACTATGCCGGGATCGGGGAGCATGCGTTCTTCTGGGGGACGCTCGACTGGATCGAGATATGGGACCCCAGGACCTTGCTCGACGCCGAGGATGTCGATCCGGTAATGCAGGCGGCGTGCCGCTATCACTGCAAGACCAAGGGAGTCGCGCTGTGAGCGACACACCCGTCCTTTCCCCGCACGTCCCCGTGCTGCTCCACGAAGTGATCGACGCGCTCGCCATTGCCCCCGGCGAGACTCATGTCGACGCGACCTTCGGCGCTGGCGGCTACACCCGCGCAATGCTGGCGCAGGGCGCGCGCGTCATTGCGTTCGACCGTGACCCGGACGCGATCGCTGCCGGTGCAGCGCTGGTCGATACGTCCGATGGCGCGTTGATGCTCGTGCCTGCGACCTTCTCCGCGCTGGAAGCCGAGCTCGCCGCGCGGGATGCCGTGCCGGTGGCGGGCGTCACGTTGGATATCGGCGTATCCTCGATGCAGCTTGATCAGGCCGAGCGGGGGTTCAGCTTCCAGTCCGACGGTCCGCTCGACATGCGGATGAGCCAGGAGGGCGAAAGTGCCGCGGACTTCGTCAACATGGCGGACGAATCCGCGATTGCCGACGTGCTCTATCAATATGGCGACGAGCCTCGTTCGCGGCGGGTCGCGCGTGCGATCGTCGCGGCGCGTCCGATCACGCGGACGAGCGAGCTCGCGCACATCGTTCGTCGGGCGCTAGGCTATAAGGCGCACGACAAGAAGGACCCGGCGACGCGGACCTTTCAGGCCATCCGCATCCATATCAATCGCGAATTGGGCGAGCTGGCGGACGTCCTTGCCGCTGCAGAGCGCGTTCTGGCCCCAGGAGGGCGGCTCGCGGTCGTGACGTTCCACAGCCTCGAGGACCGGATGGTCAAGCGCTTCCTGCGGGAGCGGTCGGGCGGGCTTCCCTCCGGATCGCGACATTTGCCCGAGGTGGCCGCGAAGCACCAACCCAGTTTCGAGCAGGTCGGGCGCGGTGTGCGCCCCAGCGAAGACGAGATCGCGCGGAACCCGCGCGCACGATCAGCCACATTGCGGACGGCACGACGTACCGGTGCCACCGCCTGGACGGAAGGGGCGTTGTAATGCTTGGGCTGGCTTGGAAGAGTCTGGGATGGTTCCTGGCGAGCGTCGCCGTGGCGCTCGGCTTCCTGCTCGTGCCGTTGCAGGTCGCCGCCGAGCGCAAGAAGCTCGATCGCACCGTCGTGGAAATCGCGCGCGCACAGCGCGAGATCCGCGCGCTGGAGACCGAGTTCGACACGCGCGCCAACCTCGCCCAGCTCGACAAGTGGAACGCGGAGAAGCTCGGTCTGGTCGCGCCGTCGGCGGGGCAGTTCGTCGTCGACGAGGCCGCGCTCGCCGCGCTTGAGCCAAGCATGCCCAACGGTCCGCAACTTGCCTCGTTCAAGCCGCTGGCGCCGCTGCCGGTAACGGACGCAGTGACGGGTGCCGCACCTGCTGCGGCCGTTGCTTCAGGAGCGGTGGCCGTCGCGGCGTTGTCTCCCAAGGTTGCGCCAATTTCAGCGCCCGTGGCGCACGCTCAGACGGCAGTCACCCCGGCACCGGTTTCGGCACGTGCCAAATCTGTTCGGGAGGCAGCGCCGGTCGGACGCACCGCGATGGCGTCGGCGGCACCTGTCAAGCAGCGCGCGGCGGTTGCGATGCTCGATCGCGCCTTGCTCGACGACAGCATGTTGGGCGACTTGCGCAGTGGTGCCCGCGCCGAAATCCGTTCGCGGAAGTGACGACCTTCGTCGCCCGGCCAGTCCCCGCGCGACGGGGTAGCGATCAGCGCCATGCGCTGGTCGCGGTCGCGCATGTCCGGTTGATGATGCTGATGCTGTTGATCATGGCGGGGTTCCTGCTCGTGATCGGACGGATTGCGTTGCTTGGGATCCTGGGGTCGCCCGCCGGTGCGGCGAATCTGGCGGTCAATCCGCAAGTGCGCGGTGATATCCTGGATCGTAACGGCCAGCCGCTGGCGCGCACGATCGACGCCTGGACGATCGGCGTCCGACCACCGCAAGTCATCGGCGATCGCCAGGCGCTGGCGGACGGACTGGCCCGCATCATGCCGGGCCATGACGCCAACTGGTATTTCCAGAAGTTGACGATGCGCGCGAAGTTTACCTACCTGGAAAAGCATGCGTCGCCCGACATGGTGAACCAGGTTCATGCGCTCGGCGAGCCGGGCCTCGTTTTCGCGCGTGAGCCCGAGCGGTTGTATCCGCAATCGACGATGGCGGCGCATGTGCTCGGGTACATCGGACCGACCGCGACCGACGCGCACATTGCTGGCCGGGCGGGCATCGAGCGCGCATTCGACGAACGACTGAGCGACCCGCGCCGTCGTGGCGAGCCGATCTCGCTGTCGATCGACGCGCGGGTGCAGGCCGCGATGGAAAGCGAACTCGGCCGCGCGATGAACAACTTCAAAGCGAAGGCGGCGACGGGCGTGGTACTCGACGTGCATACCGGCGAGATTATCTCGATGGTGTCGTTGCCCGTCTACAATCCCAACAAGATCGGCGGCACGAGCAGTGATTCGCTGCGGAACAACGTGACGCAGTCGGTCTACGAGCTCGGATCGACCTTCAAGCCGATCGCGATCGCGGCGGCGATCAACGACGGTGTCATCACCGACATGACACGCCGGTTCGATGCAACCAAGCCGCTCAAGGTCGGCCGGTTCACGATCCACGACGATCGCGGCGATCCAAAGCGCTGGCTCAACATTCCGGAGACGCTCGTCTACTCGTCGAACGTTGTGACCGCGCAGATTGCGGACAGGATGGGCAAGGACCGGATGGCGGCGATGTTCACTGCGCTCGGGTTCGGCGAACGCCCTGCGACCGAATTGCGCGAACGCGCCGGGCCGATCTGGCCGCGCTACTGGGGCCGGACGACGGTGATGACGACCGCTTACGGGCATGGCATCGCGGTGACGCCGCTCCATCTCGCGAACGCTTATGCCACGCTCGTTAACGGCGGGATCTACCGTCCGACGACGCTGCTCAAGGTCGCGCCCGGGGCTGCCCCCAAGGGCCGTCGCGTGCTGACCGAGGCAACCAGCGCGCGGATGCGGCAGTTGCTGCGGCTGGTCGTGCTGCTGGGAACCGGGCGAAAGGGCGATGCCGTGGGCTATCGGGTCGGCGGCAAGACCGGGACCGGCGAGATCGCGGGCGCGGGCGGCTATTCGCGGAGCAAGAACGTATCGACCTTTGCGGCGGCGTTCCCAATGGATGCGCCGCGCTATGTCGTCGTCGCGATGCTCGATTCGCCCAACGGGACCAAGGAAACCTTCGGCCTGACCACCGCCGCATGGAATGCCGCACCGGTTGTCGGACGGGTCATCTCGCGGACTGGGGCGCTGCTGGGGGTGACACCCGACGCTACACGCGACATCGATGTATCCCAGCTCTTGCCGCTGGTATGGACCGGCGAGAAGAAACCTGCCGCAACCGCAGAATGAAGGATTTGCCGTGAAATTGGGTGCGCTGACCGGCGGAAACGAAAGCGCCACGGTAAGCGGCTTCGCGATCGATCACCGCAAGGTCGCACCGGGAACGGTGTTCGGTGCGTTCCAGGGCGCGGCCGTCAACGGTGAAGACTATATCACGGCCGCGGTGGCGGGTGGCGCGGTCGCCGTCGTGGCGCGACCCGAGGCGATGGTGGTCGGGGCCGTGCATATCGCTGACGCGAATCCGCGCCGTGCGTTCGCGCGTCTCGCCGCACGGTATTTCGCGCCGTTTCCCAAAGTCGCGGTCGCGGTCACCGGGACCAACGGCAAGACGTCAACCGTCGAGATGGTCCGGCAATTGTGGCGCATGGTCGGGTATCACGCCGCTTCGATCGGGACGCTGGGGGTGACCACCGGGGACGACCGGGTCTCAACCGGGCTGACGACTCCGGACGTGGTGACCTTCCTGTCGAACGTCGCGGGTCTTGCGCGCGAGGGCGTGAGTCACGTCGCATTCGAGGCATCGAGCCACGGCCTGTCGCAATATCGCACCGAAGGGCTCGCGGTGCGCGCGGCCGCTTTCACCAACCTCAGCCGGGATCATCTCGATTATCACGGGACGATGGCGGCATACCTTGAGGCGAAGCTGCGGCTGTTCTCTGAAGTGCTGGCCGACGATGGCACGGCGGTGCTGTGGGCGGATGACGCCGCCGCTGCGCAGGTTGCCGCCGCGGCACGCGAGCGCGGCATCACCGTTGCGTCGGTCGGGACGACCGGCGAGCGGCTTAAGCTGGTGAAGCGGGTGCCGAGCTTGCTCGGTCAGGCGCTGACGATCGAAGCGGAGGGACGGACGCACACCATCACCTTGCCGTTGATCGGCGCGTATCAGGCGGCGAATGCGCTAACCGCCGCCGGCTTGGTGATTGCAACCGGCGGGGACGTTGCGGTGACGCTGGCCAACCTTGCGCGGCTTCAGCCGGTGCGCGGGCGGCTCGAACGCGCGGTGATCGCCGCGAGCGGTGCGCCGGTCTATGTCGATTACGCGCATACCCCCGACGCGCTCGAGGCAGCGATCGCTGCGCTGAAACCCCATGCGGGCGGGCGGCTGATCGTCGTCATCGGCGCGGGCGGCGACCGCGACCAGGGCAAGCGCGCAGAAATGGGGCGGATTGCGGCGGAACAGGCCGATCACGTCATCGTCACCGACGACAATCCACGGAGCGAGGATCCGGCGAGCATTCGCGCGATGATCCTGGCGAGTGCACCCGACGCGATCGAGATCGCCTCCCGCCGCGACGCGATCGGCGCGGCGATCGCTGCGGCGGGACCGCAGGATATCGTGCTGATCGCGGGCAAGGGCCACGAACAGGGGCAGATCGTCGGGGATCTCGTACTCCCCTTCGACGACGTCAGCGTCGCGCGCGAAATGGCGCAGGAGGCGCGGGTATGACCAAGCCGCTCTGGACCGCTGCGGACATTGCCGCCGCGACGGGGGGCACTGCCTCCACCGACTTCGCCGCAACGGGCGTCGCGTTCGATTCGCGCGAGATCGGCGCGGGTGACCTGTTCATCGCGATGAAGGGCGAATTCAGCGACGGGCATCGGTTCCTCGATACGACCTTTGCTCAAGGTGCCGCGGGGGCGCTCGTGTCGCAGCCGACACCGCATCCCCACGTGCTGGTCGCCGATACGACGCTGGCGCTAGACGCGCTGGCGCGCGCGGCGCGGGCGCGGACTGCGGCGAAGATCATCGGCGTCACCGGATCGGTCGGCAAGACCGGGACGAAGGAAGCGCTGTTTGCGGCGCTCGATCGTGGCGCGCCCGATGCGGCGCATCGCTCGGTCAAGAGCTACAACAACCATACCGGCGTTCCGCTC
This sequence comes from Sphingomonas echinoides, assembly GCF_029623395.1. Classification (GTDB taxonomy): domain Bacteria; phylum Pseudomonadota; class Alphaproteobacteria; order Sphingomonadales; family Sphingomonadaceae; genus Sphingomonas; species Sphingomonas echinoides_A. The sequence continues at coordinate 47,723 of NZ_JAPYKK010000006.1, forward strand.
AGTCTTGCGCGGATGCCCGCTAAGACGCGCTTCGGCGTGTTCGAGATGGGGATGAACCATGCGGGTGAACTCGCGCAACTGACGCAACTCGTCCGTCCGCACGTCGCGATCGTCACCACAATCGCCCCCGCGCACACCGAATTCTTCCCGAACGAGGAAGCGATCGCGGACGCCAAGGGCGAGATTTTCGCGGGGCTGGAGCCCGGCGGCGTCGCGATCGTGCCGTATGACAGCCGCCACCGCGATCGACTGATCGCCGCCGCCACGCCATATGCCGCGCGAATCGTGACGTTCGGTCTGGACAAGACCGCGGACGTCCATGCGATGGAAACGATGCGGACCGCGCGTGGGACGTTCGTGACCGCCCGGGTGGGTGAGCGCGAACTGAGCTTCACCATGGGGCAGGCCGGGATGCACTGGGTGTCCAACGGCCTTGCGGTGCTCGCCGCAGTCGACGCGGTCGGCGGCGATCTTGCACTGGCTGGGCTGGCGCTGGCGGAGATGGGCGGGCTCGCCGGTCGCGGCGCGCGCTTCACCGTCGGGGTCACCGGGGGCAGCGCAATGGTGATCGACGAAAGCTACAACGCCAATCCGGCGTCGATGCGCGCGACGCTTGCAGTGCTGGCGGCGGAGAAGGGCGTGCGCCGATTCGTCGTGCTCGGGGAGATGCGCGAGCTGGGAGAGGACAGCGATTCCTACCACGCGGCGCTCGCCGAGCCGATCCTTGCGGCGGGGGTCGAAGCGGGCATTCTCGTCGGTGAACGCATTGCGCCGCTGGCGAACGCGCTTGAGGGCAAGGGCGATTTCGTCCATGTCGCGGACGCCGCCGCAGCGCGTGCCGCCCTTTCCGCGATGATGGGGGCGGGGGATGCGGTGCTCATCAAGGGATCGAACGGCGTAGGGTTGGCGGCGGTTGTCGCAAGCCTGCGGAGCGGGATACAGTAATGCTCTATTTCATCGCCGAATATCTGGGATTTCCGGGGGGGCTGAACCTCTTCCGCTATCTCTCGTTCCGCACCGGCGGCGCGGTGGCGACGTCGCTGTTCCTCGGGCTGTTGATCGGTCCGCGGTTCATCGGCTGGCTTCGGGTGCGGCAGGGCAAGGGACAGCCGATTCGGCTGGATGGCCCGCAATCGCATTTGTCGAAGCGCGGCACGCCGACGATGGGCGGGCTGATGATCCTGACCAGCTTGGTTATCTCGAGCCTGCTGTGGATGGACTTGTCCAATCCGTTCGTCTGGGCGTGCACCTTCGTGACGCTTGGGTTCGGCGCGATCGGATTCCTCGACGACTATGACAAGGTCCGCAAGGCGAGCACCGCGGGCGTCTCGAGCAAGCTGCGGCTGCTCGGCGAATTCGCGATCGCGCTCGTTGCGAGCGCGATCATCGTTCAGCAGAACGGGACGCATCTGTATCTGCCGTTCTACACCGGGCCGGTGATCCAGCTCGGGTGGTTCTACATCATCTTCGCGGCTTTCACGATCGTCGCGTTCGGCAATGCGGTGAACCTCACCGATGGGCTGGACGGGCTGGCGACGATGCCGGTGATCATCGCGAGCGTCGCGTTCATGCTGATCGTGTATCTGGCGGGCAACCTCAAGTTCGCGACCTATCTCGGGATTCCGCATGTGCCGCATGCGGGCGATCTGGCGATCTTCTGTGGTGGGATCGTGGGGGCGGGGCTTGCCTTCCTGTGGTTCAATGCGCCGCCGGCTGCGGTATTCATGGGTGATACCGGGAGCCTTGCGCTCGGCGGCGCGCTGGGGGCGATCTCGGTCGTCGCGCATCACGAGATCGTGCTCGGGATCATCGGCGGTCTGTTCGTGGTCGAGGCGGTGAGCGTCATCGTCCAGGTGTTCTGGTACAAGCGCACCGGGCGCCGGGTGTTCAAGATGGCGCCGATTCACCACCATTTCGAGCAGCTCGGCTGGAGCGAACCGACCGTCGTGATCCGTTTCTGGATCATTGCGTTGGTGCTGGCGCTAGCGGGTCTTTCGACGTTGAAGTTGCGGTGATCGGTTCCAGGGTCCTGAGCGGCGCGCGGCTTTTTCTTGAGCCCCTCCCCTTCAGGGGAGGGGTTGGGGTGGGGCTGTACCAGGCGCTGTTCTCGGTGAGACACGCCCCACCCCCAACCCCTCCCCTAAAGGGGAGGGGCTTTATTGAAATGGTGGCGCTGCGATGATCGTTTCGCCAACTTGGGCTGGCAAGCGGTTTGCCGTGCTGGGGCTTGCGCGGTCGGGCGTGGCGAGCGTGCGTGCGCTGGTTGCGGGCGGGGCGGCGGTCGTCGCGTGGGATTCGGATGCGGGCAAGCGGGCGGCTCTTTCTTCTCTAGCCCCTCCCCTTCAGGGGAGGGGTTGGGGTGGGGCTGTACCAGGCGCTGGTCTCGGTGAGACTTCCCCCACCCCCAACCCAGTGTCAGGCCGGTCAGGCTCCCAGCCTGACCTGAATAGCCCGGGGGGCTATTCACCTGACACTCCTGAAGGGGAGGGGCTTTTGACGTTCGACGATCCGGAGACGTTCGACCTTGCGGGCTTCGACGGATTGGTAGTTTCCCCCGGCGTACCGCTCAACCGGCACCCCGTCGCAGCACGCGCACGCGCCGCGAACGTCCCCATTCTCGGCGACATCGAACTTTTCGCGCAGGCGCGCCCCGCGCTGCCGCGCCACAAGGTCGTCGGCATCACTGGCACCAACGGCAAGTCGACCACCACCGCGCTCATCCACCACATCCTGCAAACCGCGAAGGTCCCCAGCCTGATGGGCGGCAACATCGGCCTGCCGATCCTCGAACAGCAACCGCTGCCAGAAGGCGGCGTCTATGTGCTCGAACTGTCGAGTTACCAGATCGACCTGACGCAGAGCCTCGACTGCGACGTCGCGGTGCTGCTCAACATCACGCCCGATCACCTCGATCGCTACGACGGGTTCCAAGCCTATGCCGCATCCAAGGCCCGCCTGTTCGCGATGCAGTCGCCCGAGCACGCCGCGATCATAGGGATCGGTGACACCCCCTCCGCGCTGATCGCGCGCAGCCTGTCCGCGCGCGGCGAGCATCTTACCAAGATTGCACCCGGCGTGTGCATGGACCAGTCGCGCTGGCCGTCGCTGCAAGGCCCGCACAACGCACAGAATGCGCTCGCCGCGATCGCTGTTGCGCAAGAGCTGGGAGTGCCGGAAGCAGCCATCGATGCGGGGCTGCAGAGCTTCGCAGGACTGGCGCACCGGATGGAACGCATCCGCGTCCGAGACGGCGTGGCCTATGTCAACGACAGCAAGGCGACCAACCCCGAATCCACCGCGCCTGCGCTGGCGGCGTTCGGGCGGATTCACTGGATCCTTGGCGGGGAAGCGAAGTCGGACGACCTCGATGCCTGCGCCCCCCAGTTCGGCCATGTCGCCTGCGCTTATACCATCGGCAGAGCGGGGCCGCGGTTCGCCGCGATCCTTGCTGGCAAGGTGCCGGTCGAGCAGTGCGGGGATCTCGCTACCGCAGTCGCCGCAGCCGCGCGCAGTGCCGCGCCGGGGGATACGGTGTTGCTGTCGCCCGCATGCGCTTCGTTCGATCAATTCCGTGATTTCGAAGATCGCGGCGCCCAATTCCGGACCCTGGTCGAGGCGCTCCAGTGAACGATATGAGCAATAGCCCGCCAAAATTGTGGAAGAGCATGAAGGGTCGCGGCGGACGTGGCGACCGGTCGCCGCTCGGCACGTGGTTCTGGGATATCGACCGGATGCTGCTGCTGCTGACGCTGCTGCTGATTGCGGTCGGGCTGGTCGCGGTCGGCGCGGCGTCGCCTGCCGCCGCGACGCGCTATTCGGACGAAAAACACCATGTCGCGCCGCTTTACTATTTGTGGTGGCAGCTGGCGTGGGTCGGCGTGTCGCTGCCCGTGCTGCTGGGCGTGTCGATGCTACCGGTCCCGGTTGCGCGTCGGATGGCGCTGATCGGCACGGTCGCGTGCCTGATATTGTTGATGCTCGTGCCCGTATTCGGGGTCCAGAAGAACGGCGCGACGCGCTGGCTCAACCTTGGCGTGTCGCTGCTCCAGCCATCCGAGTTTCTCAAACCCTTCTTCATCGTCACTGCGGCGTGGGTCCTGTCGATGCGCGCGCAGGACGATGCGTTGCCGGTGGTGACGATCACCGCGGGCATGACGGGATTGGTCGCGGTGCTGCTGATGCTCCAGCCGGATTTCGGCCAAACCGTGGTGTTCTGTGCGGTGTGGATGGCGTTGCTGCTAATATCGGGAACGTCGCCAAAGATCATCGCGGGGTTTGTCGCGGCGGTCCCGGCGGGGCTCGTCGCAGCGTACATGTTCTACGGCACGGCGCGCGCGCGAATCAACGCGTTCGTCTTTCCCGACCATGAGGGGCCGGGGGCGGCCGACCACTACCAGACCAACGCCGCGCACGACACGATCACTGCGGGTGGCTGGCGCGGGACGGGGCCGGGCGGCGGGGCGATGAAGTTTCGGCTGCCGGAAGGGCATACCGACTATATCTTCTCGGTCATCGGCGAGGAGTTCGGCTTGATCGCGTGCATGATCATCGCGCTGCTGTTCCTCGCGATCGTCGTGCGCGTGTTCGTCAAGCTGCTGGATGAACAAGACGAATTCCGGTTGTTCGCCGCAGCCGGGCTCGCCACGCAGTTCGGTGTGCAGGCGCTGATCTCGATGGCGGTCAATACCGGGATCGCGCCTTCGAAGGGCATGACACTGCCGTTCATTTCCTATGGCGGGTCGTCGTTGATCGCTTTGTCGATCGGAATGGGGTTGCTGCTGGCGTTCACCCGACGCAATCCGTTCGTCATGCGATCCAAATATATCGCGCGATGGAGCGGCGAATGAGCGTGGCGAAACATTTCGTACTGGCAGCGGGTGGTACCGGCGGACACATGGTCCCGGCTGCGGCGCTTGCGGCCGAACTGATCCGACGCGGGCATCACGTTGCGCTGGTCAGCGACGAACGCGGTGTGCGCTTCCCGGGATTGTTCGAGGGGATCCAGACGCACATCCTGCCGGCGGGGCGGCTCGGCGGCGGGCCGTTGGGGTATCTCAAGGCGACCCGCGCGATGCTCAAGGGTCGCGCGATGGCGATCGAGCTTTACAAGAGCTTTCGTCCCGATGCGGTGATCGGCTTCGGCGGATACCCGGCGTTGCCGGCACTGCTGGGGGCGTTCAACCAGAAGATCCCGACCGCGGTGCACGAACAGAATGCGGTACTTGGTCGGGTCAACCGGCTGGTGGCGCGCAAGGTGGATGCGATCGCGACGTCCTATGCGGAGGTCGAGCGGTTGGGCGGGAAGCTGCGCGACAAGACGTATCTCGTCGGTAATCCGGTGCGCGATGCGGTGCTTGCGCTCCGCGCCAAGCCGTATCCGCTGCTGGAAGAAGACGGCATTTTCCGCGTGCTCGTGACGGGCGGCAGCCAGGGGGCGAGTGTGTTGAGCCGGGTGGTGCCCGACGGGTTGTCGCTGCTCCCGCTTGCGTTCCGGCGGCGGTTGCAAGTGACTCATCAGGCGCGGATCGAGGATATCGAGGCGTGCCGCGCGAAATATGCCGACCTGTCGATCGCAGCGGATCTGGCGACCTATCTACCGGATTTGCCGGAACAACTGGCCTGGGCGCATGTCGTGATCGCGCGCGCGGGCGCATCCACGCTGGCGGAGCTGACGTGCGCGGGACGCCCGGCGATCCTCGTGCCGTTGCCCTCCGCAACCGACGACCACCAGACCGTCAACGCGCGCGAGATGACGCAGGCGGGCGGCGCGCGGACGATCCAGCAGAGCAGTTTCACGCCGGTCGAACTCGCCAAGCAGATGCAGAAGCTCGGGCTCGATCCCGCGGCGCTCCAGAATGCCGCGGCGCGTGCGCGCGCCTGCGGTCGCCCGGAAGCGGCGAGCGATTTGGCGGATCTGGTCGAAAGCCTCGGCAATACGCGCGGCGATATGCCGATCGGCGCTCCGCAGCGCCGCAACCCCAGTCAGAAGGCAGCATTCGCATGAGGGGTGTCGCAACCGACATCGGCACGATCCATTTCGTCGGCATCGGCGGGATCGGCATGTCGGGCATTGCCGAGGTAATGAAAAACCTCGGCTACAGCGTGCAGGGTTCGGACGTGGCCGAGGGTTATGTCATCGAGGGGCTGCGCGAGAAGGGCATCCCGGTCCTGATCGGGCATCATGCCGATAACCTTGGCGATGCTGCGGTAATCGTGACGTCAACCGCGATCAAACGCGGTAATCCCGAGGTTGAAGCGGCGCTCGAACGCCGCATTCCGGTGGTAAGACGCGCGGAAATGCTGGCGGAATTGATGCGGCTCAAGTCGACCGTCGCGGTCGCGGGCACGCATGGCAAGACCACGACGACGAGCATGGTCGCGGCGCTGCTCGACGCGGGCGGGGTGGACCCGACGGTGATCAACGGTGGGATCATCAACAGCTACGGATCGAACGCACGCCTCGGCGCGAGCGACTGGATGGTGGTCGAGGCGGACGAGAGCGACGGCAGCTTCCTGCGGCTCGACGGAACGATCGCGGTCGTCACCAACATCGATCCCGAGCATCTCGACCATTACGGCAGCTTCGAGCAAGCGAAGAACGCCTATGTCGAGTTCATTGAAAACGTGCCCTTTTACGGCGCGGCACTGTTGTGCCTCGATCATCCCGAGGTCCAGAACATCATCCCGCGGGTTCGTGACCGGCGGGTCGTGACCTATGGTTTCGCGGCGCAAGCCGACGTGCGCGGCGTCAACGTGACGCCGGTGCCGGGCGGCAATCGCTTCGAGGTGATCATCCGCCACCGCGACGGGACGAGCCGATCGATCGAGGGGATCGAACTGCCGATGCCGGGGCGCCACAACGTCCAGAACGCGCTTGCCGCGATCGGCGTGGCCCTCGAGCTCGGGATCGACGACGCGACAATCCAGCAGGGGTTCGCCAAGTTCGGCGGGGTCAAGCGGCGCTTCACCAAGGTCGGGGAAGTCGCGGTGCCGGGCGGGGTCGCGACGATCATCGACGATTACGGGCACCACCCGGTCGAAATCCGCGCGGTGCTCGCCGCTGCGCGTGAGGGCGTGCGCAACCGCGTGATCGCGGTGGTGCAGCCGCATCGCTATTCACGGCTCGGCGACCTGATGGAGGAATTCCAGGGCGCCTTCAACGATGCCGATATGGTATTGGTAAGTCCCGTTTATGCTGCGGGCGAACAGCCGGTAGAGGGCGTCGACGCAGACGCGCTGGTCGACGGGATCAAGCGCCGCGGGCACCGTTCCGCCGCCACGATCGCCGATGCGGGGGCGCTGGCGGAGGTGCTGGCGCCGGTGTTGCAGGCGGGCGATATGGTCGTGTGTCTCGGCGCGGGCGACATCACCAAATGGGCTGCAGGATTGGCCACCGCGATCGAAGGAGCACGTTCATGACCGACTGGTTCACCGCATCGATCAAACTCCAGCAACAGATGCTCGACGCGCAAAAGGCGTCGCTCAGTGCCGGGCAACAGGCGCTCGGTGCGGGCGATGCGTTCGTCAAGATGCAGGAAGCGGGTCGCAAGGCGGCCGAAGCGAACATCGCGGCGATGAACGCCTGGGCGCGCATGTGGGGGCTTGGCTGAAGCATGGCGTCTTCGCCGTCCTTTTCCGTGTCGTTGCCGGAGGTTGCCGGTCGGCTGACGCCGCAGGCGCCGCTCGCGCCGCTCGTCTGGTTCAAGACCGGCGGGGCGGCGGAATGGCTGTTCGAGCCGCGCGATATCGACGACCTGGCGCAGTTTCTGGCGGCGCTCGATCCGGCGGTGCCGGTGATGCCGCTGGGATTGGGCTCGAATCTGATCGTGCGCGACGGCGGGGTGCCGGGCGTCGTGATCCGGCTGGGCAAGCCGTTCGCCAAGGTCACCGCGATCGATGCGACGACGCTGGTCTGCGGCGGCGGGGCGAGCGGGATCCTGGTGTCGTCCTCGGCGCGCGATGCGGGCATCGGGGGTGTCGAGTTTCTGCGCTCGATCCCCGGTACGGTCGGCGGGTTCGTGCGGATGAATGGCGGCGCTTATGGGCGTGAAACCAAGGACGTACTGGTCGAATGCGAGATCGTTCTGCGGTCGGGCGAACGGCGTGTGCTGCCGGTCGAAGCCGTCGGGTACAGCTATCGCCATTCCAATTTGCCCGAAGGTTGCATCGTGGTGAGCGCAACGTTCCGCGGCCGGCCTGAAGAACCGTCTGTAATTCAAGCGGAAATGGACCGTATCGCGGCTGAGCGCGAGGCTTCGCAACCGTTGCGGTCGCGGACGGGCGGGTCGACGTTCAAGAATCCGGACGGCCACAAGGCCTGGGCGCTGATCGACCAGGCGGGATGTCGCGGGCTGACGCGCGGCGATGCGCAAGTCAGTGAAAAGCATTGCAATTTCCTGCTCAACCTCGGCGCTGCGACGAGTGCCGAGATCGAGGCGCTCGGGGAAGACGTGCGCGACCGCGTGAAGGCGCAATCGGGAGTGGAATTACTGTGGGAAATTCAGCGGGTTGGGGTGAAGGCATGACGCTCCACGTCGCCGTCCTGATGGGCGGTCCTTCCGCCGAGCGCGACGTCTCGCTGATGTCGGGCAACGGCGTGGCCGATGCGCTGGAGTCGCTCGGCCACCGGGTGACGCGGATCGATATGGGCAAGGACGTCGCCGCGCGGCTGACCGAGGCCGCGCCGGACGTCGTGTTCAACGCGCTTCACGGGACCCCGGGCGAGGATGGAACCGTCCAGGGAATGCTCGACCTGATGGGGTTGACCTATACCCATAGCGGGCTCGCCACCTCGGTCATCGCGATCGATAAGCAACTGACAAAGCTGCTTCTTGTCCCCGGTGGCATCCCCATGCCGGGGGGGCGGATCGTGAAGTCGGAATCGCTGTACGACGGTGATCCGTTGCCGCGGCCGTATGTGCTCAAGCCCGTCAACGAGGGGTCGTCGGTCGGAGTGGCGATCGTCACCGCCGAGGGGAATTACGGCAACCCGATCGCGCGCGGGGTGGCGGGGCCGTGGGCGGAATTTGAAGAACTGCTTGCCGAACCCTATATCCGGGGACGCGAGCTGACGACCGCGGTGCTGGGCGATCGGGCGCTGGGTGTTACCGAGCTCAAGCCGAAGAACGGTTGGTACGATTTTGACGCCAAATACACCGACGGATTGACGGAACACGTCTTCCCAGCCGCCATTCCTGACGAAATTGCTGCAGCTTGCCGCCGAATTGCGCTCGATTCACACCGGTTGCTCGGGTGCAAGGGGACATCGCGCTCGGACTTCCGCTGGGATGACGAACAGGGGGTCGACGGGCTGTTTTTGCTCGAGGTCAACACCCAGCCGGGGATGACCGCGCTGAGCCTTGTTCCCGAACAGGCGAGGCATTGCGGGATCGAGTATCCGCAGCTGGTCCAGATCATCGTCGATGAGGCTCTCAAGGACAAAGCAGCGAAGGCGGGGTCGCCATGAGCGGGACGATCAAGCGCGGCACCGTCCGCCGTCCGGTCCAGCCCAAGCGGAAACAGGCCGCCAAGCCTTCGGTCATCGATCGCGCGCTTTCCGCCTTGCCGGTGAGCGAGGCGACGCTCCACAAGATGGCGACCTGGACGATCACCGGCGCGGTCGGGGTGGGGGTGATCGCGCTCGCGTCGTGGTTCGGCATTCCCGCGGCGATCGGTACCGCGATCGGCGAGGGGATCGGCGACGCTGGCTTCAAGGTCACCAACATCCAGATCACCGGGCTCAACCGGATGGACCATAACGTCATCTACAAGATCGCGGCGAACCAGCCGTCGATGGCGATGCCGCTCGTCAGCCTGGAGAAGATCCGGCAGGATCTCGTTTCGCACAGCGGGTGGATCGAGGACGTGCACGTCTCGCGGCGGTTGCCCGATACGCTGTTGGTCAACGTGATCGAACGCGAGCCCAGCGCGATCTGGCAGAACAAGGGGCAGCTCGCGCTGATCGCCGCGAACGGGACGTGGCTGGAGCCGGTCGACCCGCAGGCGATGCCCGATCTGCCAGTGGTGATCGGCCCGCATGCGAACGAGCAGGAAGTGCCCTACCGCACGCTGCTCGATGCAGCACCCGCGCTGAAAGGGCAGGTCAAGGCGGCGACCTGGGTCGGCAACCGCCGTTGGACGCTGACGTTCGAGACCGGCGAGACGCTCGCCTTGCCCGAAGGCGATACCGCCGCGGCGAAGGCGTTGGTCAAGTTCGCGCAGCTTGACGGGGTTCGGCCGTTGCTCGGCAAGGGGTGGCTCGGGTTCGACATGCGTGATCCGACGCGGCTCGTCGCGCGCAAGCCGGGGGTGACGACCAACAAGGCGATTACCGATCCGGGCACCGCCCCGACACAGCTGCCGACCGTCGCGCCGTCCGCGACGCCGACCCCGGCCGCGTCGCAAAGCAGCGCGCCACGGCTGACCGCAGTAAAAAGAACGAGCACGGATTCACAGGCTTAAGCGATTGCGGTAAGCGTTGGTGGGAACAGGGGTAAGGGCATGGCGAAAACCGCACCGGAAGGGTTGATCACCGCACTCGACATCGGATCGTCGAAGGTGTCGGCGATGATCGCGCAGAAAGGCGATGGCGGCGAGCTGATCGTGCTCGGCACCGGCCAGCGCGAGAGCAAGGGCGTCAAGCGCGGTTATATCGCCGATGCCGCGGCGACCGAAGTCGCGGTGCGCGAGGCGGTCGAACAGGCCGAGCGGATCGCGGGCCTCAACATCGAGAACGTGTGGGTCAGCTTCTCGGCGGGCGGGCTGGTGTCCGACGTCGCGTCGATCGAATTCGAGCTGGGCGGCCACCGGGTCGAACAGACCGACATCGATGCATTGCTCCAGGCCGGACGGGAGTCGATCGATCCCGCGGGCCGGATGGTGCTGCACGCGCAGCCCGCGCTCTATACGCTCGATGGGCTCACCGGCGTGAAGCGCCCGCTCGGGCTGCATGCCGATCGGCTTGGCGTTCACATTCATGTCGTCGCGGCGGATGGATCGCCGGTCCGCAACCTCGGGCTGTGCGTCGCCAACGCGCATCTCGAAGTGAAGTCGATCATCGCGTCGCCGGTCGCCACGGGAATGGCGTGCCTCAGCGACGAGGAGCGCGAGCTTGGTGTCGCATTGGTCGAGCTGGGGGCGGGGATCACCAACGTCTCGCTGTTCGCGGGCGGGATGCTCGTCGGGCTGATGTCGATCCCGATCGGCGCGCAGGACATTACCGACGACATCGCGTCCGCCTTCGGCACGCGCCGCGCGCAGGCGGAGCGGATGAAATGCGTCCACGGCTCGGCCAACGCTTCCCCGCGCGACAACCACGAGATGATCGACGTCGCGCCAATCTCCGCCGAGGAAGATGCGAGCGACGGGACGCGGATCACCAAGGCGCAGCTGATCTCGGTCATCCGCCAGCGGCTGGACCATTTGATCGGCGAAGTGTCCAAGGCGCTCAAGGACTTGAAGTTCGAAGGTCCGGTCGGACGGCAAGTCGTGCTGACCGGCGGTGGCGCCGAGCTGAAGGGCATCGCGGATTATGCGCAAGCGGCGCTGGGGCGTTCGGTGCGGATCGGGCGTCCGCGCGGGTTGACCGGCTTGCCCGAAGCGCATGCGACTCCCGCATTCACGACCCTCGCCGGGCTCGCTTTTTACGCCGCGGCCGACCCGATCGACCTGCGCGCGCTGTCGAGCAAACAGCAACTCGTGCACCGTCCGAAGGGATTTGCGGTAATTCGTCGCCTGATGGCGGCGGCTCGTGCGAATTATTAAACAATTACGACCCGATCGGGCGGTTCGCGCTGGAACGACTGGCGGTGATAGTGCAGAACCGCCTTTGAAGTAAATTGAGTGCGTCGGGCCTGTGGCGCCCGTTGGAGACTGGGACATGAGCATCGAATTTCTGCCGCCCGAAGTCGACGAACTGACCCCGCGGATCGCGGTGATCGGCGTCGGCGGTGCAGGCGGCAACGCCATCGCGAACATGATGCGCGCGGACGTGCAAGGCGTTGAATTCCTTGTAGCCAACACCGATTCGCAGGCGCTGAAGCAGTCTGCGGCGAGCCACAAGATCCAGCTCGGCGTGAAGATCACGCAAGGGCTGGGTGCTGGTTCGCGCCCCGAGATCGGGCGTGCGGCGGCCGAGGAGACGATCGACCAGGTCACCAAGATGCTCGAAGGCTCGCACATGTGCTTCATCGCCGCGGGCATGGGCGGTGGCACCGGGACCGGTGCGGCCCCCGTCATCGCCAAGGCGGCGCGCGACATGGGGATCCTGACGGTCGGCGTCGTGACCAAGCCGTTCGCCTTCGAGGGCACGCGCCGCGCCAAGAGCGCCGAAGCGGGCATCGAGGAACTGCAGAAGTACGTCGACACGCTGATCGTCATTCCGAACCAGAACCTGTTCCTCGTCGCCAACGCGAACACGACCTTCAAGGAAGCGTTCCAGATGGCGGACGAAGTCCTCCAGCAGGGCGTCCGCGGGATCACCGACCTGATGGTCATGCCCGGCCTCATCAACCTCGATTTCGCCGACGTCCGTTCGGTGATGCAGGAGATGGGCAAGGCGATGATGGGCACGGGCGAAGCCGATGGCGACAATCGCGCGATTGAGGCGGCGTCCAAGGCGATCGCCAACCCGCTGCTCGACGGCGTCAGCATGAAGGGCGCCAAAGGCGTCATCGTGTCGATCACCGGCGGCGACGACATGCGCCTGCTCGAAGTCGACGAGGCCGCGAACCATATTCGCGAGCTGGTCGACGACGATGCGAACATCATCTGGGGTTCGGCGTTCAACCCCGACCTCGAAGGCAAGATCCGTGTTTCGGTGGTCGCCACCGGTATAGAGGCAGAGGCGCGCCCCCCCGAGGCAGCGGCTCCGGCATCACGCGCGTTCAGCTTCTCGAACAAGAAGAGTGACGAGCCCGCAGCCGCGCCCGCGCCTGCACCGACGCCTGCCCCCGCGCCGGCTCCGGTAGCCGCCGCGCCTGCGCCCGCACCGGTGGCGCCGCCAGCGCCGTCGCAGGCGGACGAACTGGTGCTCGGCAGCGACGCCGTCGTGCCCGCCCCGCCGCGCGTCTATGGCGATGTCGATGTTCCGGCACCGGCCAGCGACGACACCCCCGCCGAAGCGCCGACGCGGCGCCGCTGGCTGTCGCCGGGTGCCGCCGTTTCGGAAGACGCACCCGTCGCGGCACCGGCCGAGCCCGCTGCCCCCGCACCCCGCGTGAAGCTTGGCGGTACGCTGTTCGAGCGGATGTCGAGCGTGTCGCGCGGCGCCGCGCGCGAGGAAGAGGCTGCACCCGAGAAGGATCCGCTCGACATCCCGCGCTTCCTGCATCGGCAGAACAACCAGTAAGAACCATGACCACCACGTCCGATCGGGCGTGGTGGTCCGGTTTCCGGCGATGCCGGAAACAGAGTTTGTCGTCCGCCGGAGTTCCGTTTCGTCTCGGCGCAAGCGGCTCCCGCCGTCATTGCCGGTTCAGCGGCGACGGGCTTTAGGATCGTCCATGCGCATCGTCCGCCTCGCCGCTTCCGTCCTCGCCCTGGCCGCGAGCGATGCTGGAGTGGCCCAATCGCAATCTGCGCGCGCACCGGTCTATCCGACGCCATATCCGCAGACCTCCCCCATGATGGTCCAGCCGGTCGGCGATGCCGACGCGCTGGCGAGCGAGATCCGCTTGCTTGCGGCGGACCCCAACAACGTTCAGGCACTGGTCCGCGCGGGTGAACTCGCGCTCAAGCTGGAAGACCCGACCGCGGCGGCGACGTTCTTCGCGCGCGCGGCGCGGATCGATCCGCGCAATCCGCGGATCAAGGCGGGCGAGGGCAGTCTGCTCGTCACCGCCGAGCGGCCGGGCGAAGCGCTGCGGCATTTCGGCGAGGCGGAGTCGCTGGGCGGGGACGTCCGCAGTTTCGCCGCCGACCGTGGCCTTGCCTATGATCTGATCGGCGAACAGGACCGCGCACAGCGCGAATATCGCGTCGCCTTGCGCGCCGCCGAAGATGACGAGACGCGTCGGCGCTATGCGCTGTCGCTCGGCATATCGGGGAAGCGCGAGCTGGCGCTGAAGGAAATCGAACCGCTGTTGCGCAAGAGCGACCGTGGCGCGTGGCGGTCGCGCGCGTTCATCCTGGCGATGGGCGGCGACAAGGCGGGCGCGGAGCGGATCGCGACGACGATGATGCCGGCGGGGATGGCGCAGGGGTTGCAGCCGTTCTTCGAGATCCTGCCGTCGCTGCGCCCGGCGGATCGCGCGTTCGCTGTACATTTTGGTGAAGTGCGCGCTTCGCCCACGCGGCTTGCCGACGCGCGGATGATTCCGCCGCTCGCTGCGTTGCGCCCCGATCCGACCGCGCCGGTCGACAGCGTTGCGACGCCGCGGCCCCCCGCCGTGACGGTCGCCGCAGCGCCGAGCCGCAAGGATCGCCGGTCGCGCAAGGAGCGCGAACGCGAGAGCGTGACGATCGTGGCGGCGACGACACCGCCGGTCGTGCCGCTGCCGGCGCCCCCGGCCTATGTGCCGCGCCCGACGACGATGGCGTCCGCAACGCCGTATCAGGGGCCGCGCTATGGCGGGCGGACCAGCACCGCGTCGAGCGCGACCCGCGCCGCGAACCTCGCCGCCGCCACCGCGTTGCGCACGCCGGAGACGGCGTCTGCGTTCGCGGAGGGGCCGTCGTCCGCTGGCGGTGGCAGTTCTGCCGCATTGCCTTCGAACGTGGCGCTCGGATCGTCGACCGTGGTGGGCGCGAGCCGTGCCGCTTCGTCTGGTTATGCACCATCCTATCCGGCGGCGACTCCTGCGCCGAATCGGTCGGCCTATGTGCCGACGGCGCAGCGGGCGAAGGCGGCGGCTGTGCCCTTGACCGCGACACAGCGCGCCAACGCCGCGTCCGCAGCGGTCCAGCCGGGCGCGACTTCGACGCCGCCAGCCTATGTCGCGCGGAGTGTCCCTCCGGTGGCGTCCGAACCGAGCGGTGCTGCGGCGGTTGCGCCCAGCGTGGTCGCGCCGGTTGCGGCTGCGGTCGCTACGCCTGCTCCAGTCCGCAGCGAGGATTCGATCCTGGCGGCGATCATCGCGGGGATCAACATTCCGGGCACCGAACTGGGCGTCGCGCCTGAGCGGATGGCGGTCACCGCGCCGCCGCCGATCCAGCGCGCGATCCCGAGCCGTCCGCTGGAAACCGAAGGCACGACCGCCGCCTTGCCGAAAGCGGCGCCCGCGCGCGCTTCGGTTGCGCGGACTCCCACCGAAACGCGGATGGTCGACCGCAATTCCGGGAAGCCGGTGGTCGACGCGGATGCTGCCGACGAACGGGTCGGTGCGGCGCGCAAGACCGCTGCCGACAAGAAGGCACTCGCCGACAAGGCCGCCAAGAAGCTCGCCGACGCCAAGAAGCTCGCGGACGCCAAGAAGGCGGAGGAGAAGCGCAAGAACGATCCCAAGCTGCTCGAACCGCAGCGCTATTGGGTGCAGGTGGCGGGCGGCGCCAATGCCGGTGACCTGTCCAAGCAGTGGGACAAGCTCAAAAGCAAGAACGCCAAGGCGCTTGCCGGGCGGACGGGGTGGGTGACGCCGCAGCGGGCGACCAATCGCGTGCTGACCGGGCCGTTCAAGACCGACGACGAAGCGCAGGCGTTCGTTAACACGCTCGCCAAGCAGGGACTGTCGGGGTTCGTCTTCACCAGTGAGGCTGGACAGAAAGTCACGAAATTGCCGGGTAAATGAGAAGCGTCGCGCGCTGGGCAAGCCGCCCGGAGCTGAGCCGGGGGCGCCTGCATGACGAAAGCGCCGGGAGCGGTGGGGTGTCGGTGCGGGGGCCGCGCGATGCGTTCCAGCGCGACCGCGACCGCATCGTCCATTCGATCAGCTTCCGCCGGTTGCGGCACAAGACGCAGGTGTTCATGGCGCCGGACGGGGACCATTTCCGCGTCCGCCTGACGCACAGTCTGGAGGTCGCGCAGATCGCACGGACGATCGCGCGCGCGCTCGGGCTCAACGAGGATCTGACCGAAGCGCTGGCACTCGCGCATGACATCGGCCACCCGCCGTTCGGGCATGCCGGCGAGGATGCGCTCGAGCGTGCGCTGGCGGGGCAGGGCGGGTTCGATCACAACGGCAATACGCTGCGCGCGCTGATGCTGATCGACAGCCCCTATCCGCGCTGGGAGGGGCTCAACCTCACCTGGGAAACGCTCGAGGGGCTGGCGAAGCACAACGGCCCGATCGCGCGGCCGGGCTGGGCGCTGGCGGAATGCGACGCGGCGTTTCCGTTCGAGCTGACGCGCTGGCCGAGCCTGGAAGCGCAAGTCGCGGCGATCGCGGACGACATCGCCTATGACAATCACGACATCGACGACGGGTTGCGCGCGGGTCTGCTGACGCTCGACCAGTTGCTTGCGGTGCCGGTCATCGCGCGTGAATGGGACGGCGTTCGGACGCGGTTTCCCGGTATTTCGAACGATCGCCTGATCGGCGAACTGATCCGCACGCAGATCGGCACGATGGTCAACGATCTGATCGGCGAGACGCAGCGGCGGCTGGAGGGGATCGGCGATATCGCGGACGTCCGGTCGGCGGGGCGTTGTCTCGTCGGGTTTTCGGAGGGAATGCGGGATGACGAGCGAACGCTGAAGCGGTTCATGTACGCCAACCTCTACCATCATCCGCGGCAGTTAGAGGCGGCGCGGGCGGCGGAGGGAATCGTCTCGGGGCTGTTCGCGGCGTATCGTGCGGACCCGCGGTCGATGCCGGCGGCGTGGGCGGAGCGACTGCCCGAGGGCGAACCCGCCCGGAGCCGCCACATCGCCGATTTCATCGCGGGGATGACCGACCGCTATGCGGTGTCGCGCTTCCGCGAGGTGGTCGGTCCGATCGACCTTCCGGACGGGTTCTAAGCCAGCTTCGCACCGATCGATCCCCCGGCGGCACGCCGCCGGGGGATGATGCGATCAGTTGGCGGTGCCGCCGTTGGCGTCGGCCGTGGTCGACTTGGGCGGCACCGTGAACGACACGGGAACCCCGTTGGAGATGCCAGCGACGCGCTTCCCGCGGACGACCAGATGGAAGGTCGCGCCCGAGGTCAGGTTGCGACCGTCGATATCGACGTGATCGTCCTTGGCGACTTTTGTGTAGGTGAACGTCTGGCCGTCCCGCGTGAAGGTGCGGGCGTCGGTGGCGACGTCGGCGAAGGCAGGGGCGGCGGTGGCGACGACGACCGTTGCGACGGCGGCGATGAACTTGAGCATGATCGGTTCCTTTCGAATGAAGGCCAGATCAGCATCCCCTCCGTGGGTTAATGACAAAATCATCATATTGCAGTGCAGCATTCTCCCCAAGCGCAAATCGCGCGGAAGCAGTTGCACAAAGCGAACGCGATCTCGTATCCCGGCATAGTCTTGCGACAAAGGTGGTTCAGAGCGCCTGCATGGTTCGGGTTTCGGGACAACTTGCGTGATCAAGGCCGCTATTGCACTCAACCGCTTCGGACTTGGCGCGCGGGGCGATCAGCCGCCACCGCCCGACCCGGTTAACTGGTTGATTCAACAGTTGACTGCGTTCGATCCACGGCCCGACTCCATCGCCAATGCGCCGACCAGCGCGACCGTTGCCGCGGGGTTGGCGGACTATTTCCGGCAGCAGCGGGCGATGCGGATGGAACTCGCCCGTCGCGCGCCCACGCCAGCGGCGGCACCGATGGCGGCGATGACGGTTCCCTTACAGCCGCCGGGGACGCCCGGTATCGCTGCGGCCAAGCCAGAAAAGCCCGCGCGCGACGACGCGATGAAGCAGGCGCGCCAGTTCGCCCAGCGCACCAACCGCGCGGACTATGCCGGCGCGGTTGCCGCGCGCGCGACCAACGCGCTGGTCACCGACACCCCGTTCGTCGAACGGCTGGTGTATTTCTGGGCGAACCACTTTGCGGTCTCGGCGGACAAGCTGACCGTGATCGGTCTTGCCGGGACGCTCGAGTTCGAGGCGATTCGCCCGCATGTGCTGGGCACCTTTCGCGACATGCTGCTCGCGGTGGAACAGCATCCGGCGATGTTGCTGTATCTCGACCAGGCGGTGTCGGTCGGTCCGGGGTCGCCGCTCGGGCAGCGCATCGCGGCGCGGGGGAACCGCAAGGTCGGGCTCAACGAGAATCTTGCGCGCGAAATCCTCGAGCTCCACACGCTCGGGGTGCGGACCGGCTATACTCAGGCGGACGTCACCGAATTCGCGCGCGCGATGACCGGCTGGACGGTCGCCGGGATCGGGCAGGGGCCGGGCGCGCGCGCCGCGGGGACCGACGGAATGCCGGGCGATTTCGTGTTTGCCGCCGCGCTGCACGAACCCGGCGACCGGACGATCATGGGGAAGCTGTATCCGGCAGGTGGCGTGGAACAGGCGCGCGCAGTGTTGCAGGACGTGTCGATCGCGCCCGCCACCGCGACGCACGTGATGACCAAGCTCGCGCGGCATTTCGCCGGGGACACGCCGCCGCCTGCGCTGGTCGCGCGGTTGCAGAAGGCGTTCCTCGAGTCGGGCGGGGATCTGCCGACCGTGTATCGCGCGCTGATCGCTTCGCCCGAAGTGTGGGTCGAGCGCCCGCTCAAGTTCAAGACGCCGTGGGAGTGGACGATCTCGTCGATGCGCGCGCTCAACCTGAAGACGGCGGACGGGCAGGCGATGGTCGGGCTGCTCAACCAGCTCGGGCAACCGACGTGGAAGCCGGGCCAGCCGATCGGCTATGACGACATCGCAGCGAGCTGGGCCGGGCCCGACGCGGTGCTGCGGCGAGTCGAGGCGGCGGAGCGGTTCGCGTCGCGCGCCGCCACGATCGATGCACGTGCGCTCGCACCCAAGGTGCTGCCGGGGTCGGTCAGCCCAGCGACCCAGACCGCGCTCGCCAATTGCGAGAGCCCGGCGCAGGCGCTCGCGCTGCTGCTCGTCGCACCCGAATTCCTGCGGAGGTAATCGCCATGTACGATCGTCGTGCGTTTCTTGGGGCCGGGGTTGCCGGTGCCGTCTTCGCGGCGCTCGGCCCGCGCCTGGCGTTTGCCAAGGCCGAGACCGACAAGCGCTTCGTGTTCATCATCCAGCGCGGGGCGGCGGACGGTCTCGGGATCGTCGCGCCGGTCGGGGACCCGGCGTTTGCCGGTGCGCGCGGCGATCTGGCGCTCGACTTTGCGAGCGCGCCCAAGCTGGATGCGCTGTTCGCGCTGCATCCGGCGATGGCGCGGGTGCAGGCGCTATACGGTGCCAAACAGGCGCTGTTCGCGCATGCGGTCGCGTCGCCGTATCGCGATCGGTCGCATTTCGACGGGCAGAACGTGCTCGAGAGCGGCGGGACCGGGGCGTATCAGCTCAAGGATGGCTGGATGAACCGGCTGCTCGGCGTGCTGCCGCCGACCGAGGCCAAGGCGATCGCGGTGTCGGCGACCGTCCCGCTGGCGCTGCGCGGGGCCCGCGACGTGTCCTCCTACGCGCCGTCGAACCTTCCGCAAGCGTCGGACGATCTGCTGCAACGCGTCTCGATGCTGTATGCGGGCGACAGCCAGCTTCACGCCTTGTGGAGCGAGGCGATGGGCACGCGCGCGCTGACGGGCGACCTGGCGGCGGGGGGCGGGGCCAATGCCGCCGCGACCGGTGCGCTCGCCGCGCGACTGATGGCGCCCGCGAACGGCGCGCGGATCGCGATGATCGAAACCGGGGGCTGGGACACGCACACGGGGCAACGCGGGCGGCTGAGCACGCAGTTGAAAGGGTTGGATGCGATGATCGGCGCGCTTCAATCCGGGCTTGGGCCATTGTGGGCCGATACGATGGTGCTGGTCGCGACTGAATTCGGGCGGACGGTCGCGGTCAACGGGACCGGCGGGACCGATCATGGCACCGCGAGTTCGGCGATGCTGCTCGGCGGCGCGGTGCGCGGTGGGCGGGTGCTGGCGGACTGGCCGGGGCTGGCGCCGACGGCGTTGTTCGAGGGGCGGGATTTGCGGCCGACGCTGCAGCTCGATGCGTTCATCGGCGGCGCGGTCGCGGGGCATTTCGGGGTGGAACCGGCGAAGGCGATGGCGGCGCTGTTTCCATCGTCGAAGGGGACGGCGGTGGTGGCGGGGCTGGTGTAGCGCCTGACACCCGCTCCTGTTTCGTACAAAGCGCCGTCATGCTGAACTTGTTTCAGCATCCACCTCGCCGCTTAGGCAGTCAGCCGTTGTAGCGCGGTGGACCCTGAAACGCGTTCAGGGTGACGCCGGGTGGTGGGGCTGGTGAACAGCGATACGGGCGCGGCGGGGTGACCCCGGCTTGCGCCGGGGTCACGGGACTGCGTTCGCTTACTGCGCCACCACCGGCAGCAGCACCGCGCTCGCGCCGACGCTGCCGTGCTGGATCGTGACCGTCGCCTTCTTGTAATCCTGCGGCTTCGCCAGGAAGATGTTGGGGACGAAGGTCTGCGGGTTGCGGTCATAGACCGGGAACAGCGACGACTGGACCTGCACCATGATCTTGTGGCCGGGCAGGAATTCATGGTTCACCGCGGGCAGGCGGAAGCGATATTCCTGCGTCTTGTTCGCCGGGATCGCGGTCGGCTTGGCGAAGCTGTCGCGGTACCGCCCGCGGAAGATGTCGAGGCTGATCGCCAACTGATAGCCGCCCATCTTGGGGTTGCTCGCGACCTCGTCGGGATAGACGTCGATCAGCTTGACCACGACGTCGCCATCGGTCCCGGTCGTCTTGGCGAAGATGTCCGCCCATGGCACGCCCGAGACCTTGACCGTCTTGGTGAGCACCGGGGTGGAATAGCTCATCACGTCGGTCCGGCCATCGACCGAGCGCTGGTCGGACACCAGCCATTCGCCCCAGCGGCCATCCTCGAAGTTGATCGGACGTGGCAGGTACGGGACGGGGTTGGCGGGATCGGAGACGTAGCTGTCGCCACCATTCGCCGCGCGCTGGAAGCCCAGGCCCTTGTCGGCCTGGAGATACAGCGGCGTCAGCGGCGTGGCGCAGCCCTTGTCGCAGGACAGCGGCCATTTGGGGAAGTTATCCCAATGGTTCGCGCCGGTGTTGTAGATCGCCGCGGCGGGCAGAGTGACCGCGGGGCCGTCCTTCAGATACTGGTTGAAGAACGGCAGGACCATGTCCTCGCGATATTGCTGCGACGTGTCGCCGTTCCATTGCAGCGGCCCGAGCGAGCGGCCTTCGCGGTTGATCTGGCTGTGCCGCCACGGGCCCATCACCAGATAGTTGTTCGCCTGGTGGCCCGCCTTGACCAGCGCCTCATAGGCGTGGATCCCGCCCCACATGTCCTCATGATCCCACAAGCCCTGTTCCCACAGCGTCGGGACGTTGGACGGGCTTGCGGCGAGCAACGTGTCGAGCGCCTGGCCCGACCAGAAGCCGTCATACGCCGGATGCTGCACCATGCGGTTCCAGTACGGGAGCTGGTCGTAGCCCGACTTCTTCGCCCAATCGCCTGCGGAGATGGTGCGGAAATTGTCGTAATCGTCATAGCCGCCCGATGGCGGCGATTGGCCCGCGCCCTTATAGCCGGTCTGCGAGGCGAGCCAGCCGATGTTGGGCAGGCGGAACGCGCCGTAATGGAACCAGTCGTCGCCCATCCAGCCATCGACCATCGGGCTCTGCGGGGCGGCGACCTTGAGCGCCGGATGCGGATGGAGCAGCGCCATCGCGACGGTGAAGCCCTCGTAGGACGAACCGATCATCCCGACGCGGCCGTTCGACTCCGGAAGGTTCGCCTTGTTCACCAGCCAGTCGATCGTGTCGTAGGCGTCGGTGGTGTGATCGACCTTGGTCTGGTTGAGCGGGCCGATCACCGGGCGCGTGACGACATAATCGCCCTCCGAGCCGTATTTGCCGCGGATGTCCTGATAGACGCGGATGTAGCCGCCTCGCACGAACATCTCGTCGGCGAGCGGGAGCGTCGACAGTTCGCTCGAGGAATCCATCCGGTTGGCGCGGCCCTTGGCGTTGTACGGCGTGCGCGTCAGCACGATCGGCGCGTTGGTCAGGCCCTTGGCGTAGACGATCACGGTGTAGAGCTTGGTCCCGTCGCGCATCGGGATCATCGCCTCGCGCTTCACATAGTCGCGCGCCGCTTCGGGCGGGGTGAAGCTCTTGGGGATGTCGCCGCCACTGGTCTGGCCGGCGGGCGCCGTCGTCTGCTGCTGTGCGAGCGCTGGGGTGAGCGCGATCAGCGCCGCGGTGGCGGCGAGCAGGAACGACTTGGAATGCATGGGCAACCTTTCGACACAATGTGTATGCTGCGGGTGGTACGCAAGGTGTCGTGGCGGACGCAACCATTGATGGTACAATGTTACACATTTTCTCGGTGTGCTACGGAGGTTTTGCCCCGCAGCCGCATCTCGGCTATGCGCCGCGCTCGCTGACAAGACCGGACCGAACATGACCCTGTACACCCGTTTCGCCGCGCACATCGATGCGGCGCTCGATACGCTCGTCGCTGCCGGGGACCTTCCCGCAGACCTGTCGCGCGCCAACGTCACGGTCGAGCCGCCGCGCGACATCACGCATGGCGATCTCGCGACCAATGCCGCGATGGTGCTGGCAAAACCCGCCAAGACCAACCCGCGCGCGCTCGCCGAGAAGATCGCCGCGCATCTGGAAACGCTGGACGAGGTTTCGAGCGTGTCGGTCGCGGGGCCGGGGTTCATCAACATGACGCTCACCGACGACACGTGGCGGACCGAGCTGTCCGCGATCCACGATGCGGGTGGCGACTACGGCCGGTCGACCCGCGGTGCGGGGACGACGGTCAACATCGAATATGTTTCGGCCAACCCTACGGGTCCGATGCACATGGGGCATTGCCGTGGCGCGGTCGTCGGTGATGCGCTTGCCGCATTGCTCGAGTTCGCCGGGCATAAGGTGATCCGCGAATATTATGTCAACGACGCGGGCGGGCAGGTCGACGTCCTCGCGCGCTCGGTGCACCTGCGCTACCGCGAAGCGCTCGGTGAGACGGTCGAGATCCCCGAGGGTCTGTATCCGGGTGACTATCTCGTCCCCGTCGGGCAGATGCTCGCGACCGAGTTTGGCGATACGTATGTCGGCAAGCCCGAGGGCGAATGGCTCGTGCTGTTCCGCACCCGCGCGGTTGCTGCGATGCTCGTGCTGATCAAGGCGGATCTCGCGCAGCTTGGCATCCATCACGACCTGTTCTCGTCGGAAGCCGAGCTTCAGGCGGCGGGCAAGCCCGAGGCGGCCGAGCATGACCTGCGCGCGCGGGGCCTCATCTATGATGGCGTGCTCGAAGCGCCCAAGGGGCAGGAGCTCGAGGATTGGGAGCCGGTCGTGTTGCCGCTGTTCCGCTCGACCCAGTTCGGCGACGACCAGGATCGCCCGATCAAGAAGTCGAACGGGCAATGGACCTATTTCGGCGCGGATCTCGCCTATCACTACCAGAAGGCGCAGACCGCCGACGCGCTGATCGACATCTGGGGTGCCGACCATGCCGGGACGGTCAAGCGGATCGTCGCCGCGGTGCAGGCGCTGACCGGCGGCAAGACGCGGTTCGACGTCAAGCTCGTCCAGATGGTGCGGCTGATGCGCAATGGCGAGCCGATCAAGATGTCGAAGCGCGCGGGCAATTTCGTCACGCTGGCGGATGTGGTGAACGAAGTCGGCAAGGACGTCGTTCGCTTCACCATGCTGACGCGCAAGGCCGATGCGCAGATGGACTTCGACTTCGCCAAGGTGGTGGAGGCGTCGAAGGACAATCCGGTGTTCTACGTCAATTATGCGCACGCGCGGATCGCCTCGCTCCATCGCCGCGCGACCGAGGCGGGGATCGCGTGCGATACCGTCGACCTGTCGCTGCTCGACACCGAGGACCTTGCGCTGGTGAAGTTCGCGGCGCAGTTCCCGCGGATCGTCGACACGGCCGCGGCGGCGCGTGAGCCGCACCGGATTGCGTTCTATCTCTATGACTTGGCAGCATCGCTCCACGCGTTATGGAACGTCGGCAACGATCGGCCTGACCGGCGCTTCCTGCTGGCGGACAACCCCGGCGTGACGTGTGCGCGGCTTTTCCTGGCGGAGGGGATCGGGCAGATCATTCGCAACGGTCTGGGGATCATGGGCGTCCAGGCGGTGCAGGAGATGAATTGATGGCGTTCGGCGATCGGGACATGCGCGACAGCGATCGGCTTCCCTGGCTGGAAACGGTCGAGCCGGAGCGGACTGCCGACGTTCCGGTCGTCCGGATCGTCATGATGGTCGTCAGCCTGCTGCTCGTGGTCGCGGTTGCGATCCTCGGCTATCGCTATTGGGATACGCATCGCGGGATCAGCGGCAACGGCGCGCTGATCGCGGCGCCCGAGGGGGCGTATAAGATCCGCCCGACCGAGCCCGGCGGGATGGTCGTGCAGGGCGAGGGCGATACCGCGATCGCGACGAGCAACGGCGACACCATGGGCAATGCGTCGATCGACATGACCGCCGCGCCCGAGGTTCCGATCGAGGGCAAGAAGGTCGCCCCGCCGCGGATCGATTCGGGCGCGCGCAAGGCGATCTCCGCGATTCCGTCGGCGGACGGGGCGATATCCGGCGGCGCGCTGATCCAGCTCGGGTCGTTCGATACCGAGGCCGACGCCAACGATATCTGGAAGCGGATCGCCAAGCGGCACAGCTATCTCGCGCCGCTGGGGAAATCGGTCCAGATGGCGCAGGTCAATGGCCGCACCGTATATCGCCTTCGGGTCAACGCGGGGAGCACGGGGCAGGCGAAAAGCCTCTGCACGAAACTGGCCGCCGAAGGTCAGGCGTGCTTCGTTCCGCGCAGTTGATGCCCCGCGCGGGGTGACGCGGCGGTCGGCGGACGATAGGACGGCGGGATGAAGCCCGTCATCTTCGGCCTGTCCGGCCCCGTCCTCACCCCCGACGAACGCACCTTCTTTGCCGCGGTAGACCCGGCGGGGTACATCCTGTTCAAGCGCAACATCGTCGATCGCGCGCAGGTGCGGGCGCTGACCGACAGCTTGCGCGATCTTTCCGGGCGCGCGGACCTGCCGATCCTGATCGACCAGGAAGGGGGCCGCGTCGCGCGGATGCGCGCGCCCGAATGGCCCGAATTTCCGGCAGGGCCTGCGTTCGATGCGCTGTACGAGATCGCGCCCATCTCGGCGATCGAAGCCGCCAAGGCGAATGCACAGGCGATCGGCCTGATGCTTGCCGAGGTGGGAATCACGGTCGATTGCCTGCCGTTGCTCGACGTGGCGCAGGCCGACACGACCGAGGCGATCACCACGCGCGCGCTCGGGTCCGAACCGCTCCGCGTCGCGGCGATGGGGCGCGCGATTCTCGACGGGTTACGCGCGGCGGGCGTGGTCGGCGTGGTCAAGCACATGCCGGGTCATGGCCGCGCCAAGGTGGATACGCATTACCATTTGCCGACCGTCACCGCATCCGACGCCGAACTGGCGATCGATCTGCAGCCGTTCGTCGCGCTCAAGGGCGCGCCGATGGGGATGACGTCGCACATCGTGTTCGAGGCGTGGGACCGCGAGCGGCCGGCGACGCTCTCGCCCGTGATCATCGAGGAGATCATTCGTCGCCGGATCGGGTTCGACGGGCTGTTGATGACCGACGACATCGACATGAAGGCGCTGAGCGGCACCGCCGGGGACAAGGCCGCCGGGGCGATCGCGGCGGGGTGTGACCTGGTGCTCGATTGCTGGGCGCGGATGGACGAGATGGTCGACATCGCGGGGCGGCTGGGCGAGATGTCCGACGTGTCGCGTGCGCGGATGGATCGCGCGATGGCGACGGTCGCCGGGGTGGAGGCCGAGGGCGACATGGCTGCGCTGATCGCCAAGCGGGATGCGTTGCTGGCGCTGGTGTAACGCTGGGCCTGGAGCGGCCGACAAGCCGCTCCCCACGCCCCTGTGAATTTGGTAGCGTGCCGCCACGCATGACCGATACGCCCGAAACGCTGACGCTCGATATCGACGGGTGGGAAGGTCCGATGGACCTGCTGCTCGCGCTCGCGCGGAGCCAGAAGGTCGATCTCAAGCAGATCTCGATCCTCGCGCTGGTCGACCAGTATCTGCGCTTCATCGAGGAAGCGCAGGCGGCGCTCGAACTCGCGGCGGATTATCTCGTGATGGCGGCGTGGCTCGCGTATCTGAAGTCCGCGCTGCTGCTGCCGCGCGATCCCGAGGTCGAGCCTTCGCCCGAGGAGCTCGCGCTACGGCTGCAATTGCGGCTCGAGCGGCTGAACGCGATGCGCGAGGCAGGCGCGCGACTGGTGGCGCGTGACCGGGTCGGGCGGGATGTCTTTACGCGCGGTGCGCCCGAGGGGCTTCGCACGATGCGCAAGGCGCTGTGGCAGGCGGAAATCTATGATCTGATCGCGGCGTACGGCGTCATCACCGCGCGGACGCGCCCAGCGATGCACATCGTCGCGCACCGCCCGGTGATGACGCTGGAGGCGGCGCTGGCGCGCGTGTCGCGGCTGGTCGGCGTGGAGATCGACTGGCGGCTGATCGAGAGCTTCCTGCCCGCCGACGCCAGCGGCCTGTTCCGCAAGTCGGCGCTTGCCTCCTCGTTCCTCGCCGCGCTCGAACTCGCCAAGCAGGGGAAGGTCGAATTGCGGCAGCAGTCGCCGTTCGCACCCTTGTACATCCGCGCAATCAGCGTGGCGGCGGCATGACCCCGCCCGACGCCACGATTCGCGCGGTCGAGGCGGTGCTGTTCGCGGCGACCGAACCGATGACCGCCGATGCGATCCGGGTGCATCTCGGCGGGATCGAGGTGCGCACGGCGCTGGTGGCGTTGCAGGCGGATTATGCGGGGCGCGGGATCGAGCTGGTGCGGCGTGGCGAGCGCTGGCATTTCCAGACCGCCGCCGACATGGCGCACCTGCTGCGGCGCACGCATGAGGAACCGCGCAAACTGAGCCGCGCCGGGATCGAGACGCTCGCGATCATCGCGTATCACGAACCGGCGACGCGCGCCGAGATCGAGGCGATCCGGGGCGTGCAGATTTCGAAGGGGACGATCGACGTGCTGATGGAAGCCGGGTGGATTCGCCCCGCGGGTCGGCGCGAAGTTCCGGGTCGTCCGCTCCTTTATGCCACCACACCAGCGTTTCTCGCGCACTTCGGCCTGGCCAGTCGGCGCGATCTTCCGGGGTTGGAAGATCTGCGCGCCGCCGGGCTGCTTGATCCGGTCGATCTCGCGTTTGAAACTATGGAGGTGGCAAAGCCGTACGATGAAGACTAGATAGAATGAATTCCTAGGAGATTGACCATGGGTGGTTTCAGCCTTGTGCATTGGCTCATTTTCGGCGTTATCGCCATCCTCGTGCTGGGCGGCGGTCGCTTTTCCAGCATGATGGGCGATGTCGCCAAGGGCATCAAACAGTTCAAGAAGGGCATGGCCGAAGAGGACGAGCCCGGTCGCGAGCCGAGCCGGATCGAAGCGAAGGCGGCGGCTGACCCCGTTTTCGACCGTGACGGCAACCGCGTGCGCGACCGCGAAGCCTGATCTCGGGCCGGTAGTCGCATGTTCGACGTCTCCTCGTCCGAGGTGATCATTCTCGGGGTCGTGGCCTTGCTGGTCATCCCGCCCAAGGACCTGCCCAAGGCCATGCGTTCCGCCGGCTATTGGGTAGGGCGGGTGCGCGGGATTGCGACGCAGTTCCGGTCGGGCTTCGATTCGATGGTCCGCGAGGCGGAGCTGCACGAGATGGAAAAGAAGTGGGCGGCGGAGAATGAGCGCATCATGCGCGAGCACCCGCCAACCCCGGTCCAGATGCTGCCGTCCGCCGATTCGGTCCCGAACGGGGAGGAGGGCGAGGCGGAGCCGCATATGGTGGCTCAGCCGGTGGTGCAGCCAGCGCACGAGCTTGCCGGGCCGGTACAGCCCGAAACTACGACCGGTGAGCCACCGGTCCCAGTGAACCCGCATCCTGCCGGGGAACCCGCAGCGGTAGCGAAGCACGGCGACGAGACGTCGCCCCGGACGGTGCAATCATGAACGCGCCAACCGACGACCTCGAAGCGAGCCGTGCGCCGCTGCTGGATCATTTGATCGAGCTTCGGCGACGGCTGTTTTACTGCCTCGCCACCGTGTTCGTCGCGGTGATCGTGACATATGTGTTCTCGCGCGACATTTTCACGATCCTGGTGCAGCCGCTGCTCAAGGCGGGGCAGACGCGGATCGTTACGATCGGGGTGTTCGACGGGTTCTTCGTTCAGCTGAAAATCGCGCTGTTCGCGGCGGTAATGATTTCGTTCCCGGTGATTGCGAACCAATTGTGGGGTTTCGTCGCGCCGGGATTGTACCGCAAGGAAAAGAAGGCGTTGCTCCCGTTCCTGATCGCGACGCCGGTGCTGTTCGCGATGGGCGCGTCGATGGCGTATTTCCTTGCCGTTCCCGCCGCGTTGCACTTCCTGCTGAGCTTTCAGGGCAATCTTGGCGGGGTCGAGCAGGAGGCGCTGACGTCGGTCGCAAGTTACCTCGACTTCATCATGCAATTCCTGTTCGGGTTCGGGATCGCGTTCCTGATGCCGGTGGTGCTGATGATCGTTGAGCGGGCCGGACTGGTGACGCGCAAGCAGCTGATCGGTGCGCGACGGTATGCGATCGTCGGATGCTTTGCGTTGGCGCTCGTGCTCGCGCCGCCAGATGCGGGGTCGATGATCATGCTCGCGGTGCCGTTGGTGCTATTGTACGAACTGGCGCTGATTGCGATCTGGTTTTCCGAACGCGGTCGGACCAAGGCCGCAGGGACCGATCTGGTCGAGAGCTGAGGCCTAGCGCCAAACCCCGAACGGCAGGCATGAAAAAGGCCGCCTCTGCAGTGCAGGGGCGGCCTTTTCCGTTCCAGCGTGGCGGGTCTTACTTCGACTTGTCAGCCGTCTTCTCGACCGTGCTGCCTGCCGACTTCACGTCCTTGCCGACACCTTCGACGGTGTTGCAGGCGCTGACCAGCACGGCGCTGGCGATGAGGGCGAGACTAAGAACCTTACGCATGGGAATCTCCTTCGAATGACGAGCATCTCGCCTGAGCGAGATGCCTGCATGCGGAATGATCGACAAAGACCTTCGTTCCACCTGTCGAACATATTCGGTCGGGACGGGTCAGTGATGATGGTTTTGGGGGAATTGGGCCCGGACGCACCACCGGGGGGGGAGGGGGTAGGTGCGACCGGGCCCATGTTGTGGATAGCGAGAGCGGGGGGGCATAAATTCGCTATCCGAATATCAGAACGGGTATTTGGCGATCTGGTTCCCGGGAAAATGTCGCGAACCGGAAAATTCCGTTTGCCGCGGTTCGATCAGTCGCGACCCGTGATGGCGACCGAGATTTCGTAGGCGCCGACCAGGGGATCATAGTGCAGCTTGGACCGCAACTGGCGCGACAGGCCCTCGATCACGCGGCCATAGCGTTCGGTCACCAGCGTGCGCATCGTATCGCCATCCGCCAGCGAGGGAGAGTTGATCCGGAGGAGCGCGCGCTGCTCCGAAGGGTCGGGCGATATCGAGATCCGCACCTGCGTCGTGGGCGCGACGGTGATCGCGAGTTCGACGATTTCGGTGATCAGGAACGCGATCGCGATCGAGATATCCTGGTTGGCGAGGAACGGCGCGATATCGAGCGCGATGCTCAGCTGCGCACCCTCGGGCGCGGTCGCCCGGATGTTGGCGGCCAGTTCGCCGATCACCGATCGCAGTTGGAGGCCGCGGTTTTCCTCGATCTCCGCGAAGTGGTTGCGGTGGACGACGGCGAGCGCGTCGACGCGGCGCTGGATCGACGCATAGGCATGCGCGGCCTCGCGACTGCGCGCGGCGCGGGCGTGGAAGTTGATGAGGCTTGAGATGACCTGCAGGTTGTTCTTCACGCGGTGGTGGACTTCGCGCGTCAGCCGGGTCTGGCGGACCAGTCCCTCCGCAAGTCCGGCCTCATGTTCCGCGACGGTGCGGCTGATCGCCTGGAACGTTTCTCCCAGCTCGCGGATCTCCTGCGCGGGCAGGGCGCGCATTATCCCGGGATCGATTTCCTCCCCGGGGACGAACGAGGCGACGCGGGTGCGCAACTGGCGAAGCGATCGAATCAACAGGCGATCGACCACGAACCAGCCGATCCCGGCGGCAGCCGCCCACATCACGATCGGCAGGATCAGCGCGATCAGAACGGGAGACGTGATCGGCGCGGTCGGCGTGCGGGTGACCAACGCGATGTCGTCGACCCCGACCGGCATCGACAGCGCCGTCCGTCGCTCCAGCGGATTTTCACGCGGGAGCCGTTGCAACGTCAGCGTCCGGCGATCGAGCACCAGCTCCGCTTCATAGGCCTGCGCATATCCAGTCGGCGTGGCCACGGCTTCGAGCACGGCCGCCGGGAAGTACGCCGTCGCCCGTGTTCGCCCCGAAGCGCTCGTCGTCGACAGGGTCAGCCCCTGGCCCTCGTGGATACGCGCTGTGACGGGACCGTCCATGCTTGGCGGTGCGGACTGAACCTTGATCGGGAGTGGGGCGCCGCAGATGATCTGACCGCGAGCATCTGTGATGGCGAACCGCGTACCGACCGCGAGCTGCGGGGCGAACACGCCTTGTGCCCGCGCGCAGCTAGGTGCGTCCGCAGGGTCGGCCTCCAGCGCGTTCAGCGAAACCCGCAGTGCCGTCATGTCGCCGATCAGTTCGATCGCGAGTTTACGCGCGCTTTCGGTCGTCGTCAGCCGCATCTGCGCGCGGGTCGCCTCATCAGCGAGCTCCGCCGTGCGCAGGGTCGCGAAGAAAGCGATGATTGCGAGCGGTAACAACGCCGCGCTCAGGATGAGAAAGACTTTCGCGCCCGTCGGGACGCGGTCTAATTGTCGGCCAGTCCGCGCGGGGATGGCATCGCCCGCGGTATCGCTCACCGCAGGCTCAGTCTAATTTGCCAAGGAGGTCGAGCATTTCCGACGGGATGTTCTCCTCGACGGTCTGCTGGTACACCGAGCGCAGCGCCGCGCCCATGTCGCGATCCTTGCTTTGAACCCGTGCGCCCGCAGTCGAGCCTCCGGTCTTCCGCGCCACGGCCGCTTCCGGTTTTTTCGATGATTCGTCGCCCGAACGCAAAGCCGTCCCCCTGAGATCCGGATGACCGGATAGAGTCAAAATGCTGCCGTAACAATCCGGCACGAAGCCCCGCTGCATAAAGAATGCAAGGGGACCGATTGGGACATGAAACCAAATAGCGGTTCGATAGTTCCACCTTAGATGCGAATTTCCGCTCCGAAAGTTCGGGGCAAGGAAAACGCGTTGCATCTGCCGGGGGGCGCTATCACAAGACCACCCGACCTGACCCATCACGGAGACCCCGACAGCCATGTCGCTTGGACAGCAGCTCGCCCCACATCTTCCCTTCCTTCGTCGCTACGGCCGCGCCCTGACGGGGAGCCAGACGCATGGCGACCGTTATGTTCGCGCTACCCTGGAGGCGATCGTCGCCGCACCCGAGGAGTTTCCGCGGGACGTCGATCCCCGGCTCGGTCTGTACCGCATGTTCCATGCGATCTGGACGTCGACCAATTATGACGAAACGCCCGAAAACATGAGCGCGAGCGATGGTGACGGGCAGGAAGCGATCGCGCGTGCGCGGCTTGCCCGGATGACGCCGCTGTCGCGTCAGGCGCTGTTGCTGACCGCGATGGAGGGTTTCACGCCCGAGGACGCGGCGTATCTCATCGAAGTCGAGCCGGAGGAAGTCGACACGCTCGTCGCCGAAGCGCTGACCGAGATCGAGAAGCAGACCCGTGCGCGCGTCCTAATCATCGAGGACGAGCCGATCATCGCGATGGATATCGAAACCATCGTGCGTGATCTGGGGCATGACGTGACCGGTGTCGCGGTCACGCGCGACGAAGCGGTCGCGCTCGCGATGGAAGATCGTCCGGGTCTGGTCCTTGCGGACATTCAGCTCGCCGACGACAGTTCGGGGATCGACGCGGTCAAGGACATCCTGGCCGAGTTCGAAGTGCCCGTGATCTTTATCACGGCCTTCCCGGAGCGTCTGCTGACGGGCGAACGCCCCGAGCCGACCTTCCTCATCACCAAGCCGTTCCAGCGGTCCACGGTCAAGGCTGCGATCGCCCAGGCGTTGTTCTTCGACCAGACGACGGTTCCCGCGATCTGAACCCCCGCCGCTATGGGTTCCTGCCTAGCGGTGGGAACCCATCGCAGGGTCCGGTTGTTGGGTTCCATACGATACGGATTCACAACGAAACGGGGCTCGCATGGCGGACAGGGAAGAAATCCACGTCGACCGGGACAACGCGCGAGCGGGCTCAACCCCGCATGTGACCCGTTACGTCCTCGGCATATCGCTTGCGCTCGTGATTATTTTATTCGCCGTGATACTGCTGGTTTTCAATCGCTAACGTTTAGTTGCTACCATGACGTTCCGCAGGTCCGGTGATGGACTTTGCGGGGGGCCATACCCATGTGTGGTGCATGACGCCACGAGACAGGATTTCATGACCGACGCGATCGATCAGGACGATATTCAGGACGACGTTCCCGTAGTGGAGCACGTCGCGCTTTCGGATCCAGAGTTCAAGAAGGAGTTGGCGCAGGTTATTCCGCACCTGCGCGCCTTCGGCCGTTCGCTATCGGGCAACCGCGATCTTGCGGATGATCTGGTCCAGGAAACGCTGATGAAGGCCTGGGCGGCGCGTCAGCGCTTCCAGGCCGGCACGAACATGCGGGCATGGACGTTTATCATTCTGCGCAACCTGTATCTTTCGCAAATGCGGCGGGCCCGCTTCAAGGGCGAGTGGGATGATCTCGTTGCCGATCGGATCCTCGCTGCACCGGCCAGCCAGGACAAGCACGTCGAACTCGGGGACATGCAGCGCGCGTTGTTGCATCTCCCGCAGCCGCAACGCGAAGCGCTGATCCTGGTCGGCGCGGGCGGCTTTGCCTATGAGGAAGCGGCAGAGATTTGCGGTGTTGCCGTTGGGACGATCAAGAGCCGTGTCGCGCGTGGCCGTGTCGCGCTTGAGGCCGTGATGGGCGACAACAGCCTTCCATCGCGGCGCACGCACCGCAACGAACCTGGTATGAGTGCGCTCGACACGATCATGGGAGAAGTCGACGATCTCAGTCGGGATCGTCGCTGATCCCCTTTTGGGGAGCGCCGAAAGACACCGGCTCGATCGTGTCCAGCGCCATCAAAAGATTGGTAAACATGCCGGTCGGTTCCACGCGACAAGGGTAAGCGCGCGACAAAGCCTTTGCCAAGACATCGCAAGGCCTTGGCGCAGCAACCAGGAATGCGGTTTCCGCACCTCGTTCCATGTTCGTGGTCAATTGCTGTGCCATGGCGCTATAACGACCGAAGCTGTGTATCGTTGCTCGACGTTGCACGGCAAATTCGGACAGCGTTTCGGGATCGCCGCTTTTTATGACAACTTATCCGTCAGTTGCTCTTGCAGCGGACCGTGCGCGGCGGGAATCTCTGTTCCTGGCGCTGTTGCTGGACCGGGAGCCCGATCTTGCGCAGGCGTTTGCGTCCGGAACGCTGCCGCCGATGGACGGCCTCACCACCGATGCCCCCGACGACAGCGTTGCCCGCAGCCTGCGGTTGGCGCGCCGTCGGCTTGCCCTTCGCGTAGCGATCGGTGATCTTGCCGGGATCGACGATCTCTCCACGGTGACGCATGCGCTCTCGGATTTCGCGGATCATGCGCTCGATACGGCGATCAGGACCGCGATCGTCGAGCGGACGCCCGATGCCGCGCCAATGGGATTTGCCGCGATCGCGCTGGGGAAACAGGGCAGTCGGGAGCTCAACTATTCGTCGGACATCGATCCGATCCTGATCTTCGATCCGGAAACCCTCCCATGTCGGCGCGGCGAGGCGCCCGAAACCGCGGCGGTGCGGATCGCGCGGCGTGTGGTCGAACTGCTCCAGACTCGTGACGGCGACGGCTATGTCCTGCGCGTCGATTTGCGGCTTCGGCCGTCTCCGGAGGTGACGCCGATCGCGCTTTCGGTCGATGCGGCGATTTCCTATTACGAGTCGCTGGCCCTGCCGTGGGAGCGTGCGGCGTTCATCCGGGCGCGCGCGGCCGCGGGGGATCGCGTGCTCGGCGATCGTTTTCTCGCGGCGATTGCGCCGTTCATTTGGCGGCGCGCGCTCGATTTCGGTGCGATCGGAGAAATTCGCGGGATCTCGCGCCGGATTCGCGATCATTACAGCCAGGGCCAGGCGTTCGGGCCGGGGTTCGACCTCAAGCGCGGGCGGGGGGGAATCCGCGAAGTCGAATTCTTTGCGCAGATTCATCAGTTGATTCACGGCGGACGCGACCCCGCGCTGCGCGTTCCCGCGACGCGGGATGCGCTTGCCGCGCTGGCGGCGGCGGGGTGGGTCGACCCCGCCGAGGCGGAAGCGTTGAGCGCCGCCTACACGCTGTTCCGCACGATCGAGCATCGCGTCCAGATGATCGAAGATCGCCAGACGCATCAATTGCCGAGCGGTCCGGCATTGGACGGGTTGGCACGGCTGCACGGCATGGCGGACGGGGCAGCGCTGCTGACGGTGCTGCAACCGCACGTCGCCGCCACCGCGCATGCCTATGATGGGCTCGATCCCGATACCGACGGGGCCTTGTCGTTCGATGGCACCGCGATGGCGGCGCAACTCGCGGAAGCCGGGTTCGGCGACACGACCACCGCGGTGCAGCGGATCGAGCAATGGCGCAGCGGCAGCTATCCGGCGCTGCGCAGCCCCGCCGCGCGCGCCGCGCTGGAAGCGGTGTTGCCCGCGCTGATCACGGCACTGGGGCGGTCTCCGGATCCGCATGGCGCGATCATTCGGCTCGACCGGATGCTGGGGCGGTTGACCAGCGCGGTCAATTTCTTCCGCTTGCTCGAGGCGCGTCCGGCCTTGGCGCGGTTGCTTGGGCTGATCCTCAGTCATGCGGTCACGCTGGCGGAAGATCTGGCGGGACGCCCCGAGCTGTTCGACGGGCTGATCGATTCGAGCGCGCTGGATCCGGTTGGCGATGTCGCGGCGCTGATGCGCGAAATGCAGGGCGGGCCGGATTATCAGGCGGTGCTGGATCACGTCCGCCGCGTGGTCGGCGAGAAGCGCTTTGCGCTGGGAACGCAGATCGTCGCGGGCGTATCGGATCCGCTCGACGTTTCCGCCGGTTATGCGCGGGTTGCGGAGGCCGCGATCGGCGTGTTGGCGCACGCGACGTTCGCCGAATTCATGCTGGCGCACGGCGAGGTCCCGGGGAGCGAGCTCGTCATCCTCGCGCTTGGGCGGCTTGGCGGTGGGGCGCTGACTCATGCGTCTGATCTGGACCTCATCTATCTGTTTACCGGGGACTATCTTGCCGAGTCGAACGGTCGAAAGCCGCTTGGTGCGGTGTTGTATTACAACCGGCTGGCGCAGCGGCTCACCGCGGCCTTGTCGGTGCCGACCGCTTCGGGGCCATTGTACGAGATCGACACCCGGTTGCGGCCGTCGGGGACGCAGGGGCCGCTGACCGTATCGCTCGATGGTTTTGCGCAATATCAGCGTGAACAGGCGTGGACCTGGGAGCATATGGCGCTGACTCGCGCGCGCCCGGTGTACGGGTCGAGCGCGGCGCGCGGGGCGGTCCAGGCGATCATTCAAGGCGTTTTGCGCGGCGATCGTCCGGAGCGCGACATCCTGGCGGATGCGCGGGAGATGCGGCGCGAGATGGCGCGGCACAAGCCGCCGCTCGGTCCGCTCGATGCCAAGCTGCTGCCGGGGGGGCTCGTCGATCTCGAGTTCGCGGTCCATATGGTCCAACTGACGCAGCGGATCGGGCTCGAACCCAACCTCAAGCTGGCGATCGCGGGGCTGATCGCGGCGGGTGCCGCACCCGAGACGATTGCGCAGGCGTATCCGGTGCTGGCGCGGCTGCTCGTCACCTTGCGGCTGGTGGCGCCGACGGCGGAGCATCCCGGGCCCGCGACGCAGGCGCTGATCGCGCAGGCGCTGCGGATGGACGATTGGGACCATGTCGTTGCATCGCTCGAGACGACGCGGCAGAACGTCGCGGCGTGGTTGGCGACGGTCGAAGGAAGTGACGGATGACGGATTTGGTCGAAGGCGCAGCGCTCCCGGCGATCGGTCTGGCGGGGCCTGACGGCGGCCGGATCGATCTGCAAACGTACCGCGGCCGTCCGTTGGTGGTGTATTTCTACCCCAAGGACGACACCGCCGGCTGCACCCGCGAAGCGCAGGATTTCAGCGCGGTTTACGCCGAATTGCAGGCGCTTGGCGTCGAATTGCTCGGCGTTTCGCGCGATACACCCGAGAAACACCGCAAGTTCGCGGCGAAATACGACCTTACCGTCCCGCTGGCGTCCGCCGACACGGACGCGGCGCTGGAAGCGTTTGGCGTCTGGGTCGAGAAAAAACTGTACGGCAAAACCTATATGGGCATCGACCGATCGACCTTCCTGTTCGATGCGGGCGGGACGCTCGTTCGGGTCTGGCGGAAGGTTCGCGTGCCGGGTCATGTCGACGCGGTCATCACCGCCGCACGCGCGCTTTCCTGACGATTCGTTTGGTTAACGCTGCGGTTTGCGCACGTTTCAACGGCTCGCCGTAACGGACAGCCGGTTGGGCGCGAGAAGGGGCTGCGCGACTTGCCGTATTAAGGAAAGTTCCGTCAAACCAGCATCAGCCAGTTTTAGGGGGCTAGAACAGGTCGAATAAGCGCGAGTGCCGGGCTCTCCGGCAAGCGCACATGGTCGTCGGGGTTCAATGAAAACGCACATCTTCTCGATCGCCGCCGCATCGCGCCTTGCCTCGCGTGTCGGTGCCTATTTCAAGACCCGCGATTTCATCCTCCATGATGGCCGCAACCAGAAGCGCTTCCGCGTCGGCGTGCGTGCCCAGGCGATGGCCGCGTCGGTCGTCGGTGTCAGCATGTGTTTCTCGGCCTATGGCGTTGCGCAGGCCGCCGTCGGCGCCGCGACGATGACCGGGATCGTCGCCACCCCCGAAGCTCCCGAAATCAAGGTCGCGCAGATGCGCCTGAGCGTCGCTCGGCTCCAGCGCGACATCGCGACGATCCGTGCCGCCGCCGAAGCGCACGCCGTCCGCGTCGATCAGCGGCAGGCGCTGCTGGTCGCTGCCGTCGGCGGCAAGGCCGACGTCGCTCTGTTGTCGCAGCCCACGCCGATCGTCGACGCGAAGGCGGATGCGATCGCCGCGGATGTCGTTGCCCCGCTCAAGAAGATCGAAGCGCAGCAGCTTGCCGCCGCCGGCGACGTCCGCCGCGTGGCGAACCAGCGGCTGTCGCGCACCGTCGCGCATCTTCGCACGCTGGGCATCGCGCCCGAGCGGCTGGTCAAGCGCCAGGTCGTGGCAACGGGTGGTCCGTTCGAGGCCGCAAGCAGCTCGGCCGCCGAGGCCGACCTGCGCGCCGACACGCAGTTCCGGTCGCTGTTCATGACGTGGAAGAAGCTCGATACGCTGCAGCAGGGGACGATCGCGATCCCGTCGGCCCAGCCGGTCGAGCATCTCGCTTACACCAGCAATTACGGGATCCGGTCCGATCCATTCCGCGGCACCGCGGCGATGCATGCGGGTGTCGACATCCCCGGTCCGATGGGCACCCCGGTCTATGCCACCGCCGATGGCGTGGTCGATCGTGCCGAGCGTGCGGGCGGTTACGGCAATCTCGTAGAGCTCGATCATGGCAAGGGCATCCAGACGCGCTACGGCCATCTGTCGAAGATCCTCGTCGAAGCGGGCACGCGCGTTCACCGTGGCCAGTTGATCGCGCTGCTGGGGTCGACCGGTCGCTCGACCGGGCCGCATCTGCATTATGAAGTGCGGATCGACGGTCATGCGGTCAATCCTGTGCCGTTCCTGCAGACCGCCGATTATCTGGTGGCGGCGCAGGACAAGTCGATCCACGCCATCCCGGTTTCGGTCGGTGGCCCGGCAGCGGCAGACGCGGCAGACTGAGCCTGCGCTGATGGGGGAGCGGTTGCCGTTGCGGTCGCAAGCGCTTATCTTCCAGTAATGTCCACCATCCTCGCTCCCGATATCGCGCTCACCCCGTCAGCTGCGGCGCGCGTCGCCACCATCGCGGCGAAACAGGGCAAGCCCGCGATCCTGCGCCTCGCCGTCGATGGCGGCGGATGTTCGGGTTTCCAATATCGTTTCGGCTTTGCGGATTCGGTCGAGAGCGATGACACGGTTGCGGAACTGGATGGCGTCCGGCTCGTGGTCGACTCGGTCAGCCTCGATCTGGTTCGGGGGGCAGCGGTCGATTATGTCGAGGATCTCGGCGGCGCGGCGTTTCGCGTGACCAACCCGAATGCGGCCTCCGGTTGCGGTTGCGGTTCCAGCTTCTCGGTGTAACGTCCGCCCCGACCAACAGGGGCCTGCAGCGTGAAGATCGTCACCTACAATATCAACGGGATCAAGGCGCGGCTTCCGCGCTTGCTCGAATATCTTGCCGAAGAGCAGCCCGACGTGGTGTGCCTGCAGGAACTCAAGACCAGCGATGAAACCTTCCCCGAGGCGGATATCCGCGCGGTGGGTTACGGAGTCGTGTGGCATGGGCAGAAGAGCTGGAACGGCGTCGCGGTCCTCGCGCGCGGCAGCGACCCGGTGGAGCGGCAACGCGGGCTGGACGGAGAACCCGAGGACGAGCACAGCCGCTATCTCGAGGTCGAGATCGGGGACCTGATCGTCGCGTCGATCTATTTGCCCAACGGCAACCCGCGGCCTGGCCCGAAGTTCGATTACAAACTCCGCTGGATCGAACGGCTTGCCGCGCGGGCGCGCGTGCTGCTGGGGGAGGAGCGCGCGGTCGTGCTGGCGGGGGATTACAACGTCATCCCCAATGACGACGATACCTATTCGGTGCGCGCGATGCAGGAAGACGCGCTGATGCAGCCTGAGAGCCGCGGCGGTTTCCGCGCGCTGGTCGCGCAAGGGTGGACCGATGCGCTGCGGACCCGGCATCCGGGCGGGGGAACATGGACCTTCTGGGACTATCAGGCAGGCGCGTGGCAGCGCGACGCTGGGTTCCGGATCGACCATCTGCTGCTGAGCCCGATCGCGGCGGACCGGCTGATCGACGCCGGGGTCGACAAGGCCTATCGCGGGCGGGAGAAAGCAAGCGACCATGCGCCGACCTGGGTGACGCTCAGGGCCGCTTCGTGACCACCGCACGGGGCGCGCTTCTGGCGGTCCTGGCGAGTGGTGCGGCATCGTTGCTGGCGACTCCGGCGCAGGCCGAAGACCGCGAATATTGCCCGCAGCGCCCCGGTCTGGGGACGCCAGCGTGTACGATCGCGCCGGGACGGATTTCGGTGGAAACCGCGCTGACCGACTGGACGCTCGACACATCCCCGGAGGAGCGGAGCGACGTGATCGAGGCGGGCGAAACGATCGTGCGGATCGGCGTGAGCAATGGAATCGAAGCGCAAGTCGGCTTTACCCCATTCGGACGGTCGCGGAAACGCGACACGGCGACCGGCGACATCGCGGTCGTCTCGGGCGTCGGCGACGTGCAATTGGGGGTAAAGGCCAATTTGATGAATCCCGATGGCGACGGTCTGTCGATCGCGGTCGAGCCGTTCGTCACGCTGCCGACCGGGCGGCACGACGTCGGGGCGGGGAATTGGGGGGCGGGGTTCGGCGTGCCGGTCAACTATGGCCTGAGTGACACGGTCAAGCTGGAGGTGACGAGCGAAGTCGACGCCGCGGTCAACGACAGCGGGTCGGGTCGGCATTTCGCCGCGCTGGAAGTGGTCGGCGTCCAGGTCGCGGTGACGCAGGCGCTCAACGCCATCGTCGAGGGCGCCGTGCGGCGGGATGACGACCCGAGCGGAAAGACGACCCAAGTCTACGCGTCGTCTGCGCTTGCGTGGCGGGTGAGCAATCATCTGCAGCTCGATCTGGGGGCGATCGCCGGGCTCAATTCGGCGGCGTCGCGGATCGAACTCTATTGGGGCATATCGCGCCGGTTCTGAGGGAGAGGGACGCTCGCCAAAAATTGGCGCATTTCTCCGATCCTTGGCGGATGTTCCGAAGTTCGGGACGGTGCGTTTCGGCTAACATATTGAATTTACGTCAATCAGGTGTATGGCACGGATAGTGCACTACCCCGTATATCGATGTCGCTTCCGGCTTCGATACACGGAGGATATCATGTTCAAAGTCGTAGCAATGCTCGTCACCGTCGGTTTCGTCTCTACTGGCCCGGCGTTCGCCCGCGAGCGGCCGAAGATGGACACGGTCGCGCTGGCGGCGGCCACCACGTCCGTTGCGCTGCCCGCCTCGGTCCCCGCCGAAGCTTCCGTCTCCGACCGTCAGCGCTATTGTATTCGCGACGTACCGACCGGCACTCACATTCAGCAAACGATCTGCAAGACGCGTTCGGACTGGATGCAGGACGAAGGGTTCGATCCGACTGCCAAACGATGACCGGCAGCAGGCCGGAGGCTGCGCTCGTCGGCGCGAGCCCAGCCGTCCGGCCGCGGTCACAGCGCCTTTTCGTACACCCAATAGCGCTTGTTGACGGTGCAGCCGATCGCGTCCGCAATCGAGTTCATCCCCTGATTGTCGTCCAGAATCCAGCCGATCTCACCCCGCGTCGCGCCGTAATTGGCAACCGAGGCGCGCTTGATATATTCGATCATCATGAAGGCGAGCTGGCTCGCCATGCGGGATGACTGGAGTTCCTTCAGCACGCCCATCAGCGGCACGCGCATCGTCTTCACTTTCGGCTTGCGCAGGAACAGCAGCAGCTTCGCCCAGCCGAACGGAAGCAGACTGCCCTTCAACGGCGCGATCGCCTCGTTGAGGTCGGGCAGGGTGATCATGAACGCGACCGGTCGGCCATCGACTTCAGCGATTCGGATCAGGTCGTTGAACACGATCGGCTTGAGCTTGACCCCGACGTCCTTGATTTCGGGCGGGGTGAGCGGGACGAAGCCCCAATTGTCCGACCATGCATCGTTGAGGATCGCGAGAATGATCGCGGCTTCCTCGTCGAACTTCGTCTTGTCGACCTCTCGTATCCGGATCCGCGGATTCTTCTCGCCCGACGAGATGATCCGTTGGAGGAGCGGCGGGAATGGGACGGTGATGTCGAGTTCGTAGGTCAGCAATTCCTTGACGCGGTGATACCCGGCGGATTCGATCCACGTGCGATATTCTGGCTTGGCGTGCCCCATCATGATCGTCGGCGGATGGTCATAGCCTTCGACCAGCAACCCTGGCTCTTCCCACACCGACATGCTGATCGGGCCGAGCACGCGAGTCATGCCCTGCCGGCGCAGCCATTCCTCCGCCGTGGCGATCAAGGCATGGCCGATTTCCATATCCTCGGCGTCGAACAGACCGAATTGCCCGCAGCCTGGACCGAAGCCTTGCAGCGGGCTCATCGTCAGCGCGAGCGTATCGATGTGCGCGGAGATCCGCCCGACCACGACCCCGTCGCGTTCCGCGAGGAACAGTTGCGCCTTGGCATGGCTGAACCAGCCGTTTTTCTCGGGCGTGATCAACCCCAGCGCTTCGCCCTTCAGCGGCGGGACCCAGTTCGGATCGTCCTTGTACAAGCGGAACGGCAAGTCGACGAACCGCTTGCGGTCGGCCTTGCTCGAGATCGGGCGGATGGCAATTGGAGAGTGGGCCATGGGCGGTCGCCTTGTCAGAGTTAATGCGCCCTCCCGCGCGCGCACCGTCAAGTCAAGTCGTTGCACCTGCGGCAGATCCGCAGCCCCTGTTTTTGCCTAGTTATAGCCACTATCTTGGGCCAATGCCCACGACCATGACGCCATCTCTCTCCCTCGACCTTCGCGCGCACGATCGTACGCCGGACCATGCCCTGCCGCCGGTTCGGGTAAAACTGTCGGAGATTACCGACGACAAGGCGATGCTGCGCGCGGTGGTCGAACTGACGCGCGACCTCAACACGCCGAACCCGCGGATCTACTGGAGCGATCTCTTGCTGTCCGCCGCAGTCGGTTACGCCGGGCTTGCGGTTGCGATGACGGTGGGGTCGGTTGGCTGGGCGCTGTTCGCGGCGCTCGTGGCGATCCTGGGGCTCTACCGCGCGGGGATGTTCATCCACGAAGTGTCGCACATCAAGCACAGCGCGCTGCCGGGTTTCCGTCTGGGCTTCAACCTAGTCGTCGGGGTGCCGTTGCTGGTGCCGTCGTTCATGTATGAGGGCGTCCACAACCTGCATCATAACAAGACTCGCTACGGGACTGTCGAAGACCCGGAATATCTTCCGCTTGCGCATATGAAGCCGTGGACGCTTCCGTTGTTTCTGGTGTCGTCGATCCTGGCACCGGTCGCGTTGCTGTTCCGCTATGCCGTCCTGACGCCCGTGTCACTGCTTTTCCCGCGGATGCGGGCGACGTTGATCGAACGCTATTCGTCGCTGGCGATCAACCCGCAGTTCCGTCGCCGGCAGCCCGAGGATGAAGCCGCGGTGCGGTGGCGCTGGCTCGAGCTGGCGTGCAGCCTGTGGTCGATCACGCTGGTCGCTCTGGTCGTTTCGGGCGTGTTCCCGCTCCATATGTTCGCGATCGCGCTCGGGGTAGCATCGGGCGTCTATGTCCTGAACCAGGTTCGGACCCTGGTGGCGCATCTGTGGGATAATGACGGGGAGACGATGACCGTCACCGCGCAATATCTCGACACGGTCAACGTCCCGCCGCCGGCGCTGTTGCCGGTGCTGTGGGCGCCGGTCGGCCTGCGCTATCATGCGCTGCATCATTTGCTGCCGAGCGTTCCGTATCACGCGCTGAACGAAGCGCATCACCGGCTGATCGCGACGCTCGCGCCCGATTCGCCGTATCACACGTCGAATTATCCGGGGCTGCCGGGTCTGGTCGCGCGGCTGGTGCGGAGCACGATGCTCCGCCGCTGAGCGACGCTATTCCTCGGTTCGGATCAGGACGGCCTCGCCGATCATGAAGAACAGCAGGAACGGCGCCCACGCCGCGAGGAATGGCGGGTAGGCGCCGATATTGCCCATCGCCAGCGCGAAATTGTCCGCGACGAAATACAGAAAGCCGAGCATCATCCCGACGACCGCGCGGATGAACAGCTTGCCCGAGCGCGCCAGCCCGAAGGCGGCGACCGCACCGAGCAGCGGCATCAGGATCGAGGACAGCGGCGCGGACAATTTGTGCCACATCGCGCCTTCCAGCGCCTTGGTCGGCCGGCCACCCGCGCTCAGATCCGCGATCGCAGAGCGCAGCGCGCCGAACGACAGGCCGCCCGCATCGATCGTCGACAGTGTAAACTGATCGGGCCGGACGCCCTTGCCGACCACGATCGACGCAAGCGCCACCTTCTTGCCCGTCACCACATCGAACCGGGTTGCCGGCGTCATCCGCCACCCATTACCTTCGTGGACCGCACTCTGGCCCGTCACGACCGCGATGAGCGACCCGTTGGTACGGTCGAACAGGGTGACGTTGCTCAGCCGCGCCTTGTCGCCGGTGCCGCTGACGCGCTCGACCTGG
Organism: Sphingomonas echinoides; assembly: GCF_029623395.1. Taxonomy (GTDB): domain Bacteria; phylum Pseudomonadota; class Alphaproteobacteria; order Sphingomonadales; family Sphingomonadaceae; genus Sphingomonas; species Sphingomonas echinoides_A. The sequence goes on from NZ_JAPYKK010000006.1 coordinate 91,231, forward strand.
ATCAGGTCGTCGCCGTCGCGCACCCAGACGTTGGTCCGGTCGCCACGGTCGATCGGCATCGGTCCGTACGAGACTTTCTGCCACGCATCGAGCGTCGCGGTCGCGCGGCTGACGACTCGGTCGTTGAAGGTGAACGAGATGATCGCGACGCCGAGGCTGGTGATGAGCAGCGGGGCGAGCACCTGATGCGCCGACAGGCCGGTCGCCTTGAGCGCGATGACTTCGCTGTTCTGGTTGAGCGTCGACAGCGTGATGATCGTCCCCAGCAGCACCGAGAACGGCAGGAACTGCGCGACGATCTCGGGAATGCGCAGCGTGAGATAATGCCAGATCTGCGGCTGGCCGTTGCCCGGCTGCGCCAGGATATGGCCCGATTCGGTCAACAGATCGAGCGCCTGGAGAATCAGCACGAGCATCGCCAGCACCGCGAAGGTGCGGACGAGGAACATCCGCCCCATGTAGATCGCGATGGTGCGCGACGGGAAAAGATCGAGGTTCATGCGGCTTTCTCCCGGCGGCCGGGAAGGAGCTTGAGGATCGCCTTGCCGAGCTTGGCGAAGACGCGTTCGAGCGCGCCGATCGGTTGTCCCCCGGGGACGAACGCGACCGTATAGAACATCCACAGCGTCAGGCTGGCGAAGACCACGAACGGGACCCAGATCGCCACGAGCGGATCGATCTTGCCGAGCCCGCCGACCGCCTGCGCATATTCGTTGACCTTGTGATAGGCGACGATCATGATGATCGAGAGGAACACCCCCAGCGCCGAGGTCGAGCGTTTGGGCGGCACGCCGAGCGATATCGCAAGCAGTGGCAGCAGCAGGATCGTCAGCACTTCCGCCGTCCTGAAGTGAAACGCCGCGCGGCTGGTGTTGCGGAGCTGGCTGGGCGCGTCGCGATCCTGCCCGATGCGAGCGAGCTCGGGGAGCGTGCGCTCGAGGTTCTCGGCGCCGCGGACGCGGAAATTCTCGGTCTTTGGGAGCGGGATCGGGAGATCGAACACGGTGAAGCGCAGCACGCGCGGGGTCGGCACCTTGGCTTCGGTGCGGACCAGCGTGCCCTGGTCGAGCCGGAAGATGATTTCGTCGGGATTGTCGGTCGCAAAGAACTGCCCACCGGCGGCGGTGATCGCGATCGATCCGCCCTTCTTGTCGTCGCGGCGCAGGAAGATGCCCGACAGGCGACGGCCCGATTCGTGGCTCTGTTCGATCCGGAGCGTCATGTCGGTGCCGAAGTGGGTGAATTCGCCGACCTTGATCGACGCCCCGAGCGCGCCCGTGCGCAACTCGTAGCGAAGCTTTTCGTACGCGTAGCGCGCGTCGGGCTGGACGAAGCCGACGATCGCCAAGTTGATCGCGCCGAGCGCGATCGCATACATGTACGGCACCCGCAGCAAGCGCGGATAGCTCATCCCGACCGCGCGCATGACGTCCAATTCGGATGAGGTCGCGAGCTTGCGGAACGCGAGCAGGATGCCGAGCATCAGGCCGATCGGGATGCCGAGCCCGAGATATTCGGGGAGCAAATTGGCAAGCATCCGCCACACCACGCTGACCGGCCCGCCCTCGGTGGCGACGAAGTCGAACAGTCGCAGCATCCGGTCGAGCACCAGCAGCATCGCGGAGATGATCAGCGTCGAGAACAGCGGCACCGCGATAAGCCGGGCCATGTAGCGGTCGATGGACTTCATGATGGCAGGAAAGGCGCCTCTGGCCCAGGCGGATGCCGGGCGTGATCCCGGCTATATCGCGGCACTTGCGGCGGAGCTACCCAATCCTTCGTACCCAGCCGTCGACTCGGGTCGTTTCGCCGGGAAACCATGGTTGCTGCGCTACGCGTTCACTCTGCAGCGATGCTGTGGGGCGGGTCGGACGACTGATCCTGAACCGCAGCGTCAATCGCCTGCGCGAGCCCCGCCAGCGTGAACGGCTTGCGCAAGACGTGGCGCCCCCCGAATTCCGCTTCGCCGCCCGCTTCTCCGGCGTACCCCGTCACGAACAGGACCGCCATGTCGGGACGGCGCGGCGTGACGGTGTCAATCAATTCGGGACCGGTCCGGCCTGGCATCAGGACGTCCGAGATGATGAGGTCGACGTTGCCCAGCCCGTCCAGCATTCCGGGCGCCACGATCGGGTCGTCGCAGGCGACCGCCCGATGTCCCAGTTCCTCGAGCGCACCCATCGTTGCGTTGAGGACGCGCGGGTCGTCCTCCACGACGAAGATGTCGAGCCCGGTGCGTTCCGGCTCCTCGACTGCCACCCGGATCGGCGCTTGTTCGGCGTCCTCCACAGTGACGTGCCGCGGCAGATACAGGGTGACCGTCGTTCCCTTGCCGGGGGCAGACTCCAGATGAATCTCGCCGTCGGCCTGGCGCACGAAGGCAAACACCTGGCTTAGCCCGAGTCCCGTACCCTTGCCCGACGGCTTGGTGGTGAAGAACGGCTCGAACGCGCGTTCGACCAGGTCCGGGGACATGCCGCAGCCCGAGTCCGACACCGCGAGCGCAATATAATCACCGGTACGGCACGTCCCCACATCGCCCTCGGAAAGCGAGACGTGCGAAACCGCAATGCTCAGCCGCCCGCGACCGTCCATCGCATCCCGCGCGTTGACCGCGAGGTTGAGCACCGCGTTTTCGAGCTGGATGCGATCCGATCGGACCATCCAGCCGGTGTCGGTGCCGCCCCGCACCGATATCACGATCCCGTCGCCCAAGGTCCGGTCGAGCAGATCCGACATCCCGCGTATCAGCTGCGTCGGGTACAGCGTTTCGTAGCGCAGCGTTTCCTCACGCGAGAACGCCAGCAGGCGCCGGGTGAGCGCCGCGGCGCGGTCCGCGCCCTCGGCCGCGTTCAGGATATGGCGACGCGCCGCCGAGGGGTCGTCCTCGACGTGGCGCTTGGCCAGTTCGAGCCCACCGATGACGACCGCGAGCATATTGTTGAAATCATGCGCGATGCCCCCGGTCAACTGGCCGACCGCTTCGAGCTTCTGGACCTGACGGAGCTTCGCTTCCTGCGCGAGCAATTCGGCCGACGCCTTGGCGACCGCCGCCTCAAGATCGAGTGCACGATCGCGCTCGGACTCGGCCTCTGCGCGGGCGGCGGCGCGCTGGCCGAGCGCGACGACCGTCAGCCACCCCATCGCCAGCGCGCCGAGCAGGATGAAAATCCCGATTACCCCGAGCGCACTCGCAATCGTGCTCGATCGTGCGACCGACGCCAGTGCCGCACCGGCGCGATGTTCCAATACCCCCCGTTCCTGGTCACCAATCTTGGCAAGCAATCGTGCGATTTCGGCGCGCGAAGGGGTCTGGAGCGTTTTGTAATATGACCCGAGGGCCTGGTCTTTGCGCTTGTAGAACGTGTTCAGCGCGACGCCGTCAAGTTCGGCGGTGCGAGTCCGGAAGGCGCCGCGCAACGCGACGATCGCCGCCTGTTGCTCGGGATTGTCATGGGTGATTCGCTTCAGGCGGCTGATCTGTTGCGACGCCAGTTGCCAGTCGGCGGAATAGGCCTGCCCCAGGCGATCATCGAGGCTGATGAGATAGCGGCCGAGCGAGGCCTCAGCCTGCGCCAGCGTGCCGGCGAGGTTTGCCGACAGGATCATCACTTCGTAGCTGTGCTTCTGCAGCAGGAGTGCGCGATCCCGTTGGCGATCCGCTTCCTTGAGCGTGAGGCCCAGCGCGACCACGACGAGCACGCCAAGGACGGCCATCATGACCAGCGTAAAGGAGCGCCAGGTCGTGCCTGACGTCGCACCCTCCGCGGTCTCGCCGAAGTCCCCGATCATTCCCTCTGCTTAGCGGATGGAATGACCGGGTGATAGGGGGAGCGTACCCGTAACGATCAGGCGATTGCGCCGGTTGCCCGTCCAGCCGCCTCGAACATTTCGAGGACCTTGGCGATCTGCGCCGGGGTGTGCTCGGCACAAAGCGAGCACCGCAGCAGATACGTGCCCGCGGGAGTCGCTGGGGGGCGCGCCATGTTGACGTACAGTCCGCCCTCAAGCAGCGATTGCCACATCGCGACGGCCTGGGTCTGGTCTTCCAGGATGATCGCGAGGATCGCCGACTGCGGCGTCTCGGTACCGAGGTGGAACCCGAGCGCCTTGAGCCCGCCATGCAGCGCGCGCGCATTTTCCCAGAGCTGGCGGCGCTTGTCGTGCGCGTGCATCAGCTTGCGGATCGAGGTTGCTGCGGTTGCTACCACCGAGGGGGGGAGCGACGCAGTGAAGATGTACGGGCGGCACGCCATGCGGATCGCCTCGAACTTCGGGTGATTCGAGACACAGAAGCCGCCGACCGTACCGACCGACTTGGAGAAGGTGCCGATGATGAAATCGACGTCCGCCTCGCAGCCCTGGTCCTCGTACACGCCGCGACCGTTCGGCCCGAAGAAGCCCATCGAATGCGCTTCGTCCGACAGGACCATCGCGCCGTGCTTCTTGGCGATTGCGACCATTTCCTTGAGCGGGGCGATATCGCCGAGCATCGAATAGACGCCCTCGAGGATAACGAGCTTGCCCGCTTCCTTCGGCAGGCGGCCAAGGCGCTTGTCGAGGTCCGTCACGTCATTGTGGCGGAAGCGGACGATTTCCGCATTGCCCTGCTTGCAGCCGTCGTAGATCGACGCGTGGCTGTCCGCGTCGAGGATGATGTACTCGCCCTTGCCGACGAGCGTCGAGATCATCCCCAGGTTCGCCATATAGCCGGTCGAGAAGACGATCGCGCCGCTGACACCGTAGAAATCGCGGAGCGCCTGCTCGACTTCCATATGGTCGTGGAAGGTGCCGTTGAGCATGCGGCTGCCGTTGGTGCCCGACCCGAACTTGTCGAGCGCTTCCTTGCCCGCCGCGAGCACGTCGGGGTCGAAGGTCATCCCCATGTAATTGTACGTGCCCAGCAGGATAGTATCGCGACCCTTGATGACCGCTTCGGTCGGCGACTTGACCTCGTCCATCACGATCGAGAACGGATCGCGCACGCCCGTATCCTGCAGCGCCTGGCGTTCGGCGATCAGGCCGTCGAACTTGCTCATCAGATCGCGCTCCGGGGCGACAGTCTCGGGCTCGGCGAGCGCGTGGGCGGTGGCAGCGGCTTCGGTCATCGTGAATTCAGCCCTTGAGCTTGGCGACGGCGTCGACGAGCTGGCCGACGGTTTCGATTTCGGCCTGCATGTTCATCGTGATGATGATGTCGAATTCGTCCTCGATCGCGGCGACGAAATCCATCACCGTCAGGCTGTCCCATTCGAGGTCGCCCTGGAAGGTCGTCGCGTCGCTCAGCGTCACGCCCTTCTTGTTGAACGGCTCGATCTGCGCGGTGACGGTGTCGTAAATGGCTTGACGGTCGCTCATGCTCTATCCTTGAAACTTGGTACGCTGTGGCGCCAAAATGCGGCGGCTTTATGCACCGCCTATAGCAAGCCGTTCGCGCGATACCATGCCACGGTGGCGGCGAGGCCCTGGTCGGTCGGTACGCGCGGCGTCCATAGTTCGGAAGAGGGGCGCTTGGTCGGGTCGATCGTCCAGTCGGGATGGCACATGTAGCCGACCCGGTCGTGCGTCAGCTTGGCCGCCTTGCCGCGCAGCAGCGTGTCGCCCCGCGCGATCAGGTCGAGCACGCCGCGGGGGAGGGCGATCGGCACGACGCGCGTCCGGCCCGCGGCGACGCCCATCGCGGAGAGCAGTTCGGCGTGGCTCCACCCATCGGGTCGGCCATCGTCGGGTTCGAGGATCAGCTTGCCGGGGTTGGTCTCGGCGACCGCGAGCAGCAGCGTCGCAATGTCGTCGACTGCGATCACCGACAGGCGACCGCCGGGGGGCAGCAAGGCGACGCCTTTGCTCGCCATGCGGAACAGGTCGCGCATCTCCATGTCGCCGGGGCCGTAGATCGCGGGCGGGCGCACCATCGTCCAGTCGAGCGTCGACGCCATGACGACGGTTTCGGCTTCGCGCTTGGACCAGCCGTAGGTCGACAGGTCCGGCTCGCGCGCGGCGAGTGAGGAGACATGGACGAACCGACCGACCCCCGCGCGCATCGCCGCGTCAACCACGGCTTGCGTGCCGGTGATGTTCCCCGCGACGAACCCCGCACGGTCGGGCGCGTTGACCACGCCCGCGACGTGGATCACCGCGTCCGAGCCCGCGATCAAGGTGTCGAGCGCGTCGGGCGTATCGAGCGCGCCCGGGACCCAGGTGACGCCCGCGCGGTCGGGTTGCGGACGGCGCGTAAGCGCGCGGACGCTGTGCCCCGCCGCCAGCGCGAGGTCGATCAGGCGGCTCCCGACGAAGCCGGTGCCGCCAGTGATGGCCAGAATCTTGGAGGTCATAGCAGCGCCATATGATTGCGGTGGATCAGCGCTGCGCGCGGTGCATAGCCGAGGATCGCGGCTTGCGCATCGCTGCGCAGGCCAAGGATCGCGGCGGCTTCGGCGGCGTGATATTCGCTCAGGCCGCGTGCCAGCGTGCGCCCATCGGGATCGATGACGGTGACCAGATCGCCGCGCGCGAAGCTGCCCGTGATGCGGGTCGCGCCGGCTGCGAGCAGGCTCTTGCCGTTTCGCAACGCGGCGATCGCGCCGGCGTCGATCGTGATTTCGCCCATCGCGGTGAGGCCACCCGCGAGCCACGCCTTGCGCGCTGTCGCGCTCTTTTCGGGGAGGAACACGCTGTGGCGCGCAGGGGTGGAGAGCGGATGGTCGATCTTGCCGCTGACGATCGCGAGGGTCGCGCCCGCAGCGTTGGCGATCCGGGCGGCGGCGATCTTGGACACCATCCCGCCGCTGCCCATGCCCGACGCTGACCCGCGATCGGCCATCGCCTCGATGGTGCTGTCGATCCGCTCGATCCGCGCGATGTGGTTGGCACCGGGAAGAGCCGGATTGCGGTCGTACAAGCCGTCGATGTCGCTCAGCAGCACGACGCCCTGCGCGCCCGCCGCCTGCGCGACCCGCGCCGCGAGCCGATCGTTGTCGCCGAACCGGATTTCCTCGGTCGCGACGCTGTCATTCTCGTTGATGACCGGAACGACGCCAAGCGACAGCAGCCGACCGAGCGTGGCCGCGGCGTTGAGATAGCGTCGCCGGTCCTCGAGATCGTCGAGCGTGACCAGCATCTGCGCGGCGGTCAGGCTCTGCGCGCCGAGCATTTCGGCCCAGACCTGGCTCAATGCGATCTGCCCGGTCGCGGCGGCGGCCTGTGCATCCTCAAGGCTCGCGCGGCCGCCCTTGGCGAGGCCGAGTCGACGGGCGCCGAGCGCGATGGCGCCCGAGGAGACGACCGCGACTTGCTGACCCGCGCGCGTCCGGTCGGCAATGTCCGCGATCAGCCCGGCGAGCCAGTCGCGCCGCACGGTCCCATTGGCTGCGACGAGCAGCGCGGAGCCGACCTTGACGATCAGGCGCGGGCAGGAGGAGGGCGGGAAAACCGGCATAGATGGATGTGCGTTAGCGTGGCTCGCTCGCCACGCCAATGCCCGGATCAGTCGCGCGCGAAGATCTCGGCGTGCGGGATGGTGATGTCGAGGGTGGGGATCGCGACCTCGGTCGGATCGTCATAGCTGTTGTCGACCCAGCCACCCGGACCGGTGCGCTGCACGATCCGCACGCGTTCGTTCGCGATATCGATGAATATGATCGTATCGACGCTCGGCAGCGCTCGATACTCGTCGAGCTTAACGCGCAGGTCGGTCCGCGCGGTGCCGTCGGAAAGGACTTCGAACACCGCGCGGGGATCGTCGAACGCTATGGCGTCATCGTCGCTTTTGCCATCGTGTCCGCAAAAGACCGAGACATCGGGATAACGGATCGAATCGGGCCGCGTCCGAACCGCCATATCCGAATTGTACGGCGTGCATCCCGATCCCCGCAGCCGCAGCGCGAGCGCAAGAAAGATGTTTCCCTGGACCCGCGCATGCCGTGCCGTGCCGCCCGCCATCATGCGAATGACGCCATTGTCGAGTTCGGCTTTCTGATCCCCGAAATCGATTTGAAGAAACGCTTCGGCGGTCAGCAGTGGGTAAACGAGGTGCGTTGCCATGCGCCCTTATACCAGACGGATTGCCCCCCTCAAACCGGCGACCACTCCGCCGGTTCGTCGCTGCCGTCCTCGCGCTTCGCCACCGTCTCCGCCGGGCCGATCGCCTCGATCAGCCGGTCGAGCACCGCATCGATCCCGTCGCCGCTTGCGCCCGACAGCGGGAGCACCTCGGCCTTGCTTGCGCGCTTGAGCTTGGTGATCAGCTTCTTGACGTCCGCCGGGTCGAGCGCGTCGACCTTGTTGAGTCCGATCACCTGCGGCTTATCCACAAGCCCGGCGCCGTACGCCTCGAGTTCTCCACGGACGATCCTGTAGTTATCCACAGGGTTATCCTCGGTCGCATCGACCAGATGGAGCAGCACTTTGCAGCGCTCGATATGCCCGAGGAAGCGGTCGCCGATACCGGCACCCTCGGCTGCGCCTTCAATCAGGCCGGGGATGTCTGCGACGACGAATTCGCGGTTGTAGCGGCTGACCACGCCCAATTGCGGGCGGACGGTCGTGAACGGATAGGCGCCGACCTTGGCCTGCGCGTTGGTAACGGCATTGATGAAGGTAGACTTGCCCGCATTGGGAAGGCCGACGAGTCCGGCATCGGCGAGTAGCTTCAACCGCAGCCAGACATACATTTCCTGCGACGGCCAGCCCGTGCCGTGCTGGCGCGGCGCGCGGTTGGTCGAGGTCTTGTAGGTTGCGTTGCCACGTCCGCCGTCACCGCCGCGCAGGAACACGACTCGCTCGCCCGGGACGGTGAAGTCGGCGAGCACTTCTTCCTGATCCTCGGACAGGACCTGCGTGCCGATCGGGACACGGATGATGAGGTCGTCGCCGCCTCCGCCCGTCCGATTCGAACCCGATCCGCCGGCACCGCGCGGCGCGCGGAAATGCTGGGTGTAGCGGAAGTCGATCAGCGTATTGAGGCCGGGGATGGCCTCGAAAATGATGTCGCCACCCTTGCCGCCGTTGCCGCCGTCGGGGCCGCCATATTCGATGAACTTTTCACGCCGGAAACTGACGGCGCCGGGGCCGCCCGCGCCCGAGCGGACGAAGATCTTTGCTTGGTCAAGAAAATGCATGGCCGCTCCTTAGCGGATTATGCGATTTTAGCCAGACTAGCCGAATCGCGAACCGATTCGCCAGTCCGCCCTGCAATCAGCGCGCGAGTCGCGATCGTCCGGGCGGCCTCTGGCGGCAGTCCGAGCGCGTTCGCCATCGCGCGACCCAGCAGCGCATCGCCCATCGCCATCAGCACCAGTTGCAGCGTTTCCTCGTGGATCGCGTTACCCGGCGCCTCGCCCTCGGCCAGTTCGTCGACCAGCCGGTGAATCGCGGTGAGCACGGGGTCGAGCGCGTCCTGGTTGCCCGACAGAATCATCCACGATGCCATCGCGCCAGCGCCGCGCGCAAAGGCGTCGAAGGTGAGATCGACGATTTCGCGCGGGTCCGCCTCGCCAGCGCGAGCGCGCTTGGCGGCGGCGCCGATCTGCGCGGTGATCGTGTCGGCCAGATGCGTGATCAGCGCGCGCTGCAAATCCGCCGCGGAGCCGAAATGGTGCAACAGATTGGCATGCGTCCGCCCGATTCGCGCTGCCACCGCCTTGAGCGTGACCGCTTGCGGCCCCTGTTCGATCAGCAGCGCGCGCGCAGCATCGATCGCCGCCTCACGCGATTCTTCGGGGCTCAAACGTTTTCGGATTATTGACACGGGTGTAAGCAAAGCCTATTAACAGTCTTGTCAGCAGTATATGCCGCTACGGCGCGCTGCAATCCATTAACGTTTGGAGGTTTTCGTGGCGAAAGCAACCACTCCCACCGACCTGACGATCACGCCGCGCGACCTGCGCTTCGGGCGCGGCACGACGATGCGCCGTTGGTGGCTCAACGACGACCCGTTCGCGACCGCCTTTTATAACGCGCTGTCAGTCACCTTTCCGAAGGGGGAGGGGTTTTTCGTCGACAGCGTTCGCGCGTTCCGCGAGGGGACGCCGCCCCGGCTGCGGAGTGAAATCCAGGCGTTCATCAAGCAGGAAGTCATTCACACGCGTGAGCATGTCGCGTTCAACCGGCATGTCACCGACCAGGGCTATGAAACGCGATTGCTGGAACGGCATATCGACGAGGCACTGGCGCTCACCAAGGGCAAGCCGCCGATCGCCGCGCTGGCCGCGACGATGGCGCTCGAGCATTTCACCGCGATGCTGGCGCATGAACTGATCGCCAACCCGCGGCATCTGGCCGGCGGCGACGAACAGGCGGCGGCGCTGTGGCGCTGGCATGCCGCCGAGGAGATCGAGCATAAGGGGGTCGCGTATGACACCTGGCTCCATGCCACCCGCGACTGGCCGCGGCGGCGGCGCTGGACGGTGAAGTCTCTCGTCATGCTGGCGTCGACCAAGAAGTTCTTCGCCGGGCGGTACAAGGGGATGCTCGAACTGCTGCGGCAGGACGGGATCACCGGCTGGCGCGCGCATCGCGGGATCCTGTGGTACGCGCTCGGCCGCCCGGGGATGGCGCGCAAGATCCTCGGCGCGTGGATCGCCTTCTTCCTGCCCGGATTCCACCCGTGGAAGCATGACGATCGCGCGCTGATTGCGCTCGCCGAAAGCGACTACGCCGCCGCGGTCTTGCCGCGTGCGGCGGTTGCGGCCTGAGCCGCGGGACTCGGCAGTCGTGCGCGCGCCCTAGATCACCCCCGCCTGCATCTGTTTGAACGCCTGATCCGCGGCGCGCGCGGTGATCGCCATGAAGGTCAGCGACGGGTTGACGCAGGATACCGAGGCCATCTGCGACCCATCGGTCACGAACAGGTTGGGCGCGTCATGCGCCTGGTTCCACTTGTTGAGCACCGACGTCGCGGGATCGTGACCCATCCGTGCGCCGCCCATCTCGTGGATCGCCTCGCCTGGGACGTGCTTGCCGCGATAGCTGGTGACGTTGGTCAGTCCCGCCTTGCGGAGCATTACCATTCCCTGCTCCTGCGCATCGTCCATCATCTTGATTTCGTTGTCGCGGAACCGGACGTCGAAGCGCAGCAGCGGCGTGCCGAAGCGGTCGACCTTATCGTGGTTGAGCGTGACGCGATTGTCGTCATACGGCAGGCATTCGCCGAACGCGCCCATCTGGAAGCGCCACGGGCCATATTCGCGCATGCCGTGCTTCATCGCCGCGCCGAAGCCATCGGGCGCGGCGGGACGCCGGTTTGCTTCGCCTTGATACCCGTAGCCGCGCTTGAACGGCAGATCTTCGTCGACGAGGTTGCGGAAGCGCGGGACATAGACCGCGCCCGGGCGCCGACCGTATTCCACATAGTCGGTCATGCCGGGGATCTCGCCCGATACGTTGACGCGGAAGATGTGGTCCATCACCGCGCTGCCCAGCGCGCCGTTGGAATGGAAATAGCTACGCTGGCTGCCCGCGGGTCGTGAGTTGAGCAGGATGTGGAGCGAGCTCATCGCCGAGGCGCACAGGAACACGATCCGCGCCGGAATCACTTCCGCCACGCCGGTGTTGCCGTCGACCAGTCGCACGCCCGTGACTCGCTTGCGCGCGGGATCATATTCGAGATTGGTCACCCAGCTGTCCGAGCGAAGGGTCAGCTTCCCCGTCGCGCGGGCGGCGGGGAGCGTCACCGCCTGGGTCGAGAAATAGGCGCCGAAACTGCATCCGCGATGGCATTGCGCGCGCTTTTGGCAACGCGAGCGGTTTTGCTCGGGCTTGTCCTCGGTGATGTTGCTAAGGCGCGCGTTGATCAGCTTGCGGCCGGGGAATTCCCCTTCCAGCCGAGTCTTCAGCCATTTCTCGGCGATGTTCATCGGCATCGGCGGCATGAATTCGCTGTCGGGCAGATAGGACAGGTTTTCCCGCCCGCCCGAGACGCCGATGTACTTCTCGACATAGCTGTACCACGGGGCGACGTCCTCGTAGCGGATCGGCCAGTCGGTGCCGACGCCTTCGCGCTTGTTCGCCTCGAAGTCGTTCGGCCCCCAGCGGAAGCTCCACCGCCCCCAAGTCAGCGACTTGCCGCCGACCACCGACGGGCGGACCCAATTGAACTTGTTGGGGGCATCGTAATCGTACGGGTTGAGCCGGTCGTTGATGAAGAACGGCTGCGTGCTCGGCTGGACCCAGCCGTTGAGCGCGAAATAGTCGCTTTTCGCGAGCGCGGCGGGCATCCGGTCGCGGGCGGGAATATCGTAGGCGGACTTGCCGTCGTATGGATAGTCTTCGCCATGTTCGACCATGCGGCCGCGATCGACCATCAGGACGCGCAGCCCTTTTTCGGTCAGTTCCTTCGCGGCCCAGCCGCCGCTGATGCCGGAGCCGATGACGATTGCGTCGTAGCGATCTGTAGCTGCCATGATGATTGTCCGCCGGATCGTAAGATGGAAGGGGGATGCGCAGGCCGGACGCCCGCGCCGGGTCAGGCCGAGAAGATGCGCTTGACCTTCGAATAGAGATACGCGCCGTCGTAATCGCCGGGGACGGGCAGGTAATGCCGCTCCTGCGTAATCCCGATCTCGGACGTGTAATAGCCGGTGATGACGAGCTGCCGGAACGCCTGGAAGAACGGGATCGCACTGGGAAGGCCACCGTTCATCGCCAGTGTCAGCAACGCATCCTGCTGCGCGGCCGATGCCTTGAGCGCCGGCTTTTTGTAATCGGCCATGCTCCGCGCGTCGATCGCGGTGAGACCGTCGAGGATCGTCGCGCGGTCGTCGTTGACCGCCCAGTCGCCGAGCATGTGCTCGATATACTCGGGCACCCCGGCAGCGATCGCGCCCGGCGTGTCGGTGGTCGGCAGCACGCGCTCGCTGAGCGCGCCGACCAGCGCGCGCTGAGCGGGCGTGAAGATGACGGCGGGCGTTCCGGTGTTGATCGCCGGGTTGGGCTGATAGCCTACGGCGCGGGCGAGGGGAGCGAACAGGTTTGCCCCGAAGATGCCCACCATCCCGACGAGCGCGGCCCTGCGGTCGATCACCATGCGGCACCCGGGATGATCGCGAGGGCCGCGACGGCCGATGCCGCCGCGCGTCCCGTTAACGTTACCATACCGCTTCGCGGCTGTATTTCGAGCTGATGACCAACGGCCATTCTGCCTCTCCTAACCACTTTTTATTTTGTGTGGTCGGGCTTATCCATGCGTTCGCCAGATAGTCAATGCGGATGACGCCGAGACCAAAGCGTGTCTGGCCTCACCCGCACCGACCGGGTGTGCTTTGTCGAAGACATTGTGCGGCGCCGTTCGTTTGTTCACGCCGCCAGCGGGATCGCCTGCGGCGGGGCGAGGTCGAGCGCATAGCCGATGGCGGGCACGTCGCCGCCCCTCGCTCGGCAAGCACGCACCTCGGCCCCGGTCTCGCGAAAGCCGAGCTTGCGCAGGACGCGACCCGACCCGGGATTGTCCTGAAAGTGGCCGGCGTGGAGATGCCGGAGGCCAAGCGCGTGGCGCGCAATGTCGAGCACCGCACGACCCGCCTCGGTGGCATAGCCGCGACCCCAGGCATCGGGGGTCAGCCAGTAACCGAACTCGTGTCCGGACGGATCCTGCACAAGTCCGATCCCCCCGACGAGTCGCGTGCGGGGGCCTTCATGCGCGTGGATCAGCAAATGGATGTTGCGATGGTCGGGGGGCAGGGCGAGGAACGCGGCGGCGTCCAGCTCGGTATATGGCCAGGGTGCGCGCGCCAGCATGGTCACGACGGCCTCGTGCGCGATTGCGGCGGCCAGCGCGGGGGCGTCCTCGGGCCAGCCGGGGCGCAACGTCAATCTCGGAGTCCGAGCGAACATGATACAACTCTCCTCGATTGCTGTCGTTCGCATGCCGGGATGACACGGACACGACAGTCAGGGAGGGAGCCATGAAAAAAGGGAGCCGGGGCGACCCGTCTCCCTTGTTTCGGTATCCTTGCGGATACGCGGGTCGCCCTGGTGGGCAACCCGTCCGGTTGCCCGTTATTCTGCGGCTTGCGCCAGCATCTCGACCGAACAGAATTTGCGGCCGAGCTTGCCCTGGTGGAAGGTCACGCGGCCTTCGACGAGCGCGAACAAGGTGTGATCCTTGCCGATGCCGACGTTGGTGCCCGGGTAGAACTTCGTGCCGCGCTGACGCACGAGAATGTTGCCCGGAATGGCGATCTCGCCACCGAACTTCTTTACGCCAAGGCGACGGCCTGCCGAATCGCGACCGTTGCGCGAAGAGCCGCCTGCTTTCTTATGTGCCATCTCGAACTACTCCTTACGCCTGAGCGGCCGGGGCATCGGCCTTGGCCGGTGCTGCCTGCTTGTCATTGTTGCCGATCGCGGTGATGCGCAGGATCGTGTGACGCTGGCGATGACCGTTCTTGCGGCGGTAGTTGTGACGACGACGCTTCTTGAAGACGATGACCTTGTCCGCCTTCGCCTGCGCGATGATTTCTGCCGAGACCGTCAGGCCCTCGACCGAATGCAGCTCCGAGCCTTCGCCCGCCAGCAGAATGTCGCCGAGCGTGATCGACGCGCCGGCTTCGCCGTCGAGCTTCTCAACGACGATCTTGTCTCCGGCGGCAACACGGTATTGCTTGCCGCCTGTGCGCACGATTGCGAACATGCCTAATCACTTTCAAAAATGCCTGTGCCCCACGACCCGGCGAGCCGAGTGCGGGAAAGAAGCGCCAGCTATGCCAAGGAGCTTGCGGTGTCAACCGGGGAGGTGCCGCGCGCCCCGGTAAAAACGTCGTTCGAGGCGGCAGCAGTCCCGCCCATATGGAGGATCAGTGGCGGTGTTCGCGACGCAACGGATACTTGCCGTCCTCATAATCCTCGAACAGCCCCGGAATCGCCGGGTGGTCGACCGGTTCGTCGGTGTCGTCGGGGATCAGGTTCTGCTGGCTGACATAGGCGACGTAGCTCGACTCCATGTTCTCCGCGAGGAGGTGGTAGAAGGGCTGGTCCTTGCGCGGGCGAATGTTCTCGGGGATCGCATCGTACCATTCCGCGCTGTTCGCGAAGATCGGATCGATATCGAACACGACCCCGCGGAAATCGAACAGGCGATGGCGCACCACGTCCCCGATCCCGAATCGCGCGTGGCTGACGGAGGGGAGGGTGATGGAGCTGTCGAACGGCGGGGATGTAATCGGGGTACGGTGCATTTCGATAATCTAAGCGCTCCTTTGCGGCAGACAAGCGATTGCTGTGCGACAAACCTGCATCGCGGCGCTTGCGTCCTGCAGATCACTACGTTAGAGGCCCCCGCTCACCGACCGGTGCTGGCCATTGCGACAGCATCATAAGACCTCGCGGAGAGGTGGCAGAGTGGTCGAATGTACCGCACTCGAAATGCGGCGTGCCCTCGCGGGTACCGTGGGTTCGAATCCCACCCTCTCCGCCATTTCCTTCTTTCCTCGATGAGGTTAAAGCCCGCCACATGGCATCCTACAAAGAACCTTCCTTCAAGGACCGCGCGGCCCTGTCCGCCGACGCGAAGCAGCGCGCACTCGAGAAGCTCAAGTCCAAGCCGCCGGTAGACCCCGCGGTCGTGGCGGCCCGAGCGGCAGCGCGCGAAGCGAAGGAAGCTGCGGAAGCCAAGAAGCGCGAAGAGAAAAAGGCTGCGATCGAAGCCGCCCGGCTCGAGAAGATCGCCAAGGCCGAAGCCGCCGAGCGCGCGATCGAAGAGGCCAAGCAGGCCGCGATCCAGGCCGAGATCGACAAGAAGGCGGCGCGCGACGCGCGCTACGCGGCGCGCAAGAGCCGCAAGTAAGGCTTTCACCGAGCGCGGTTTTGCTCGATCTTCCGCACCGTTCGTTGCTCGACTGCGTTCGAGACGAACGGGCGTGGAATGCGATCACGGCAGTCCGCGCGCCAATTCCTCCAGCCACACCTGCGCCGTCCCATCCGACGGCGCGCGCCAGTCGCCCCGCGGCGAGAGCGCGCCTCCGCTCGAGACCTTCGCCCCGTTGGGCAGTGCCGACCGCTTGAACTGGCTGGTCACGAAGAAACGCACCAGAAACTTTTCGAGCCACTCGCGAATCACCGGCAGGTCGTACGCCACGCGCCCGGCCACGGGAAAATCGCGCGGCCAGCGGCCTGCGCTCGCGTCCGCCCAGGCATGAAGCGCGAAAAACGCGATCTTCGACGGCGCCATTCCGTGGCGCACGACATAATGCAGGAAGAAATCGTTGAGCGCATACGGCCCGATTCGCGCCTCTGTGCTCTGTATCGCGCCATCGGCGCCCGCCGGGACCAGTTCGGGGGAAATCTCGGTCGCCAGGATCGATTCGAGGATCGAATCGGTCTCGCCATCATATTGGTTGGTCCGGATGCACCACCGGATCAGGAACTGGATCAGCGTCTTCGGAACGCCTGCATTGACGCCGTAATGACTCATCTGGTCGCCGACGCCGTAGGTGCACCAGCCCAGCGCCAGTTCGGACAGGTCGCCCGTCCCGACCACGATCCCGGCGCGCTGGTTGGCGAGGCGGAACAGGTAATCGGTGCGTAGCCCCGCCTGGACGTTCTCGAACGTCACATCATAGGCGGGTTCGCCATCCGCGAACGGATGGCCCATGTCGGCGAGCATCTGGCGCGCGGCGGGGCGGATGTCGATCTCGGCGCCCTCGATTCCCAGCGCGCGCATCAGTGCCCAGGCGTTGCTCTTGGTGCCGTCGCTGGTTGCAAAGCCTGGCATGGTGAAACCGAGGATTCGGTCGCGCGGCAGGCCGAGGCGGTCCATCACCTTCGCTGCGACGATCAGCGCGTGGGTCGAATCGAGACCGCCTGACACGCCGATGACGAGCCGTTCGGAGCGGGATGCGACGAACCGCTTGAGCAGCCCCTCGACCTGGATGTTGAAGGCTTCGTAGCAATCGTCGTCGAGCCGTTCAGGGGTGTTGGGGACGAACGGGAAACGCCGGATCTCGCGCAGCAGCCCGGCGTCGGCAAAGTCCGGTTTGTGCTCGAACGCGATGCGGCGGAAACGCAGTTCGGGGTCGCCCGCCAGCCGCGCCGAATCGTTGAACGTGCCGACCCGCATCCGCTCCTGCGCAATTCGCCCGGTGTCGACATCGGCGAGGACCAGCTCGCGCTCGCGCCCGAAGCGAGTCGATTCGGCGAGCAGCTCGCCCATCTCGTGGATCATCGCCTGACCGTCCCACGCGAGGTCGGTGGTGCTCTCGCCCGGTCCCGAGGCGGCAAAGACATAGCCGCACACCGCCCGCGCGCTTTGCGACGCGCACAGCAACGCGCGTTCGCGTGCCTTGCCGACGACGATGTTCGAGGCGGAGAGGTTGCAGCAGATCAGCGCGCCTGCCAGCGCGCCCATCGTCGAGGGCGGGGTGGGGGCCCAATAGTCCTCGCAGATTTCGGTATGGAAGATGAACGGGGCGAGATCGCTTGCGGCGAACAGCAGGTCGGTGCCGAACGGCACGGTCTCGCCCGCCAGCGTGATGTCGAGCCCGGTCAGTCCGGCGCCGCTCGCGAACCAGCGCTTCTCGTAATATTCGCGGTAATTGGGGAGGAAGGTCTTCGGCACGACGCCGAGGATCTGCCCGCGCGCGATCACCACCGCACAATTGTAGAGCCGCCCGTTGCGCGGCAACGCCGCGCCGACGACGAGCACCGGGCGCAGTTTCGCGCTTGCCGCCACGACGCTGGCGATCGCGGCATCCGTCGCCCTTTGCTGCGCGGTCTGCAGATGCAGGTCGTCGATCGCATAGGAGGTGACGTTGAGCTCGGGGAAGACCAGCAGGTCGGCGTGTGCGGCATCGCCTTGCTGCGCGAGCGCGATCGTCTCGGTGGCATTGGCGGCGGCATCACCGACGCTGGCGCGCGGGGTGCAGGCCCCGACCCGGATCAGGCCGTGCGTGTGGATCGAACGGAACGGATGCGCCTTCGTTTTCGCCATGTCCGCCGCTTAGCGGGGTTTGGGGTGCGATGCCACCGGTGCGCATTGGCCCCCGTGCCCGTGCGGTGATAGAGCGGCGGCGAAGGAGACGCTTTCGATGAAGATCAGCGCGCGCAACCAGATTTCGGGCACCGTTACCGCGGTTCACCCCGGCGCGGTCAACGGGTCGGTCCATGTCGACATCGGCAACGGCACGATCGTCACGTCGAACATCACCAACGACGCGATCAGCGATCTTGCGCTGGAAGTCGGCGATACCGTGACCGTCATCGTCAAGGCGAGCGACGTTCTGATCGGGAAATAATGCGCGTCGGTGCGCTCAAGATCAAAGTCCAGCTCTATTGCGGCGACGAGCTGGCGATGGGTCCGGGCAAGGCCGATCTGCTTGAGGCGATCGCACGCGAGGGGTCGATCTCGGGCGCGGGCCGCGCGATGGGGATGAGCTATCGCCGCAGTTGGCTGCTGGTCGACAGCATGAACCGTTGCTGGCGGGACAAGTTGGTCGAGACGGTGGCCGGTGGCGGGCAGGGGCGCGGGGCGTCGCTGACGGAGACCGGGCGCGCCGTGCTGGCAGCGTATCGCGAGCTGGAGGCGGGGCTTGCGGCGGCATCGCAGCAGGAGTCGCTGACGGCGCTGGAGGCGATGGTGCGGGATGCGCCGTTGCCACCCGTGCGCGAGGACGCTTAGGCGGGGCAAACCGACTAGATGCGATTGCGGGCCGGTGCCCTCGGTGATCTTGATCGCTGTAAGGTGCGCCTATCCCATCCCCGTTCGCCCCGAGCGCAGTCGAAGGGCTGGCGTTGCGCCGGGCAGCTTCGACTTCGCTCAGCCCGAACCGAGGTTCATTCGCGGGAGATGCCGCCTCTCTCTCAGGTCACCACGCGCCGTGCTTCGCCGACCTGCCATGCGAGCAACGCGGGCACTGCGATAATCACATCGCGCGCGCGCTTGAGCAGCGACAGTGCGAGCGCATGCGCGGGGGGCAGGCCGAACAGCGGGCCGATCAGCACATAGGCGGCTTCCTGCACGCCGACGGCGCCGGGAATCGCGAAGGCGACGCTGCGCAGCGTGAAGATCAGCGCCTCGATCGTCAGCACGGCCCACAGCGGCATCGTCGAGCCCATGAAGCGCAGCGCGATCCACGCGCCGGTGGCGCTCGCGAGCCAGGCAGCGAGGTTGAACAGGAACGCCGCGATCACGCGGCGTGGTGTCCGATAGATCGTGTCGAGTTGCTCGCGCACCGCCGCCATCGCCGCGACGGAGCCCGGCAGCATCCGCGCGCCGAGCGAACCCGCCAGTTTGAGCATCGGTTTCTGTGCAAAGACGAACAGCAGCATCAATGCGACCATCGCGCCAAGCCCGCCGAGCGCGAGCGGCACGATGCCCTGCTGAACGGGCGCGTCCGACAGCACCAGCAACAGCATGCCGACCCCGCCGAGCGTAAAGATCAGTTGCGCCGCCATCTCGGTCGTCATGTCTACGATCATTGACGCATAGATCACCGGTTGTGGCACGCCGAACGCTGCCAGCGTCCGCGCGCCGACGACGAGCCCGCCAAGCTGCGAAAAGGGCAGGATGTCGGTGGCCGCCTCCCGCGTGGTGCGTGCCCAGATGAACCAGCCAAGCCGATCGGCCGTCTGTCCGGGCGCGACCGCCTGCCATGCCATGCCCAGCAAGACGAGCACGCCGATCGACCACAGCGTAAACGTGGCCATTCCGACCCAGCCGATCGATGCCATCGCGCTCAGCACCGGCTGCAGCCCGACCGTGCCGACCGCGCCGACCGCGACCGCCAGGCCGACGATCGTGGCGAGCAACAAACCGATGCGTGCGGAGCGGTTCATCGCGCAAACTGCCGATAACCGGGAGCGGGGGGAAACGAATCGCGCATCATCCCGGCGTCATTGTGGCTTTGGCACAGGCAATCAAGGCAGCATGCACGACAGGCGACGGATTTCAGGGCCAAATGACGCGGACGGCGTGTGAATTACCGCTGGAAGTCGCGGATGGAAGCTTTGCCCGACTTCGTGGGCAGAGCGCGGATTGGCATAGTTAAGTCCCTTTTAAGGGCTGATCGTTCATCATGATTGTCATGACCACACAGGCCCTTACGCTCGATCACACCATTCGACAGGCAGCGCGCCTGTCCGGCGAGCTGGGAATCCGGACGCTGGATCTGCAGGCCGATATCGCCGCTTTGGCAGAACGCGTGACGGCACAAGCCACCACCATCGAAGCGATCGGGTCCGAAGCCAATATCCTGTCGGGCGACGTCGACAATGTCGCGATCGCCGCCCGCGATGCGCGAAACGACACGGCGGCGGCCAAGATCGTCATCGAGGATTCGACCGCACAGCTTGGCACCGCGACATCGGATGTCGTCGAGCTGATCGAACAGGTCAGCCACATTCACAACGGTCTCGGTGCGTTCAACACCGCGCTCAGCGACGTCAGCGCGGTGACCGCCGGGATCAACGTGATCGCGCGCCAGACCAACCTCCTCGCCCTCAACGCGACGATCGAGGCAGCACGGGCCGGCGATGCCGGACGCGGGTTCGCGGTGGTCGCCAGCGAGGTGAAGAAGCTGGCGAACGAAACCGCCGCGGCAACCAACCGGATCGAGCAGTCGATCGCATCGCTCACGTTCGAAGCAGGCGTCATGCTCGATCGGATCGGGCAGGGGGTGGCAAAGGCGCAATCGGCGCACGGGAGCGCCAAGGGGATCGAAACGCTGGTCGAGCAACTCGGTGCGATCATGCAGGGGATGGAACAGAATAGCGACAGCGTCGCAAAGCGCGTCGAATCGATGGTCCAGGCGGTCGATATGGTGCGTGCGGGGCTGCTTGCGCTGTCGAGTGCATCGACCGAGAATGCCACCGGGCTACAGCAGCTTTCCACACGCGTGACCGGGGTCAGCGACGACACCAACGCCTTGTTGCAGATATTGGCGGAAAGCGGCGCGGAGATCCTTGACTCGCCCCATATCACGTTCGGTCTCGAGGCGGCGCGATTGATTGGGGAGGGTCTTGCCCACGCGGTCGGCACGCATGAAATCTCGCTCGAGACGATCTTGAGCGACGATTACCGGCCAGTGCCCGGGAGCGATCCGCCAATCTTCACGCACGCGGCACAGGCGTTGTTCACGCGGCTGGCCCGACCGCACCAGGAACGGGCGCGGCAGCTTCCGGGCTTCTTTGGCATGACCCTGACCGATCGGAACTGCTTCGGTGCGGTGGCGATGCCCGAACGGTCGCTTCCGCAGCGGTCCAACGATCGTGTATGGAACCAGGAAAATGCCCGTGCGGGATTGATCTATTCCTATCCAGAGACCCAAATCCAGGTCCGGATCGAGGCCCCGTTCTGTCTGAAGGCGTATCGCCGGCCGCTGTCGAACGGGAGCGTCGTTTTGCTCAAACAGGTCATCGCGGCGATCTGGGTCGGGGGACGGCACTGGGGCGTCCTGCAACTCGCCTATGAGAGCCAGGACTGACCGCGCCGCCGACGTCGACCACCGCGCGTCATTCCCGTGCGGGTTTCTTGCCCATGAAGCGCAGCACCAGCCGGATCATCCCCGGCACGAACTTCGGGCGGATCAGGCGCGGGTCATAGACCGCGAGCCGCCGATCGTTTTCTGCGAGGCAGATCGCCGCCAGTTCGGGGAATTCGATCTCGACGCCGAGCTCCTTCGAGCCGTTGAGCGTAAAGTTATTCTCCTGCGCCTTGGTATTGTCGTCGCCCATGCCCTTGGCCATGTCGATCCGTTCCCAGATCAGCGCGATCCACACCGCCCAGACCTTGAGCTCGAACCACGGGCGGCGCCACAGCGGCATATTGCGCCGATGCCACGCGACCCAGTTGACGAAGAACAGGATGTGGCGGCCTTCCTCGCGCATCACCGGCTCGAACGTGTCGATCAGTTCTTCCGGGAAAAAGCCGGTGTCCTTGGCGACCTTGAACAGCCCGAAGCCGAAGAAGCTGTCGATGCATTCCGAGAAGCCGGTGCGCATGAACGCGAACTCCGGATCGCGCGGGCGCAGGTAGGGATCTTCCGGCTTGAGCTCGATCCCGTAGAAGGTGACCATGTCCGCCAGCACGATCTTGTGGCGGCTTTCCTCATAGGCGTTCATGTCGATCGCATCACGCAGCAGCGGGTCGCTGATTTGCTCGCCGTACGTCTTGACGTTCATCCCTGCGCGCCCCTCGGTCGCAACCGCGATGTCCCAGATCGGCAGCGAGACGATCCGGTTGCGCGTGACGTCGTCGAGGACCGGCCAGTCGATCAGCGCCGGGCGATAGGGATCGTGCGTGTCCAGCATCGTCCGGCAGAACAGCGTCTTGTGTTCGGGGCTGCCGAGCTTGACGCGGACGCCGGGGGCGGGGCCTGCCGGGGCGATCGATTTGGCATGGAAATTCATCGGGGCTCTCCCGGTTCAAAAATCGGCGAAACGCGCCAGGGTGATATGATTGTCGGAAACGATGTCGCGCGCAACCGGATCTAGCAGCGCCGCAAGTTCCGCCTCGTACTGGTAGGTCGGGGCGGACAGGGGATAATGCGCGGTCGCGGGGTGTAGATAGATCTCGCTGACGCCCTCCGGAAGATGCCGCAGCACGCCGCGCAACCGTTCGGTGTACATCGCGCCAGACCAGGCAAGGCCGAACGTATGGTCGGGGACTTTCATCCCGCCACGGCGCATCTGCCGCTGGACGCGCTGGGCGAAGGGCTTGGCGATATGGAGCCCGGTCGCTTTCTCGAACTGCGCCAGCACAACGCGCGGTTCGACCGGCGCGCGGACCTTGGTCATCCCGTGGCGTTTGCCGACCTTGAGCAGCGTCGCGGCGATGACCGGGTGGAGGTGCATGTGCTTGTGCGAATTGACGTGATCGAGCGGGAGCCCGGTCGCTTCGAACAGCGCGAACTGCGCGTCGATCTCCGCTTCGAGCTGACGACGAACCGATGCCTTGCCGACGAGGGCGAGTGCGACCGGAAGCGTTTCGATGCGGAATTGCCCGGCATCGTCGACCAGATCGGGAATCTGTTCCGGCGGCAGCGCCGGCGGGGTTTCCGCGAGCGCGACGTGGAGGCCGACTCCGAGCGTCGGGGTGCGCTGCGCCCGCGCGACCGCATCCATCGCGGCGGCACCCGTCACCATCAAGCTGGTTACCGTAAGAATCCCCTCACGGTGTGCCTGCTCGACCGCAGCGTTGACCTCGACCGAGACGCCAAAATCATCCGCGGTGACGATCGCGATCTTCACGCCCGCGCAAACCCGTAGAATTCGGGGTCTGCGAGCACGCCTTGCGCGACCCGGCGCGGATCGGGCGCGGCGACGAGGCGCAGCAACAGGACCATCGCATCCATGTCGCGCGCCTCGACCGCGGCGTTCCATGCGTCGAGCCGCCCGGTCGCTTCGAGCCGCTCGTTGACCGTCATACGGGCCATCGTCGTCATCGAACCGAACCCTTTACACTGCCTCTTTGCGACGCCGCAGGAAGTCGAAGAACTCGACGCCTTCGCGCAGGCGGCGCTTCATCATGTCCCAATCGGTCAGCATCTCGCGGACGATTTCCCAGATCTTCGACGGGCGGAAGTAGAAGCGCTTGTAGAACTCCTCGACCTTGTCGAAAATCACCGTCGAGGACAGATGCGGGTAGCTGAGCTGCGCGATCTGGTTGCCGCCGTCGGTGAGCAATTCGTGCGAATTGTCGAACCAGCCGTTCTCGGTCGCCTGCTTGTACAAGAAGGTGCCGGGATACGGTGCCGCGAGCGACACCTGGATCGTGTGCGGATCGATTTCCTTGGCGTAGTTGATCGTCTCCTCGATCGTCTCGAGCGTCTCGCCCGGGAGACCCAGGATGAAGGTGCCGTGGATCACGACGCCAAGCTCGTGGCAATCCTTGGTGAACTGCCGTGCGACGTCGGTGCGCAGGCCCTTCTTGATGTTGTGGAGAATCTGCTGGTTGCCACTCTCATAGCCGACGAGCAGCAGGCGCAGGCCGTTCGCCTTCAGCACTTCGAGCGTCTTGCGTGGGACGTTGGCCTTTGCGTTGCAGCTCCACGACATCTTGAAGCCGGGCTTGCCGAAGCCGAGCTTGCCGAGCGCGATCGCGAGTTCCTCGACGCGCGCGTGGTTGTCGGTCAGCGTGTCGTCGTCGAAGAAGATCTCCTTGGTCTCGGGGATCTCGCGGATGATGTACTCCACTTCCTCGATCACCTTGGCGACCGAGCGGAAGCGGTAGGTGTGCCCGCCGATCGTCTGTGGCCACAGGCAGAAGGTGCAACGGCTCTTGCAGCCCCGCCCGGTGTAGAAGCTGACATACGGATGCAGCAGGTAGCCGCCGAAATATTTGTCGATCTGCAGGTCGCGCTTGTAGACCGGCGAGACCATCGGCAGCGAGTCCATGTCCTCGATCATCGCGCGGTCGCGGTTGCGGATGAACGCGCCGTCCGAATCGCGCCAGGTGATGCCGTCGACTTCACGCAAAGGCTTGCCCTGCGCGATCTCGAGGATCGTGAAGTCATATTCCTCGCGTGCGACGAAATCGACGTCGGGCGTGGCGGCGAGGCTCTTGTCGGGCTCGACCGCGACCTTCGCGCCGACGAAGCCGATCAGGATCCGCGGGTTGCGCTGCTTGATCAGCGCGGCGGTGCGGATGTCCTGGTTGAACGACGGCGTCGAGGTGTGGAGGATCACGAGGTCGCGATCGTCGAACTCATGCGCGATATCGTCCCACGACTGGTCGTGCGCGGGCGCGTCGATCAGCTTGGAGCCCTCGACCATTGCCGCCGGCTGCGCGAGCCAGGTCGGATACCAGAAGGATTTGACCTCCCGCTTCATCTGGTAGCGCGCACCCGCGCCACCGTCGTAACCGTCAAAAGACGGCGCCTGGAGGAAAAGCGCCCGCATCATGCCCGTTGCTCCGCATTCTCAATCTTGTGCGCCGCAACAATGCGGCCTTCAGTCTTCATTGTAAGGGTCGCGCCGCGCCAATCAACCGATCGGACGAAGAAGCTCGCGATATAGATGGCAAAACTCATGCCATCATGTGCGAGCGCCAACCCCAACGAAGCGATGCGCCTCCCTACAGTCGCATCGACGCTTCGCACAACCACCAACCGTACGATCGCTGCAAGGGCGAACAGCACCAGCCCCGCCGCGGGCCAGTACAGCATCGCGAGCACGGCGACCGGCAAGGGGAGCCCGATGATACTGCCGACGTACGGCCAGAAGGCGACATCGCGCACCGTCGCGCCCCAGCGGAGTTCGTGATGCCACAGCGCGGACAGGCTGGTCTCGTCGAAGGCGTGGTCGACCAGCATCGGCGGCAAGACGATCGAGAGCCCGAGGGCGCGGACCGCTTCGCCGATCGCATAATCGTCCGCCAGCTTGTCCGCGAAACTGCCGAAGCCGCCGATCCGCTGCAAGGTTTCGCGCGTCATCGCGATGGTCGATCCCATGCACGGCGTGGCAAGTTTGTTAGCGACGCCGAACACCAGCCCGAGCATGAACTGGTAACTCACGCCCGCCGCACCGAGTCGCGACCAGAACCCCGCGTCACCGCGCCCGGCGTAGATGCAGGTGACGATTCCGACGTTCGGGCGATCGAGTGCGCGAAGCAGTTGTCCGAGATAATCCGGCGCTACCGCGATATCGCTGTCGCTGAGCACGACGATGCCGTGCCGGATGAACGGCTCCATGTTGACGAGGTTGGAAATCTTGCCGCTTGCGCCGTGGACCGTGCCGTCGACGACGAGCTGGATGTCGGCGTCCGGATGCGCCAGCTTCAAAGCCTTGACCACTGCGATCGCTGGATCATCGGCGCGCTGGATTCCGCAAAGCAACTGGATCGGCCCGGCATGATCCTGCGCGAGGAAGCTGGCGAGATTGTCGTACAGCCGCGGTTCGTCGCCGTAGAGCGGTTTGAGCAGCGTAACGGCATCATGCCGGACAGGCGCCGGCGTGGCGGCAGCGAAATAGTGTCGGAAGATGAAAGCGGCGGCAGTGCAATAGATGATGCCGAGCGTCGCCACCACGATTGCCAGCCAGCCCAGTGCGGCTCCAAGAAGATGCAGGATGTGGATCACGGTGCCACCCCGTAGCCTCGCCCGAATGACGGGGATAGGCACGCCGGGGTGAAAAAGCTGTCATGTCCGGGCTGGTGCGGACTTTGTTGCTGGAAGATTGCGCGAGATTGTTTGCGCTTGCGGCGCGGCGTTCTACAGCATCGCCGCATGGAGGCTGTTTGAGCAATCAACCTATTACGCTGGTGACCGGGGTATCCGGCTTCGTCGGTTCGGCGGTCGCGCGACGGCTGGCCGCAGCGGGCACACGTGTGCGCGGGCTGGCGCGCGCGAGCAGCGCGCGGACCAACCTAACCGATTTTCCGGGAGAAATCGTCGAGGGCGACGCGCGCGACCCCGCCGCGATGGCGCGCGCGATGGCGGGGGTAAGCGATCTGTATCACGTCGCGGCGGACTATCGGATCTGGGCACCGGATACCGAAGAGATCGTCCGCAACAACCGGGTGAGCACGCAGACCGTGATGCAGGCGGCACTCGACGCAGGCGTCGCGCGGATCGTCTATACCAGCAGCGTCGCCACGTTGCGCCCGGATCATGGCAAGGCCTCCGACGAGACCCGTCCGGCGACGCCGGAGCAAGCGGTCGGCGCGTACAAGCGGAGCAAGGTCGTCGCCGAACGGCTGGTCGAGGCGATGGTACGCGAGCAGGGGTTGCCCGCGGTGATCGTCAATCCGTCGACCCCGATCGGGCCACGCGATGCACGCCCTACGCCGACCGGGCGGATCATCGTCGAGGCGGCGTCGGGACGGATGCCTGCGTTCGTCGAGAGTGGATTGAACCTGGTGCATGTCGATGACGTGGCGGACGGGCATATCGCGGCGATGGCGCACGGGGTGATTGGCGAGCGCTATGTGCTTGGCGGGCAGGATGTATCGTTGCGCGAGATGCTCGCGAGTGTCGCGGCGATCGTCGGGCGCAAGCCGCCGACGGTGCAGATCCCGCGTGCGCCGCTGTTTCCGCTGGCGTGGGTCAACGAGCGGATTGCGCGGGTGACGGGCAAGGAACCGTTCCTGACGCTGGATGCGCTGCGGATGGCCGCGCACGACATGTATTATTCGAGCGCGCGCGCCGAGGCGGAGCTGGGGTATCGCGCGCGACCGTACCGCGTGGCGCTGGAGGATGCGGTGGCGTGGTTCCGGCAGGCGGGGATGCTGGCGTGATTGCGTTTTCCGGTAGTTGGCAGAGTGGTGAGGGACATACAGTGCTTTCCCCCTTCCCTGTAAGGGCGGAGCCGTGGGTGGGTTGGCCCGTTTCGGCGTCTGTCCTTTCCTCAGGCCGACCCACCCCCGACCCCTCCCTTTCAGGGAGGGGAGGAGACGGGCGCGGCTCTTCGTGGTCGTTGGGGCGTGGACAGTGATCGCGCTGGGGATTGCGCTGCTGTCGCTTGCGATCTGGCTGGTGCTGGTCTTTGCGCGCGATGGCTTCTGGCAGACCGGCGAGCGCGATACGTCTCCGCTTGCTCTCCTTCCAGCATGGGAAGAACACGCGACGTGGCCTTCGGTCGTCGCGATCGTGCCGGCGCGCGATGAGGCCGATGTGATCGCGCGGTCGATCGGGAGCTTGGCGGCGCAAGACTATCCGGGTGACTTCCGGATCATTCTCGTCGACGATTCGAGCAGCGACGGCACCGCCGCGATCGCGCGCGGCGCGGGCGGCGAGCGTGTGCAGGTGGAGACGGGCGCGCCGCTGGCAAACGGTTGGACCGGCAAGCTGTGGGCGGTTTCGCAAGGAATTACCGCGGCGGGCGACGTGCCCGATTATCTCCTGCTGACCGACGCCGACATCGCGCACGCTCCCGATACGCTGCGCACCCTCGTCGCACGCGCCGTTGCGGAGGAGCGCGTGCTCGTATCGCTGATGGCGCGGTTGCGCTGCGAGAGTCTCGCGGAACGCGCGCTGATCCCTGCGTTCGTATGGTTTTTCCAGATGCTGTACCCGTTTGCGGCGGTGAATCGGCGCGGCAGCGGGCGGGGCGCGGCGGCGGGGGGCGTGATGCTGGTCGAGCGTCAGGCGTTGCAGGCGGCAGGCGGGATAGCGGCAGTGCGGTCCGCGCTGATCGATGATTGCGCGTTCGGCGCGTTGATGAAGACGCAAGGGCCGGTCTGGCTCGGCCTGACCGATCGCGCGATCAGCATCCGGCGCTACGACAGCTGGGATTCGGTCGCGCAGATGATCTCGCGCTCGGCGTATGCGCAGCTCAACTATTCGCCGGTGCTATTGGCGGGCACCACGATTGGCCTCGCCATCACCTATCTCGCCCCGCCGCTGCTGACGATCTTCGGGCAGGGCGCGGTGCGGATGACCGCGATCGCGGCCTGGGCATTGATGGCGCTGGCGTTTCAGCCGATGTTGCGCTTCTACCGACGCTCGCCACTGTGGGGACCGGCTTTGCCGTTGATCGCGACTTTTTATGCCGGATGCACGCTGCTGTCGGCATGGCAGCATGTCCGCGGGCGTGGCGGAATGTGGAAGGGGCGTGTCCAGGCGGCACGCCACGAGGAAGGCTTGCCGTCATGACCGCTGCGACGCTCGCCTCGGGCAAGGGGCATAAGGACGAGAATTTTCCGGTCGCTTCGGTGCTGCTCAAGAAGGCGCATCGCGCGCCGGTGATGGCCTTCTATCATTTTGCGCGCGCGGCCGACGACGTGGCGGACAATCCCGCCGCCTCGGCGAACGAGAAGCTCGCGCTGCTCGGCACGATGCGCGCGACCATCCTCGGCCACAGCGACGACGAGGCGACTGCGCTGGCGCTGCGGGAGACGATGGCGACGCACAGCCTGTCGTCGCAGCATGCGACCGACCTGCTCGTCGCGTTCGCGCGGGATTGCACGGTCGACCATTATGACGACTGGCCGGCGCTGATGGAGTATTGCCGCTATTCGGCGATGCCGGTCGGGCGCTACGTCCTCGACGTGCACGGCGAGGATCACGCGACCTGGGCGGCGTCGGATGCGCTGTGCGCGGCGCTGCAGGTGATCAACCATGTGCAGGATTGCGGGAAGGATTACCGTGCGATCCGGCGGGTCTATCTGCCGCGCGAGATCCTCGCGCAGCATGGTGCCCGCGTCGAGGATTTGGCGGGGACGGCGGCAACTCCGGCACTGCGCGCGGTGATCGCAGATCTCGCGACTCGGACCGATGCGTTGCTCGCGCAGTCCGCCGGGTTCGCCCGGCAGATTCACGACCGTCGGCTTGCGGCGGAGGTCGCGATCATCCACCGGCTCGCGGTGAGCCTCAACGCACGCCTCAAACGGCGTGACCCGTTGTCGCAACGTGTTCACCACCGTGCGCCCGAGGCATTCGGCCTCGCGGCGTTGGCGGCGGTCACGCAAATGGTTAAAGGGCGGGCATGAACCCGAAGGCGACTCCTGCACAACTGCAAGCGCAAGTCTCGGGCAGTTCCTTCTACGCCGGGATGCGCGTGCTGCCCAAGGCCGAGCGCGACGCGATGTACGCGGTCTACGCGTTCTGTCGACAGGTCGACGACATCGCCGACGACGAAGGTGGCAAGCGCGAGGATCGCGCGGCGGCGCTGGCGGCGTGGCGTGCGGATATCGAGTCGCTCTACGCCGGCGGGGCACCAGGGCAGGCGGTGCTGATCGCGGATGCGGTCGCGCGCTTCGATCTGGCGAAGGAAGACTTTATCGCGGTCATCGACGGCATGGCGATGGATGTCGAGCAGGACATCCGCTGGCCGGTGTTCGACACGCTCGACCTCTATTGTGACCGAGTCGCATCGGCGGTCGGACGGTTGTCGGTCCGGATTTTCGGGATGGACGAGCGTCCCGGCGTGGACCTCGCTTATCATCTCGGCCGAGCGCTGCAGTTCACCAACATTCTGCGCGATATCGACGAGGATGCGACGATCGGTCGGGTGTACCTGCCGTACGAACCGCTCGCCGCGGCGGGGGCCGTGTTCAGCGATCCGCTTATTCTCGTCGCCGACCCGCGGATCGACGGCGCGTGCCGGATGCTGGCGGCCAAGGCGCACGCGCATTTCGCCGCGGCGAAGGCGATCCTGGCGACGCGGCCGCGCGGGCATCTGCTGGCGCCGCGGTTGATGGCGGCGGTGTACGAACCGATCCTGAAACGGATGGAAAGCGCCGGCTGGAATACGCCGCGCAAGCGCATCCGCGTCAACAAGCCTGCGCTGCTGTTCACCGTCCTGCGGCTCAGTCTGTTCCGGTGAGGCCCAGTCCGAACCCGCCGCGCGTCCGCATCGTCGGCGCGGGGATGGCGGGCCTGTCCGCCGCGGTCGAGCTGGCACGGGCGGGCGTGTTGGCGACGGTCGTGGACGGCGCGGCGCAAGCGGGCGGACGCTGTCGCAGCTATCACGATCCGCAGCTCGGACGGACGATCGACAATGGCAATCATCTCGTCCTTTCGGGGAACAAGGCGGTGCATCGCTATCTCGACACGATCGGCGCGAGCGATCGGCTGAGCGGGCCGAAGCACGCCGACTTCGCCTTTGCCCATATCACGACGGGTGCGCGCTGGTCGGTGCGGATCAACGACGGCCCGGTGCCGTGGTGGATTTGCCGCGACGGGCGACGCGTTCCCGGGACGACGGTGCGCGACTATCTGCGGCTGGCGGGGCTGAGCGGGGGGAGGGTCGATCAGGTCGTCGCCGATCGCGTCGATCCGCACGGGCCGGTGTGGGACAAACTGATCGATCCGGTGTTGCTGGCGGCGCTCAATACGGCGTCCGCGACCGGCTCGGCGCGACTGACTTCGCGCGTCATTCGCGAGACGCTCGGTCGCGGCGGGCGCGCCATGCGGCCGCAGATTGCCGAGCCGACGCTGGCGGCGGCATTCGTCGATCCCGCGCTTGCCTGGCTTGCGGGTAAGGGCACGACGGTCTCGCTTGGCACGCGGTTGCGCGCGCTTCAGACCGACGGCGACCGGGTCGTCGCGCTCGATTTCGGACGTGGCCTGGAAACGGTCGCGCCGGACGAGACGATCATTCTCGCGGTGCCGCCGTGGGTCGCGGCGGACCTGCTGCCCGATTTGATCGTCCCCAACGACTTCCGCGCGATCGTCAACGCGCATTTTGCGATCCAGCCGCCGACCGGCGTGCAAACGATGGTCGGTGTGCTCGGCGGTACGGCGGAGTGGATCTTCGCCTTTCCCGATCGCATTTCGATCACGGTCAGCGCGGCGGACCATCTGGTCGATCGTGACCGGGCCGAGCTTGCGCGCGCCTTCTGGGCGGATATCGTTGCGGTGCACGGCGGCCCGGCGGAGATGCCCGCGTGGCAGATCGTCAAGGAAAAGCGCGCGACGTTCGCCGCCACGCCTGAACAGGACGCCCGCCGCCCGGAGACGCGGACGCAGTGGCGCAACCTGTTCCTTGCTGGCGACTGGACGCAGACTGGCCTGCCCGCGACGATCGAGGGGGCCATTCGGTCGGGCGAAGCCGCTGCCCGCTTGGCGCGGACAGCGATGCTCGGCTAAGGCCACGCACATGGGACTACAGACGCTGAATCTTGACCGTGACGATCTCGTCGCCGCTGCCGACGCGACCGCGTCGCGCGCGGCTGCTGCGCTGGCGGGGCGCCAGAAAGATGACGGGCATTGGGTGTTCGAGCTCGAAGCTGATGCGACGATTCCGGCGGAATATGTGCTGCTGCGGCATTACCTCGGCGAGCCGCGCGATGCCGAGATCGAGCGCAAGATCGGCGTGTACCTGCGCCGGATCCAGTCGGCCACGCACTATGGCTGGGGGTTGTTCCACGGCGGTGCGTTCGACGTCAGCGCAAGCGTGAAGGCGTATTTCGCGCTCAAGATGATCGGCGACGATGTGGACGCGCCGCACATGGCGCGTGCGCGGGCGGCGATCCATAAGGCGGGCGGTGCAGCAGCGGTCAACGTGTTCACGCGGATCCAGCTGGCGCTGTTCGATTGCGCGCCGTGGAGTTCGGTACCGACGCTGCCGGTCGAGCTGATCCTGCTGCCGCGCTGGTTCCCGGTGCATCTCTCCAAGATGTCCTATTGGGCGCGCACCGTGATCGTGCCGTTGCTGGTGCTCGCGGCGAAGAAGCCGGTCGCGCGCAATGCCTCGGGCGTGCGAGTCGATGAGCTGTACACCGCAAAACGCGCGAAGCTGACGAGCAAGGCGGCGGGGACCAAGGCGGGCTGGACGCGCTTCTTCAACGGGCTCGATGTCGTGCTCAAGCGCGTCGAGCGATTGTGGCCCAAGGGGACACGCGCTCGCGCGATCGACGCTTGCGTGACCTTCGTGACCGAGCGGTTGAACGGCGAGGACGGGCTCGGTGCGATCTATCCGGCGATGGCGAACAGCGTGATGATGTTCGATTGTCTGGGCTATCCCGAGGACTATCCCGCGCGGGCGGTGGCGCGGCGGTCGGTCGAGAAGCTGCTCGTGGTCAAGGACGACGAGGCTTATTGCCAGCCGTGCGTCTCGCCGGTGTGGGATACTGCGCTCGCAGCACATGCGATGCTTGAGGCGGGCGGCGAGGATGCCGAGGCGCGGGCGGCGGCTGGGCTTGCTTGGCTGAAGCCGTTGCAGGTGCTCGACGTGAAGGGCGACTGGGCCGACGAGAAGCCCGATGTCCGGCCTGGGGGGTGGGCGTTCCAGTATAATAACGCGCATTATCCGGATCTTGATGACACTGCCGTGGTGGTGATGGCGATGGACCGGGCGGTTCCTTTTAGCCCCTCCCCTTCAGGGGAGGGGTTGGGGTGGGGCCGTGCAGCGCACCAGACGTCAGGGCAAGGTGATACGGCCCCACCCCCAACCCCTCCCCTGAAGGGGAGGGGCGAGAACTACGACCACGCCATCGCACGCGGGGTCGAATGGACCGTCGGCTTGCAAAGCAAGGACGGCGGCTGGGGCGCGTTCGATGCGGACAACAGCTATCACTATCTCAACAACATTCCCTTTGCCGATCACGGCGCATTGCTCGATCCGCCCACCAGCGACGTGACCGCGCGCGTCGTGTCGATGCTCGCGCAACTCGGTGAGCCGATCGACAGTCCCCGCATGGCGGCGGCGATGGGCTTCCTCGAAAAGGAGCAGATGCCCGATGGCAGCTGGTTCGGGCGCTGGGGGGTGAATTACATCTACGGCACCTGGTCGGTGTTGTGCACGCTCAATGCTGCCGGGCTCGACGGGCGGCATCCGATGGTGCGCAAGGCGGCGGACTGGCTGCTTCACATCCAGAACCTCGACGGTGGCTGGGGCGAGGACTGCGACAGTTATGCGCTCGATTACAAGGGCTACACGCCCGCGCCGTCGACCGCGTCGCAGACCGGCTGGGCGCTGCTCGCGCTGATGGCGGCGGGGAAGGTCGATCATCCGGCGGTCGAACGCGGCGTGCGCCACCTGATCGCGACGCAGGACAGCGAGGGGCTGTGGGGGCAGGAGTTGTACACGGGCGGCGGATTCCCGCGCGTGTTCTACCTGCGGTATCATGGCTATCCGGCGTACTTCCCGCTGTGGGCGGTGGCGCGCTATCGCAACCTCAAACGCTCGAACAGCGCGCGGCCGGCGTTCGGGATGTGAGCGTGCTCGTCGCCTGCGGGCTGGTGCGCGAGGCGGCGATCCTTGCGCGGCCGGGGTTCGTGGTGGTGGCGGGCGGCGGGGATTCCGCGCGGCTGGAGCGGGAGCTCGAGGCGGCGGTTGCGGGAGCTTCGCTGGTGTTGTCGTGCGGGGTGGCAGGGGCGCTGGACCCGGCGTTGCGCGCGGGGGATGTGGTGGTGGGGACGCTTGCCCCTACGTCCTTCCTCGGCGAAGGCCGGGGCCCGGTCGAGGAACAGAAGAGCCTATCGCGTGGCGTTTCCTTGCAGCCACCCTCGCTCCTCGGCCCCGGCCTTAGCCGGGGAAGCGCGTTTGTTGAGCGGCTCCTTCAGACCTTGCCCAACGCGCATCGCGGCACTGTCGTGGGCGCGGACAGCATCATTGGCTCCGTCGCCGAGAAAACCGCGCTCCATGCCGTCACCGGCGCGATCGCGGTCGATATGGAATCGCACATCGCCGCCCGCGTCGCCGCGCGACACGACCTGCCGTTCGCGATTGTCCGCACCATCTCCGACAGTGCCGACCACGCGCTGCCCCCCGCGGCGCTGGTGGGGATGAAACCCGATGGCGGCGTGGCGCTCGGGGCGATTCTCGCGTCGCTTGCGCGCAACCCGGCGCAGCTGCCCGCACTCATTCGCATCGGACGCGATGCGGGGGCGGCGTTCAAGGCGCTGGGGCGTGCGTTTGATCTGATGGAGGCGCAGGGGTTTGCGCAGTTCGTCTCGCAAGTGGCCCCATAATCCCTTCCCGAAACGAACGGGGAGAGGGACTGCCACTGCCTACCGTAGCGGACCGGTATCTGCGCGCGGGACAAGCCGCACGATCCACTTGGGATAGCCTTCGGGAGCGAGCACGATGTCGGGTAGAGCGACCGGATCGTTCCCGGTCTCGACCCAGCCCGCGCCGTGGCAATGATCGCAGATCACGCGTTTGCAACGGAAGCTGACCAGATCGATCTCGCTGTTCCACTGGCCAAAGCCGTGACAAATCGGGCACCGCGCATCGAGCATGCCGTTGCGATGCTGCAGCGGGAC
The DNA here is from genome assembly GCF_029623395.1 of Sphingomonas echinoides. Classification (GTDB taxonomy): domain Bacteria; phylum Pseudomonadota; class Alphaproteobacteria; order Sphingomonadales; family Sphingomonadaceae; genus Sphingomonas; species Sphingomonas echinoides_A. Next base: position 125,805 of record NZ_JAPYKK010000006.1, read on the forward strand.
CACGTCGAATGCGTGCGGGCTATCGGGTCCGTCGCAAAGGACGATATTGCTGGCGTGGGGCATTGCGATCAAACGCCTTGATGGGAAGATGGCTCCCCGGCCGCCGCCCGCTCGGGCGACGGCCGCAGACGGTCCATCAGGCCGCGCGTTGGGTGCGCTTGTAGCCTTCAGGATCCGCCGCCTTGATCTTGGCGAGTTCCTGCTCGACGTGAAGCGAATGGACGTCGGTCGACTTGCGCGCGTGGCTCAAATCGATGTCGGGCGCCATCGGCCCCTCGGTCTTCACGCCCTTGCGCCCGATGGTGAACATCTTGAGCGGGTGACGGATCGAGTCGCTAGCCGCAGTGCCTTCGAACCCGCAATGGACCATGCAGTTCGAGCACTTCTCGTATTTGCCGACGCCATACTGGTCCCAGTCGGTGCCTTCCATCAGCTGTGCGAACGTGTCGACATAGCCTTCGCCGACGAGGTAGCACGGCTTCTGCCAGCCGAAGACGGTGCGCAGCGGCATCGACCAGGGCGTGCACTCATACGTCTGGTTGCCCGCGAGGAAATCGAGGAACAGCGGCGAGTTGGTGAAGGTCCACGCCTTGCCGCCATCGCCCTTGCGGAACACGTCACGAAAGAAGTTCTTGGTCCGCTCGCGCGTCAGGAAATGCTCCTGGTCGGCGGCGCGCTCGTACGAATAGCCCGGCGAGATGGTGATCTCGACGCCGCGCTTCTGCATTTCGTCGAAGAAGCCCGCGAGCCGGGTCGAATCCGCCCCGTCGAACACGGTGCAATTGACCTGGACGCGGAAGCCCTTGGCCTTGGCCATTTCGATCGCTTCGATCGCAACTTCATAGGTGCCGGCCTGATCGACCGCATGGTCGTGCATGCCCTTGTCGCCATCGAGATGGATCGACCAGGTGAAGTAGGGCGACGGCTTATAGTCGTCGATCTTCTTCTTCATCAGCAGTGCGTTGGTGCAGAGGATGACGAACTTCTTCTTGGCGATATAGCCCTCGACGATCTTGGGCATGTCGCGGTGGAGCAGAGGCTCGCCACCTGCGATCGAGACCGCGGGCGCGCCGCATTCGTCGATCGCGTCCATGCACTGGTCGAACGACAGGCGCTGGTTGAGAATCGCATCGGGATAATCGATCTTGCCGCAGCCGGGGCATGCCAGATTGCAGCGGAGCAGCGGCTCGAGCATCAACACAAGCGGGTATTTGCCGCCCTTGATGTGGTTCTTGAGGGTATAGGCGCCGATGCGCGCCAGCGGGGCGATGGGGAGGCTCATGTCGGCTCCTATGCGCTGATTACAGCAGCTTGGGTAGGGGTAGGCACATCGCGCAACTCGCGCGGAAGGCCGAACTGGATCGATTCGTCGACACCTGCGAGCTGGCTGACCTCGACCGGGCCGAGCTTGCGCAGCGCGGCGATCACACTGTCGACCAGCTCGTCGGGCGCGGATGCGCCCGCGGTTAGGCCGACGCGTTCGATGCCGTCGAACCACGCCGGATCGATCGCGCTGCCATCGGCGACGAGATAGCTTGGCAGCCCTTCGTCCGCACCGAGATCACGCAGGCGGCTTGAGTTCGAGCTGTTTTCCGACCCGACGACGAGGATCAGGTCGGCGACCTTGCACAGGTCGCGCACCGCGCTCTGGCGGTTCTGCGTCGCGTAGCAGATTTCGGAAACGTCGGGGCCGATCAGGTCGGTGAAGCGGTTGCCGAGCGCCGCGATCACGCCGCGCGTGTCGTCGACGCTCAGCGTCGTCTGCGTGATGTAGGCCATCGGCGTATCCAGCGGCAGGTCAAGCGCGGCGACGTCCTCCTCGGTCGAGACGAGGTGGACGTGGACGTCCACTTGTCCGCGCGTGCCAATCACTTCGGCATGGCCTTCGTGGCCGATCATCACAAGCGTCCGCCCGGCCTTGGCATAGCGACGCCCCTGCAGATGCACCTTGGTGACGAGCGGGCAAGTTGCGTCGAACACGGGCAGGTTGCGGCGCTTTGCCTCTTCCTCGACCGTGCGCGCGACGCCGTGCGCGCTGAACACCGTCATTGCGCCTTCGGGAACCTCGTCCAGATCCTCGACGAACACAGCACCCTTGTTCCGCAGCGTATCGACGACGTGGCGGTTGTGGACGATCTCGTGCCGGACATAGACCGGGGCACCATAACGATCGAGCGCGCGTTCGACGATCTCGATCGCGCGAACAACGCCGGCGCAGAACCCGCGCGGGTTGGCGAGAATCACTTGCAAGCTAAAACCTTTCCGTCCGCTTTCGTGTCGAAACCGGGGTTCGGGCCATAGACCGCCCGGGCTGGTTCGTCACGCACGCCCCCAAGTAGATATTCTAGCCGCGCCGCAACATATGCGAAAGGAGGAAATCTTTATCCTTGATCGCAATGTCGAGATGGCGTGCAGGGTCGTCAGGGGATCCGCGTCCAGCTTTGGCCGTTCATCCCGGCTACAGCGGTTTGTGCTACCGCCCACGGGATGATACCGGCCTCACCCGGAGGGAGGGGCGTCGTCCCTTTCGCCAAGGAGTTTCTGCATGACTTTCCCTATCCGCTCCGTCGTGACCGGCGTGCTGCTGACCGTTTCCGCGCCCGCTCTGGCGCAGGCTGCTGATCCTGCGCGGGCGCCCGTGCAGATGCTCGATGAAGGGCTGCTCGCGATCATGAAGGGCGGGAGCGGCATGGGCCAGCAAGGGCGGATCGCGAAGATCGGTCCGGTGGTCGATCAAACGTTCGACATTCCGCTGATCACGCGGCTGTCGGTCGGCCCCGACTGGGTCAAGGTCGCACCGGCGGATCAGACCGCGCTGGTGGCGGCGATGCGGCGGATGACGGTGGCGCAATATGCCAGCAATTTCAGCAGCTGGTCGGGGCAGAGCTTTACCATCGACCCGAAGGTTGAAACGCGCGGTGCGGATAAGCTGGTCCGTACGACGTTGTCCGCGCCAAAGGACGATGCGGTGCCGATCGCTTATCGTCTGCGCCAGAGCGGCGGCAAGTGGCGCGTGATCGACGTTTATTACCGCAACGCGATCAGCCAGCTCGCGACCCGTCGCGCGGATTTTGCGGGCGTGTTCGCAAAGGGCGGGGCGAAGGCGCTGATTTCGCATCTCGACGCGCTGGCCGCCAAGAGCGATCGCTGAACAGAGTGCGCGTTCGGGGGGGAAGCAGCACACTGGCGGTCGCGATCGTGATGATGGCAACGCCGATGACGGCGGCGGCGCAGGAAACCGTCGTGGCACCGGCGCCGGTCGGCACGATCACGCGCGCCGCGGCGCGCGCGCAGGCGTCGGCCGCCGTAGTGCGTCCGCATCATGCGAAGGGAGACCCGCTCGAGGGGTTCAATCGCAAGATGTTTTCGATCAACCAGGTGTTCGACCGGATCTTCTTCCGGCCGGTCGCGATGGTTTACAAGACGATTGTCCCCAACTTCGCGCGTAAGGGCATCCGGCATTTCTTCTCGAACATCGGCGAGCCGCTGGTGTTCGCCAACGACGTGCTCCAGCTGAAACCGAAGCGCGCGGTGAAGACCCTCGGGCGGTTCGTGGTCAATTCGACGATCGGGGTCGGCGGGTTGCTCGACGTCGCGAAGACGCGCGACTTCCGCTTGCCGCACCGGGACAACAGCCTGGGGGATACGCTCGGGCATTACGGGGTAGGGCCTGGGCCATACCTGTTCCTTCCATTCCTCGGGCCAAGTACGTTTCGGGATTTGCCGGCAGGCGCTGCGGAGGCGCAGGCGTTGCCGGTCGTGATCGGGTCGCCGTTCGACCGGGCCGAGTTCCGCATTCCGCAAGCGGTGCTGACCGGGCTCGACCTGCGGGTCGAATCGGATGCGCCGCTCAAGGCGCTGACGGCGAGTGCGATCGACCCCTATGCGACGTTGCGCTCGTCCTATCTGCAGGACCGCGCGGGACGCATTGCGGCGACGCATGATGCGCGTGCGTCAGGCACAACGAGCGATCCGCTGGCTGATCCGCTTGCGGATCCGTTGGCAGATCCCGCGAATGGGGCGACGGCTCCCGTTACAGGGGCGGCTTCGCCTGATTTGCTGGCGGATCCGCTCGCCGATCCTGCGGCCGGGCCGCGGGTACCTGCGCCTGCCGCGGGATCGCCCGTCGCCGGGTTGGCCGCGCCGAAACCTGCGGATCCGTTGGCAGATCCGTTGCAGGATCCTGCCATACCCCAGGCTAACGCACCCCAAGCCCGGTAACGGCGCACCATATCGCAGCGGCGATGGGACGGCCTAGTGAGAATGAAGGCGCGTGACCCTTCGGCTGCATCGCGTTCACGCCTTCTTGCGCGGCGGCCCCAGTAGCGCGGGTTCGAAGATCAGCGCGCATACCAAGGTCCAGGCGAGCGAGATCATCAGGATCTTGCCCATGCTCGCGGTGCCCGGATGATGCGACAACCACAGGCTGCCGAACGCGCTTCCCGTCGCGAGTGCGCTGAACAGGACCGCACGCGCAAGGCTCGACTGCAGCAGGTCGGTCGCGCCACCGCGCCATGCCATCACGAAATAGATGTGGAACGCGACCCCGACGCCGAACAGCAGCGGGAAGGCGATAATGTTGGCAAAGTTGATCGGCTGCCCGATCAGCACGCAACTCCCCAGCGTCAGGAACCCCGACAGCACGACCGGCGCCAGCGTGAAGGCAACTTCACGCCCGTCGCGCAAGACAATGAACAGCAGAAGGCTGACCAGCGCAAGCGCGAGAACGCCTGCCTCGACGAATGCCCAGGCCACGGTCTTGGCCGCCTCCTGCGTCGCAACCGGCAGGCCACTCGCGGTCGGCGCAACCGTGTGGACTGCTGCGGTGAAGCGGCGTAGCACCGCATTGTCGTTGCTGTCGCCTTTCGGGAACACCTGCACGAGTGCGCGACCATCCTTGGCGACCCAATTGCCAGCAATCTCCGGCGGGAGCGTCTCGCGGGTCACTGCCTCGGCCTGGAGCGCAGAGCGAATCTGATCGAGCATCGTACCGAGCGGCGGGACGAGCAGCGCAGTCGCGGCGGCGCGCAGCGCGGGCTTTCCTAATGCAAGCCGTTCGAACGCGGTTGCCAGCCGGGTCGCATCGGTTGCTGCGGTGCCGGGATGCGCAGCGGCTGCGGCGCGCAGATCGGTCGCGGTCTTACGCAGCGCCGCGGCGTTCTCAGCGTCTGTCGGTGCGGTGGCGAGATCGAACGGATTGATCGTCGCATCCAGTAACAAGGATGCATCCTGGATCAAGGCGAGCTTCGCGTCCTGGTCCTGTGGGACATAGCCGTCGACCGAAACCGCTTCGGCAACCTCGGGAAGCACCGACAGCTTCGTCCCGAGCGCTTTGGCTGCCGATGCATTTGGCATAAGGATATTGATCGTGTTCGGAGTGCGTAACGGATCGCGCATCAGATCGACGAGCGCGCGCATTGCCGGGCCGTCCTTGGCGCGCAGGTGAAGCGGGTTGAAGTCGAACTGGACGAACGGCAGCAACGCGATGCTGCCCGCCATCGACAGCGCGAACGCCCCTAATACCGTCTTGCGATGGGTATGCAGCCAGCGATCGACCGGTGCCGCTTCGGCGAACCCGACCTCGCGGCGCGGGGCGCCCGGTTTCAACAGCATCAACAGCGCCGGCAGCACCGTCACGCTCGCGGCCAGCGCGACCAGCATCCCGAGACCGGCGATGATTCCCAGTTCCGCGATGCCGACATAGTCGGTCGGCAGGAACGCCCCGAACCCGAGGAACACCGCCCCCGCCGCCAGCGCGAGCGGCGCGCCGAGTGCGCTGGCGGCGCGTTCCAGCGCGGGACCGGTCGTTGCCCCTTCGAGCCGTTCGGCGTTGAACCGCACCGCGATCTGAATCCCGAAATCGACTCCCAATCCCACGAACAGCGGGATGAACGCGACCGAGATGAGGTTGAGCGCACCCACCGCCAGCAACCCGAGCGCGGTCGTCACCACCAGTCCCGCAACGATCGTCAGCAGGATCGCCGCGACGATCTTCGCCGAGCGCACCGCGAACCACAGGGTCACCAGCATCGCCAGCGCCATCACCGCGCCGACCCAGCCGATATTCTCCTCGAGCGTAGCGAATTCCTCGTCCGCCAGCGGTACTTCTCCGGTCGTTCGGACGGTCACGCCGTGTGCGGGGTCGAGACCTAATTTCGCAGCCTCGGCGGTAATCGCGGCGACCGCATCCTCGCCCGGCTGGAGCGCGCCGTAATCGAGCCGTGGTTGCGCGAGGATCAGGCGGCGGCGTGGCGGGGCAGTCTGGCCGGTCCCGGCGAACAAGTCCTGCCAGGAGAAGTAAGCGGGTTTCCCCGCCGCCGACGCATCGAGCGCATCCGCCATCGTCCGCATCGGCCGGGCGATCCGCGACAAGGGGATGTCCCCGCGGTCAACGCCGGTGAGCATCGTCGAAAACGCTTCCGCGATCCCGCGAAGCGACGGGTCGCTGGCGAGCGGGCCGAGCAACGGCTGCGCTTCGATCAACGCCTTGGTCGATCCGCGCACCTCGCCGACCGAACCGAAAAGAAGTCCTTCCCGGTCGAAATAGGCACCGCCGTCGGGGCGCTGGACGCTGCGGAAGTGGCTCGTATCGGCAGCGAGCGCGGTCGTCAGTTTTGCCGTCGCGGCTTCCGCGAGTTCCGGGGTCTTGCCGTCAACGACGACCAGCAACACGTCCTTGAGCTGCGGGAACGCCTGCTCGACCGCCTTTTCCTGTTTGCGCCACTCGATCGTCGGGGAGATCAGCGCGGCGGTATCCGTCGTCATCGCGAAATGCCCGGCGGCGTACAGTCCGGCCGCGGCGACCATCGCCAAACATAGGCCGAGGACAGCGAACGGGGCGCGGACGCCGAAGCCGACGAGGCGTTGCAGCAAGCGGGCGATCATCGCTTACGGCCGGTCAGCGGGGGCGGACGAGGCGGGCGCGTTGGGTCCGATGAAGTAGCGTAGCTTCAATCGAATTGTCCGTTCCTGACCGTCGTAATCGAACACCGCCTCTTCCCATTTGGGGGGCGCCATGCGGATCTTGGCATCGTTCGAGAAGCCGACGCCTTCTTTCGGAATACCGAACAGCGCCCGATCGACCTTGCCGTTGCCGTTCTGGTCGTAGGAAACCTGCGCGGCATAACGGCCGGGCTTGATGTTGCGCAGCGTCACGGTCGTCAGCCCGATGCGCGGCGGCGCCTCTGCCATGATCGGGCAATCCTTGAGGAACTGCGCCTGGGTGCAGAGGTCAACATGGACCCGACCCGTCTGCGCGCGGACATTGTCCACCTGAACGTGCAGAATGCCGGCAGCGGGCGCCGCGCCGATCGTGAGCAGTGGGGCGATCGGCAGCAGAACCTTGAGGCGAAGCGGGAGAGGCAGCGAAGTCATTACGCGCCTCTAGCCCGGATTGCGTCCCAGATTAAGGCAGGATCGGCACGCCGGGTCGCGGGTCAGGCGAAGATGTCGGACAGTTGCTCGATCTGCGGGCCGTCCTTCCAGTCGCGCAGCTCGACATAGAGCGACGTCTGAATCGCCGCGACGACGGCGGTGCTCAGCGTCGTCGACAGCGCGCTGAAGACCGACGAGAGCGTCACAAACCCATCGAACCCGCGCGGTGCAGCGGCGGGGAAACCCGTGACCGCAACGGTCACGATCCCCACGGCCGCGATCAGGACGTAATAGAGTATGAGCATCACCAGACCGATCCCGAACACGTTCCAGCGCGCGCCGCGCGTGAGGAAGGCGCTGCGTCCGAACGCACCGAACACGCCCGTGCGGTCGATCACCAGCGCCGGCACCGCAACCGCCCAGGCGAGGTACAGCAGCACGCCGGGCACGATGAAGAAAGCGAACCCGAGCAGTAGCGCGAAACCCATCACCACCCCGAGCGCGAGCAGCGGCACGGCGAAGCGCAGGCCCGTCGCGACACACGCGCCAAAACCAACGGTCCGATGATCGCTGTGCGCTATCGTGGCGCGGACCAGCCCGCCCTGCGCGAGTTGGGTCAGGACGAAGCTTGCCAGATAAAGCCCGCCGACCAGCACCGCATTCGTTCCGAAATCGCGCGTCGGCCCCATTCCGACCTGCCACAGGTTGAGCACAGCGATCGGCAGCGCGCTGAACAGGAAGGCGATGCCGAACATCGTCCCGGCATTGGCACCGAGCGCGGCGAAGGCGCGATTGAAGACCCGGCCGATCGACATGCGACGGTCGGACGCTGAGGCTAGGCTGGCCATGGAAATTCCCCGAGAGACATCATGATCCTGCCGCGTGATGCCAGGCGGAGCAACCGGTTTCGGTGCTGCGGCACCGGCAAACCCATTTTGCCGATTGCGCGGTTCGGCGGTTGGTTTAGGTTCGGCGCCGTAGCGACAATTGCGGCCCGGGGAGTGCCAAGTGAGCGGGGGAACAGCGCAACACGCCGCCGCCGCGAGCGACCGGTTCGCCGCCGCGCACGCGGCGCTCAGGGCCGATCCGCAGATGCAGTTCACGCTCAGTCGTGCTCCGGCACCCCGTGAGCCGCCCGCGTGGTTGGGACCGTTCCTGCGCTGGCTTGGGCATGTGCTCGAGCCGTTGGCGCGCTTGCTTGGTTGGATCAGCCGACAGATGCCGGCGGCACCCTATGCACGGATATTCTTGTGGGGGGTGATCGCGATCCTTGCCGTGCTGCTGGTGTGGGTGGCGTATCAGCGCATCCGGCATGGCGAATGGCGTTGGCCACATCGCCGCCGGGCGCGCCAGACCGAGCCGGTCGGGGACGACCCCGACTGGCATCCCGACGCAGCGCCGGCCCAGGCCTGGCTGCGCGAGGCGGACAGGCTGGCGGCGGACGGACGCTATGCCGAAGCGGTGCACGTGCTGCTGATCCGGTCGGTCGACGACATCGCGCGGCGTCGCCCACACGTCGTGAGGCCAGCGCTTACCAGCCGCGAACTGGGCGACGCTGAAGCGGTGCCGCCAGCCGCACGGCGCCTGTTCGCGGGGATCGCCGCTCTGGTCGAGCGCAGCCTGTTCGGCGCGCGCCCGGTCGACGCGACCGATTGGGCCGGTGCGCGTGCCGCCTATGAAGACTTCGCGTTGCCGCAGGCGTGGCGCGGATGAGCGACGTGGGAGTGGCTCCTGGGAAGTCGAGCGACGCGGAGGGCCCCTTCGACGTCCGTACGGTTGCGATCCTCATCACGGTCGGCATCGTCGCTTTCCTCGCGATGGTGGTGCTCGGGGCATATGCGCCCGACTTGCGATCCGGCCGCAACGGCGGCGCACATGCTCTTTCGACGGCGGCGGTGGGGTTCGGCGGGATCGTCCGGCTGGCGGAAGCGACCGGGCGCAACCCGCGGATCATCCGCAACCCGAAGATGCTCGATACCGAGGATCTGGTCGTCCTGACCCCCGAAAGCGGCGCGACCGACATGACCGAGGTGTTAGCCCAACGGCGCGTCAAACCGACGCTGGTTGTACTCCCGAAATGGGCCGCGACCAAGGATCCCCGGCATAGCGGATGGGTCAACGTCGCCGCGCTGCTGCCGCTCGGCGAACCGCAGGGCGTGCTGGCACCGCAATATCCGCTGGTGGTGACGCGCTACCGCAGTGGCGGACGGCCGTTGAAGGGCTTGGCGTGGATGCCCTTGAGCCTGCATTTCGCGGCGCCGCGGGCGGTCCAGACGATCACCGGGCCCGACGTTCGACCGCTGTTGACCGATGCCGCCGGGCATGTCGTGCTGGCGCAGATCGGGACACATCCGTTCTACGTTCTCGCCGATCCCGACCTGCTGTCGAACGTCGGGATGCGCGATGCGTCCCAGGCGCGCGCCGCGCTCGACCTGCTCGACTGGCTGAACTCCACGGGCGCGGAGTCGATCGTGTTCGACGTGACGCTGAACGGCTTCGGGCGCTCGCCCAGTCCGCTGAAGCTGCTGTTCGATCCCCCGTTCCTTGCGATGACGTTGGCGGTGGCGGCGGCGGTGCTGCTTGCGGGAATCCAGGCGACCGCACGGTTTGGAGCGCCGCGTCGGCGCCCTCGCGCGATCGCGTTCGGCAAGGCGACGCTGATCGACAATGCCGCAGCGCTGGTGCGCAAGGCCCGGCGGCAGGGAACGCTCGGCGCGCGCTACGTCGATGTCGTGCGGGATCGCGCGGTCGGGGTGTTCGGCGTGCCGGCACGGCTGCACGACACCGCGCTCGACCACTATCTCGACGCGCTGACCGGGCGTCCGCGCTTTACGGAATTGGCGGAACAGGCGCGTGTAGCGCGGCACCCCCGCGACATGCTCGCGGCGGCGCAGGCGCTGCATCATTGGTTATGGGAGAAGACACGGTGACCGTAGACGACGTACGCGGGCTCGCGCAGGCGATCCGGCAGGAAATCGGCAAGGCCGTGGTCGGGCAGGAGGCGAGCGTCGACATTCTGCTGGTCGCGCTGTTCTCGGGCGGACACGTGTTGCTGGAAGGTCCGCCGGGGACCGCCAAGACGCTGCTCGCGCGAACCTTCGCGCGGGTGGTGGGGCTCGATTTCGGGCGGATCCAGTTCACGCCCGATCTCATGCCCGGCGACATCATCGGCGCGAACCTGTTCAATTTCCAGACGAGCACCTTCACGCTGACGCGGGGACCGATCTTCACCGATCTGTTGCTGGCGGACGAGATCAACCGCACCCCGCCCAAGACGCAGGCCGCTCTGCTCGAGGCGATGCAGGAGCGCACCGTCACGATGGACGGCGAAAGCCTGCCGCTGGGCGCGCGCTTCATGGTGGTCGCCACGCAGAACCCGATCGAGCAGCAAGGCGTCTATCCGTTGCCGGAGGCGCAGCTCGATCGCTTCCTGTTCAAGCAGACCGTCGATTATCCGTCCGCTGCCGAGGAGCGCCGTATCATCGCGACGCACAGCGCGCAGCAGCAGGCGATGGCGCCCGAGGAATGGGGCGTCGAACCCCGGGCGAATGCAGAGACCATCGGAGCGGCGATCGACACGGTGACGAGCGTGCGGCTGGTCGACGAGGTGATCGACTATATTGCGGCGCTGGTGCGTGGCACGCGCGGGGTGGCCGATCTTGAAAGCGGCGCGTCGCCGCGTGCGGGGGCGATGCTGGCCGGCGCGGCGCGCGCGCGGGCGGCGATCGATGGGCGCGATTTCGTCATTCCCGACGACGTCAAGGCGCTAGCGCCCGCGTTGTTGCGGCACCGCCTGATCCTGTCGCCTGCCGCGGAAATCGACGGACGGACGGTGGAAGACGTCGTCGCGCACATCATCGAAACGATCGAAGCGCCGCGGTGAGCGGGGCGGTCGGGTCTTCTGCGGTGAGCGCGTGATCTATCCGACTCGCCTTGCGGTGCTGGCGGCGGCGGCAGGAGCTCCGGTTGCGCTGGTGATCGGCGTGCTGCTGCCGGATCGCTGGTATGCCGGGTTGGCGTGGCCGCTTGCGGTGCTGATGCTGGCGGCGGTCGATGCGGTGTCCGGTCGGCGGCAGGCGCACGCAAGTGTCGACGTGCGCGATACCGTCGCCGTGGGGGAAACGATCGACGCGACCGTCACCGTTACGCTCGAGGGGCGTGACCCGCCGGCCAGTGCCGAGGTTGCGGTGTTGGTCAACGCGCTGTTCGCGACCGAGGATGATGCGCGCGCGCGTGTCGCCCTGCGCAATGGCAAGGGCGCGGCGCTGCTCGCGCTGACGGCACTGCGACGCGGGACTGGGCGGGTCGACCGGATCTGGCTGCGCTGGCGCGGTCGGCTGGGGCTGGTCTGGCATCAGCGGAGCATCGCCGCCGACGTACGGATCGCGGTCCGGCCGGATATCCGCGTCCTGAAAGACAAAGGGGCCGAGATTTTCCGCCGTCACGCGATGGAAGGCCTGCTGACGCAGGTCGATCGCGGGGACGGGACCGATTTCGATGCGTTGGTCGAGTTCCGCTCGGGCATGGATCGACGCGCGATCGACTGGAAACAGTCGGCGCGGCATCGCAAGCTCCACGCCAAGGAATATCGCACCGAACGCAACAACCAGATCGTCTTCGCGATCGATGCGGGGCGGCAGATGTCGGACCCGGTCGCGGGGCTGTCGCGTGTCGATCGCGCGGTGTCGGCGATGCTGCTCACCGCGTGGGTGGCGTTCAAGCTGGGGGACCGGGTCGCGCTCCATGCGTTCGATTCGCGACCGCGGATCGCGAGTGGGCTGGTGTCGGGGGTGCCCGCCTTCGCCAATCTCCAGCGGCTGGCGGCCGAAATTGACTACAGCGCAGAGGAAACCAACTACACCTTCGCGCTGACCACGCTGGCGACGCGGCTGACCCGGCGGTCGATGATCGTGCTGTTTACCGAATTCACCGATCTTGTCAGCGCGGATTTCCTGGTGCGCGCATCGATGCGGATCGTGAAGACGCATCTGCTTCTGGTGGTGGTGCTGCGCGACGAAGATGTCGAGGCGATCGTGGATCGCGCGCCCGCCACGGCGGACGACGTCACGCGGGCTGTGACCGCGGCGGCGCTGCTGCGCGATCGCAAGCTGGTGCTGGCGCGGCTGAAACATGTCGGCGTCCATGTCATCGAGGCGGAGCATGACCGTGTCGGGGAACGCCTCGTCGCGGGCTATGTCGCGCTCAAACGGAGGAACGCATTGTGACGGCGTCCGTATCGCCCGTGGCGCAGCCGGTGCTGGTCAACGCCAGCCGCTTTCGCGCAGCGCATGCCGCGGAGTGGGAACGGCTCGACGCGATCGTCCGGCGGATCGAGCGGCGGTCGATCCGCGCGGTGCCGCAGGACGATCTGCTTGCGCTGCCGTTGTTGTATCGGACGGCGTTGTCGTCGCTGTCGGTCGCGCGCGAGACGTCGCTCGACCGGGCGTTGATCGACTATCTCGAACAGCTGTGTACGCGGGCCTATTTCCAGCTGTACGGCGTCCAGACGTCGGCCTGGACGCAGCTCAGGCGGTTCTTCGTGCAGGGCTGGCCGGCCGCGGTGCAATCGCTGTGGCGCGAGACGCTGGTGTCCTTCCTGCTGACGGTTGCCGGGGTTGTCGTCGGCTATCTGATCGTGCGCGGCGACGCAGCGTGGTTCTTCGCGATCGTCGGGGACAGCATGGCAGGCGGGCGCGATCCGTCCGCCTCGGTCGAGACGTTGCGCAAGACGCTGTACGCGCCCCAACAGCAGAACATGCTGGCGACGTTCGCGGCGTATCTGTTCACGCACAATGCGCAGATCGCGATCTTCTCGTTCGCGCTGGGCTTCGCCTTCGCGGTCCCGACCGCGCTGCTCATTACCTATAACGGGATGATGCTGGGGGCATTTCTGGCGGTGTTCGTGCCCAAGGGGCTGGGGTTCGGGTTTGTCGGCTGGATCATGATCCACGGCACGACCGAATTGTTCGCGATCATCCTGTCGGGCGCGGCGGGGTTCCGCATCGGTACCGCGATCGCCTTTCCCGGGCGACGGACGCGCGGCGATGCGGCGGTCGCGGCGGGGCAGACCGGCGCGGTCGCGATGGCGGGGGCGGTGGTGATGCTGCTCGTCGCCGGGTTGCTCGAGGGGATCGGGCGGCAGGTGCTGACCGATGATTTCACCCGCTACGCGATCGGCACGGCGATGCTGATCGGGTGGCTGCTGTACTTCTACCTGCCGAGGAAATCCGATGCGCCAGCCGCGTCCTGAAGCGCGCCCTGAAGCGGACGGTCTGCGGCGCAGCTTCATCACGCCCGAAGGCGTCGACCTGCGGCTGACACTGGGCAGTGCGGGAACGCGCGCTGCCGCCTTTCTGATCGATGCGATCGCGGTGGTCGCGGTCCTGGTGGTCGCGACGATCGTGATCTTCACGCTGTTCTTTTCGGTCCACGCGCCGGCGCTTGCGATCGTCTGGATGATCGGCTTCTTCGTGCTGCGCAACGGCTGGTTCACGCTGTTCGAAATGGGCGGGCGCGGCGCGACGCCGGGCAAGCGCATCATGGGGCTGCGCGTGGTCGCGCGCGATGGCGCCCGGCTCAGCGGGGGAGCGTTGATCGTCCGGAACGCGATGCGCGAGGTCGAGCTGTTTCTGCCGCTCACGTTTCTCGGCACGCAGGCGGCAGAGGGCACGGCGGATACGTTCGTCACGCTGTTTTCGCTCGGCTGGAGCGGAATTTTCCTGCTGTTCCCGCTGTTTAACCGGGACCGGTTGCGGGTGGGGGACCTGCTCGCGGGGACGTGGGTGGTTCGCACGGTCGGCGTCACGCTTGGGTCGGAACTGGCGGTGCCTGAAGCCCGACCGCGTCGCAGTTTCAGCGATGCCGCGCTCAGCCTGTACGGTGAATATGAACTTCAGACGCTCGAGGACGTCCTGCGCGCCGGACAGCGCGATTCCATCGCAACGGTCGCGGCGACGATCCGGCGAAAGGCAAACCTGACCGACGACGGCGACGACCTCGGCTTCCTGACCGAATATTATGCGGCCCTGTGCGTGCGGCTTGAGCGCGGGCTGCTGGTCGGCCGGCGGCGCCTCGACAAATTTGCGGACGCGAAACGCTAAAAACCCCGACGCGAGCATTGCCACGTCGGGGTCTTTCTAGAGGGCAGGATCAGTGCTTCTTATTTTCGCCGGACACATCCGATACCGCGCTGCCCGCGGACTTGATGTCCTTGCCCGCCCCGTTGACCGTGTTGCAGGCCGATAGCGACACAGCGGCAACGGCGGCGAGGGTGAAAAGCATCTTGGTCTTCATGCTTCGAATTCCTTCATGCAAGAATTTCTTGAACGCGTGCAGATCAAGCGCGGCGCGCGCTGAGACCAGTGACGAGCGCACCGAGCGCAAATCCGGCGATCGCGGTGAGGCCGAGTGCGAGCAGCGGGCTATGCTCGACGGTCGCGCGGGCGGCGTCGACGGCATCGCCGTAGGTTCCTTCAAGCTGACCGGTGACCTTGCGTACGGCGCCCGAAACCTCGCTGGACCGATCTCCGGTCAACTTGCCGAAGCCTTCTTCGATCGAGCCTGCAGCCTGCTTGATCCCGCCGGTAACCTGATGCGTGTCCATGAAATATCTCCTTTTGATTGCGTTCAATGCGATGCGAATAGTGCATTGGATCCGACGACCACCGCGTTGATACGCTACAGGCGGTGGCCGTCGTCTCCGCGCGCCCTAGGGGCTGGCGCGCATCCTCCAGCGTCGGTTAGACGCGGCGGACCTCATGACCGCGGCGGCGCGTAGCGGCGGCCCCGGCAAACCCGGCTGCACCGGCGCCGAGCAACAGCGCGATGACGGCGGTGAACGATGTCCCAGCAGCGGCGCTGGCGCCGGTATCGGCTGCGGACTTGGCGGTCTCGACCGTGTTGTTCTTCGCGGCGATGAACTGCTGCTTGGCGCGCGTGACCTGCGCCGCTGCTTCCGGGCGCGAAATCTTGCGCTGCGCGGCGACGATGTCGACGATCCGGGCTTCTGCCTGGTTACCCTCAGCGCCGCCACGAGCCATTGCGGGCAACTGCTTGGCGACTTCCTTCTGCGCTTCCTGCGAGGTCATTTGCGCGGGGTCGCTCGGTGCGGAGTCGAGGTAGGCGGCGGCCTGATCCTGGACGTCGATTCCCGCTGCCTTGGCAACGGTCGGTGCGCTTGCGCCGATGCTGGTACCTGCCGCGCTCGCGACGCTGCCGATCGTGCGGAACGTGCCGCCGATGATCGACCCTACGGCCGAGCTCAACAGGTACAGCGTGATGATGAGGGTCACGCCCCAGATGACGAGGCCGTGGACAAACCCGTCAAAGCGTTCGGTCAAGCCAGCGATACGCGATGCGGCATAGCTGCCTGCGCCGAGTGCAACGATCGTGCTGACCACCCACCACAGTCCTGCACCGATCCCGAACCCGCTCGCGCTGGGCGTGGACCCGTTGACCGGGTCGACCAGGCTCATCCCGATGCCGGTGCCGAGCAGGCCCAGGACGATCTGAACCGCGATCGCGATCGTCACGCCGGCGAAGACCGCCTGCCATGACATGCGCGAGCCGTGGACGACTGCGCTTCCCGCGACATGGTCGTGTGCGTGATGGGAGTCCGATCCGTGGATCGGATCAACGTACGTGTGTGCCATTTTCTTTTCTCTCATGGATCATTGACGTCACCGTCGGGCGAAGCCGCCCGCGGTCATCCTAAGGATTGAGGGTGTCGCGTGCGGCGGCCTTGGCTTCGCCGCGTTCGGACTGCGCCTTGCCGGCGGCCTTTTCGGCAGCGCCCTTGGCTTCGACGCTACGGTCGCCGGTGATCTTGCCGATCGCTTCCTTGATCGATCCGGTCGCCTGCTTGCCGGCGCCTTCGATGCGGTCGTCCATCTTGCCCATCCTTTCGCTCTGGGCGGCGCGGGGTGACCGCGTCGCCTTCGAGGAAAGGAAATAGTCCCGAACCGTGCCTACCCTAGAGCGATTTGCACCCAATCGTTTAGTGCAAACGGGTGTAAAATTAACCGTCCTTTGCTACAGAACGGCGTGAAGATGGCAGCGGAAAGCCGCGTTCGCGCGCCCATATGATCGCGGCCGAACGACGGTTTACGCCCAATTTTCCGTAGATCCGCGCGACATTGTTGCGCACGGTGTTGCGGGACACGCCCATGGCCGCGGCCACCGCCGCATCGTCGAGCCCTTCGCACATCAGGCTCAGCGTCTCGCGTTCGCGACCGGTGAGCGAGGCAACTTCGGCGACATAGTGCTGCGCGCTCGGCGCGCGCAGGTTCGCGAGTTTCTCGACGATAGTCCGGCTGAACCAGTTGGTGTCGCGCATCACCGTCTCGATCGCGCCGATCAGTTCGCGTTCGGAGCGACGGCGTTCGGCGATGTCTTGGATCACCCACAAAACGCAATCGCTGCCATGCATCGGAATGATGCCGGTGGAGATCAGGACGTCGATCCGCTCACCGTCCTTGCGCTGGAGGCATGCGTCGCGCGCCTGGAAGCCGCCGTGGTCGTGCATCGCCTGTTCGACCTCAGCGCGTGCGCTCGCGCCTTCGACCAGTTTGAGCGAGCAGGCCGTTTGCTGCTTGATGTCGTCGGCGGTGTAGCCGGTCAGTTCCAGCAGCGCGGCGTTCGCCTGGAGGAACCTGTGCCCGTCGAGCGTCGCCACCGCCATGCCGATCGGCGCGAGTTCGAATGTGCGGTGCGCACGCTGTTCGCTTTCGCGCAATTCGCCTTCGATCCGGCGGCGCGGCTCGAGATCGGCGAAGGTGAACAGCATGCAGGATTGTTCGTTGAGGTCGATCGGTTGCCCGCCGACGATCACGAGCTTGCGGCCACCCCCCGGCAAGTGCAGGTCCGCCTGCATCTGCGGGATCGTCCGCCCCTCGCGCAGGCGTTGCTTGGCGAGGCCCGGGTCCGACACGTCCGCGAGCACGTCGAGATCATAGACGGTGTGGCCCAGCACATCCTCGCGCTCCCATCCGGTCATCTCGAGAAAACCGGCGTTGACCTTGACGAACCGCTGATCGGACAGGCGGCAAATGACGGCGGGCGCGGGATTGGCCTTGAACGTCTGTTCGAACCGCTCCTCCGCCTCGAACCGCAGCGAGACATCCTGGATGACCAGCACGAGCAGGTCGGGATTGTCGTCGCTGTCGGTCAGCACCAGACTGCGGATCTGATGAATCCAGCGCGCTTCCTCATCCCCGTCGCGCAGGACCTCGACGATCACCTCACTGAATTCTTGTCCTGCGACGACGCGCTCCAATGGATAATCGGGCGCGTCGAGCCAGTGGTTGTTGCGATAGCGTAGGCGAAACCGGCTGCGATACTCATCGATCGTCTTGCCGAGATCGGGAATCCGCTCGACCCCGTGCATCCGCAAGCCCGCCTCGTTCGCCCACAGGATGTCCTGCTCGGGCGAGACGATGATGACCCCCTCGGTCAGGCCGGACACGATCTGCTGGAGTCGGCGCAGGTCGACGCCGGTATGATGGAGTGCGGGCATGGCCTTCGGGTTCCGGTCGTTTCGCAAGGATCACGATAACGCCAGTCGGACGAGGTCGGCAGCATGCCCGCACCAAATTTCCGCCGTCAGGCTGGCGCGAGGCGATACAGCGCAGCGCCGTGCGCCGGCAATTGTCGCGTCAGTCGATCGCGAGCAATGCCTTCGTCCGCGCGGCTCCACAGGTCGCGCACCCGAACCGCGCGCGGCGCGCCGATCGCGGTCAGGTCGAGCGTCACGGAATGCGCTTCCTTGCCGGTGTTGAACAGCGCGAGATAGCGGTCGGGCCCATCTTTCGGCCGGGCGGTCCAGACGCGCGCCGCATCGGTCAGGTAATGCGGCTGATTGTCGCGGCTCGCCTGGTTGACCGCGATGACCTCGGGGTTGGTGAGCAACGCCAGCGTCGGCGCGTCGAGGTGTCGCAAGTCCCCGCCCATGATCAGCGGGGAGCGGGCGATCGACCAGAGCGTCATCACCGTGCGCTGTTCGTCCGGCGTGAAGCGCGTGTCGCGCTCACCGAGCGAAAGGCGCCCGAGCGGGAGCATGTCGGCATCCGGCCACGCACCCGCGCGGCGATAGGGGTTCCAGTTCTCGAGCCGGGTGAACTGTGCCTCCAGCATCGCCCAATTGTCCCAGAAATCGTCCGAAATGCGCCACATCTGCGCATGGCGCGAGACGTGGTCGGCGCGCCCGACCGGGGTTTCGCCGGGGGAGAGGCTGAACACGATCGGGCGGCCGGTGGCGCGAATGGCGCGCGCGGCGGCCTCGATCTCGGGGGCGTGCGCATCATAGGGGCGGCTCATGTCGTCCATCTTGACGAAATCGACGCCCCATGACGCGAACAGCGCGAAGACGCTGTCGTAATAGGCCTGCGCACCGGGTTTGCGCATGTCGACACCGTACATGTCGGGGTTCCAGCTGCACACGCTCGACGTGTCGGCGATCGCACTGGCGCGCAGATTGGTGCCGAGGATCGGCAGGTCCCGCTCCACCGCAAGCCGCGGGATGCCGCGCATCAGGTGGACGCCGAAACGCAACCCCAGCTTGTGGACGATATCGGCGAGCGGACGGAAGCCCGCGCCGCCGGCGCTCGACGGGAACCGGTTGGGGGCGGGGAGCAATCGGCCATAGGCGTCGAGCGTCGGCTGTGGCTTTTCGTTGTACGTGTAGCTCTTGGCCGCTGGATCGTACCATTGGATGTCGACGGTGAACACGTCGTAGCCCGACGGCAGCAGCTTGTCCGCCATGATGCGCGCGGTTTCGATCGCCTGCGCCTCGGTGATCGTCGTCGCGAAGCTGTTCCAGCTGTTCCATCCCATCGGCGGGGTCGGGGCGAGGATGGGCGAGCCACCTGATTTTGCGGGCAGTGCGGGCGTCAGCGCGAGCGCCGCGCTGCTGCCAAGGCCCAGGCCGGCGCCTTGCAGAATCGTTCGGCGAGTCAGGCTCATGTCACGTCATCTCCGGTATGGCTAAGTCGAAATCGAGGGTGGACTGGGGTGGATGTCACGCGCCGATCAGGCTTGCGGTATCGTCTTCGGCTTGCTGGATCAGCGCGACCGTGGCTTCGCGGGCCGCGGCGCATTCGCTCGCGGCGATCGCATCGAACAGGCGCTGATGCTGCGGCATCGAATCGCTCGGCTGGATCGGTTGGCGGTGTTTGTAGATCGTCGTCCAGCGTACCGCGGACCCGATCGTCCCGGCCAGACTGACCAGTAACTCGTTGTGCGTCGCCTCCAGGATGATGTGGTGGAAACGCTGGTCCGCCGCCTGGCCGATCGGCGAGGCAAGGCCGTGGGTGTACATTTCCTCCAGCGCATGCCCCATTCCGGACAGCTGGCGCGAAGTCCGCGTCGCGGCGGCGAGTTCGGCGGCGGCGGGTTCGATGATGAGCCGGAGCTGGAACAGGCTGCGGACGAACGTCGCGGGGGGTTCGGCTTCGAACATCCACGCCAGCAGGTCGGGATCGAGCAGGTTCCATTCGGAACGCTCGCGGACTCGTGTCCCGGTTTTGGGCTTGCTTTCGAGAAGGCCTTTCGCGCTGAGCATCCGCAACGCTTCGCGAATGACCCCGCGCGAGATGCCGCGCTGCTCCGCAAGTTCGTGTTCGCCCGGCAGGATCGACAGCGGAAGATGACGGCCCGTGACGATTGCAATGCCAATGTCCCGCGCAACCGCGCTATGCGCCGGTTCGCGGCGTCGTTCGGGAACCACATGGTTCGTCGTCATCGTTCCTCGCCACCTTGTTCTTTGGTCCGCCACGTTTGGCTGAAGCATCATAAATGATTGCGGTAACCCTTATCGCGCAAATTTCAGTCTTGTCCTACAATTAATCCCTGCTTATAACTCATACAAGCAGTCGATCGGAACAACGGGCAATACGTTGTCGTCATCGACGGGCAAAAGGGAGGGTCTGGCCATCGCAAACATCCGACACAATACGCGTCTGTGCGTATCGCCCTTGGCGGATCGGGGTTCGGTTGCGGTTGTCGAACGCTCCGGTTCATGCTCGTCCTGATGCCCCGACAGCCGTGCCGCTGATCGATCCTTGCACCTCATCGATTCCCTCCTGCCGACGTGGCGCCAAAAGCCACGTCGGCGTTTTTTTGAGAATCCGGGTGTGGCACCTGTGACAAATCCAATTTCGCGCGGCGTTGTCGCGCGCCCGGCCGCGTGATGCGCGCGGCGACCCCTCGATCCGATACCGGGAGACTCACATGAAGCTTCGCACTCTATTGATCGGCGTCAGCACGCTGGGTCTCGCCACCGCCGCCGTCGCGCAGAATGCCCCGCAGGTTCAGCCGGTACAAATCGATCCGTCGCGCCCCGACTGGGAGAACCCCGCGGTGTTCGCGCGCAACAAGCTGCCTGCGCATGTGACGAGCTTCCCGTTCGAGACCCGCGCCGCGGCGCTCGCCGGAGACAAGGCACGATCGGCGCGCTTCCTCAGCCTTGACGGGACGTGGAAGTTCGCCTTCTCGCCCTCGTCGGATGCCACCCCGACCGGGTTCGAGCAGCCCGGCTTCGACGTCGCCTCCTGGAAGGACATCAAGGTGCCCGCGGACTGGCAGACGCAGGGGTTCGACCAGGCGCGCTACAACAACATCGTCTATCCGTTCCCCGCCAACCGCCCGCTGATCCCCCACGCCACCAACCCGGTCGGCAGCTATCGCCGCGACGTCACGCTGCCCGCTGCGTGGAGCGGACAGGACGTGATCCTGCACATCGGCGCGGCGGGCTCCGCCTATGACGTGTGGGTCAACGGCAATAAGGTCGGCTATTCGGAGGACTCGAAGCTCCCGAGCGAATTCGATGTCACGCCCTTCGTGACCGCAGGCCGCAACACGGTCGCGATCCAGATCCATCGCTGGTCGGACGGCTCCTATCTCGAGGATCAGGATTTCTGGCGCGTCTCGGGGATCGAGCGCGAAGTGTATATGATGGCGGCGCCCAAGACCCGCGTGAACGACATCTTCGTCCATGCCGGGCTCGACAAGGCGTATCGCGACGGCGTGCTGTCGACCGAAGTTACCGTGTCGCCGACGACGAAGCCCGTCACCGCGCGCATGACGCTGATGGAGGGGGATCGTGCGGTGCTGGTCCGCGCGCAGGCGGTGAAGGCCGGTGCGGCGGCGCAGACCGTGACGCTCGCGGCCCCCGTACCGGGCGTGAAGCCGTGGACCGCCGAGACGCCCAATCTCTATACGCTGCTGGTCGAACTGGTGGGCACGGACGGCAAGGTGATCCAGGCGACGCCACAGCGCATCGGCTTCCGCACGGTCGAAATGAAAGACGGCCAGGTCAGCGTCAACGGCAAGCCGATCATCATCCGCGGTGCCAACCGCCACGAACATGACCCGGAAACCTTCCACGTCATTTCCGAAGCATCGATGCGCCGCGACATGGAGCTGATGAAGCGCTCCAACATCAACGCGGTGCGCACGTCGCACTACCCCAATGATCCGCGCTGGTATGCGCTGGCGGACGAATACGGC
The DNA here is from genome assembly GCF_029623395.1 of Sphingomonas echinoides. GTDB lineage: Bacteria > Pseudomonadota > Alphaproteobacteria > Sphingomonadales > Sphingomonadaceae > Sphingomonas > Sphingomonas echinoides_A. The sequence continues at coordinate 147,681 of NZ_JAPYKK010000006.1, forward strand.
CTGTACGTGATGGACGAGGCCGATATCGAGAGCCACGCCTACATGGAGTACGGCAACAACCACGCCGAGGAGCGTGCCAAATACCAGCTCGGCTTCGATCCGGCGTGGAAGGAGGCGCATGTCAGCCGCGTCGTCAACATGGTCGAGCGCGACAAGAACCATCCCTCGGTGATCTTCTGGTCGCTCGGCAACGAAGCCGGGATCGGCCCGAATTTCGCCGCGGCTGCCGCTGCGGCGCGGGCACGTGATCCGAACCGGTTGATCAGCTATCTCGGTTGGGGGACGTTCGACAAGATCGATGACCATCGCCCGAACTTCTACGCCGACATCTACGCGCCGATGTACGACAGCGCGGACCAGATGGCGAATTACGCGACCAACTGGAACTTCGCGCAGCCGATCATCCAGTGCGAATATGCGCACATGATGGGTAATTCCGGCGGCAATCTGCTCGATTACTGGAACACGATCTACGCGCACCCGAAGAAACTGCAGGGCGGGTTCATCTGGGACTGGGTCGACCAGTCGATGTACCGCTACACCAAGGACGGTCGTCGCTATTGGGGCGATGGCGGCGAATATGGCCCCAACCCCGGCGGCGACATCGAGTTCGGCGATGGCCTGCTCCAGTCGGACCGCACGCCCAACCCGGCCTGGTACGAATTGCAGAAAGTCTATGCGCCGATCCAGTTCGAGGGGTTCGACCCAGCGACCGGACGCGTGACGGTGCGCAACCGGCATGATTTCCGCGACCTGACGGGCTTCGGCTTCGACTGGGAAATGCAGGAAGACGGTGTCGCGATCGCCAAGGGCGCGCTCCCCTCGATGAAGACCGCGGCGCACGGAACCGAGACGGTGACGCTCCCGATCGGCACGATCCCGCGCAAATCGAGGTCCGAATATTTCGTAACGGTGCGCGCGCGCGCCGAAGCTGGCGCGGTGCCGCTGGTGCCCGCAGGCTATGTGGTGAGCTGGGAACAGTTCGCAACCGGCCCGGCGCCCGTACAGGCGGTCGTGCCTGCGCGCGGGTCCGTCGCCACGACGGATCGGGACGGCGCGCTGACGCTCAGCGCGGGCGGCGCGACGCTGGCGATCGATCGCAAGACCGGGCTGGTGCGGCGCTATGCGCAGGGCGACGTCACGCTCGCGACTGGCGGCGCACCGCATTTCTGGCGTGCGCTGACGGACAACGACATCGGCATCGGCACCGCCAAGCAACTCGCGGTGTGGAAGACGATGAGCGAGACGCGCACCGTCCGCAGCGTGACGCGCGTCTCGGGGGCTGACGGCGCCGCCGGGATCCGCGTTGAGTATGCGCTGGGTGACGGCGCGGCGACCTTTACCACGCTGTACACGATGACCGGCGATGGCGCGGTCGCGGTGCAGGGCGATCTGACCCCGCTCAAGCAGGATCTGCCGCCACCGTTCCGCGTCGGTCTGGCCTTCGCGATGCCGACCGCCATCACGACGGCGGAGTGGTATGGCCGCGGGCCGCACGAAAGCTATGTCGACCGCAAGACGTCCGCGCCGATCGGCCTGTGGCGCGGCGCGATCGCCGAGCAGAACCACGACTACATCCGCCCGCAGGAAACCGGCAACAAGGTCGACGTCCGCTGGATGGAGTTGAGCGGGGCAGGGCACGGCCTGCGCGTCAGCGGCGACAAACCGTTGATGATCAACGCGTTGGCTTTCCCTTACGCCGATCTCGACCGGCATACGCCCGGCACGTGGAAGTCGACCGATGTCGTCCCGCACGGGCAGGTGACGTTGCTGGTCGATGGCGCGCAATGGGGCGTCGGCGGGGATACGCAATGGAGCGAGCTCGGCAAGCCGCTGCCCAAGTATCGCGTACCGCTCGCACCGACCCGTGTCAGCTTCCGCCTCGCGCCGTTCACCGGCGCGGGCACGACGCCCGACAAGGCGCTCCCCGCCACGGCCACGACCGGGGAATGACCCGCACTCTTCCTGCGGCCGACGGTCGCTACGGTATTCAAGGAGCTTATCGATGATCAAACGTTTTGCCGGAATGACGATCGCGGCGTTGCTGCTGGGCGCGAGCCTGCCCGCGTTCGCGCAGGCGGCGCCCGAAACCACCGATACCGTCACCGTCCACGGCGACCGCCCCGGTCCCAAATATGACAAGCGCCTGTTCGGCCAGTTCGCCGAGCATCTCGGCAAGGGCATCTATTCGGGCATCTGGGTCGGCACCAACAGCAAGATCCCCAACGTCCAGGGCTATCGCAGCGACGTGATCGCCGCATTGAAGGCGATCAAGGTTCCGTTGATCCGCTGGCCCGGCGGTTGCTTCGCCGACGAATATCACTGGCGGGAAGGGATCGGCCCGCGCGGCAAGCGCCCGGTCAAGGTCAACACCAACTGGGGCGGCGTGACCGAGGACAATGCGTTCGGAACGCACGAGTTCATGAATTATGCCGAGCTGGTCGGCGCGGAAAGCTACGTCTCGGGCAACGTCGGTACCGCCTCGCCGCAGGAAATGGCGGAATGGGTCGAGTACATGACTTCGCCGACCGCATCGACGATCGCCAACCAGCGTCGCGCGAACGGTCGCAAGGAGCCGTGGAAGCTGACGATGTTCGGCATCGGCAACGAGCTGTGGGGCTGCGGCGGCAACATGCTCCCGGACTATGGCGCGGACGTCACGCGGCGCTATTCGACCTTCTTGAAGGTGCCTGAGGGCCAGAAGCTGCTCAAGATCGCGAGCGGCGCGAACGTCGACGATTACGTCTGGACCGAGACGATGATGCGCAAGGCGGGCGACCAGATCGACGGGATCGGCGCGCATTATTACACCATTCCCTATGACTGGAAGAAGAAGGGCGCCGCGACCGGGTTCGACGAAGACGGGTGGGCGCGCACGCTTTCCAAGACGCTGCGGATGGATGCGCTGATCGTCGGCCATTCCAAGGTGATGGACAAATATGATCCGGCCAAGCGCGTCGCGCTGCTGATCGACGAATGGGGTACGTGGTACGACGTCGAGCCGGGCACCAACCCGGGCTTCCTGTACCAGCAGAACAGCCTGCGCGACGCGATGGTGGCGAGCCTCAACCTCGACATCTTCGCACGGCATGCCGATCGTGTGCGCGGCGCCAACATCGCGCAGATGGTCAACGTGCTCCAAGCGATGCTGCTGACCGACGGCGCGCGGATGGTGAAGACCCCGACCTATTGGGTGTTCGATCTGTACAAGGACTATCAGGACGGCACCGTCCTGCCGATCGACGTCCAGTCGCATTATTACAACAAGAACGAATGGACGATGAAGGCGGTCAGCGCGAGCGCGGTGCGCGGGTTGGACGGCGCGGTGCACGTTGGGCTGACCAACGTCGATCCCAATCGCGCCACGACGGTGAGCGTCAAGCTCGACGGCGTGCCGGGTGCGACCGTGTCGGGGCGGATCCTGACGGGAACCGCGATCGATGCGCACAACACGTTCGATGCGCCGGAAACGGTCAAGCCGGTCGCCTTCACCGGTGCGACGTTGCAGGGCGGGGTGCTGACGGTCGCGATCCCGGCCAAGGCGATCGTGATGCTCGACATCAAGTGAGCGAGAGCGGGGCCGCGCCAGGAACGTCGCGGTCCTTCTTTGAAAGCGTTACGACATCGCCTCAAACGCGCCTTGGCAAAACATTGAGTCGATACATGTAGCTGCACATGAAACGCGACAGTGACACTGGCTAATATCGGTGTACGCTGCCAGGAATGGCACGGGACGATCAGCGCGCGACCGCTCAGGCGGGGTGGGCCGCATGGCAGCGGGGCGATGTCGCGACCGCCCGCGCTTTGTTCGAGGATGTTGCGGCGGCGGGGGTGGCGACCCCCGCTTTGTGGCTGCTTCTGGCGCAGGCGCGGATCGCGACCGGTGCCGAAGACCTTGTCGATCAGGCACTTGATCATGTCCTTGCAATGGAGCCGCGCAACGTTGCTGCGTTGATCCTGAAGGGAGATCGCGCCGCGGATGACCGTGCGGCGACGTCTTATTATCAGTTGGCCGTTTCGCAGGGGCAAGGAGCACAGGTTGCGGATCCCGCGACCAAAGCTTTGATAAGCCAAGCACAAACGAAGCTGGCGCGGATGGCCGAGCGCTTTGCGACACATCTTCGAGCCACAATGGCGGCGCATCCGGCAAGCGCGCGTTTCGAGGAGGCGGTCGCGCTCTTGCTCGGGGAGAAGCAGTTGTACTTCCAGAGCCCGACGAACTTCTTCTTTCCGGGCTTGCCGCATCGCCAGTTCTTCCCGCCGGTGGAATTCGATTGGGCGGCCGGTCTGATGGCGGAAACCGATGAAATTGAAGCGGAACTTCGCGCGTTCCTGGACGAAGGGGCCGGCCTGTCGCCCTATGTGCGTGCCGACCCGACGCGCGCCAGCCGCGGCCATGCGCTGCTCGACGATCCGCGGTGGAGTGCGTTCCATTTGTTCGAGAACGGCGATCCGGTGCCACGCGCGGAGGAGCGATTTCCGCGTACGATGGCGGCGTTGGCGCGGGTGCCGATGCCCGTGATTGCCGCGCGGTCTCCGATGGCGCTTTTCTCGGTTTTACAGCCGGATACGCACATTCCGCCGCATAGCGGGATGCTCAACACGCGGCTGATCTGCCATTTGCCGCTGATCGTTCCGGCGGGCTGCACGTTGCGCGTGGGCAATGACGTCAGACCCGTGGAACGCGGCAAGCTCATGATTTTCGACGATTCTATCGAGCATGAAGCGTGGAATCGAGCGGACACGACGCGGGTCGTTCTGCTGTTCGAGGTGTGGCGCCCCGAGCTTTCGGCCGACGAGCGCGCGGCGTTGACGGTGCTGTTCGAATCCGTTGGCCTCTACGCTGGCGGGCAATGACCCGGGAAGCCGAAATTACCGGACATTCCAGCGGCTTCGGTCCGCGTTGTCCGCGGTTGCGCCGGGGCTGTCGGCGCGGAGCGTGCCGGTGTCGGTCTGGTGGAGGTAGCGGTTGGTCGATAAGGCCATCAGCAGCGCGCCGCCGCTAAGGCTTTCCATCCATTGGAAACTTTGCGTCGGGTCGCGGTCGGCGCGTTTGGGTTGCCACGCTACGCTGCCGTCCGGAAGCGCCGTCAACGCGCGGTTGCCCTGTTCCAGACCGACGCGCCCGAGCCCGTGATCGACCACGCGGACGCCGCCCTGCAACAGCGCAGGCGTCTCCCTGGTCCCCACCGGCATGAAACGAACCGTGCGATTATAAGGGATTGCGGGGCGACTCTCGGAACGGCGTTCGGCGAGGGTGTAGGACAGGAAGTCGGCTTGGCCGCCGGGGGTGCCCCCCTGATGATAGGCAAACAGACCGTAGCGGACCCCCTGGAAAGTGATCAACTGAAACGCCATCTGTACGGGAGCGCCGATCGGCGTGAAGCTGCGGCCATCGAGCGAATAGCTGTAGCGCGCGGTTTCGGTCGTGAAATCGGCGTCGGTTCGCAGCCATATGTGGCCGGTTTCGAGCCGAACCCGTGCCTTTTCGCCGCCGATTTCGTCGGTTTGCACCAGGAATAGCGCGCTTTCGTCGCGCCGCACCCCGAACCAGCTATACGGTCGGTTGAGCAGCCCGAGCCCGGCGACATCGCCGACCTTGAGTCCGCTCGCGTCGAGTTCGACGGTCGGTGAAGATTGCGGACCGATCGCGCGTTGGGTGAGCGTATTGCGCGCTTGCAGGAAGCCGGTCGCGGGGAGCGCGTGGAGCCGCAACGCGCCCTTGCGTTCGCTCAGCGACCAGGCGGCGGGAACGGGGACGTGGTTCCATTGCCAGACGGGCCGCAACCCGGGGCCGTCGAACGGGTCGCTCCGCACGTAGGGCGCACGATCGGGGGTCTGGGGCAAGTCAGGCTTGATCCAGGTGCGCGGGGTCCGGCCGAGATTGCCGGGGAGCCCGAAATACGGCCAGCCGTCCTTCCACGTCACCGGCGACAGCGCGGTCAGCCGCCCGACCGAATTGCCCTCGAACATCGACCAGCCCCAGGTGTCGCCTTTGGGCGTCTGAATGACTCCGCCCTGGTGCAGCGACAGGCCGCCGCGCGCCTTGGGGTTGGGGGGCGTCAGCACCAGCGGATCGGCGCGCGCATCCTTGACGCGGTAGCCCTGCAGCTCGCCGAAATCCTCCCACTGACTAATCGACGGGTTGATCTCATACGGCCCGAGCGGCGAACTGGACCGCGCGGCGGGCATCCGGAACGGCCCGGCATATTCGGCGCTGGTGATGAAGTATTTGCCGTTCATCTTGAAGAAGTGCGAGCCTTCACCCATCCCGCTGCCCTTGGGGATGATGATCCGTTCGCTGCCGGGGACGATGTCGGTCAGGGTCGCGTCGAGCTGCGCGAGGTGGATCTCCTGATAGCCCCAGATGACGTAGGTCTTGCCGTCGTCGTCGAACAGCACCGACAGATCGTGGAAACTGCGCTTCATCGGCGTGCGCTTCCACGGCCCGCGCGGGGCGGGCGCGGTCAGCATCTGGGTCGTCTGCCCGTTGACGTTGCTGAAGATGTAGAAGGTGCCCGCGTGATAGCGGAAGCTCGGCGCCCAGATCCCGCGGCCATAGACGTTCTCGCCCTTTTCGAGCCGATAGGCGGAGCCCAGATCGAGCGTATCGAGCGCGTAGGTGACGAAATCCCAGTTCACCAGATCGCGCGAATGGAGGATCGGCAGGCCCGGCATCGCGTGCATGGTGGTGCCGGTGAGGTAGAAATCGTCGCCGACCCGGATCATGTCGGGATCGGAGAATTCATCGAAGAACAAGGGGTTGGTGTAGGTGCCGTTGCCGTTGTCGGCGGTCCAGGTGGCGGCGGAGCGCGGCTGTTGCGGGGCCGCGTCGAGGGGGGCCGCGAAGGGAAGGGCGAGGGCGACGCTTGCGAGCCAACACCATTTCATACGTCTCTCCCCTGGGTGTGGTTCGCGCGATGTCGGCGCGGTGTCATTAGTAGGAGTAATAGCGCGATTGGGGGGCTTGGCAACCGATCGCGCGGGCGTGACCGGTGCATGGGGGTGCCTTCCGCAGGTCGTTTCCGGCGTAAACATGGCCTCTGCAAAACCATCTGTGTTCGCCCGCAAGCTGCCGATCAGCTTTTGGGAACGGTGGTCGCGTTCATAGTGGCGGAACGTCGCAATGTGGTGGTGAAGTGACGGTCCGCTTTTGAGCGAAGCTATTGCTATAGCGGACGAAGGGATTGATACTGCTTGGCATGTTTTTGGCTAAGTCCCGCAGTTCCCCTTACGGGAGGCTTCTGCTGATGCTTTTGCTCACCAGCGGGCCGGCGCGTGCATGGCAGTCAACGCCGCCTAGTCCTATTCTTAATCTCCCGACCGCGCAGGAACAGAACAAGCGGCCCATCATCCGTCTTGTCGCAGGACGCGATTGGGCACCGCAAAGCATGGAGATCGTGAAAGGCCTCATTCTCTTCCAAGGGCGGTTGAATGGAAGGCCCGCGACAATCCTCCTGGACAACGGGACGGGGCGAACGATCGTCGATACCACCTTCGCTCGGCAGGCTGGCATTCCCATCGGTGAACCCATGGGCGACGCCTTGACCGGGACTACCCGGATAGCGACGTTCAGGATAGGTCCTACCGTCCTTGATGTCCCGCACGCGTTCACGATGACGGGAGAGCTGGTCTCTTTCGACCTGCGTCCAATGTCACAGGCACTTGGAAGGCAGGTGGATGCGGTGTTGGGGGTCGACGCCACCAATGTTATGGCTGTGATGATACAGCCCGACAGGAAGCAATTATCGCTGGTGTCGAGCGGGTCGATTAAACTCGACGGCCCGGACGTGGTCAGACTCCCTCTGCTGACAGGTAACCAGATCGAAGCCGCTATCAACGGCCATAAGGTCAGGCTGCTTGTCGATTTCGGATATTCTGGTGCGGTTCGGCTCAGTGACGCGGCTTGGAAACAAGCCATGGGCGGGTCAGGCGTTAGAGGAGCCGGGCAAAATAGCATCATGGCTGACGGCACCGCGCTAAAATCCAGGGCGGCCCCAGGTACCCTGAACATAGGTCGCCTCGCTTCCGGGAATGCCCCGATCGCCAGCGGTTATGTGCCTGTAGGAGCAAGCGACGGTTTACTCGGCACCGGCTTCTTTCTCAAAGGAACCAGTGTCGTCGATGGTCCGGCGCGGCAGGTGATGCTTATCGTGCGGCGAGAGGCGAAAAGGTCAGCCACCTCCCTCCCGTAAGCGTTTGTAGCCGGTCCACTTTCAGTTATCGCTTCACCGACCGTAAAGGCCAATTTGAGCGTTTGAGACCGACCGCTTTCGGGCGTCCGCTTTTCCCATCGCCACTGTTGCGTTGTGGCCGCTTGCAGACTGTCAGCTTTCCCGCCCGATAGCTGCCGATCGGCGTTCGGGCGCGATGGACGCCGGCACAGAGCCGGAACGGCAATCTGTGGTGGGTAACGGTCTGCCCGCTTTTCGCACCGTGGCTACCATTCACCTGGGGACCCAGCGAAGAGCCGCCGGCCTTCCGGCCCGCGGCTCTTTTCATTCGTCTCGAGATTAAGCGTAGGTGACAGTTGCCTTGAGCCGCGGGCGACGACGAACGGCGAAACCGATGATGCCGAAGCCCGTCAACATCAAAGCCCAGGTCGTAGGTTCCGGAACGGCTCCAGCCGCCTGCGTCATGACGTTGTCGAATTCGAGGCCGTCATTCTGAACCCGAAAAACAGCTGAGCTGAAAGGGGTATCAGAGAGCACGCCAAAGAACCCCAGGTTTGGAAACCCACTGATTGGTACACCCGTGACCGTGCCTGCACCGGTTAGAACCAACGAACCCATAGACCCCGACGTGTATCGAAAGCCTAAAGCATAAATGGGTTGCGCGAACGATAGAGAGACACTCGTCGTTGTCGGGGAAAGCCCGTTCGCGCCGATAAACCGACCGCTCCCGAATATATTGGACGTATTGACGAAGACTCTACTGTCAGTCGAAGTCAAGGCGAAGGTAGGTGTTGTGATCGTCGTGCTGCCCGAACTTGATTCGAATGTCTCCAATTGGGTGACCCCCACTGCAGCATTGAACGAATTCAGAGAATTATAAGAAACGATTGTAGCGGCGCCCGCTGCACTGGCGCACGTGGCAATCCCGGTTAACGCCACGCAATGAATGAGAAAGTTTGAGAGTCGACGCGTAATGTTCCTCATCGAGATCACTCCGTTGTTGCTCTCGTGATCTCCGCATGATTCGTGCCATTTTGGGATTCCCTGAACTTTTGTGTCCAGGAATTAGGTATGTGTAAACATTCCTTACACTTCCACGCGCCGTTGGGTAAGATTTGCGCGTGACACCCTCGCGCGTGCGCGACGGTGTCACGCGAATGCGCGACAATCCGCAATTGCTCGGCACGCGCTTGTCTTGAACGGCATCGTTCGGCGCGAACCCCCGCTCAAAACCGCGCGATCGCCTTCAGCACATGGTCCGCCTCTGCGATCAGCTCGGGCATCCGCGTCGGGATCTCGTCCGCGTCGAGGCTGTGGGTGTGGAGCGCGTCGGTCGGGATGCGGCCGCTGAGGATCGCCTGTTTGACGCGCTCGAAATCGGCGGAGAGCGCGTTGCGGCTGGCGATCAGCGTCGTCTCGCGCTTGTGGAATTCGGGGTCGGCGAAGACCAGATCGCCGGGGGCGACGCCGACCAGGATCAGCTTGCCGCCGTGCGCGACATAGGCGAGGCTGGCGGCCATCGCGGCGAGCGATCCGGTCGCGTCGAACACCGCATCGAACATTTCGCCGCCGGTCAGCTCGGCGAGCGTGGCGGCCATGGCGGGGCCGGCCTCGACCGTGGTTTCGAACCCGAGGTTGGCGCGCGCGAAGGCGAGCCGGGTCGGGCGCGTATCCGCGAGCGTGACGTGCGCGCCGTTGAAGCGCGCGAACAGACCGGTGCCGACGCCGATCGGTCCGGCGCCCACCACCAGCACGCGCGCGCCCGACGGGACCTCCGCGCGCGCGACGGCATGCGCGCCGATCGCGAGAAATTCGATCATCGCCGCCTGTTCGAGCGTCAGCGCGCCCGCGTCGAGGACCGCGCTTTCGGGGACGGCGAGCAGCTCCGCCATCCCGCCGTCCGAATGAACCCCGAGCACGCTGATGTTGACACAGGCGTTGGGCTTGCCGTTGCGGCAGGCGATGCACGTGCCGCACGCGAGATACGGGTTGATCGCGACGATCTGCCCCGATCGGAACGCGGAGCCTTCGGGCGCCTGTTCGACCGTGCCCGACAGTTCATGGCCCATCACGCGCGGGTAGGCGAGGAACGGATGCCGCCCGGCGTAGATATGATAATCCGTCCCGCACAGTCCGACCCGGCGAATCCGGACGAGAACTTCGCCGGCGCGCGGCAACGGAGCGGGACGATCCTCGATCGCGAGGCTGAACGGTTCGCGACACACAACGGTTTTCATTTTCCGATCCTCACGGGCAGGGTCTGCAGGGGCGAGCCCAATGGTTCGTGCCGTATATGCAAGCAAGCGATCATATATGCAATCTAGCTGGACTCATTCGGCATTGTGATAGACGATTGGCGCAACAGCGCGTCGCCTCGGGCGGTATCGCGGAAGCCGAGGAGAAGAGGATGCGTCGTCGCAACGGGATGAAGGGGCTGACGCGTCGCGAAACGCTGGTCAGCGGGATTGCGCTGGGCGCGCTTCCCACGCTGTCGGCGGCGGAAACGACCGCGCCCGCCACCGACCATCAATTGTGGTATCGTCAGCCGGCGCAGGCGTGGACCGAGGCGTTGCCGGTGGGCAACGGACGGCTCGGCGCGATGGTGTTCGGCCGCGTCGCGCAGGAACGACTCCAGCTCAACAGTGACACCTTGTGGGCGGGGTCGCCTTATGACCCGAACAACCCGGACGCTTTGGCCGCGTTGCCGCGCGTCCGCGCGTTGCTTGCGGAGGGGCGGTATAAGGAAGCGACCGATCTCGCGTCGGCGAAGATGATGGCGAAGCCGCTGTCGCAAATGCCGTACGGTTCGCTGGGCGATCTGCTGGTGACGTTCGCGGGTGCCGCGCAACCGGCGGACTATCGACGTGACCTCGATCTCGCCTCGGGTGTCGCCACGACGCGCTATGGCGGCGGTGGTGTCGCGCAGACGCGCGAGGTGTTCGCCTCGGCCCCCGATCAGGTGATCGTCGTGCGGCTGACTGCGCAGGGCGGGACGCTCGACTTCGATGTCACGCATCGCGCGCCGCACGCGGTGGCGATCCCGCGTGAGCAGTATGTCGAAGGCGCGGCGCCGCCTGCGGCCACGACGGTCGACTGGTTGCAGCACGAGACCGCTGGCCCTGCGCGGCCCGGCGTCACGGTCGCGGCCGATGGCGCGACCGCGATGCTCGTCACCGGGCGGAACGAAGCCGCCAACGGGATCCCGGCGGGGTTGCGCTATGCGATGCACGTCGTCGCGGTGGGTGACGGGCGGATTACGAGCGGGGCCGACGGCCTGTCGGTGCGGGGCGCGCGGCAGGTCACCCTGCTGATCGCGGCGGCGACGAGCTACGTCGGGTTGGGAGACCAGGGCGCGGACCCGGTCGCGATCGTGCGGTCGGCCGCCAAGGCCGCCGCGGGCAAATCCTATGCGGCCTTGCGGCGCGCGCATGTCGCCGACCATGCCGCGCTGTACGGGGGCATGACGATCGACCTCGGCACCAACGCCGCCGCCGCCGCGCTGCCGACCGATCGGCGGATCGCGGCGGGGGAGAGCGGGCGCGATCCGGGGCTTGCCGCGCTGTATGTGCGCTATGCGCGCTATCTGCTGATCGCCTCGTCGCGACCGGGGACGCAGCCGGCGAACCTCCAGGGGATCTGGAACGAAGGCACCACCCCGCCGTGGGGGAGCAAATACACGATCAACATCAATACCGAGATGAACTACTGGCCCGCCGATCCCGCCGGACTCGGGCTGTGCGTCGAGCCGTTGTTGCGGATGACGGAGGAGCTCGCCGTTTCGGGCGCGCGCACCGCGCGGGCGATGTACGGCGCGGGCGGCTGGGTGGCGCATCACAACACCGACCTGTGGCGCGCGACCGCGCCGATCGACGGGCCGTTGTGGGGACTGTGGCCGTGCGGCGGGGCGTGGTTGTGCAACACGCTGTTCAGCCACTGGGACCACAACCGCAGCGCTGCGGTGCTGGGACGGCTGTATCCGTTGATGGTGGGGGCGACGCGTTTCTTCCTCGATACGCTGATCGAGGATCCCAAGGGGCGCGGCCTCGTCACTTCGCCGTCGGTGTCTCCGGAAAATTTGCATCCGTTCGGATCGTCGCTGTGCGTCGGTCCGGCGATGGACCGCCAGATCATCCGCGACCTGTTCGCCAATACGGTCGTGGCGGGGAAGCGTATGGGGCGGGATGCCGCCTGGCTCGAAACGGTGGAAGCCGCGCGCGCGAAGATCGCGCCCGACCGGATCGGCGCGCAGGGCCAGTTGCAGGAATGGCTCGAGGATTGGGACGCGCAGGCGCCCGATCCGCAGCATCGCCACGTCTCGCATCTCTACGCGGTGTATCCCAGCGGGCAGATCAACCTGCGCGATACGCCCGAGCTGATCGAAGCGGCCAAGGTCAGCTTGCGACGGCGCGGCGATCTCTCAACCGGGTGGGCGACCGCGTGGCGGGTGTGCCTGTGGGCGCGCATGGGGGAAGGGGATCACGCGCATGACGTGCTCAACGGATTGCTCGGGCCCAAGCGCACCTACCCCAACATGTTCGATGCGCATCCGCCGTTCCAGATCGACGGCAATTTCGGCGGGACCGCGGGAATCCTGGAGATGCTCGTTCAGTCGTGGGGCGATACGCTGCATCTGCTCCCGGCGTTGCCCGGGGCGTGGCCGACCGGCGCGATCAGCGGGTTTCGCGCGCGGGGCGACTTGCGGGTCGATCTGCAATGGCGCGAGGGTCGGCCGCAAGCGCTGACGATCCGCGGCCCTGCGGGATCGACGGTGACGGTGCGGGCTGGCAAAGAGGACTTCACGGCCAAGCTGTCCGCAGCGGGTCGGTATTCGCGGCGCTGGTCCTGACCCGGCCCGCGCAAGAGCATGATAGGGGACTGATGAAACAGAGCGGCCCGCAAGGCACCTATACCGCACCCGCGATCGAAAAGGCGTTCGAGGTCATCGAGCTGCTCGGCCAGCATCCCGAGGGCGCGCTGGTCAGCGAGATGGCGACGTTGCTGGGGCGGTCGGTCGGGGAGCTGTTCCGCATCATCATCGTGATGGAGCGGCTGGGCTATCTCAAGAAGTCCGCACGGACCGATCGCTACACCGTCACCTACAAGCTGCTCGAGGTCGCCTATCGCGCGACGCCCGCGCAGGACGTGACGCGCGCGGCGTTGCCGCAGATGCAGGGGCTGGCGCAGGATGCGGGGCAATCGTGCCATCTCGTCGTGCCGAACGCGGGGGCGGGGCTGGTCATCGCGTGCGAGCAGCAACCCGGGATCCGCGGTTTTTCGCTGCGGGTCGGCGCGAAGATCGACATTCTCAACAGCTGTTCGGGGCAGGTGCTGCTCGCGTTTTCAAGCGACATGCGCGCCGACCAGATCCTCGCGGCGGCGGCGCAGGACCGTGCCGAGCCGATCGACCGCGCGCGGCTGGCGGCGCAACTGGAAGTCATCCGGACGCGCGGCTATGATCGGCGGCAAAGCCCGATCACGCATGGCGTGACCGACATCAGCTGCCCGGTGTTCGGGTTCGACGGCACCGTCGTGGCGGCGCTGACGATTCCGTTCCTGGAATTGATCGACGGATCGCAGAAGGTCGACGCCGAGGCCGCGCGCGCGATGCTGCATGCGGCGGTCGGGCGGATTTCGGATACGCTCGGATATCGGGGCGATCGGTCGGCGTGATCGCGGTGCGGCGCGCATGAAGGTTAAGGACGCCGCAGTGAATGCGGCGCGATTTTAGGAGTGGTACCATGACGAACACGACCCGCCGTGGCGGCAACACGCGCCGCAGCTTCCTTGCGAGCACGGGCGCGGGCGGGCTGCTCGCGGGACTGGCGGCGGGGAGCCCGACCGCGCTGTTCGCCGCGCCGGTGGTCGCGGCGGGGGCGCGCCCCAAGGCTGCGCTGCAGCCGTTCGATCTTGCCGATGTCGAGCTGTCCGAAGGGCCGTTCCTGCACGCGCAGCGCAAGACCGTTGCGTATCTGCTCAGCCTCAGCCCGGACCGGATGCTCCACAACTTCCGCGTCAACGCGGGGTTGAAGCCCAAGGCGCCGGTCTATGGCGGGTGGGAGTCCGAGGCGCAGTGGGCGGAGATCAACTGCCATGGGCATACGCTCGGCCATTATCTGTCGGCGTGCGCGCTGGCCTATCGCTCGACCCGCGAGCCGCAGTTCAAGCAGCGGATCGACTATATCGCGGGCGAACTCGCGGCGTGCCAGGATGCCGCCAAGACGGGGCTGGTCTGCGCGTTCCCCGATGGCGCGGCGCTGGTCGCGGCGCATCTGCGCGGGGACAAGATCACCGGCGTGCCGTGGTACACGCTGCACAAGGTCTATGCGGGCCTGCGCGATGCGACGTTGCTTGCGGACAGCACCGCGTCGAAGGCGGTCCTGATCCGGATGGCCGACTGGGCGGTGGTGGCGACGCGCCCGCTGACGCCCGCGCAGTTCGAGACGATGCTCGATACCGAACATGGCGGGATGAACGAGACGTTCGCCGACCTGTATCTGATGACCGGCAACGCTTCTTATCGCGAGATGGCCGAGCGCTTCTCGCACAAGGCGATCCTCGAGCCGCTTGCGGCGGGGCGCGACCGGCTCGACGGGCTGCACGCCAACACGCAGGTGCCCAAGATCATCGGCTTCCAGCGTGTCTATGAGGCGACCGGCAACCCGCAATATCGCGATGCCGCCGCCTTCTTCTGGAAGACGGTCGCGCTGACCCGCTCGTTCGCGACCGGCGGGCATGGCGACAACGAGCATTTCTTCCCGATGGCGGACTTCGAGCAGCATGTCTTTTCGGCCAAGGGGTCGGAGACGTGCTGCCAGCACAACATGCTCAAGCTGACCCGCGCGCTGTTCCTGCAGGACCCGCAGGCCGACTATGCCGATTATTACGAGCGGACGCTCTACAACGGCATCCTCGCGTCGCAGGACCCGGATTCGGGGATGGTGACCTATTTTCAGGGCGCGCGGCCCGGGTACATGAAGCTGTACCACACGCCGGTCGATTCCTTCTGGTGCTGCACCGGCACCGGCATGGAAAACCACGTCAAACATCGCGACTCGATCTACTTCCACGACGATCGGTCGCTGTACGTGAACCTGTTCGTGCCGTCCTCGGTGACGTGGCGCGACAAGGGGGCGGTGTTGCGGCAGGTGACGACCTTCCCGGATTCGCCGACGACGACGCTGCGTTGGTCGCTGCGGCGGCCGACCGAGCTGACGCTGCAATTGCGCCATCCGCGCTGGAGCCGGACCGCGACCGTGCTGGTCAACGGCGTGGAGACCGTCCGGTCGAATGCGGCGGGCAGCTACGTCAAGCTCGCGCGGACGTGGCGCGATGGGGATACCGTCGAACTGCGGCTCGCGATGGAGGTCGCGACCGACCATGCGCCCGCTGCGCCGGACGTGGTGGCGTTCACCTATGGGCCGATCGTGCTGGCCGGGGTGTTCGGGACCAAGGGGCTGGCGAAGGACGCGGACATCATCGTCAGCGAACGCAAGTATGGCGAGTATAATGCCACGCCGTTTACCCCGCCGATGCTGACGGGCGATGCCGGCACGATCGCCGGGAAGGTTCGTCCCGGCGCAGCGCCGCTCGAATTCACGATCGCTTCCGGAAACCAGAGCGCGGTGCGGCTGGTCCCGTATCACCGCGTCGCGCATGATCGCTATGCGACCTATTGGAAGGTCCTGCCCGGCGCGGTCTAGCGCAGTTCGGCCAGCAACGTTGCGTTGAACCCGGCCGGGTCCTCGACTTGCGGGGCATGGCCCGCGTCGGGGATGCGGATCAGCCGGGCGTGGGGGAAGCGCTTGACCGCGTCCTCCGCGGCCTGCGGGACGGTCTGGATCCGGTCGCGGAGCACCGGGGGCGCGGTGTTGGCGCGGAAGGCGGTGAGATCGCGCTGGCCGATGAGGAGCGTGACCGGCACCGTGATCCGGCCGAGCTCGGCGGCGACCGGCTGCGTCTCGATCATGTCCGACAGGCGCGCCTGCGCGTCGCGCACGGTGTCGCCGTCGGCGCTCGCATATTGCCCCGCTAGCATCGCGACCCAGCGGTCGTAGGCCGGGCGCCACGTGCCGTGATAGTAATTGCGCAATTGATACGCCTTGATCGACGTGGCGCTGGTCTTGGCTTCTTCCTGCCGGAGCGCGCCGAGATCGGTATAGGGCACGCCCTGCGCCAGCGTGTCGTTGAGGCCGAGCGGGTTGACCAGCACCATGCGCTCGACCCGGTCGGGATAGGTCAGCGCGAACCGC